>JAFVXI010000022.1 GCA_017501245.1 Clostridia bacterium
TGCGGAATCGAATTGAATCAAAGCGATATGTCCTTCGGAGATGATGAGGCGGACGTTGTTCTCCGTCCGTTCCGTATTGCAAAGAGCTGCGGATGCAAATTTTACCTCGGCAGCGATGCGCACCATCCGACAGAATTCAAAAAGAGTAAAGGGGTTTTCGAGCGTGCCGTCACGCTCCTTGATTTAAAGGAGAGCGACAAATTTCATATTAAAAGCAGTTTAGTAAACAAAGCGGAAGGAGCATATTGATCAAAGCCAAAATGAAAATCAAATACCGAAAGCTTTGGCTGTTTATGATCGGTGTTGCGTTTTTTGTTGACATTACTCGTTTTAATGGCAGTAGCTTTTATTACAGAAGATCACAACTATGCTCTGGCGATTTTATGTTTACTGCTTGATATTGTTATTATTATCGCTACGTATTTCCGTCTGAATTATGGAATAACAATCAACAAAAAACGTGTAGTAGCCATCGAGCAAGCAGGAATTAGAATACTGCAATATGACGATGTAAGCAATATTGTTGTGAAATTTACTGACGAAAATAAAGCTGTAAAAAAACTCCGTGAAATAAAAAGCTGCGTATTGAAAAGTGAGGCTTAAAATGAAAAACGAAAAAAGCTTTGAAAGAGAGCTGCCGACGGGATATAAGGAGGCGCTCTACATAAATGCGAAGAACTTAGGCTTCGGCTTAATCTTTAACCTGATCGCACTTTTAGTGCTGGCGGGCGTTATGGCGCTTGCCTTCCTATCTCTCGGGTGGGGTGAAAAAACGCTCGAGCTTGAAGCCGATCCCATAGGAATGATGATCGCCTCCGTGGTCTTTATTGCGGCGATGATCGGATATATCATCCTGCACGAGCTGGTGCACGGCTTAGCCTACAAGGCGCTGACGGGCGAGAGACTCACCTTCGGGCTCAGCTGGAGCTGCGCCTTTTGCGGCGTGCCCGACGTCTACACTTACAGAAGGACGGCTATCATCGCCGTGACGGCGCCCCTCGTTTCGTTCACCGTACTGTTTATTCCGCTTCTTATCGCACTTTATTTCCTAAGCCCGCTTTACTATCTGCTCACGGCGTTTCTTTTCGGGCTTCACCTTGGCGGCTGCAGCGGAGATATTTACGTCTTTTTGCTTCTTATGACGAAATTTAAAAGCAAAAGCACGCTTATGCGTGATACCGGCCCCGAGCAGTTCTTCTATCTGCCCGAGGAGTGATATAGACGCCCCGGGTGTCGTGATATAGCACCCGTTGGGTGCGTGAAAGAAAGAGAGAAGGAATGCAGAGGATAATAGCCGGATATAACGGAGCTGAGCTGCCGATGCTCCTGCTCGCCGATTTCTATATGGACGTAGAAGAGCCCATCACGAGGGTTGGCTTTTTGGGTATAAAAAGGACGGTGCTATCTTCCGTGAGGCGTCGTTATTTCCTCGTGTTTATACCCTTCAGCTATCGGGCAAAGGAGCTGGCTCTTATCCCCGCATCGGATGCAAGGATGCCAGATGGAGAGAGGATGGGCGGTAAGGATTCGGACGGGCGTATCCTTTCGGTAGGTGAGTTCATCTCACCGTTTACCAAAGAGGCACCCTATACCGCCGAATACAGGATCACGGATTTTTTCGGATATGACTTCGTATATGAAAATAAAAGCTTTATCGCCGACGTAAGAAACTGCTGCACCGAGGAGGCGTTAGAGCTGATCTATCAACTTTATCCAGAGCTGGCTTCCTTGGGCTTGATAGACGGATAGCCCGGCGGCAGGATAAAAAACAGAAAAAAGGAAAACAAAAGGTTACATTTTACCGATGGGAGAAGAAATGAACATAGCTTATAAGGTGGGAGGCTCAGAATATATAAGGCGCCTGATCAAGGATGCCATCTCGGACGGAAGCCGCACGGCAACCGTCGTGGGAAACTATATTATTGACGAGGCGATAAGGCTGCCGAGCGACTTTACGCTCATTCTCGACGGATGTCATTTGCGCCTCGCTGACGGGTGCTACTCTAACATATTCGTCAACGAGCATCACGACACCGAGCTTGGCAGGACCGTTGAGGGCGCCGACCGTAACATAACTCTGCTTGGTCGCTCCAGCGCAACGCTCGACGGCGGAGAATACAACGGCCTGTCCGAAAGAAATCAGCTGACCGACGAAAGACCCCCGATATGGAAGAACAATCTCCTGCTTTTCACAAACGTTGACGGCTTTCATATAAGCGGGATCCGCTGTGTCAGCCAGCGCTGGTGGGCTTTGAATTTCATCTATTGCCGAAACGGGTATATCGGAGATATGTACTTCCTCGCCTCGGACGTAGGAGTTGACGAAAACGGCGAGCGTTATCACGGCCTCATCCGCGAGAGATACGACGAGGTCCTGATAAAAAACGCCGACGGAGTTGACATCAGACAGGGCTGCAATAATATAACTATCGAAAATATCAGCGGCTTTACCGAGGACGATACGATTGCCATCACGGGGTTAAACGGTGCGCTTGAGAGAGCCTTCGCCGTTCGTGGACTGCCGCCCGACATCTCGCACATCAAGGTGAAGGGCGTCGCCGCCTCCGCCTTTTGCACGATAGTACGCTTACTCAATCAAGGCGGCGTGCCTTTACACGATATCGAGATAGACGGAGTGCGTGACACCTCGGGCGAGAACAGCTACTTCGATCTCGGACTTTACGCCGTCAGGGTCGGCGACGTGCGCCTCTACGGCGAGCGCCACGCAACCGCTGACGAGACCTATAACATATCCATAAGGAACGTATACGCAAGAAACACCTACGCCGTATCTCTTGCGGGAGATATGAAGGGGATAACTATGGAGGGCATCGAGTGCGCCGACGGCTGCAAAATGCTCCTCGACGAGCGCATATCCCAAACTAAGTAAGAATATAGCCTCCGCAAATCAAAGCGGAATTATAGCAAATAAGCAAACCTAAATTTACATATTGCGAAAAGGAATAGGAAAAATGAAAAAGGCATTGATTATTCTCAGTAGCATCCTCGTCGTAGTGGCACTGTTCTTCGTCACTATAAATCTCATACCCCCGAAGAAGAACGTTGAAGAAAACCCCTTTATAGTTGAGGCAGGCGCTCTGCCTATGATAGCGGCGCACAGAGGCGGCGGAGTTTCTAACCCCGAAAACACGATGCTCGCCTTTCGTGAGGCGGTGAGGACCTTTGAGGTCGATATAATCGAGAGCGATCTCTATCTCACCAAGGACGGCTATCTCGTCTATAACCACGACAGCTACATCGACGAGACCTCAAACGTAAACGGCGACATCTCCCGTGAGGAGATGGAGGCGCTCATCGAGGATAAGTCAAACCGCCATTACATAAAGGATATGACGCTCGAGGAGCTGAGGCAGTACAACTTCGGCTACTATTTTGAGGACTCAGAGGGCGAGCGCATTTATAAGGATGAGACCGACCTATCCGCCAAGGGGCTCGAGATAGCAACGGTCGAGCAGCTGTTCGCAGAGTTTTACGAGAGCCATCCCGACCTGCTCTTTATCGTAGAGATCAAGGATAGCGGCGAGAGGGGCTACGAGGCGTGCAGGATACTCGCCGAAACGCTTGACGCCTATCCCGTATACAAGGACAGGATAGTTGTCGGAACCTTCCACGACGAGATCGAGGAGGAGCTTAAGACAAATTATCCCGAGCTTTACAGAGGCGCCCCGACGGGAACCGCCGCCGTCTTTATCCTGACGCAGATGCTCGGCGTAAACCTCTTTGACACGAGCGACTTCGCCTGCCTCCAGATACCCACCGAGTACGACGTCGGCATCACGCTGAATCTGGCAGAGAAGAACTATATCGACCGTGCGCACAAAAGAAACATCGCCGTGCAGTACTGGACTATAAACGATGCACCCACGATGAGAAAGCTCATCGAGCTTGGGTGCGACTGCATTATGACCGACGACCCCGAGCTGCTCCGCTCGGTGCTTGAGGAATATCGCTGAGGCGGGCCATCGGCTTGATAGGCTTTCAGAGAAAAGACGCCGCAGGGCGGTAACTCGCACTCTGCGATAAAAAACCGACGCTGCCGCCGAGGCAGTGCGGTCGCAAATAAATAAACGGAGAAGCTTAATGAAAAGCAAGGCATATCTTTTTGACTTTGACGGAACGCTCGTCGACTCGATGCCGACCTACGTTTCGATAATGCTGCATATACTTGACGAGGAGGGGGTCGCCTACGCACCCGATATCGTTAAGATCATCACGCCACTCGGCTACTCGGGAACGGCGGAATACTATCGTAAGATAGGCGTAAGGACTCCCGCCGAGGAGCTGACGGCGAGGATGCGCAGCCGTGCCTACGACGCATATGCAAACAGGATAGGCGCAAAGGAGGGCGTGATCGAAACGCTCGCCGAGCTGAAGAGGCAAGGGGCTCACCTCTCGGTCCTGACAGCGAGCCCCCACGATATGCTCGACCCCTGCCTGAAGCGCCTTGGGATATTTGATGCTTTTGAAAACGTCTGGTCCTGCGATGACTTCTCCACGACTAAATCCGATCCTAGGATATATTCTCTCGCCGCAGAGAGGATGGGCTTTGACGTCTCGGAGGTCGTGTTCGTAGACGACAACGTTAACGCCGTGTCTACCGCAGGGTTGGCGGGCATGATAGCCTACGGGATCTACGACGCCTCCTCCGACGAGCTTATCGATGAGATGCGCTCGGTGTCGGATAGATATCTTATGAGCTTTGACGAGCTTTTGTCTGATCGATGAGCGACGTTGATATTAATAATGTAAATAACAAATTACATACTGCGCATTTTCTGTTAAAAATACATTGAAGTGGCGGAGGCTCATCGTGGGGTGTCCCCATTTAGCTTCAGCCATCGGAGAAATGGAAAAATGAAGTGCTATACCCTCACGGTTGACGATAATATCAGATTTCTCGCTGAGCTCACAAGGGATATGCCGGGGAGCATATTTGACCACCCGTATCTCGCCCTGCTGCGCTCCTTACATGAGAGGGACGGAGCCAGGCTGCAGCTGAACCTCTTTTACGAGTGTCCGGGCTTTGATCTTTCTATGATGACGGACGCATATAAAGACGAATGGGAGGAATGCTCGGGGTGGCTCAAGCTCTCATTTCACTCAAGGCTTGAGAACGTCAAGCCATATATAGCCTCGGGCTACGGCGAGGTGAGGGCTGATATCGACGCTGTAAACAGGGAGATCCTGCGCTTTGCTTCTCCCTCCTCGCTCGCCAAAACGACGACGGTGCATTACTGTCAACTGACGGGGGAGGGCGTATCCGCTCTCTTTGATGCCGGCGTCAGAGGGCTGCTCGGGCTATACGGAACCGAGAGGGCGCCCGAGGTGTCCTACCGGACCTCGCCTGCCGACTGTGAGAGGCTGAGGCGCGGCGAGACGGTTGCCGACGGCGGAATGATCTACCGTGGGATAGATATAGTTTTAAATAAGCACACGGTGGAGGAGATAGCCTTAATGCTGACGGGATTATCCTCTCGGGAAATGATCTCGGTTATGATACACGAGCAGTATTTTTATCCCGACTATGCGGCGTATCAGCCCTCCTTCGGGGAGAAGCTGGAGGTTGCCGCCTCTATACTTGCCGACCGTGGCTATCGGTCGGTGTATCTTGAGGAGCTGATACCTCCTATAGGCTCGGTGTGACCGTTATAGCATCAAAAAAGATAATACGGGTTTAAAAAAGCTCTGAAAAGTGGCGGTAGATCCCGTGGATCGTGTAAAAGCTGTCTCGGGCGAGATCGACCTAAAAACATAGAGCGATTAGCATATCGGGTTTAGAAAGCCGAAAAGCGGAGGCTTATTCCGCTAAGAAAAAAACGGAGAGGAAACGAGAATGAGCAAGCACGTTATAGTCATCAGCGTTGACGCTATGGTTTTTGAGGATCTTGAATACGCAAGCACCCTGCCGAGCTTCGCAAGGCTTATCGGGTCGGGCTCGGTCATCGAGCGTGTGCGGAGCATCTATCCCACGCTCACTCATCCTGCGCACGCAAGCATTATCTCGGGTGCGCCTGCGGGCAAGACCGGCATAACGAGCAACTATATTTTCCATCCCGATGACCCTAAAAGGAGCGTCGAGTGGCGTAACCGCCTCGACGAGATAGGCTGCGACACGCTTCTCCACGCCGCAAAGAGGGCGGGGCTGGTTACGGCTTCATCCTGCTGGCCGATGACCGCAGGGGGCGGCGAGGTGATAGACTATCTCGTGCCTGCGGGGCTGAACTTCTATTTCAAAGACAGGGATCACGAGCCGATGGAGGTGTTCCGTGAGCTTGGAGCGACCCCCTCCGTGATGGATATACTGGCTGAGGGGATAGAAAAATACGGTCACAGAGATCTGCATCCGGGGGTAGATGAGCTTCAGGCGTTTGTGAGCGCCGAAATAATCAGAAGATATAAGCCAAACCTCCTCCTGACCCACCCCTCCTACGTAGATAATCAGCGGCACGCAACCGGCGTCTTCAGCGATAAGGTGGAGCAGGCAATAGCCGAGACCGACCGCTGGATAGGAATGCTTCTCGACGCCATCCGTGATGCGGGGATCGAGGAGGAGACCGACGTGATAGTGCTTTCCGACCACGGGCAGATAGACATCTCGAGGATAATCTCGCCGAACTTCTACTTAAAGGAGGCGGGCTATATCAGAGTGGACGAGGAGGGATGTATAACCTCCTACGACGCATACGTCAAAAGCACGGGCGCATCCGCCCAGGTCCATTTCTCCCATGGTGCCACTGCCGAGTCGAGAGCGGGCGTTGAGGGGCTGCTGCGTGAGATGGCTGCGACGGGCAGCTATGGCTTCGAGCGTGTGTTTGGCAAGGAGGAGCTGATCGAGAGATACGGTCTTTTCGGCGACTTTGACCTCGTCCTTGAAACCGATGGAATATCCAGCTTCGGCGAGCATACCGAAGCACCTGCGGAGCGAGGCTTCGACATCCTCGACTATCGCTACGGCAGAGGAACGCACGGCTATATGCCCGAGCGCGGTGCTCAGCCGACCTTTATCGCCTGCGGACCCGACTTCAAGGCCGGCGTGCGCATCCCCGAGGGCTCTATCCTCAACCATGCGCCGACTATCGCAAGGGCGCTTGGCGTCCGACTGCGGGATGCCGAGGGGCAGGCGGTAGAAGAGATCTTCAGATGACGAATATAGCGGGCGCGGCTGTTGCCAAGCCTGATTACGTTTGATATGATAAGAAAGGTTTACATAACAATGAAGATTTTATCGATAGGAAACAGTTTTTCGCAGGATGCGCAGAGATATCTCAGGGCGATAGCCAAGCACCACGGCATAACCGTAAAGGCGGTCAACCTCTATATAGGCGGTTGCCCCCTGCGCAGGCACTACATCAATATGCTCGAGGACAGGCGTGAGTATGACTTTGAGTTTTGCGGCGAAAAGACGGGCATTAAGAGCTCTATAAAGGAGGCGCTGATCTCTGATGAATGGGATTTCGTAACCCTTCAGCAGGCGAGCCCGAGGAGCCCCGACCCCGACAGCTACACGCCCTATATCGAGGCTCTCGCCGACTACGTCAGAAAATACTGCCCTAAGGCAAAGCTCCTTATCCATCAGACCTGGGCATACGAGGTGGGGACCGACAGGCTCGCCGCACTTGGCTATGACGACCCCAGGGCTATGATGGCGGACGTCAGGCGAGCATACCGCCTTGCCGCCGAGATGATAGCTGCTGACGGAGTTATCCCTTCCGGCGACGCTATGGAGGCGGCGCTTGAGCTTGGCATCGGGTCCGTCCACCGCGACGGCTTCCACGCCTCGCTCGGAGTCGGCAGATATATCCTTGCGCTCACCTGGCTTAAGACCCTCACCGATATCGATCTCGAGGGCGAGAGCTTCAACGAGCTTGACGCCGAGATGAGCGACGCCGAAAGAGCGATTGCAATTAAGGCGGTGGAGATGGCTGTCCTGAAAAAGAATTAACGTCTTTCGAGAAAGGGAAGTATCATATGAATAAGGAGAAGCTCGTAAAAACTGTCAGATCCCACTACGGACTGTTCAGGTTCTTATCAGGTGCATATAACCGCCTCAACCCGAGGAACAAGCTAGGCGCAAAGGGGCTGAAGCTGAAGGCGGGCGTTTGCGTGATCCGTGGTCTGAAGATAAAAAGCTCGGGCAAAAACAACGAGGTAGTTATCGGTGATTTTGCAAGGCTTAAGGGCTGCAGGATACATATTGAGGGTGATAACAACAGAATAGTCATAGGTGACTGGTGCTATCTTGCGGACGTAGAATTTTATATCGAGGACTCGGGCAACAAGATAGAGCTGGGCGAGCATTGCCAGCTTTCGGGCAAAACGCATCTTGCGGCAATAGAGGGAACGTCTATCACGATAGGAAAGGACTGCTTATTCTCGAGCGATATACATTTCCGCACGGGAGATTCGCATAGTCTTCTCAACCTTGACGGCGAGCGCATCAACCCCTCTGCCGACATCGTGATCGGAGATCACGTCTGGATAGGAACCAAGGTCACCTGCCTTAAGGGAGTTCACGTGGCTGATAATTCTGTGGTTGCCGCAACGACGACGCTCGTTAAAGCATACGGTGAGGAAAACGCCGTTATCGCAGGCGTGCCTGGCAGGGTCGTAAAGACCGGGGTAAGCTGGTGCAAGTCAAGAATAAAGATCGAAAAGGATAAATAACGCCCTAGGGCTATAACATACGGAGGACATATGAAAAAGATAATTCTTATAGGCGATTCGACGAGAATGGGCTATGACAAATACGTAAAGGCGGCGCTCGAGGGCGTCTGTGAGGTCTATTACGCTCCCGAAAACGGAAGATATTCCTTTAACGTGCTTCGCTTCCTCCACGACTGGAAGGCGAAGTATGAGTGGCCGGAGGATGCCGACCTCGTGCTTTGGAACGCAGGACTCTGGGATCTGCTTGAGATGTATGGCGACGGACCTCTCGTGCCCGTCGATTGCTACGAGGCGACCGTGCCGAGGATCGACAAGAGGCTGAGGATGCTCTTCCCGAAGGCGAAGATCGCCTTTGCGACCTCTGTTTCGGTCATCGAGGATAGATGCGGCCCTAATTTCAAGCGCAGAAACTCGGTTATCGAGGAGTATAACGCCGCCGCCCTGCGTGCGCTCTCCTCAACCGACGAGGTCATCTTTGATCTCTACACCGCCACGAAGGACACCCCCGAGAGCTATCGCACCGACAGCGTGCATTTCTACACCGACGAGGGCAGAGAGTTCGTCGGCAGAACGGTCGTGTCGTTTATCTCGGGTCAGCTCGGCATCGACCCGGCTGACGTAAAGCTCTCGGACTTTGACCCGGAGCAGTATTCCGTAGAAAACGTAGGTTATTAAGATGAATCCAACGATAGGATTATTTGTTACGGTAGACGCTGAGAAAAACCGGTCTGCAATGTGTGATTACGTCCACGCCATCGAGGAGGCGGGCGCAACGCCGCTGCTACTGCCGTACACCCTTGAGCCTTCGGACGTGGAGCGCTACGCAGGGCTTCTTGACGGCTTCCTGTTTACGGGAGGGGTGGATATTGATCCAACCTACTACGGCGAGGAGGCTCTGCCCGGGCTTGGTGAGGTGTCGCACCCGAGGGATGAGGCGGAGATGCTCGCCTTCCCGATAATCTACCAAACGGGAAAGCCGATAATGGGCATCTGCAGAGGTGCGCAGCTGATAAACGTGGCGCTCGGCGGCTCGCTCTATCAGGATATACCGAGCCAGCTCGGCGAGAGCTTTCCGCATAGGCAGACGGCGCCGAAATACGACTACGCTCATTCTGCCACCGTGCTTGAAGGCACACCGCTTGCCGCTCTTATAGGGGCGGGCGAGCATATGATAAACAGCTTCCACCACCAGTCGGTCAAAAAGGCGGGCAAGGGCTTGGAGGTTATGGCGGTGGCTCCCGACGGGGTCATCGAGGCGCTTTATTCCAAGGAGCATCCATACCTTATGGCTTATCAGTGGCATCCCGAGCGCCTTTGCGCACGTGACGAGGGCGAGATGAGGCTCTTTATCGATCTGGTTGAAAATGCAAGAAAAGGAATTTAAGAAAAATGGCTAAGAAATTTATTAATTACGCACACAGAGGAGCATCCACCTACTGCCCCGAAAATACGATGCTCTCCTTCTATACGGGAATATATATGGGCGCAAACGGAATTGAAACCGACGTCCAGATGACGAAGGACGGCGTCCTCGTGCTATATCACGATGACACCCTTGGACGTATACTCGGCATCGAGGGCTCGATAAAGGACTATACCTACGAGGAGTTGAGAGCGCATAATGTAAAGAATGGTGTACTTACTGATAAAATTCCTACTCTCGACGACTTCCTTGCGCACTTTTCGATCTACGACATCACCTTTGCTATCGAGCTTAAGGTCGAGGGCATCGAGCGTGAGGTCAGGGATATGATCTATAAGCACGGGGTGGAGGATAAGGTCGTCGTCACCTCCTTTATCCTGGACGCCGTAAGAAGCATGCGTGCGGTCGCACCGGAGCTTAAGACGGGCTATCTTTGCTCACTCTACCGTAAGACCGAGGGGGCGCCCGAGGTCAAGTCTGCCGACGAGATAATCGCAGAGCTTTTAGCGCTCGGTGTCAGCGAATTATGCCCGAAGGGCAGCGACGTAACGAAGGAAAGAGTTGACGCCTGGCACGCCATGGGCTTTAACGTGCGTGCGTGGGGCATCTCTAATACCGACGTTATGAAGGCGGTTTACGACGCAGGGGTCGACGGCATGACGGTAAACTTCCCGGATAAGCTCACCGAGTACAGCTCGGAAAAGGGCTGAGTGAGCATGGAAATTTTGCGCTTATTTAACACGGGGAGGCATATATGAGCGAAGATAATAAAAAAAGCAGCTTCGGGGAGCGGCTCGGAGACGCCCTCCTCGAGATCCTATTCTCGCTCCTTGCCCTCGGGGCAGGGGTAGGGCTGCTATCACTGTTCGGCTTGAATATCGACGAGATATTTGCCCATGATGGTGATCTCGTTATGCTCCTCGGCATTGTCGTTATCATAGCTGTCGGGCTTGCTGTCTTTTATATCCTGCATCTATTTAAGAAATGGCTCGGGGGAAAAACGAAAACCGATGATTCACAAACCAACGAAAAGGAAAACTAAAGCATGAAGCAAAAGATCAAGCTCGCTATATTTTTTGGAATTGAATTTATCGCCGTTGCGGTGATCCTTATCCTCGTATTCTTTGCGGGAAAGAAAAGCTACACCGTGACCTTTGATCTGAACGGCGGAACCCTCCTCAGCGGCGACCTCGTTCAGGAGGTCATACAGGGAGGCAGCGCAACTCCTCCCGTCGTGGCTAAGGACGGCTGCTTCCTCCACTCCTGGAGCACGTACTATACGAAGGTCACAAAGGACATCACCGTGCGTGCGATATGGGAATACGAAACGACCGCCGGCATCGATTATTCCTCCTCGGAGGACAGTAACTACTGCGAGATAGTCGGCGCCTTCGGGGACCTTCAGGGCGACGTCTACATAGGCGCCTACCACGACGGGAAAAAGGTGCTCGGCATCAGAGAGGGTGCATTTAAGGACTGCACGGGCATAACCAACGTATATATGCTTGAGGGCATCGTATCTATCGGCGACGGCGCCTTTTCGGGCTGTACGTCGCTTGAGTCGGTAGTCCTGCCCTCGACGCTCGCCGTGCTTGGCGACTCCGCCTTTTCGGGCTGCTCGTCTCTTGCCTCCGTGGCTCTGCCCGAGGCGCTCAAGGTGATAGGCTCCGAGAGCTTCCTTGGCTGTGAGAGCCTTGCGGCTCTTACGCTCGGGGGTGCCGTCAGCGAGATCGGCGACTCTGCATTTTCGGGCTGCTCGTCTCTTACCTCCGTCAGCTTCCCCGAGACGCTTGCGAGGATCGGACGATCTGCGTTTCTTGACTGCGCACAGCTTAGCGACGTGGTGCTGCCAAATGCGCTTGAGGAGATAGGCGCTTACGCCTTTTCGGGCTGTGAGAGCTTTACGAAGCTGGAGATGCCAAAGAGCGTACTGCGGATAGGTGTCGGCGCATTTGACACCGAGGGGCTCGTTATCAACCTCAGATGCATCAAGAATTTTGCTCCGAGCGGCTGGGAGAGCGGCTGGGCGACCGATGACGTAACTCTTAAATGGTGGCCGCTGTTTGAGTTTGATAAGGAGATCTTTCCCGGGATTAAGGACCCGATAAAGCAGCCTGATATCCCGTTTGTGGATCAGGTGGTGCCGGGTGCGTCGGGCGACGGCGTGGATTTTGAAAAGGGCGATGATGTTGATCTCCCTATCAGAATACCCGACTTCAGCGCTATAGGAAAGCAGGAGACCGCCGCATGAATATGATGTTTATGCTCGGGATAATGGCGACGGTCTATTTCGCCAGTCTTGTCCTCTTATGCTTCTACCACGGCAAAATGAACCCGAAGCTGATAAATCTTGCGTTTATCATCGCTGATATCGTTTTCTTCTTTTCCTGGAACTACGCCGAGTTTGAGCGAGGGGCGCTCGGCGACGGCTGGATGACGCTCGACAACATCAGCCCTCTCGTCTGCACGCTCATTCCTCTGACCCTCCTTATGAGTGACAAGGTAAAGAGCTATCTCTATCCGATGATAGCCTTTCTCAGCGTCGGAATGTTCGTTGCGATGCTTCTCAGCCCCGAGGAGGCGTATCTCGTCAGCTTTAAGCTGGAGGCAAATCTGCTCTATACCTCCGAGGCGGCTTGTCATATGATCTGCTCGCTCTTCGGTATATATCTCATACTTTCCGGGCAGGTCGAGGCGAGCTTCAAAAATCTCGCAAAATCGCTTATTGCGGTCTACTCTCTTATTGGCACGGGTGTTGTTTTGAACTATGTTTTCCACAGATCCTACTTCGGCATGGATCCCTACGGAACGAGTAAAATATATATGATAGATATCTTCGGCAGCCATATAGCCACTCTCACGGCTTATATCCTCGGCGTCTTTCTCGTCCTTGCGATAGGAATGCAGGCCATGGGCATCTTGAAGCGAGTAGTAGACAAGCTCGATCAGAGCGTTGGAGAAGCTGCGACGGAGAGTGCGTCTGAAGCTGTAACGGAGAAAATTAACGAAGAAAATGACAATTAAAATTTACAATATCCTGCCAAAAGAGGCGATGGATATAAGAGTTAAGGTCTTTGTCCTGGAGCAGGGCTTCACGGATGAGGAGGATGAGATCGACAGGGCTGCACACCATATCCTCGCCTACGACGGGGAGCAGGCGATAGGCGTATGCCGCCTCTTTAAGGATGACGGCGGTAAGGGATATATCCTCGGTCGCCTCGCTGTCTTGAAGGAATATCGGGGTACGGGTGTTGGAAAAGCGCTGATTTCTGCGTCAGAGGGGCTCGCAAGGTCACTCGGAGGAGATAGGCTGAGGCTGCATTCTCAGTGCCACGCCGAGGGCTTTTATATCGCTCTCGGTTATTCTCGCGCATCCGAGGTGGAATACGAGCAGGGCAAGCCGCATATATGGCTGCAAAGGCGCCTTGAGGCAAGTGCTGATGCGTAAAGGGGCGGCTCTCGGCTTGCGAAGAGAATGATCTCTGACGATACCCCGAGCGTTAACCCCACGCACTAAAAAGAGAAGCTCGGCGTAGCGCTGTATGCCGCAGGAAGAGCGACGCAGCCATACGCAGAGCGAATACCAAATTACATAGAAACGGAAATATACAATGAAAGAAATAAGCGGCAATAGCTTCGTTCTTTACGGAGATATATGCTATTCGGAAACAAAGGATAAGCTGTTTACCAAGGAGGGGGGCTACCTCGTCTCGGTGGATGGCGTTTCGATGGGGGTGTTTGACGAGCTGCCCGAGGAATACCGCAGCCTGCCCCTTATTGACTACGGCGGCAAGCTGATTATCCCCGGTATGGTGGATATGCATATACACGCACCTCAGTTTGCCTACCGTGGCACGGATATGGACCTTGAGCTTATGGATTGGCTCAGCGAAAAGACCTTCCCCGAGGAGGCTAAATACCGTGACACCGACTATGCCGATAGGGCTTATAGCATCTTTGCCGATGCGATGAGAAGGGGTGCAACCACCCACGCCGCCATCTTTGCGACTAAGCATAAGGAGGCGACCGAGCTGCTTATGGATAAGCTTGAGGCTGTCGGCATCGTCAGCTACGTCGGCAAGGTCAATATGGACAGAGAGGCGCCGCCCGAGCTTTGTGAGGCGAGCGCAGAAGCCTCCGCAAGAGAAACGGTGGAATGGCTTGAAGCCATAAAAGGTAAATATAAGTTAACAAAACCGATATTAACGCCTCGTTTTATCCCCTGCTGCTCAAAAAAGCTGCTTGATAGACTAGGCGAGATACAGATAGAATACGACCTGCCCGTTCAGTCGCACCTGTCGGAGAATCAGGGCGAGGTCGAGTTTGTCCGCCGCTTAGCGCCAAAGTCTGCCTTTTACGGCGATGCATACGACTATCACGGTCTGTTTGGCACCGAGCATACCAGGGGAAAGGCTGTCAACACCATTATGGCGCACTGCGTCTATTCCACCGAGGAGGAGATGCAGAGGATGAAGGAAAACGGCGTCTTCGTGGCTCACTGCCCGGCGTCAAACATCAATCTTTCCTCGGGTATCGCTCCGATCAGAAAGTATCTTGATCTCGGCCTAAGGATGGGGCTCGGCTCGGACGTTGCGGGAGGGCATACCGACTCGATGTTTGAGGCGATCTGCGACGCCGTTCAGGTGTCTAAGCTCTATTGGCGCCTTGTAGATCAGTCGGCAAAGCCGCTCTCCTTTGCGGAGGCGTTCTACCTTGCAACGCGGGGCGGCGGAGAGTTCTTCGGCAGGGTCGGAGGCTTTGATGCCGGCTACGAGCTGTCGGCGGTAGTGCTTGACGACGGCCTCATCGAAAGGCCTATGGCGCTCTCTATCAAGGACAGAGTTGAAAGCGCCGCATACTGTGCTCTCGATCTTTACGGCATCTCGGCGAAGTACGTAAGGGGAGTACGGATAGCTTGATTATGACTAAAACCGCCTACACGGGTGGCAAAATGGGAGGATCTGTGCGTGAGACAGACGGTTATCGGTATAGTTGCGCACGTAGATGCGGGAAAGACCACGCTCACCGAGGCTATGCTCTATACCTCGGGGGCTATCGATAAGCTCGGCAGAGTTGACAAGCGGGACGCCTTTCTCGACACGCATTCGCTCGAGCGTGAGAGGGGAATAACGATATTTTCAAAGATGGCTTCGATGGAGCTTGCCGGCGGCAGGGTGACGCTGATCGACACGCCCGGCCACGTCGACTTTTCCTGCGAGTGCGAGAGAGCGCTCTCGGTCGAGGACTACGCCATCCTCGTCATCAGCGCCACCGACGGTGTTACCGCACATACGAGGACGCTATGGCATCTGCTCTCGGCAAGGCGTATACCTACCTTTATTTTCGTAAACAAGTGTGACATAGCCGACAGGCGCAGGCAGGACCTGCTCGCCGAGCTTCGTGTCGCACTCTCTCCCTCCTGCCAGGATTTTTCGAGGGGGGAGGATGAGGAATTCTTCGAGGGGGTCGCGGGCTCGGACGTCAAGCTGATGGAGGAGTATTTTGATGGGGGAACGATATCGACCGACTCCATCAGACAGGCCATCAGGCGCCGCACGCTCTTTCCCTGCTATTTCGGATCGGCGTTAAAGCTTAAAGGCGTCGACGTTTTTCTCGACGGGATCAATAAATACGTCGAGGAGATAGAATATCCCTCGGATATGTTTGGCGCAAGGATATATAAGATAGACCGTGACGCACAGGGGAGGCGTGTAGCCTTTACCAAGATCACGGGCGGCTCGCTTGCGCCCAAGTCGCTCATCAGCTATAAGACTAAGAGCGGCGAGACGAGGGAGGAGAAGATCGAGGAGATAAGGCTCTTCGACGGTGACAAGTCCTCGCCCCTGAAGCTGGCAACGCCCGGCGTCGTCTGTGCCATCTACGGCACCGAGGGCACCGAGGCGGGAATGGGACTCGGCTTTGAGCATAACGACTCCTCTATGCTGGCACCCGTGCTGAATTATTCGCTTAAATTTAAGGAAGGGGTAGACCCGTACGAGGTGTTTATGCGCCTTTCGCCACTGGCCGAGGAGGACCCCTCGCTCGGTCTCACCTATAACGAGAGCTTAAAGGAGATACGCCTCAGCCTTATGGGTGACATCCAAAGGGAGATCCTGACCGATATACTGAAGGAGCGCTTTGGCGTTGAATGCGAATTTGACGAGGGGCGCATACTATAAAGGGAAACGGTTGCCGACGAGGTCATCGGATCGGGACACTTCGAGCCGCTCAGGCATTACGCCGAGGTGCATCTGCGCATTGAGCCACTGCCCGAGGGCTCGGGAGTTATCGCGGCTACCGAATGTGCGCAGGACGACCTCGCCCTAAATTGGCAGAGGCTGGTAATAACGCATATCAAGGAGAGGGTCCACCGAGGCACCTCTATCGGCGCACCGCTGACCGACGTTAAGATAACGCTCCTCATCGGAAAGGCGCATCAGAAGCACACCTCGGGCGGCGACTTCCGCCAGGCGACCTACCGTGCGATAAGGCAGGGGCTGCGAAAGGCGGGAACCGTCATCCTCGAGCCGACCTTCGACTTCCGTGTCGAGCTTCCGAGGGATAACCTGGGCAGGCTGCTCACCGACGTCACGGCTATGCGCGGCAGCGTTAAGGCGCCCGAGATAGAGGGAGATCTCGCTATCGTCGAGGGCAACTGCCCCGTAGAAACGATGCGCTCCTATTCAACCACCCTGCGTGCATACACCAAGGGAGCCGGCAGGATTGCTATGACGGTCGGACCCTACGTGCCTCACTCGGATCAGGAGGCGCTTAGGGAGCGTGAGGGCTACGACCCCGACAGAGACGAGAGAAACACGGCGGATTCCGTGTTCTGCAAGGCGGGTGCGGGTTATCTCGTGCCGTGGTATGAGGCAGACGAGCTTATGCATCTCTCGGTCGGCGAGGCTGAAGCCGACGAGGAGGAGATAGTTGCAGCCGTACAAAAAAGAAAGAGCTATCAGGGAAGTGTCGAGGAGGATAAGGAGCTAGAGCGCATTTTCGAGGCTACTTATGGCAAGATAAGGCGCAAGAGCTACTCCGAGAGGGTTGAAAACAAGGCGTCCGAGGCTAAGCCTAAGGGGCGCAGGACCCCAAGGCCGAGGGGCGACGAATATCTCATCATCGACGGCTACAACGTCATCTACGACTGGGATATGGCGAAAAGAGGCAGGAGCGTCGACTTTGACATCGCAAGGCAGATGCTGATCAGGAGCATGTGCAGCTATGCGGCGTTCAAGCGTGTGAGGGTGATAATCGTCTTTGATGCGCACGGCGTCAAGGGCGGAGAGGGAAGCGTGGAAAAATACGGCGACGTCACCGTAGTCTACACGAGGTCGAAGCAGACGGCAGACACCTACATAGAAAAGGCAACCTACCAGATCGCAGACACGAATTACGTCAGGGTGGTAAGCTCGGATCTTGAGGAGCAGTTCGTCATCCTCGGCAACGGCGCATACAGAGTCAGCGCAAGGGAGTTCAAGCGTGAGCTTGGCGCAGCCTCGCTCGAGATGCAGGAGATAATGGATAAATATACCGTGAGAGGGTAGGGCTTTGTCCTTCGGGGCGTAAAGAAGATCGCCGCGGGAGCTTTTGTTATTTGTTGTGACGAAATATGCGCCCAAGGAGAGCGTAGGCTTTCCGATGCGAGAAATATGCGCCTCGAGGTGAGGCGGCAATAAGCAGGGGCGCTCGCAACTTAACCCGACGGGTAAGGCGTCAGATAAAAAAAGAAGCAAGCACAAGGGGTGATGCCCTTAGCGGAGAACGTTTTGCTTTTACAAAAGCGCAAGAATCGCACCTGAGTGCTCAAAGGCAAATTGGTTAAGCCCAAACCCATATGCGTGAACCCCCAAAGCTCATACTTCGCTTCGGGGAACCCCTACACGTGAACCCCCAAAGCTCATACTTCGCTTCGGGGAACCCCTACACGTGAACCCCCAAAGCTCATACTTCGCTTCGGGGAACCCCTACACAAGCAGAA
>JAFVXI010000023.1 GCA_017501245.1 Clostridia bacterium
CACGTTGCTGCTGTTGAGGTTAGCTGCCATCAGAACGGCTGCGCTGAGTACTGGTACTGCGCAGAGTGCGAGACAGTATTTGCTGACGCACAGGGCATCCAGCTCACCAACCGCAAGAACCTCACCATCCCCTACACCGCAGTTGTCAGCCACACCGATGCTGTTGCAGCAAACTGCCACCAGAATGGTAACGTTGAGTACTGGCAGTGCGAGGAGTGCCTTGCTGTCTTCACCGATGCAGCTCTCACCCAGCTTTCTAACACTAAGAACGTTGTAATTCCTTCGACCGTTGGTCTCACCAAGGTTGATGCAGTTGCAGTAGGCTGCCATCAGGACGGCTGTGCTGAGTACTGGTACTGCGCAGAGTGCGAGGCGGTATTTGCTGACGCACAGGGCATCCAGCTCACCAACCGCAAGAACCTCGTTATCCCTCACACCGCAGTTGTCAGCCACACCGATGCTGTTGCAGCAAACTGCCACCAGAACGGTAACGTTAAGTACTGGCAGTGCGAGGAGTGCCTTGCTGTCTTCACCGACAAGGCTCTCACCCAGCTTTCTAACATTAAGAGCGTAGTAATTCCCGCAACCGCAGAGATCGTTAACGTAGAGGCTATCGAGGCAGGCTGCCACCAGACCGGTAACGTTGAATACTGGTACTGCGCAGAGTGCGAGTGCGTATTCACCGACGCTGCTCTCACCCAGCTCTCCAACTTCAAGAGCGTTATCACTCCTGCAACCGCAGAGATCGTTAACGTAGAGGCTGCCGAGGTAGGCTGCCACACCAATGGCAACATTGAGTACTGGTACTGCTCCGAGTGCAACGCAGTATTTACCGACGCTGCTCTCACCCAGCTTTCCAACCATAAGAACGTTGTTATCCCCGCTGAGAACACCCTCACCCACGTAGAGGGCGTTGCAGCAAACTGCCATCAGAACGGCTGTGCTGAGTACTGGTACTGCGCAGCTTGCGACGGAGTATATTCCGATGCAAACGGCAGATATCTCACCAACCGTCCTAACCTCACCATTCTTCACACCGCTGATATCATTCACGTAGAAGCAGTTGAGGCTACCACCGAGGCTGACGGCAACGTTGAGTACTGGTACTGCGCAGAGTGCGACGCTGTATTCACCGATGCAGCTCTCACCCAGCTCTCCAACCGTAAGAACGTTGTTATTCCTAAGCTCGAGGCTTAATAGAACAACTCTATAAAAAAGCGTGTCCTCTGTAATGAGGGCACGCTTTTTCATTTATCGGGGCAGAAGAGCTGATATTATTCAAGGCTTGCGTGTTAGGAGATCGCTTAGCGCTTTTTGGCCGGGAGGAGGATGCTTGCTCTCGCCGGTATTCTTAACGTGATAGCTATTGTATTTTTCACTTTCGGGTGGTATAATTAATAAAAAAGCAAACAAATATATGAAAAAACGGACGGACAAGCTATGGAAAAGCAGATGATAGAAGCCAGACTCAGGGCTCAAAAAGAATATTTTCAAAAGGGAAGCACCCTCACTTACAATTATCGCATAAATGCCCTGAAGGCGCTGAGGGCGTGGATCTCTTGCCACGAGGCACAGATCTCGGAGGCTCTTTTTGCCGACCTTGGCAAGAGCGCTGACGAGGCGTATATGTGCGAGATAGGCATGACTTTATCCGAGCTTTCCTATATGATCTCTCACCTCCCGGGGCTTATGAAGCCGACGAGGGTGAGGACGCCGCTCGCCCAGTTTCCGGCGCGCAGCTACAAGCTGCCCTCCCCCTACGGCAGCGTGCTTATTATGAGCCCCTGGAACTATCCCTTCTTGCTCACGGTCGGCCCGCTGATCGATGCGATAGCCGCAGGCAACACGGCGATAGTCAAGCCGAGCGCCTACTCACCCGCAACCTCCGCACTTATCGAGCGGATGATAGGCGAGGTCTTTTCACCCGAGCAGGTGTCCTGCGTCCTCGGCGGCAGGGAGGAGAACAGCTGTCTTTTAGAGCTGAAGTTCGACCTCATCTTCTTCACGGGCAGTCAGTCGGTCGGCAGGGAGGTGCTGCGCCGTGCGGCAGAGCATCTCACACCCGTTATCCTCGAGCTCGGCGGCAAGAGCCCCTGCATCGTGGACGAAACGGCAAGGATACCCCTTGCCGCAAGGAGGATAGTCTTTGGCAAGCTCCTAAACTGTGGTCAGACCTGCGTAGCCCCCGACTATATCCTCTGCCACTCATCGGTAAAGGATAGGCTCGTCGAGTGTATAATTTCCGAAATCATGGCGCAGTACGGCGCATCACCGCTCGCCAACCCCTCCTACGGCAGGATAGTTAACGAAAAGCATTTTAACCGCCTCCTCTCCCTGATAGACCGAAAAAAGCTCGTCCTCGGCGGCGAGTATGACCAAGATAGCCTCCGCATTTCTCCCGCGGTGCTTGACGGCGTCAGCCGGGATGACGCTGTGATGAAGGAGGAGATCTTCGGCCCCATCCTCCCGATACTGACCTATGACGATAAGGAGGAGATCTACTCCGCACTCAGAGATACCGAGAAGCCGCTCGCCCTCTACCTCTTCACCGAGGATAAGCGCTTTGCCTCTATGCTTACGGGTCGCCTCGGCTTCGGCGGAGGCTGCATAAACGACACCGTCATCCACCTCGCAACCACCGAGATGGGCTTCGGCGGCTTCGGCGAGAGCGGAATGGGCTCCTACCACGGCCGTGACGGCTTTGCCGCCTTCACGCATTATAAGAGCATAGTAGAAAAGTCGACACGCCTCGACCTCCCCATGCGCTACCAGCCCTATAAAAAGGCAAACAGCCGCCTCATCCGTATGTTTTTATCCTGAGCGGATGATCCGTCAGCACTTTCTCTTGCTTATATACCCAAGACGGCGTTGATGTTGCGAAATAACAGCTTTATGTAAATAATAATTGTCATACCGCGTCTATTCGTAAGCGATATCGACAAAAAAAGGAGCTTTCAGCAGTGAAAGCTCCTTTTGCTTATAATAGGATGGCTGATGTCCTCGCCATTATCCGGCGTAGGTTATAGTCAGCTCGGCGTTGTCATCCGCAAGCGAGCCTACCGTGATGCGGTAGGGGATCTCGGTGCCCCCATCGGTGACGAGGCCGCTCACGCTGTCGCCCTCTCCAAAGATGGAGTGCCCCTTGATGCTCACAAGCTCGATGAGGTTGAACGCCGTTCCGTATTCCTCGTCGGAGGGGTCGGTGTTGTTGTAGTAGGGATCGTAGTAGGTGACGTCGCCCTGCTTATCAGCGTAGAGCGATGCGTTAACGTGGTAGATGACGATGCCCTCGGTCTCGAAGTAGCCTGCGTTCTCCCCCTCGTTAAGTCCGATATTGCGGTAGTAGGTTATGATGAAGTATTCCTGATATAAGCCGAGCGCATCGTCCCAGTTTGCCGCAAGCAGGATGGTGTCACCCGAGGTGATAAAGGCACCGAGCGACATCTCAAACCTACCCTCACCGACGATAAGCCTCGAGAAGTCCAGCCAGCCGTAATGCATCTTCGTAAATGCGTTATGGTCGCCCGCCTCGGAGTCCATCACGTCGCGCCCGTCCATAGGCGAGCCGACCTTCGCCGTGTCGTAGTAGTCGTCCGCACCAAGCACGTGGCCAAACTCGTGGATGTAGGTGTAGGTGTTCATAGCGCTCTCGTCATCAAAGCCGCCAAGCTCGTCCTCGTGGAGGAACTGGAAGGACGCCCACATATAGTCGTTAGCGCTGACGTCGTCGTAGGTGTAGTAATTATCCTCTGCGTCGGTGTATATGTTCCAGTATCTGTATGCCCTGTTGAAGTTGTCCTCGCTGTCGATCTCAAGAGTGTTGATGATAACGACGGCGTCTATCATCCCGTTGCCGTCGCTGTCAAAGGCAGAGAGATCCATTCTTCCCTCAAGGTATCTGAGCGCCTCGTCGATGACCATCTGATCGCCGATGGCGGTCTCGGCACCGAAGTATTCCATCGTCTGCGCCTCGTAGTAAGCGCTGGATTCTGAGGGCATAAACCACTCGTCAAGCACGGTGATATCCAGGGTCAGCTGACCCCAGCTCGACGTGAAGTAGTAGTCGTAAACGCTGTGATAATCGTTTACTCCCCCCTCGAGGAACGCCGCCTTTATCGCATCTATCGAATAGCCGCGGCTCTCGGCAGTTATATCCGAAAACTCAACGGGGATAACCAGCACTGCAGGCGAGCCCACCGTCGGGCATCCGTCGAGATAATATCCGGTTTCGGTAACGTTTTTGGCATATTCCGCCTTAGTCAGGTCAACGTCGTGGACGCCGTCAAGCCCCTCGGGCAGCCCCTTTCCGTCGTTGGTCAAGACGCCCTCGACGGCTGTGGTCGTGTCCTCCGGCTCCTCCTCGGGCTCGGTCGAAAGCTCTGAGTAGATATAAACGTCAACCCAGCTTACCCCCTCGTAGAGGTAGTATGAGAGGTCGATAACGACGCCGCCCTTTTCATAGGTATACCAGGTGTCGCCGTAGTCGTCCTCGTAGGCTGCGGTCCTTTGATAGCCTGCGGCATCGAGTATGCCGAGGTAGGCTTGGAAGTGAGCCTCGGTGTTCCCCATCGTGTAGAAGTTGAGCCCGTGCTCGTAGTCAGCCTCCTCGTAGTAGCCCTCGATATAGTATTCGTTATTGGGGAGGAAGGGGATTACCTCGCCGATATAGTCGGTGAAGAGAGCCTTATCCTCCTCACTGAATTCATTGTTGGCAAAGGGCTCGCCGGTTCCAAATCTTGCGGTGTTTATAGCGGCGATAAGCGATGCGTGATCCATCGCTCCGACACGGCTGAAGGTGATAACGCCGTCCGCATTGACAATCACCGTCATCGGGTATGAGCCTTTGCCGCCAAGAGCGGAGTAGTAGGCGTCGTAGCTTGCGGAAACGGGGGTATCCATAGCGAAAACGATATCCGAGTCGGGGTAGTTTTCTTTTATATAATCCTCCGCTTCACTCGTATTATCGTAGTTATGTATCGCCAGCACGGTCAGCTCGTCGGCATATTCGCTTGCCACGTCGTCGAAGTGCGGCATCTCGATAAGGCAATACGGACACCACGTGCCCCAGAAGTTGATAACAACGGTCCTGCCCTTATAGTCCTCGAGGCTCACGCTGCCATCCTTGCCTATCAGCTGAAGGTCCATGACGGGTGCGGTATTTCCGACCTTATTTCCAACCTCGGGCTTAGGCTCGACGTCGTCCGGCTCCTCGTCCGGGTCGGTCGAGAGGGAGGAGTAGATATAGACGTCTACCCAGCTCTCGTTTTCATAGAGATAATAGGAGAGGTCGACGACGACGTCCTCCTTCTCGTAGGTATACCAGGTGTCGCCAAAGTCGTCCTCGTAGGTGGCTGTGAGCAGATAGCCGTCAAGCTCAAAGAGCGCACGGTAGAGCGTAAACTGCGCCTCGGTGTTTCCTATCGTATAGAAGTTCAGCCCGTGCTCGTAGTCTGCTTCCGCAGTGTAGCCCTCGATATAGTATTCATCGTTAGGCAGGAAGGGAATGACCCTGCCGATATACTGTGTGAAGAGTGCCTTATCCTCGGCAGAGAAGTCGTTATACTTATAGGGTGAGTCCTCGCCGGGGTCTTCGGTGCCGGGCTCGTCGGTGTTGCCGCCGCCGGGGTTCTCGTTCCCGCCGGGCTCGTCGCCGTCCTGATTTCCGCCACCCGTGTTGCCGCTTCCGCCGGTTCCGGGCTGCTCGGGGATGGGGTCCTCCGTCGGCCTTGCAAAAACGTCGATTATCCATTCTCCGCCGTAGCTATAATAGGAGATATCGACAGTCGTTCCGTCCTTTTCAAGCTCGTGCCACTCAGCGCCCTTGTCGTCGCGGTAGGTGCGCACGGCGGTGTAGCTGTCGAATTTATCGAGATAAGCCTCAAACTCCTCCTTCGTGTTTCCGATGGTGTAGTAGTTAACTCCGTCGGAGAAGTCGCCCTCCTCGGTGTAGCCCTCGAAGTAGTATTCGTTCGTCGGGCAGAAGGGAATGACCCTGCCTGCGTAGCGGATAAGTATATCCGCCTCGGAGGAGCTGAACGCCTCGTAGGTGTAGCCCTCGTTCGTGTCGGGTGTATCACCGAATAATCCCTCTATCACCGTGCAAGAGGTAAACAGCAGGGATATAGCCAATATCAGTAAAGCAAGCTTTATTAGCCTTTTCATTTTTTTAAAACCTCCGTTTCGCCTCGGGGTGCCTTCTGCATATTAATGCCCGCCACCCTTAAGTTGATTATAGCATAAGGCTTTTTATTTTGCAATAAAATATTTTTTCACACGTGTATATGTACGAGCCGCCCTCGGTTGATGGACATTGTCATCAAAAGCAAAGAGAGGTCGGAAGCTCCCGACCTCTCCGGTAAAATCTCGATATATGACAACTATAATTGTCATTACACGGCAAAGAAAGCCGTTTTGTCATCAAAAACGCCGCACTGCCTTACTTGTCGATGAACAGATGCCTCGGCATTCCGTCGACCATAAAGGGTGAAAGCTCGCCGATGATCAGGGGGCGTGCATAGCTGTCAAACGCCGCTGTAACTCCCGTGCCCTCGGGTGTTATCCATTCGTCGGGCACGACCTTCTCCTTGTTTGCGATTTTTTCGATGTCGCAAATGCCGGTGACCATCGAGTAGGGTGCGTCGGATATGCGGTTAAACACTATCATCTTGCCCGTCTCGCCGTCTAGCGCCGCAACTGCCGCATCTGCTCCCGCCATATAAGCCTCGGTTATGTCACGTCGTGAGACGAGGTGTGAGGCACATCTCTGGAGGGTGGACAGCACGATACCTCTTGATTTGAGGCCAGTGCTCTCGGTCATAAAGTCGGAGAGATAGAGCGCAGTTCCGCCGAGGAGCTTGTGTCCGAAGGCGTCCGTCACGGTGCTTTTCTTGTTAGCCTCGCAGACGTATTTTCCGTCAGACGTCTTAACTCCCTCGGAAACGGCTACGATCACCGCACGGCTCTCCCGCCTCTTTTCCTCGACCTGCTTGACGAAGGTCTCGTGGTCAAACACTCTCTCGGGCAGATATATGAGGTCGGGGCCCTGGCAGTCCTCTGCCTTCGAAAGTGATGCAGCCGCGGCGAGCCAACCGGCGTTTCTTCCCATTATCTCAACTATGGTAACCGAGTCGTTCGGGTAGGTCTTTGCATCCCTGATGATCTCCTTCATCGCCGTGCCGATATACTTCGCCGCTGAGCCGTAGCCGGGGGTATGGTCGGTGCAGTCCAGATCGTTGTCGATAGTCTTAGGCACGCCCATAAAGCGGATGTCCGAGCCTATCCTTGCGGCAAAGCGGGAGAGCTGCATGATCGTGTCCATCGAGTCGTTTCCGCCGATGTAGAAGAAGTATTCGACGCCGAGCTTCTTGAGTATGGAGAATATCCTCTCGTAGACCTCGGGCGATTTTTCCGCCGAGGGCAGCTTATAGCGGCAGGTGCCGAGGAAGGAGGAGGGCGTCCTCTTGAGCAGCTCAATGTCAAGATCGTTTTTGATATAGTCGGAGAGGTCGACGTAGCGCTCGTCGATTAGACCCTCTATTCCGTTTCTCATACCGTAGACGTGTGCGCAGCCGCCGTCCTTACAGGTCTTGAAAACTCCCGCCAGGCTGGAGTTGATAACAGAGGTCGGACCGCCCGACTGTCCTACCATTACGTTTCCTTTGATCATACCGTTCTCCTTTTATTTATTATTAGAGCAATTCCACAGCCTCATTATACACCAATATAAACAAAATTACAATATGATTTATCGTGTTTTTATTGAAAAGTCACAAAACGACAGCGTTCGCCATTTACAGACCGAAATATATCTGCTATAATTGCTTTATAACGAGCAAAATATGGCGAAAAGGGTACGGTATATGAAAAAAACACTTAATGTGCTTCTCACGGGCTCGGCATCGGGCATAGGCGCTAAGGTCGCCGAGGCGTTTGCTGCCGAGGGGCACGGCGTTTACGGAATAGATATAAAAGAAACCAAGATAGAGGGCGTCCGCAGCTTTACCGCCGACGTCAGGGATGCGGCGGCTCTTGACGGCGTCAGGGCGGAGCTTGAAGCCGAGGGCGTTCTGCTTGACGTCATCATCTCGGTGGCAGGAGTGCACGAAATGATCTCTCTCGTCGAGGGCGAGCCCTCGCATATGGAGAGGCTTATAGATATCAACCTTCTCGGCCCGATGAACCTCTGTCGCATCTTTCATCCGCTCCTATCTCCAACAGGCAGGGTAATCCTCGTCACGAGCGAGGTGGCAACCCTCGCACCCTTGCCCTTCAACGGGCTATACACGGTTTCAAAAAATGCGCTTGAGGCCTATGCGCAGGCGCTCAGGCAGGAGCTGGGGCTCCTCGGGCAGAGGGTCATAACCGTGCGACCCGGCGCTATCGCAACCCCCTTGCAGGACGGCTCGATCAAGGACACCGAGCGCCTCGCCCAATCGACTGGACTCTTCTCCCGTCAGGCGTCACGCTTCTCGGGTATAGCTCGCCGATTTATGGGAACTCCCCTGCCGCCCGAGCGCCTCGCACGCACCGTCCTCCGTGCCGCTAAGGCAAAGCGCCCTCGCCTCGCCTATAACAAGCACAGGAGCCTCGGCTTGCTTTTATTAAATCTTCTTCCGCTTCGCCTCCAGTGCGCAGTCATTAAGCTCTTGCTCGGCAGGAGTGGGAAAAAGGGATAAAAGCGACGGCGTCTGATATATACGCCATAGGCACACGGCTCCTTTGCTCGCACGTCGGTAGGCTCCGGCCATCACAAGAGGACGGAATAATAAATATAAGAGATGACAAAAAAACAAACAGAGCAGATGCAACTTGCATCTGCTCTATTTTGCTCAAAGAGGGCGAAAATATCCTTCGATGTCGCCGTTTTGTAAACAACTATTCTCGAAAAACGCACTACCTGTAATAATCACCGTTATAGCCGCCTGCGTTATAGCCGTCACGCTCGTTGTAGCTCTCGCCTCTGTCGTAGCCCGTGCCGTCGTCATTTTGGCCGCCATCTTTACCCTTCCTTATGCGCTTTACGATGACGATGACGAGCGTCACGATAATAGCGATCAGCAGTAGGATGACCAGTATCTCCATAACTCCGATGCCCTTGCCGAACACCTTGGCGGCGTCGTCAACGACGATAGCCATGGTTATATTAGTAGATGAGCTGAAGCTCGCAAGAGCCGTGTTTACGGTGTCCTCGTTTATCTCAAGCTCGGTGTAGTTATAGATTATGCCCCTCGAGTGATCCTGCGCACCCGTGTCAATATAATAGGGGTCGCCCTTCGTCTTTACAGTTTCCTCAACCGTCCTTACCGCACTTGCAAGATTTGCCGCAAGCGAATACTTATAGTTGTCGGCAACCGAGGAGGAGAGAGCCCTGCCCAGGGTCGAGTATTCGCCCTCAAGCTCGTTTGCCACCGCATCGGTCAGATTATCTCCCATCCAGGCGATGGCGTAGTAGCCGTCGTGCTTCTCGTTGGTTAAAAAGACGACCAGCACCTTGTCCTCGTAGGTCCTCGACGATGGGTCAAACAGCTCGTCGTATCTCGCCGCCGTATAGTCCTGAAGGACCTCCTCGTCGTATCTTATATCGCCGTTCACAGCGCTCGAAACAGTCGCCGTTATCATAATTACGAGGAAGATGACCACGAAGCCGAGTATGATAAAGGGCGCAAGGAGCGCACCGAGACAGCCGCCTCCGTAGTATCTTCTCCTGCCAAAGAGCCAGAAGCCTCCGAAATGAGGTCCTCTCGGTCCTCTGTATCCGCCGCCGAAGCCGCCACCTCCTCTGAAGCCGCCTCCGCCAAAGCTACCGCCGCCGAAGCCGCCGCCACCTCTCGGTCCTGCCATTCGTTTTTCCTCGCTTTCTTTCTTTTTATTTATTATACCCCCCGTAGCAGGGGTTTGTCAAATGGCGCAGGTCAAATTTAATAAAAAGTTATAAGATCAATAGCACAAAGCTTCTTTCTCCGTGCATTTTCGCTCGGATAAAAAAGCGGGCTTGGCGCCCTGAAACGGGTCTTACCCAAGCCCACCCAAGAGGTAGCTATATAAAATTGATCTTCCTATCAGCCCTTCTGTGCCTTTTTCTTGTTTCTGAACCAGATGAAGGCGTAGAACGCCGCCATAAGCGCAAGGCCCGTTCCGAGCGTGACGAGAGCAGAGAGGCCGTAGCCAAGTCCTGTGCTTACCACCGCACCTGCGATAAGATAAGCCACGAAGGATATAGCGGCGCAAACGGTAGCGTAGGGAAGCTGGGTTTTTACGTGGTCGATGTGGTTGCACTGTGCGCCCGAGCTCGCCATAATGGTGGTGTCCGAGATGGGAGAAACGTGGTCGCCGTATACCGCACCCGCAAGGATCGCCGAGATAACGAGGATAACGCCCGGCTCAAGCGATGTTCCGAGAATGGAGGTGGCAACGGGGATGAGAATGCCGAAGGTGCCCCACGAGGTTCCCGTAGCGAAGCTGATAGCGCACGCCGCAAGGAAGAAGATAGCGGGGAAGAGCATCGTCGCAAGTCCGCTCTCTGCGAGCGCCTGCATATTCTCCTCGACGAAGCCCTGAGCGTCAAGATATCCGCCCTTAGAGCCCATAACTCCCGAGAGCGTCCAAGCGAAAACGAGGATGAGAATTGCAGGAACCATCGACTTGAAGCCCGAGGTCAGGCTCTTCATGCATTCGCCAAATGACATAGCCTTAGATGCGATAAAGACAACAAATGTTATGATTAAGGCGATAACCGAGCCAACTCCGAGCGAAAGACCCGCATCGCAGTTGGAGAACGCCTCGATAATGTTCGATGACTGAAGAGTGCTGTCCATAGCCCCGGTGTCCCAGTTGTAGAAGAAGCCGTTGTAGATCATAGAGCCGATGCAGCAGGCGATGAGGATGACGATGGGAGCGATCAGCTGCCAGACCCTTCCGCCCTCCTTTACCTCGGTGGAGATGTCCTCGCTCGGCAGATCGGTCTCTCCTGCGAGCAGGTCGCCCGTCTCGTCTGCTATCTGCTGGTTTTTCTTCATCTTGCCGAAGTCTAGCCCGAGGAGGGTGACGCAAAGCATAGAAACGATCGTGAGGATAGCGTAGAGGTTGAAGGGGATGGTCATAATAAAGGTGATGATCGCATTTTCCCCATCGAGGAAGCCGCTGACGGCAGCCGCCCAGGAGGAGATGGGTCGATGATGCATACGGGCGCCGCAGTCGAGTCGATTATGTAGGCGAGCTTCGAGCGGGAGATACCCCTCTTGTCGGTGACGGGTCTCATGACCGAGCCGACGGTAAGGCAGTTAAAGTAGTCGTCAACGAAGATGAGGCAGCCGAGTGCGATGGTTGCGAGCAGCGTTCCCTTCTTCGAGGTGATCTTCTCCGCCGCCCACTCTCCGTAGGCACGGGTGGCACCCGTTGCGGAAAGAATGACTGCAAACACGCCAAGCACGACGAGGAATACGAGGATGCCGCCGTTCTCACCGAGCTTCTCTGCGATCAGCATGATAATATCCGAAAACGCATTCAGGATATTGCCCTCTGCAAAGAGGAGGGCTCCGACGAATATACCCGCAAACAGCGAGGGGTATACCTGCTTCGTCACCAGTGCAAGCACGATGGCAACGAGCGCGGGCAGGAATGCCCATAAGGTTGCTTCAAACATAAAAAGGTCCTTTCGGTAATAAGTAATCAGGATAGCATGCTCATCAAAAAAGAAAACGCCATGACACCAGTCATGGCACGGTCAAAAAAGACTCGGCATGAATAGCGCTCCACGAAAACGTGACAGCCGAATGCATATTCTGCAAGCGGCCAACCTCTGCCCCCGGGAAGAAGGGGAAAAGATTTCGGCGACAGCTCCTTTCGCACAGGGCGTCTCCCCGCCCACTTTGTGCTACTCTTAGATATCGCGCCTCTATCCTGTGCGACTATTCTAGCATATATCGTGTTAAAAATCAATAGCTATTTAGCTTTTATTTTCCTTTCTTCGTTTTTCCTCACTTTCGCCGCCCCGCCTGCCGCACCCCGGCTTATATTTTTCTTGCGTGGTGTATACCGCACCGCGGCTCGTATTATTATCCGCACCGCCCCGCCTGCCGCCGACAGCTTCCTGCGGATACGCACAGACGTACGGTAGCTACTCCCATTCTCCCTCTTGCAAAAACCGCACGGATGGTATATAATATAATGGAAGAAATGACCAAAGGAAGATTATATGGATAAGAAAAGATACGACGTCGTAGCCTTTGACCTCGACGGCACGCTCTCCGACCCTGCAAAGGGGCTTGTCGAGGGCTTCGTTTACGCCTTTCGCAAGATGGGGGTAGACTTTGGCGAGCGTGATTCGCTGCGCAGATTTATAGGCCCTCCCCTGATCGAAACCTGGATGCCCGAGTTTGGCTTCAGCTTTGAGGAGGCGGAGCGTGCCGTCTTGCTCTTCCGTGAGTATTACAATATCTACGGCTGGTGGGATAACAAGATCTATCCCGGCATAAGGGAGCTGCTCTCCGAGCTTAAGGAGAGGGGCAAGAGGATAGTCCTCACCACCTCCAAGCCCGAGGACACCGCCCTCGACATCCTCGAGCTTTTCGACATCAGAAAATATTTCGACTTCGTAGGCGGTGCCAGCTCGCATAAAACGAGGGAGCGCAAGAGCGAGGTCATAGAGTACGTCCTCTCGGAGATAGGCGTGGGAGACAGCCCCGAGGAGAGGGCGGCGTGCATCCTCGTCGGCGACAGGGTCTACGATGCGCACGGCGCTGCCGAATGCGGCATCGACTCCATCGGCGTCCTCTGGGGTCACGGCTCCGAGGAGGAGATCGCCGAGAGCGGCTTCACCTACATGGCAAGAAACGCCGCCGCCGTCCTCGAGATCGTCTGCTGACGCACTTGTTGCGTTATATTTTCATTTATCAAACCGACTGACAAGTTGGCGCTAAGCGCTGTGAGGTACAAAATATGAAAACTATTATTTGCAAAACTATCGCTATATTAACGGTTTTATGCCTTGGTCTTGGCCTCTGTGCTTGCTCGGTGATGATCAGCTCGTATAGCGCAACCGTTATGACGAGGGAGAATAGCTCGGATCACTTCTATATGAGCTTTGGCTCTATGAGGGGCAGGGTCGTCACCAAGATGATCCACACGGGTGACCAGGACGGAGCCTTCGTTTGCACGGCGTCGCTCGATGAGGGCGAGATAAGAGTTTATTACCTCACAGCTCTCTCGGATGCCGAGCAGCCGCTTTTCACCCTGAAGGGCGGCGAGAGCATTTACGGCGAGCGCCTCGGCTATCTCACTAACGGTGAGGACCCTCACCTCGTCGTCGAAACCGTTGGCGGCTCGGCAAAGGGCGCAAGGATAACGGTGGATATCGTCCATTGACGCCAAAACAAAAACACAAGTCTTTATATTAAAAAAGCCGACCCTATGCGTGCTATCCTTAGCGGAGAACATGCGCACGGTCGGCTTTTTTATTTCGATCTCCTCAGTTCAAAACGTAAACGCCGAGGTTGAGATACGCCGCAAAAAGCAGCCAGAGTATATATGGGATCTGCAAGAGCGCCGCAGGCGGATAAACCCGACGGTAGCTGACGGCGGTTGCTATAACCGAAGCCGCAAGCGCCAACAGCCACACGAAGGCAAGGAGGAAGGCGCCGAGATTAAAGAAGATTATACTCCAGAAAAAGTTCAGGCCGAGGCTGATGGCGTAGTTGCGCAGACCAACCACCGCCGCCTCGCAGTCAAGCCGCCTCTCCCATATCATCCCCGAGCTGATCCCCATAAGCAGGTAAAGTATAGACCAAGCGATGGGAAAAACTATCGCAGGGGGAGATAAGGGCGGCTTCGTTATAGTGGAGTAAAGCTCCATCCCCTCTCTCGACAGCAGTGCCGAGAGCGCCCCGACGCCGAGCGGTATCGCTATCGCTATAACGTAGGTAATTATCCGATCTTTAGTCTTTTCGTTCATTATCATATACCTCGCAAGCATTTTCTGCTTTATCCTATGCGCCGCACAAGCCCGATATGCCACGCCGCCCCACGGTGAGCCGAGGCGCTCGGTGGTATTCCGTGCCACCGCCCGAGCCGCCGTCGCCATGCGCCTTGCCCCGGCCGCCTTTGCGCTCCCGTCCGTCGTCTTTTCTTGTCGGTTGGAGAAAGAGGAGCCCTCTTTAAAGATAATCCCTCATTTTTCTCCCGAGCTCGTCCTCCATCGAGATGAGCTTTTTTGCTATATCCTTGGCTCTTTCCTCCGCCGCCTCGTATTCGTTGAGGTAGCCCGAGAGGGATTTTATACCCATCGAGCAGCCGTCGGTTATCAGGTCGGCGATGCTTCTGTCCGAGGGGTGTAGGCCGAGCTTCATTGCGCACTTCATCTTCGACATCCCCGTCGCCATCAGGGAGGGCGCCTTTCCCTCGTCGCCGTAGCCTCTCAGCATCCTGTCGCATTCGTCCGCCAGCCTTGCATGCTCGCTCTTCGACGAGGAGAGCGTTTCCTTCAGCCTGTCCGAGGTCGCATAGGGAAGAACGTCGTCTATGCTCGATATCCCCATTCTTATCCCCGAGTCGCATTCGCGTAGTAGGCGCACCGTGTCCTTTTCTATCATATATCCTCCTTTTTCGTGGCTTTTTGTTTTAGGATTGCCAAACCTCCGGGCTTTTATACCGAGAGGGAAAAAAGCTCCTTTAATTTTGAATATGCCCTTTACAAAGGGCGGGATATGTGGTAAAATACTAAACGGCGAAAGTTGGCAAAAATCAAAAAAGAGCGGAGGCTTTGGGCGTGAGGATAGATAAATTTCTTTCTGAAATGGGAATTGCATCCCGCTCCGAGGCTCGCTCTGCCGCATCCCGAGGCGGCGTGCTTATCGACGGCGTGCCCGTCAAGGACCTCTCGAAGCATATCGACCCCGAGAGGGTCAGCGTCAGCTACCTCGGAAGGAGGATAGATTATAACCGCTTCGTCTACGTTATGCTCAACAAGCCCGAGGGCTACGTCAGCGCCACGGAGGATTCAAGCCTGCCGGTGGTAACCGATCTTTTGCCCGACGAGCTTCAAAAAAGAGAGCTTTTCCCCGTTGGGCGCTTGGACAGAGACACCGTCGGCATGATGATACTCACAAACGACGGTCACCTTGCGCACGACGTGCTTTCCCCTCGCCATCACGTAAAGAAGGTTTATTTCTTCACCGCCGCCGAGCCTATGGCGGAGGGCGTGGAGGAGTATTTCAAAAACGGAGTTACCCTGAGGGACGGCTACGAGTGCAAGAAGGCAGAGATCAGCCTCTCTGAGGACAGGCTCTCGGGATATATCACCCTCACGGAGGGGAAATATCATCAGATCAAAAGGATGGTCGCCGCCTCGGGCAACCGTGTCACCTCGCTTGAGCGTGTCAGCTTTGCGGACATAGCTCTTGACCCCTCGCTTGATAGAGGCGAGTGGAGATATCTCACAGAGGAGGAGATCGGGCTGCTGAGAAGCGGGGAGTAATTCCCGAATAGAGCGCACCAAACGCCGCACGTCTACGAGCGAGGCAAGTCCGCCTCAGCACCCCAGGAGCGGCACACCTACCGTAATTTAGCAAAAGGAGAACATAGATGGACATCGTAAAAACACTGGCACAGGAATTCGGCATCAAGGATGAGCAGGTGGTAGCGACCGTTGAGCTTATCGACGAGGGCAACACCATCCCCTTCATCTCGAGATACCGTAAGGAGGTCACGGGAAGCCTCGACGACGCTACCCTTCGTGATCTTTATGACAGACTTCAGTATCTGCGCAACCTTGAGGAGAGGCGTGTTCAGATATCTAATATAATCGAGGAGCAGGGCAAGCTCACCGATGAGATCACCTTCGCTCTTAACAACGCAAAGACCCTCGTTGAGCTTGAGGATATCTACCGTCCCTTCAAGCCCAAGAGGACGACCAGAGGCTCTATCGCAAGAGCTAAGGGACTTGAGCCCCTCGCAGCCTACATTATGGAGCAGAGAGATTCCTACGAGCCCTCGATCGAGGCATACGCTGAGGAGTTTATCAGCGAGGAGGAGGGTAAGGAGGTTCCCGATGCGGCTGCCGCTCTTGCAGGTGCATCCGACATCATCGCAGAGGACGTCTCCAACAGCGCCGAGATCAGAAAGCTGCTCCGTGAGTTCACTATGGCGAACGGCTCTATGACCACGAAGGCAGCAACCGAGGAGCCCTCCGTCTACGAGAACTACTATGATTTCTCCGAGCCTATCAAAAAGCTCAAGGGCCACCGTGTCCTCGCTATCAACAGAGGCGAAAAGGAGGACTTCCTCAAGGTCTCCGTCACCCTCCCCGAGGAGGACGGCATCGCTCAGCTCGTCTCCAAGATCATCACCAACAAGCAGTCTCCCGCCCTCCCCAGGCTTATGGACACGCTCAAGGACGCCTACGACAGGCTTCTTTTCCCCGCTATCGAGCGTGAGGTACGCACCTCGCTCTTCGACGATGCCTGCGAGGGCGCACTCAAGGTATTTGCGGAGAACCTCCGTAATCTCCTTCTCGTTTCTCCCTTAAAGGGCAAGACCGTCCTCGGCTACGACCCCGGCTACGGCCACGGCTGTAAGCTTGCGGTGGTTGACAAGACGGGCAAGGTGCTTGACACCGCCGTCATCTATCCCTTCCGCACCAAGGGCAGGGACAACGAGAGCGATCTCGATAAGTCGAGGCTCGTCGTCCTCCGCCTTATCGTAAGGCACAACGTTGACGTCATCTCTATCGGAAACGGAACCGCATCCCGTGAGTCCGAGAGGTTTATAGCAGAGCGTGTCCTCCGTGACCCCGCCTGCCCCAAGAGCGTTAAGTACACTATCGTCTCCGAGGCTGGAGCGTCGGTATATTCGGCATCCAAGCTCGCAACCGAGGAGTTCCCCGACTTCGACGTTATGCAGAGGAGTGCCGTGTCTATTGCACGCCGTCTGCAGGATCCCCTTGCAGAGCTCGTTAAGATCGAGCCCAAGGCTATCGGCGTAGGTCAGTATCAGCACGATATGAAGCAGGCAAGGCTCACCGAGGCTCTCGGCGGCGTTGTCGAGGACTGTGTAAACGGTGTCGGCGTTGACGTAAACACCGCATCCTATTCGCTCCTCGCTTACGTATCGGGCATCAATTCCGCAGCTGCTAAGAACATCGTTAAGTACAGAGAGGAGCACGGCGAGTTCAAGACCCGTGCCCAGATCCTCAAAGTGCCCAAGATCGGTGAGAAGGCGTTCACTCAGTGTGCAGGCTTCCTCCGCATCCCCGGCGGCAAGGAGGTCTTTGACAACACGGGCGTTCACCCCGAGTCGTACAGCGTAGCTCTCGACTTACTCAAGAGATTTGATTTCACCACCGAGGACGTCGCCGCCGGCAACCTTACCCTCCTTCGCTTCAAGGCGGAGAAGTACGGCATCGCTAAGCTCGCGCGTGAGCTAGGCTGCGGCGAGCCCACCCTCAACGACATCATCTCCGAGCTTGAGAAGCCCGGCCGTGACATCCGTGACGACGCACCCGCACCCGTCCTCTCCTCCGAGGTCCTCGACATCAGCGACCTCAAGCCCGGCATGCAGCTTAAGGGCACCGTACGTAACGTCATCGACTTCGGCTGCTTCGTCGACATCGGCGTCCACCACGACGGCCTGCTCCATATCTCCGAGATGTCGGATAGGTTCATCAAGCATCCCTCCGAGCTGTTTAAAACCGGCGACGTCATCGACGTGCTTATCAAGGACGTAAATATCGAAAAGCACAGGATCTCCCTCACCCGCAAGGGCATGGGCGGCAAAAAGTGATCGCAATCAGTGCGGTGCCCGCAAGGGCACTACGCAGTTATGATCGCCTCCGGCGAGCTTAGAGCTATGATTGGCTACGCCAAGTTATGATGTGCCTGTGGCACAGCTTGAAGAAAAAGAGGACAGAGAAAGCAGTCTGCGATCTCTGTCCTTTGCTTATTCCTTAAAGATATATGAAGATACGCATCCCTGCGGCGAGTGCTTCGCCCTTCGGGATATATACATATAAGACGCATCCCCTTTGCATGCTTTACTCTTTGGTTTAATATACGCAATGACGCATCCTCTCCTCATGTGCTTTGTCATTTAGAATAAATATTTATAAAAAGTTTTTCATAATTTAACAAAAACGCTTTTATTTGTGCTATACTTAATATAATGGGCAGGGTATGCCCAAATTTTGGCGTGGGGAGAGCTTATGTTCGGTTACGTCAAGCCGGTAGTCGGCGAGCTGCTCGTAAAGGAGCATGAGTTCTATAAGGCTACCTATTGCGGCATCTGCCGCTCAATGAAAAAGCATACGGGCATGCTGTCCACGGCTATGATAACCTACGACAGCGTCTTTCTCGCCCTCCTTCGTATGGCGTATATCCCCGACGGCGCCCTTAGCGTCGCTAAGGGCAGATGCATTGCGCATCCCATAAAGTCACGCCCGATAATGAAGGATAATTCCGCTATCGAATACACCGCCCGAGCCTTCGCCGTTCTCAGCTACTACAAGCTGATGGACGATCTTTCGGATGAGCCACTCGCAAAGAGGATGGCTGTCGGTATGGCACGCCCCGTCGCATCGGGTGCAAAGCGCAGAGCAGGAGAAGCGGAGCTTGAGAGGATAGCTAAGGAAAAGCTCGACGCCATCACTGCCCTTGAGAGGGAGGGATGTCCGTCGGTTGACAGACCCGCAGAGCTTTTCGGCGAGCTGCTCGGCGAGATATTTGCTCACGGGCTTGAGGGTGAGGGCAATATCGTTATGCGAGAGGTCGGGTACAGAACGGGAAAGTTCATCTATGCGGCAGATGCAGCCGAGGACTACGACGAGGATAGGAAAAAGGGAAGCTACAACCCCTACGTCATATCCTACGGAGGCGCAGACCTCACCGACGAGAACCGTGCGACGATAAAGTGCGCACTGCTTCTTGAATGCCGTCTGCTCGAGGCGGCGATAAACCTCGTACCCTTCGGCAATAAGGTGACGGTAGAAAATATAGTAAGAAATATAATTTACGAGGGACTGCCAAAGCGCATAGAGTTCCTCGACGGGGCAAAGAGTGCCTCGCAAGACGCAAAATAAATAAATTTTTCCGAGGAGAAAAAACAGTGAGAGATCCTTATGAAACCCTGGGCGTCGGCAGAAATGCGACCGACGAAGAGATCAAAACGGCGTACAGAAACCTCGCCCGCAAATATCACCCCGACAATTACACGGACGATAACCCCTTAAAGAGCTTAGCCGAGGAAAAGATGCAGGACATCAATGCGGCATACGACGCTATCCAGAACGAGAGAGCGGGTAAGAAAAGCTCGGGATATTCAAATTATGACAACAATAGCTCGCATAATAGCGGCTCCGGGCTCTATTACGAGGTCAGACAGCTCATCCAGGCTAAGAAGATCGTTGACGCAGAGCAGAAGCTGATGAGCGTTGACGAGTTTGACAGGGTCGCAGAGTGGCATTATCTTATGTCCATCTGCCTTATGCAAAGGGGCAGGGCAAGCGACGCTATGCGCGAGCTTGAGATCGCCTGCTCGATGGACCCCTCCAACGCGGAGTATCAGCAGGCAAAGCATATGTTCAACAACCGTGCGGGCGGTTACGGCAGCACCTATTACGGCGACGGAGGCTATCGTCGCTCTGAGGCTGACAGAGCCTGCGACTGCTGCACCAACCTCATCTGCCTCGACTGCCTTTGCGAGTGCATGGGCGGCGACCTGATCCGTTGCATCTGACGCTATGAAGCAAACGAAAAAGCTGACGGTCAGTGCGATGACGGTGGCGCTCGGAGTAGTGTTTATGACGCTTGGCGCAGTCTTTTCCGTCCTCGACCTGTCGACGGCGGTGCTGGCATCCCTGCTCGTGTCGTTTATCTATATCGAGCTTGGCTCGCCCTACACCTGGCTCGTCTGGCTCTCGACCTCGCTTATATCCTTCATTATGTTTCCGGGCAGCTTTATGTGGCTCGTCTATCTCACGGTCTTTGGCGTCTATCCCATACTCAAGGGATATATCGAGCGCCTGCCGAGGTGGACGTGGCTTATATTAAAGCTGGTGTTCTTAAACGCTATGCTGACCCTCCTCGTCCTCTTCTCCGAGGCCCTGATCGGTCAGTCGCTCTTCGGCGACGTGTCGGAGATACCTCTTGCGCCTACGGTCGTCTACTGCATACTCTGGGCGATGATGAACGTCGCCTTTCTTCTTTACGACAGGCTGATCGTCGTGCTGGTGGTATTCTACGAGCAGCGCATCCGTCCGAAGCTCGCCAAACTTTTAAAGTAGGCGAGAAAAATAAAAACCAACCTACGCCGTGGCATCCCCGCGGCGACTCCAGAGGACAATATGACTAAGGTTTCATTCATTTCCCTCGGCTGCTCTAAAAATCTCGTAGACACCGAGGTCATGCTTCACCACCTCCACCGTGCGGGCTTCGAGGTCACCTTCGAGGTCGAGGAGGCTGAGATAGTTATCATCAACACCTGCGGCTTCATCGAGTCTGCTAAGCAGGAGTCGATAGACAACATTCTCGATGCCGCCGAGCTTAAAAAGTGGGGTAAATGTAAACATATCATAGCAACAGGCTGCCTCGTCGAGCGTTATCGCGAGGACGTCATGCGTGAGCTGCCCGAGGTTGAGGCTATGGTCGGCGTCGGCTCTCTCGAGGATATAGCCGAGGCCTGCCGTGCCGTTTTGCGCGGTGAGAGATATACCTCCTTCGGCGATAAGGAAAGGTCAAAGCTTGGCGGCGGCAGAGTTCTTACCACCGAGCCGCACACGGCTTATCTCAAGATCGGCGAGGGCTGTGACAACCGCTGCACATATTGCGCCATCCCTCTTATCAGGGGCGGCTTCCGCTCGAGGACCGTCGAGGACATCGTCGCCGAGGCTAAGCAGCTTGAGGCGACGGGCGTAGTTGAGCTGAACCTCATAGCGCAGGACACTTCTCGCTACGGCCTTGATATCTACGGCGAGTATAGCCTTGCACGCCTCGTGCGTGAGATAACGAAGGAGACCTCCATACCCTGGATAAGGCTGCTCTATTGCTACCCCGACAAGATCACTGACGAGCTCATCGACGAGATGAGGGATAACCCCAGGCTCGTCAAATATATGGATATACCCATTCAGCATATCTCGGACAGCGTGCTTGAGCGTATGAACAGGCACGGCGGCAAGGCTCTTATCAAGAGCGTTGTAAAAAAGCTGCGTGAGCGCATCCCCGGTGTAACCCTCAGAACCACGGCGATGGTCGGCTTCCCCGGTGAGACGGAGGAGGACTTCGTCGAGCTTTGCGAGTTCATCAAGGAGGCGGGCTTCGAGCGCTTCGGCGCCTTCACCTATTCTGCGGAGGAGGACACCCCCGCCGCTCTTATGGAGGATCAGATCGACGAGCAGCTCAAGCAGGACAGATACGATATCCTTATGCAGACCCAGCTCACCGTAGTCGAGGAAAAGACGGCGTCTATGATCGGCAAGGAGCTTACCGTGCTTTGCGACGGCTGGGACAGCGTGGCTGAGATCTACTACGGCAGATCCGAGGCAGACGCCCCCGACGTAGACGGCAAGGTGTATTTCTACGCCCCGAAGGGCTCGGTGCTCCCCGGCAGCTTCGTCAGAGTTCACATCGACGAGGCTGAGGACTACGACCTCATCGGATCTATTATAGATTAAGCCCCAAAGGCTACCGATGGCATCCCTGCGCCTCACGGCTTACCCCTGAGAAAGACGCTACCGAGCCTACCCGGTTTACCCCTGCGAAAGACGCTACCGAGCCTACCTGGCTTGCCCCTGCGAAAGGCGCTACCGAGCCTACCCGGTTTGCCCCTTCGGCAGACGCTACTTGCATCTTGCTTATCTGCGATGTCGCCGGTATAGCCCGATCGATCGGCTTGATCTTAAACTAAACCCACCCCGTGTCAAATAATAAACCCACCCCGTGTCAAATAAACGGCTTGTGGCTGACGGCCATCAGGCGCTGCGTGCGCCGGGGGAAAAGAAGTAATACCACATCATTTTTTACATATTTTCATCGGAGGATATAGCTATGACTAACCCGAATAACGTAAAAGAGCCCTCAAAGGTGCTGAACCTGCCGAACATCCTGTCGCTCATCAGGGTGTTTCTCGTTCCCATCTTCGTTGCATCGCTTATTTTTATGCGCCACATCAGCGTGTGGGGCATCATTGTGCCTACAATTATTTACATTTTGACTGCATTTACCGATATGCTTGACGGTCAGATAGCGAGGAGAAACAATCTCGTCACCGAGTTTGGCAAGTTCATCGATCCCCTTGCGGATAAGTTTATGGTCATAGGCTCGGGCATCGCCATCACGCTCTGGCTCGTGCTTCGCGCAGTGAGTGCGGCTGACGTTATCCTCGCCTGCGTCTACGTCTTCGTGGTCCTTGTTATCCTCTTCCGTGAGCTGGCGGTCACGGGCCTCAGGCTCGCCGTCGGCGGCAAGGTCGACGTTGCGGCAAGCATCTTCGGCAAGATGAAGACGGTGTCACAGATGGTCGGCACGGTCGTCATCCTCGTTGAGCCGCTCATCCCCTTCTTCTCGGAGAATCATATCCTCTCCTACGTTATGATGGCTATAATGACCCTGACGACGATCTACTCCGGCATCGAGTATCTCAAGGCATACCTGCCTCATATAGACTTCTCTAAGTAAAGGAAACCAAAATGGAAGATATGGAACGCTACGGCGACTATAACGAGGTCGACGGCGAGGACGAGGGCAAAAAGGGCGTCCTCGGAATTATCATAAAGCTTCTTATCGGAGCCGTGCTTGTCGGCGTCATCGGAGTTATCGCCTTCCGTATATTTATCTTTAACACCTACCCGTCCGAGGTCTCGGAGCTTATCATGACGGATAAGCTTGAGGATTTTCTCGTCGGCTACGACGGCACGCCCGAGGCGTTTTCGCAGTCGGCGCAGGCAAGATACGATGACCCAAAGGAGGGCAACTTCTTCTTCGATCATCTCGTCGTCATCCCCGAGGCGGATCATATTCAGTTTGCCGTCAGGTATAACGAGTCCTTCTTCGACTCGGTAAAGAAGGAGTTCGGCGTAGAGATAGACCCCGCCTCAGATCCCTTCGAGATCTTTGACTTCAAGCTCGTGATGACAGAGCGAGGCTATCAGCCCCCCGAGGACGGAACGACGGAGCCCGTGCCGCTTGAGACGGTCGGCAGCCTCGGCGCCGCGACTACCGCAACCAGCTTTATGTACCGTTATTTAAGGCTCGCATTTGACGAGGTCGATCTTGGACTCGGCGAGGGCGAGACCCCCGTCGGCTGGGTACGCCTCGATATAACCCTGAAGGATCCCAAGGTGACGAGAACGTATAGCCTCCCCGTCTATCAGCCCGAGGCTACGCGCGCCGATTATAAGCTTGATTATAAGCTTGCGGAGGCAGAGAAGTGATAACCGAATTTTCCATGCGCCCGAAGGCGTCAAACAAGCGCTCGATCTATCTATTTATCGCCTTTTCGATCGGGGCTGTTGCCGCTGCGCTTCTTTATATGTTCATACCGCTCTTCAAGGGCGTCGTCGGCATAGTCGCTATGATCTTCATCGTCGGCGCAGTGTTTATTTACACGAAATATATGGCGGCTGAGTATATATACGATATCACCGTCCTCGACGGAACTCCCCTATTCGTCATCAGGCACAGGACCGGCAAGAGGGAAACCACCCTCTGCCGCATCGAGCTATCCTCGATTAAGTCCGTAGAGCGCCAGACGAGGGAGCAGCGCCGTGAGCATAAGACCCCCACAGACCGTGCGAGATATTTCTATTGTCCGACCTTCTCCCCCGACGAGACCTATCTCATCATCTCCGAGACGAGGTATGAGAAGTCGGAGATCTCCATCGAGGCAGGCGAAGAATTTGCAAGCCTGCTTCTTGCCTATGCGGCAGAGGCACGCTCGGCTATCCCCGAGGACGAGTTCTGATACGCTTCTCACTTACTTGGCATATCGTAAAGAGGCTCCCACAAAAAGTGCAGAGAATGTTATGCGTTCTCTGCCTTTTTTATTTGAGGAAAAAGTATATACACGGCAGAGCAGTGATGATAATCAAGCACGAGCGAGTCTGTGCTTGCACAAGCGAGCCGTGCGCAGATTGCTCCACGGCGCCCTCGGCTATCAGGCGAGGAGGAGTGCGGAAGCACGCGGGGCGCATTTGCGCACCTGCGCCGTTGGGAGTATATACAACCCGCAGAGCCGTGATGATATACAAGGCTGGCGCCTTTGCGCACCTGCGCCGATGGGAGTATATACAACACTACGTGTTGATACAGCTTGCGGCTGGATCGGTAGCAGCCTCCACGAAAAAAACTAAAAATTCCCTCTTGACAACCTTAGGCGGCGGTAGTATAATGTAATTACCAAAACGCAACAGATGTTGCAGATAGAATTTCGGGAGGGCTTATGAGATCCAAGAACGAAAAAACTATGCAGGATATCCTTGACTTTATTAACGAGAGCTATTTCTCGTCGGGCAGCGTGCCTACGCTGAGGGAGATAGCAGATGAGGTCGGGCTCGACAAGAGCAACGTCTCGAGATATCTCTCCGAGATGGAGGAGCGGGGTATGATCAGCCGTACGGGCGGCGCACGCGGCGTCGAGACCGAAAGGATGAGAAAGCTCGTCGGCAGGGTCGTTCATCTGCCCGTCGTTGGCGAGATCGCCTGCGGCTCACCTATCCTCGCTGAGGAGAATATCGAGTCCTACGTCACGATCTCGGCAAGCTTCCTTGATGCGGGCGATCATTTCATCCTCCGTGCCAGGGGCGAGAGCATGATCAACGTCGGCATCCGAAACGGTGACTACGTCATTATCAGAAAGCAGCAGTATGCAAACGAGGGAGATATCGTCGTAGCTATGGTAGACGGTAGCGACTGCACGCTCAAGCGCTATTATATAGACAGGCAGCAGCGCAAGATCCGCCTCCACCCCGAAAACGATGCGCTCTCGGATATGTATTTCGACACGATAGCCATTCAGGGCGTCGCCGTCAAGGTAATTAAGAATATAGCGGTGTAAGATATGGATAAGAGGTATTTTTGCATTGATATGAAGTGCTTCTATGCCTCGGTCGAGTGTGCGGAGAGGAGGCTTGACCCCTTTGAAACCGATCTTGTCGTCGCCGACGTGGAAAGGGGAAAAAACGCCCTCTGCCTCGCCATCTCCCCGCATATGAAGGCGCTGGGAGTAAAGAACCGATGCAGGCTCAGTGAGATCCCTAAGAGCATCAAATATATCATAGCGAAGCCTCGGATGAAAAAATACGTTGACTACGCCGCAGACATCTACGACGTATACCTCGACTACGTCTCGGGCGACGATATCCACGTCTATTCGATAGACGAGTCCTTTATAGACGCCTCGCCCTATCTTGCGAGGTATAGGACGGATGCTCACGGATTTGCCCGCCTCCTTATAAACAAGGTAGCAGAGCGGCTGAGGATACCCTCGACGGCAGGCATAGGCACAAATCTCTATCTCGCCAAGATCGCCCTTGACATTACGGCAAAGCACGCCCCCTGTCATATAGGCTACCTCGATGAGGAGTCGTATAAAAAAACGATATGGGATCACAGACCGATAACCGATCTGTGGCAGATCTCGGTCGGCACGGCGGCACGCCTCGGCCACTACGGCATCTACGATATGCGAGGTGTGGCAAATGCACCCGAGGAGCTTTTATACAAGGCGTTCGGAATAAACGCCGAGCTTCTTATAGACCACGCATGGGGCAGGGAGCCCTGCACGATAGCCGACATCAAGAGCTATAAGCCCTCCTCGCGCTCGGTCTCCTCCTCGCAGATCCTCTTTGAGGATTACAGCTATGAAAAGGCGCTGCTCGTTATGCGAGAGATGGCGCTCGGCGGAGCGCAGGAGCTGATGAGGCGCAAGGTGATCGCATCGAGCGTCGGCATAGGCGTTTCCTATTCCGGGGGCAACCCACCGTCAAGCGGCGCAAGCATGGCGTTTTCTCAGCCGACGAGCCTCTATTCGGTCATTCGCCCTGCGGTAGACGAGCTTTTTGCACGCACGACGCATAGGGGCGTGCCGATCAGGCGGCTTGCCATCAGCTTCGGCTCGGTTATGGACGAGGGATGCGAGGGCTACGACCTCTTTACCGACCGTGAGGCTATGGAAAGGGAAAGGCTCCTTGAGCACACGGTCCTCGGCATCAAGGATAAATTCGGCAAAAACGCCGTCCTCCGAGGCTTTGACCTCGAGGAGGGAGCGACGGCAATGATAAGAAATAAGCTTATAGGCGGTCACAACGGTGAATAACATTCAAAGAGCAAAGCAGTTTTTGCCCTTCGACGCTATGAAGGGGCTGACGGAGGCACTCAGAGAGCGTGACGAGCGCAGAACTAGGGTCGAGCGACGAGAGCTGGACGAGGGCGAAAAGGAGCGCATCTCCGCGGAGCTATGCCGTATTGCGCGCGGCGACGAGGTCGAGATCTGCTTCTATTCGAGCGGCCACTATCTCACCCTCAGCGCCAGCGTCACCGACCTCGATCCCACCTATCGCTACCTGCGCCTCGGCTCCGAGCGCATATACTTCTCGGACATCTACTCGATAAGGCGGATGTAATAGCTCCCTCGCTCACAAACGAAAGGAGCGAAGCTGCTATCCAAAATGGCAAAGGTCAAAAAATCCTGAGGCTCCCCCTCATAAATGAATAGAGCGAAGCGGAAAACGGATCCGCCTCGCTCTTTCTTTATTCGTTTTTTTGTTTTGGTGCTCAGCTTCACAGCTTACCGAAATGGTCACACATTTGTAAATAAGAGTTTGCTTATTCCGCTCTTATCTCTTCTTGAATATCGCAAGAAGATCGCCGAAGCTCTTTTTCTTGATGACGAACCAAACTAGGGCAAATCCGCCGACGCCAAGGACGGCAACCGAGCCGACGACGATGCCGACTATCGCACCCGTGCCGAGGCCGCCCGCCTCTAACGTATCAAGTCCGAAGCCGCAGATGTCGCAGGTGCCGTTTTCGTTTGAATCGACGTGTGCGCCGACGTGCTGCTTTTCGCCGCAGGCGCACTCCTTGCAGTGGCCACCGTCATCGGTCTGTCTCCAGTCGCCGAAGCTGTGTACGTGGGGAGGAAGCTCGTAGGAGCATACGTCGCAAAGGCTGTTATAGTCTGCGTCTATATGAGCCGCAAGCTCCGCCTTGTCGGTGCATTTGCATTCATGCCAGTGGCTGCTTGCGTCGGTCTGCCAGTCGGTGCCGTAGCTATGCACGTGGACGATCTCGGCCTCGCAGACGTCGCATATCTCGTCGCCACCCTCATCGGGATGCTCGGCGAGGTCTGTCTTTTCGCCGCAGGCGCACTCGTGCCAGTGGCTTTCGTTGTCCGACCTCCATAGATCGGGGTAGTAATGAACGTGAGGAAGCTCAAAGGAGCAGACGTCGCAGACGTCGTTGTGGTCGAGGTCGGTGTGCTCTCCGAGGTCCTGCTTGTCTGTGCATTCGCATTCATGCCAGTGGGAGGTTGCGTCCTTTTTCCATTCTGCGCCGTAGCTATGCTCGTGTGGGATGTCCTCCCAGATGGCGTAGAGGATCGCATCCTTCATAGGTGTGAAGGTCTCGCCCGTGAGCAGCTCGCCGTCAAGTGCGAGAGCCCAGCCTAGGAACCTCTTGCCCTCGGGCGCCTCAAAGTTACATTCGGGGATAGTCAGCTCTCCGTAGAACTGCTCCTCCGGCAGCATCTCGCCCGTGCCGCCGTTGGCGTTATACTCTATCCTGTAATAAGGGTAGATATGAAGGTAGGAGATCATATCGACGTTTTCTTTTTTATATTCGATAGGATTGTCGCCTTCGACGTTTGTAAAGGCTGCAACGTCGTAGCCGTTATTGTAGAGCGAAAGAGTGGGGAAGCTGCTGACCGCCTGATTTCCGATGAGCTTGATATCCGCTCCGATAAACGAGGGGTAGAGAACGGCGTTAGTCGTCATTACGCACGTAGACACGTATTGTGCCTCAAGAGGACCCGTCGCAGTGACGTAGAGGGCGCCGTGCGTAACGGTAACGCTGCCTGCGTTCGCAATAACTCCAAATGCCGCACCCTCGCCGGACGGATCGGCCAAGGCGGTGATCACGGTTTTTGAATCCGAGATCGCCACGTTGTCGCCCTGAATACCGCCCGCCGAAATGCCGGAGGCGTATATCTCGATCTCGGATGAGCTTACCGTAACGTCGCCGCCCTCAGGCATATTTCCGAGAGCGATAGCCGCTTCCTTTCCGCCGGAGCGAACGTCGAGCTTAAGCCTTGTGTTCGAGATGTTTACGGAGGCATAGGAGCAGATTCCGAGAGCTATCTCCGAGGTGGATCTTGACGTGACCTGGAGCTCCGAGTCCTTGAGGTTTATTCCCACGGCGGAGTATACGGCATATGCTACCGTGCCGGTGCAGTTGATCTTTCCCCTGGCGCCGTTAAAGTCGATCTTGCCGCCGTTAGAAAAGATGCCAAATCCCGTCGAGAGGATGTCAAGCTCGGTGTTTTTAAACTCAACTCCGCCGCTCACCTCTATAGCGTAAGCGTCCTCAACTCCAAGAGCATTCAGCTTTATGGACGAGTCCTCGACTACAAGCTTTCCGCCCTCGTTTAAGATGCAGGGTCCATTGGTGGTGACATCAAGAGACGAGCTCTTGATCCTGATCGTGCCACCTGCCGCTTCAATGCATGCAAGTGCTTCGGAGGATGATGACCTTATGACCGAATTATCTATGGTTATATCACCCGAGCCTACACCTATACCCGCACCGTTTTGGGCGCCACTTAAGATCTGGGAGTCCTTGACGGTAACATCACCGCCCATAGCCCAGGAGTAGGCACCGTAGAGCGTAGCTCCCGAAATGTCGAGCCCGCCCGACATAGAGGTAAAGCCCAACGTGGGAAAGGACATCTCGCAATCCCTGACGGTAATATCGGAGATAGCTGCAATACCGGCGCCTGATTCTATCTTAAGGCTTCCGTCACCGATGATAGTGAGATCGCCCATAGAAAGTGCGGCGTAGGAGGTGTCGGTGTCACCGGGGTCTCCGACGGCGATCCTGTTTTCGCCCTCGAGCCTGATCTTTAAACCGCTCGCGGATGAGTAGATGCCAACCTCCGGCGAGTCGACCATATCTATCGTGTAGCCCGTGGTTATATCTGCGCCCGTCAGCGTCAGCGTTGCGCTCGCCGCATCGTAGGACACGGTGCCGTCGCCGAGAACGTCTGGGGCATTATCCTCAGTAACCTCAACGCCGCCTACGTATAGGCCATAGGTTGGGGTAACGGCTGAAGCCGAAATGACAATAGATGTTAACAAAATCACTAAAATTACAGTAAATAAAGCAAGCTTTTTCATTTTTATCTCCTTGACTCCGCATACGCCACGGTGCATAAAGCTCGTGCGCTGTGCGGATCTTCTTTCTCCTTAGTCGGCTCTTACGATCTTTATTAATCCGCCCGAGATAGAGAGTGTGCCATCGTCGTCCGTCCAACACGGGGAGTAGTCAGCTCCGCTCCTCTTGTAGTCCAGCATGAGGACGCCGTTCTCTATACGCGCGGGGAAGGATTCGAGCAGGATGCCCTCCTCGGTCAGCGTCTTGCCGCATGCCTCGGCATCCTTAGCCTCGCTCTCGGTCGGCTTGATATAGATATCGAGCGAGCTCTCGCTGATAATGAACACCGCACGAAGCATCCTTTTAAACTGCTTGTTGGCGTCGTTATCATCGATGGTCGCAAGCTCTTCGGCATTCATCCTTCTGAAGCCGGTTTTAGAGACGCCGATCGTCTCTTTAAGCTTCCATTTTCCGATCAGTTCCATAATTGCCTCGCTAAAGAAGTTTTTTTGGATGCTGTACTGCACCCTGTTGACAGAAGGCTTCGTCGATGCCTTACGCCCTCTCGATGATCATCATACCGTCTGAGATGGAGATGCACTCCTCCTCGTCGATAGAAACGGGCAAATAATCTCCGCTGCCGTCGTAGTCTATCATGAGGGCGCCGTCCTCTATCTTAGCGGAGTGGCTCTCGATCAGCACGCCAAGCTCGGTGATCTCCAAGCCCTCCTCTATCGCCATGGGGATCTCCTCCTCGTTAGGGCGGAAATATATCTCTATCGCCTCCTCGGTGATATAAAAGTCGGAGCGCAGGAGCTTTTCTATATCGCCGTCCTCTGCCGCAAGCTTCAAAAGCTCCTCACCCTCTAGCAGCTTAACTCCGTTTTCGTCTGCGGAGAGCATCTTCTTGAGCTTCCATTTTCCTAAAAATTCCATAACCGTTTCTCCATTCTGCCAAAGTGGCTGATATGTCTTTATCGTTTTCTCGCCCTCGGGCAAGCCTTGCCCGGCTCACGCTTAGGGCTCGCCGATATATTTGTTTAGTTGGTGTTTTCGCTCGCCCTCGGCCAAGCCTTGCCCGGCTTACACTTAGGGCTCGCTGATGTATTTATCGCTTTGCCGCTTTTTCTGAGGCTTACGCCCACGCATCCTGCGACTTGGGGATCCTGATGTCGGAGAGGAGATTCTGCTCCCAGAGATACCAGGTTCCGCCGCCCGTCTTTCTGAGCGTCACAGAGCGGGGGCTGTCTGCACCGCCGCTGGAGATGAGCAGCTTCATATAGTTGCCGCCCTCAAGGGAGGAATACTGGTTGGAGTCCACCTTGACGGTGTAGGGAACGGTGGGGGTATACTCATTTTCGGGCTTTGCTCCCGCAAAGTAGGAGCGGGGTATATAGGTCTTTCCGTCCATGAGCCTGTCGTTTAAGAACTGAATTTCCGCAGGGCTCATCGGGCGAGGTCCGCGCAGATGGTTGAGCATCTCGATGCCAACCTCCTTGTCGGTTGCATATGCGCAGAGCGCACAAACGGTCAGTGCCGCCGTCTTGAAGGGATCGTCCATAGCCGCCTCTGGCAGCGCCTTCAGCTCGTCAAGGCTCGTGGGCAGAGCCTCAAAGCTGAAGCTCGCCTTCTTTGAAAACGCCGCCTGCAGCTTGTTTTTGATAAACAGAAACGGGTTCGATATCTTAGAAAAGATCAGTCTGAGAAAATCCATAGAAATCCTTTAGCTCCTTATCTTAAGTAATGTATTTTTTATCGGGGCTAAGCCCTGTCGGGATCGCATAGACCGACGCCGAAGAGTCGGCATACCCCGCAAATAAATCCAATGGGCAAAAACATATCCTGGTTGTTGTAGCAATAGATCTGCTCCCCGGAGTCATACTCGGCTTCGACCTTCGCACCGAAGAACTCAGGCAGGCCGCTCACCTTATACGATCTGCCGTTAAAGCTCGCTACGTTATGCTCCTTTATGAGCCTGTTCAGCTCCTCGAGCATAGTAAATGTAAACAGTTCTTCGCTTTTTTCGACGTTATCTCGCCCTCTTAAGGAGCAAGAGTAGCAAACGCCGCTCTCCGTCCTCTTAGCCGAGAAGGAGAAAAAGCCTCGCTCCAGCCCCTCCGCCTCGTCTATCAGCGACACGGTGGAGAATTTGCAGGAGAAGCTTATCAGCACGTCCGAGAGGATCTCCTTCGGCATATCGCAGTCGTTTCTTATGCGCACGCCTCCGTCCTCCGACGGGCTCTCGTAGATCCGCTCGCGCCTTTTGCGCTTTTGCTCCTTAAACCATTTTATGATGCACATAGCCTTTTTTTCCTTTCAAACTCGGGTCAGGCCTGCCGGGAGATCTGCTCCGGGGGGATCGGAGCCCCTCCGCGCAGCCGCCGTGCCGCATTTATATCCTTAATTAAGCGCAGGGGTCAGGAAAGCCCCAACCCCTGCCCGAGGGCTGTCCCTCGATTATTCGGCAGCGTCAGAGGACGCACCGACGCTTATTTTCTTTCTGATAACGAACCAGAAGAGGCAGAAGCCTCCGCCGCCGAGGAGAAGCACGGAGCCGATAACGATCAGCGCTATCCAGCCGCCGCCAAGTCCCTTCGACATATTGTAGCCGCAGACGTCACACTTCTCGTCGCCGTCAGCGTCGCTATGCTCGCCCTCATCGACCCTCTCGCCACAGCCGCAGAGCTTGTGGTGTCCTGCCTCGTCGCTGATCCACTCAACTCCGCCCTCGTGTCCGTTGGCGGGTGCAAGCTCCGCACCGCAGACGGTGCAGGTCTGTGCCTCGGTGCAGGTCGCTGCCGCACCGGGAGTGTGTATGCCGGTAGCCTCTGCCAGGACGTCGCCGCAAACCGTGCAGGTCTGATCAGCGCCGCAGGTCGCCGCCTCGCCGGGTGTGTGTCCCTTCTTTGCATCAAGCTCAGCGCCGCAAACGGTGCAGGTCTGTGCCTCGGTGCAGGTTGCGGGGTCACCGGGAGTGTGGTTTCCGGTAGCGGGGGTTAATTCATCGCCGCAGACGGTGCAGGTCTGTGCCTCGGTGCAGGTTGCGGGGTCACCGGGAGTGTGGTTTCCGGTAGCGGGGGCTAATTCATCTCCGCAGACGGTGCAGGTCTGTGCCTTGCCGCAGGTCGCCGCCTCGCCGGGTGTGTGTCCCTTAGCGGTGTCAAGCAGCTTGTGGCAGACAGTGCATTCCTGGTCGTCGGTGCAGTTTGCAGGTGCGCCGGGGGTGTGGATCGTTTCTCTCTCAAGTCCGCAGTTCGGGCAGACCTCAGAGCAGGCAAACTCATAGAAGTGTAAGTCGGAGGAGCCGAGGTAATTATCTCTTACGTAGCCGCAGACGGTACAGGTGTCGTCGCAAGGGGTGTTGTTGCCCCAGTCGTGGCCGGAGATAAACTGCTTGGATTCCTCGTAAGCAGGACACTCGGGGTCCTGGCAGTACTTGTAATGCTCAAATTCGTTGTGATCGTACTCATCGGCGTAAACGTGCTTATGGTCGTTCTCGTCTACGTAGTATGCCTCGAAGGTGACGCCGCCCTCGGTCGTGACGTTATAAGCGCCTGCGAGAAGGGTCATTCCTCCGTCGGTCGTCCAGCCGGCAAACTTCTTGCCCTCGGGTGCTGTAAACTCACAGTCGGGAAGGGTAATGACTCCGAGCTTTACTCTCTCTTCGATGCTCGCGCCGTCGCCCTCTCCGGGGCTGAAGGTGACGATGGAGTAGGGAAGCTCGGTGGGATAGAAGGACGTGTAGGCGATCAGCCTGCCCTCGCCGTCGGTGTACGAGTAGATCTCGCTGCCGTTTATAGTAGCGTATACGACGCTGTCAAACTCATAGCCCTCCTTGGCTACGAGGTTGATATACACGCCGTAGTTCTTTCCGGCGACGAACCTATCAAGAGGATCCCACTCCTCGTCCGTGTCGTTGTCTACGAAGTAGAATTTCTCTACTGAGTACCAGTCTCTGTCAAGAGTGATCTTGTTTCCGGGGAAGCTACCCTCGACGGGCTCATCCATTCCGATATATACAGACTCAATAAGCGCCTTAGCGCAGTCAAATCTGAGCGTCACCTGCGCCATATCCTTCTCATCGGCTGTGCCGTATGCGCTGACGCTGACCGCATCGAAGCCGCCCACCTTGACGGAGAGCTGATCTGCGGGCGCAAGCTCAAACTTACCCGCATTGCCGTTCAGGTATTTATCACTCGCCACGACGATGCGAAGCTCGTAGGTGTGTCCGTAAACGAACTTATCCTCGGTCTCCATGATCTCATCTGCCGTAACGTCATACCATACGACGGCGTCGCCGACGGGAGCGAGGTCGAAGCCGTGGCCGCCCGCAAAGTTGGTGAAGTTGGGCTTGTTACCGTTTATGGGCTGAACGTCCCCTCTTAAAGCAATGCTCGAAAGCACGCCGCCGTTACAGGGTGCAAAGGAGATATTGACCATAGCCAGGGTAGGATCGCCGAATATGGGGGTTATCTCGACGTCGCCCTCGTTAGCCGTAGCGCTGACCACGTCTCCGAAGCGATAATCGCTGGTAGATCTGATGAAGAAGGTAAGATCGTAGCTGATGCCGTTTTCAAATACGTAGCTCTCGTCGAGCGCTTCGCCTATCAAGTTAGCCCAGCGGATGCCGCCAACGAAGCCGTACTGTGCGCCGCCCGTAACAGCCTCGTCGGTAACGAGAGAGTAAATGCTGTCGCCCATAGTAGGTGCGGTGAAGATGGGGTTCTGACCCTCGGAGGGGATAGAAATGCCGTCAAAGCTGACCTCGTCGATGATCTTTGCGTCAATGGAGGCGAACTCATACTCTATATCCACCCTCGTGTCGTGGTAAACTGCGCCGTCGTTGTTCTCGCCCATATAGGTAAGCTTGATAGATACCTTTTTTCCGTTTACGTTGCCGCCGATGCAGTTGTTCTCGTCGGCATTTTCAGTGGCGAAGCGGAAGCCCTCGTTGGCTATGAGAGAGAGCTTTACCTTGTAGCTCTCGCCTGCTACGAACTTCTCGGATGCGCCCATGCTTCTCCACTCGCCGTTATCAAGGGTATACCAGCCGTGGTCAAGGGAGGAAACGAAGGTAGCGCGGTCGTTCAAGGGGATTATAGCCGTATGAGAGGGAGCGGTCTCGCCTGCAACGGGTGTGGGGATGAACACGCTCGGTCTGACGCTCTTCTTAGGTATGTTATGGAAATCGCAAAGCACGCTGATGGTCTTTGAATCGGGATTGAGCTCACGGTAGGTGACTCGTGCCGACTCGCCGTTTATAGTAGCGGTAATGCCGCTGTAATCGGTGCTCTCGCCCGCCCAGGTGAAGTTCCATTCGCTCATGCCCTTTACCTGGAGGTCGATCCTGACGGTGTAGGATCTGCCGCCGATGAAATATTTTTCGGTTCCTGCGTCAACACCGACGTGATCGTCAAATCCGTAATGATACCACGTGATGCCGACGACCTTATAGTCCATAGGGTTTTTGACCGTAACCGACGAATAGTCGCGGGTTACGTCAGCTCCCGCTACGGGAGCGGCGATCGTCAGTTCGACGTCGCTTATCTTAACGTTTACGCTGTAAGCAAAGGCCGTAACCGCCATCGATGCGACGACGAGAGCTATCGCTAACAGGACGGTAAATGCCGCCAACAATCTTCTTGTTTTCATTTTCTCCTCCTTGGTGCTGTGCCTCGGGATGTCTCCGTCAGCAGAGAGTAAGTTTTGCCCGAAGGGTATAGCAAGCGTCCTTGCAGAAGCCTGCACGGCAGCCGCACTGCGGTATAAGCCGTCAGCCCTGCACACACGTATGCGTGCCCGTGGGATATAATAATTATAACAAAATATGTGCGCCGCGCACCTACCCGCGGGGGATAGTTTAGGTATGGGGTGCGGGTAGTTTTTTAAAAACGGTGCATCGTTTCTCGTAATCTCTGCTGCCCTGCTTGGCAAATAAAAAAGCGGCGGCACAGCTGTGCCACCGCATTATGTAAAGAAATATTTACTATTTGTCCGAAAGAAGCATAAGCAATTCGTCCTTGCCTCCGACTCCCAGGGCGGAGTAGAGCAGTCCGACGTGCCACTTGACCGTGTTTTCCGAGATGTGCAGCTCGGCGGCGATCTCCTTCTGGCTCTTTCCGTCAAGTATGCCGTCGAGCATCTCCATCTGCCTCTCGGTCAGCCTCTTTCCCTTAGGCAATAGGGTCATGACTCTCTCGAGCTTTTCTGCCTTTGGGATGGAGTCAAGCACGATGACTCTCGGCCTTACGACGGGCGCCTCGGGCAGATCCTCCTTATGCACGTAGTCCTGCATTATCCAATAGAGGAAGAAGAGCATGCCCTCGCTGAGGATGTAGGACAGCGAGAGAAATTCAAAGTTCCAGCTGACGAACTTCTCGATCAGCCACATAGCGATGTTACATAGCACGACGCCTGCGAGCAGTGCCGCGTGCTTCCTAGAGGACACTCTCCTCGTGCGCACCGACCATACGATGGTCGCTATCATCATAATGAAATAGGCGAGCACGTAGATGAGGTAGACGCTGTGCAGGGGTCCGTATTCCTTAACGAGCTTTGCCGCACCGTCGGCGTATTCGAGCCTCACGGAGGTGTAATACCAGGGCAGATAGCCCGCCGTGCAGACCACGCCAAGGACAACTGCACCAAGCGAGCAGAGCACTGTCGGCAGAGCCTTGCCGTAATTAACTCCCGATATCTTAGCTATCGTCAGAAACATACTGATGAGCAGGAAGATATGCCCGAGGTAAGCAAGCTTGGTTGCAAAGAGCGCAAGCGACACCGTGTGCGAGAGCGATAGGAGAAGGTATCCGAGGTTAACGATGCATACGCAGGAATACATCACTATGAGCCACGGCTCCTTCTTGCGTATATTTAAGCAGTATAAAACGAGCAGGGCTGCCGCTACTGCCAGAATTATTCCATATACAATTGCCATGAAGCCCTCCTCCTATAGTCAGTCACTAAGTGCTGCTTATGCACAGCCCTTTATTATTTTAACATATGTCGCAGAAAAAAGCAAGCCGTTTTCAAAATGAGTTTGTCTTTATCTCTGTCCCGGATGAGCTTGCAACTCCGATTGCGGATGAAAAACGCAGCTCGGCATCGGAAAAAACCAGCTATTTGTCAATTATTGTTAACGAAACTTATTAAAAAATCCGCTGTCGACGATATAGTCGTCTATCTCTGCGGCGATCCTTGCCGCCTCCTCCTTTGCCTTAGCCTCGCTTATCATCTCCACCGCCTCTCTGAAGGAGTCCGCCCTCTTTTCCTCCTCCTTGCGTATATAGCATTCGACCGATCTTCTTTCCGCCTCGGCCTCCCGGATAGCCTTATCCATATCACCGAGGAAGAGCGAAAAGGCGCTCTTATATTCTGCGAGGTATTTTACACGCTTCTCCATAGTGAAGCTATCCGGCACTCTCAGGCTCGGGTCCATATAGTGCGCCAGGTCGTAGAGCGTGCAGGCGTCGAGCCCCCTCACCGTAGGGCCGCCCTGAAGCGAAAAATCATTCGCAAGATGATATAGGAAGGTCGGCGTCGGTGTGAGGTGGAGGGATGTCGCCGTTATCTTCTCGTTCATATAGTCTATTTTGCAGGAGGGGCTACCCGTGTTAAGAAAGGCCTTGTTATTTATGACGTTATCGTCGATGATATAGCAGCGTGAGGGCAGTGATTTAGCAAAGGCTATCGCCCTCGCTCTCGCCTCGGGTGCCGTCCTCGAGCCCTTGATCTCGATGCCGTTCAGGATCCATTCGGCAACGGGCTTGACGGTAGTGATGCCCCTATCGTCGTTTGACAAAAGGTGCGCCAGCAGTATCCTCGGCATAGCCGCCGACGGACTCTTTACGATCGCCGAAACGCACATCTTAGCAACCTCCTTGAGGCTTGCGCCGACACCCGAGAAGTAGAGCTGCTTAGCAGAGGTGAAGTCCGCCTCCGCCTCCTTGGAGATCGTCTTAAGCATCTCCTCGAGCGCCTTAGCCTTCTCGGTGTGGTAATGGGTCTTAAACTGCTCGGATATGCGATAGAAGCTCGAGCCGCCGACAAAGGCGCCCGACCTCTGCCCGAAGCGCTCGAGAATATTCGCATCACGCTTCCTGAAGCCCGCCATCAGGTAGCCGTAAAAGCCGTCGATGACGTCTCTCTTCCTCGACAGCATAATTGTGGTGGTCAGCTTCGCCACCGCCTTGACGCTCTCGAAGTCGGTCTTTCTCGCATTGAAAATCTCATCAAGCCTCTTAGCCTCAAGCTCGGTCATTGTCAGCCTCCTTTTTGCCCCTCTCGGTGCGTGCTGTATTTTTTGCTCATCTCGGTGCGTGTACGTTGCATTTGTTTGCTCATCTTGGTGCGTGTGCGCACTTAACACGTTTATCACTGCGTGTACGCATGATACTCTGCTTTTTGAAGGCGCGTTTAGCTTTTCGTAAAGCAGGGTAGTGCGCTTTACCTGCCGCACTCTCCCGGACTCTCGCCCGCCTATTTTGATTATATCATATAAAAATGGAAAGTTAAAGTAGCAAAAAGCATTTTTATTGCCAGCCTAAAACAGAATGACCGCCGCTATTTAAAAACCGGTATAACGGCTGACAAAGCCTGTATAGCAAAAAAAGCAGGATCAGCGCACCCTCGCCGAGGATTACACGCTTGTATTGCTCTGCTTGTTTTCTGAGGATGGTGTAGTCGTATGTGGCGAAAACGTATATATGCGTCATCCCTTTGCCTTGTCTTTTGCACTTTTGCCATTTGTACGGCGGCGCTTAACTAGTGCATATTCGGGATTACGAATCAGAACGCCATCCTCCGTCATCAAGACCTCAACCGATTCGCCTAGCGAATAGCGCTCACGCATCTCCTTTGCGATCACTATCCTGCCTTGCTTGTCTATCTCCTTGATAACCCCTATTCCGGCACATTTACCTATCATTTTTATTCCTCAAAATTACGATAATTTCCAACTGACACTCAGTGAATGTCATATGCTGTATTTTATCACAATATAATAGATTTGTCAATCACTGAATGTCAAAGAGGAAGAAAAATGTTTAAAAACAAGAACGGCGGCAGCAACAATCTCTCGGGCGAAAACATCCGCAGATTAAGGCTTGCATACCCTACGAAGCTCTCGCAAAAGGCCCTGGCGGACAAGTTGCAGCTCATCGGCATCGACGTCGATAAAAATGCTATACAAAGGATAGAATGCGGCAAGCGCTTCGTAACCGATATCGAGCTTGCGGCGTTTGCCGATGTCTTTGCGGTCGACGTCTCCGAGCTTATACGCTGACGTCATCCCCGCCATCCATCGGCTTACGTTAATTTTATACTGATCAAAATGAACTAACCCATCAAAAGAAACTAAAAAGCCACATCAAGCAAATCAAGCCCTCGGCAGACCGCCGAGGGCTTAATCTTTAGATATGAACGCTGACTTTAATATCTTCCCGCCGCGATGGGCGCATATGATACCCTGGATGCCGAGTTTTCATATACTCCATTGCGATTTCTTTCGTTATTATAAAATCAGCGATTTTTATCGTTTTGTTATCCTTGCTTTCTCTTTCGAGATAGCATAGATTACTTAAGAGCGTGTGCCCGATAAGTTTGCACTTGCCCGACTTAATAGCGGGGCACACATGCATCATCGCCGAGGCGAAGATGCGCTGACTTGGTTCCGCATCTTTGAGCTGCCGCAAGTTCGAGGCGTTTAGCCGAAGAGTAAAACAGGCGAGTGCTTTCGCACCCGCCTTTTTACTGTCTCTATACAACCTCAATCAGCCTCAAAAATACAAAACCAATTATTCTCACCAACCACAGGTTTGCCACCACCAACACCACCAATATTAACAGTACCAAAACTTAGCTGAACTTGGAGTTGATGCCCATAGATTCGTTTCTACTTGGATTCTATGATTATTTTTTCTATAAGATATGTTAAATTGATGTTAGGAAATGAAAAAGATTCTCCAATTTTCTTTCCTAGCGTAATTTTTTGAATAGGTCGTGCGTTTATATCAACGTATATTGAAGTTTTTTTGCCATTTTCAATTATGTGTGAATATATTATGCAACCATCAACAACTTCTTCAACACTTGTTATTTTTTTCTCGATGGTTTGAGCTTCTTTTGTTTGCGGTATGTGAGATATCGTTTTAGGTGTAGGGGTTTTGTTAATTGGATATGTAGACGAAATTTTCTTAAAGGTTCTAACAAAAGCATATTTGAAATAGATTTCTTCCATACCACATTCTTCAAGAACATACACACCATTAAAAACGTATTTGCCTTGCTTGTTTTTCAAAAAAATGATTCGAGGGATAAAATCTTTGGTATTGACTTCTGTCGTATCGAACCAAACTTCTTTTATGGTATTAGAGTCAGCGATTATGTTGAACCAATTGCGCGATTCGTTAAAACTATCTATTAGACTATGGTGTGCAAGCATCCAAACATTATATCCTTCAATGGTTGCATTCGTTGCATATAGCTTTTTTTGTTTGGCAAAGTTGCCTCGAAGCGAACGTTTAAACTGGAATAAATCACAGCACGCATCGTAAGTATCAATAGCTTTAGTTCCTATACTGAAACCATAGTTTAAGTTTTGTTTTTTATCATAGGTGCACATTAGAAAGACTCCAATTATCTTGTTTTATATATAATATACGACAGACAAGTACAAAACACTTTTTTGATGGCTGTTTTGAAAAGATTGCTCAAAGAAAAAGACCCTCATCCGAGAAACCTCGAACAAGGGTCTATTGTTATTCAGTTAGAATATTTGTTTTTGTTTCAAATGCACTACACAAGGTTGTGCCGAAACATTTACCGACTTGTGAATATTATTCAGAGAGAGCTGCCTGAGCTGCTGCAAGTCTTGCGATCGGAACTCTGAAGGGAGAGCAGGATACGTAAGAAAGGCCGATCTTGTGGCAGAACTCAACGGATGTGGGATCACCGCCGTGCTCGCCGCAGATACCTACGTGCATGTCGGGGCGAACCTTCTTACCGAGGGTTACAGCCATCTCCATAAGTCTGCCTACGCCGGTCTGGTCGAGCTTAGCGAAGGGATCGTTCTCGAAGATCTTTCTGTCATAGTAAGCATCGAGGAACTTGCCTGCGTCGTCTCTCGAGAAGCCGTAGGTCATCTGAGTGAGGTCGTTGGTTCCGAAGCAGAAGAACTCAGCCTCAGCTGCGATGTCGTCAGCGGTAAGGCAAGCTCTGGGGATCTCGATCATGGTTCCAACCTCGTACTTAAGGTCGGAGCCTGCAGCTGCGATGATAGCATCAGCGGTTGCAACGACTACGTTCTTAACGTACTTGAGCTCCTTGATCTCGCCAACGAGGGGGATCATGATCTCGGGAACTACGTTCCAGTCAGCGTGCTTCTTCTGAACGTTGATAGCAGCCTTGATAACTGCTGCGGTCTGCATCTTTGCGATCTCGGGGTAGGTAACTGCAAGGCGGCATCCTCTGTGACCCATCATGGGGTTGAACTCGTGGAGAGATGCGATGATAGCCTTGATGTCAGCGACGGTCTTGCCCTGAGCCTTAGCGAGAGCTGCGATGTCCTCCTCCTCAGTGGGAACGAACTCGTGGAGAGGGGGATCGAGGAATCTGATGGTAACGGGGTTGCCCTCGAGAGCCTCGTAGAGAGCCTCGAAGTCTGCCTGCTGAATGGGCTCGATCTTTGCGAGAGCTGCCTCACGCTCCTCGACGGTGTCAGCGCAGATCATCTCACGGAATGCTGCAATTCTGTCAGCCTCGAAGAACATATGCTCAGTACGGCAAAGGCCGATACCCTCAGCGCCGAGCTCACGAGCCTTCTTAGCGTCGCGAGGAGTGTCAGCGTTGGTTCTTACCTGAAGTCTTCTATACTTATCTGCCCAAGCCATGATCCTGCCGAACTCGCCTGCGATAGTTGCGTCAACGGTGGGGATGAGGCCGTCGTAGATGTTACCGGTGGTGCCGTCGATGGAGATAGCGTCGCCCTCATGGAAGGTCTTGCCGGCGAGGGTGAACTGCTTGTTCTCCTCATCCATCTTGATGTCGCCGCAGCCGGATACACAGCAGGTACCCATACCACGAGCAACGACTGCTGCGTGAGAGGTCATACCGCCGCGAACGGTGAGGATACCCTGAGCAGCCTTCATACCGGTGATGTCCTCGGGAGAGGTCTCAAGACGAACGAGAACTACCTTCTCGCCTCTCTCCTTCCAAGCAACTGCATCGTCAGCGGTGAATACTATCTTACCGCAAGCAGCTCCGGGAGAAGCACCGAGACCGCGGCCCATAGGAGTAGCAGCCTTGAGCGCCTTAGCGTCAAACTGGGGGTGAAGAAGGGTGTCAAGGTTACGGGGATCGATCATGAGGACTGCCTCCTGCTCGGTTCTCATACCCTCGTCAACGAGGTCGCAAGCGATCTTGAGAGCGGCCTGAGCGGTTCTCTTACCGTTTCTGGTCTGGAGCATGAAGAGCTTACCGTGCTCAACGGTGAACTCCATATCCTGCATATCTCTGTAATGGTTCTCGAGGATCTTGCAAACCTCAACGAACTGTGCGAACGCCTCGGGGAACTTCTCCTCCATCTGTGCGATGGGCATGGGAGTACGAACGCCTGCAACGACGTCCTCGCCCTGTGCGTTGGTGAGGAACTCACCCATGAGCTTCTTCTCACCGGTAGCGGGGTCGCGGGTGAACGCAACGCCGGTGCCGCAGTCATCGCCCATGTTACCGAACGCCATCATCTGTACGTTAACGGCGGTACCCCAAGAATAGGGAATATCGTTGTCACGTCTGTAAACGTTTGCACGGGGG
>JAFVXI010000002.1 GCA_017501245.1 Clostridia bacterium
AAAGTCGAAATTCAAAGGATTTCGACCGCAAATCTTTGATTTGCAAGCAAATTTCAAAGATGAAATTTGTTGATTTCTGTTGAAATGATTGTAGTGCAAAAAGCCAATATAGGCTTTTTATACGGCTGAATTACCAGCCGCTATAATCATTATAGAGAAAGGACAGAAGGCAATACGGCGCTTTTCTGTCCTTTTTTAGTAATGAATGATAGAGGAAGCCTCGCCGATGCGACATATGCCGACGGCGCCGCCCTCGGGAGAGGAGAGCCGATGAAAAACAAAATAAAGCCGATAGCGGCGATAGCCTTCGTCACAGTTGAGGCGATCCTCGGCGTTATCATCTGGGTGACGGAGCTGAACGTTTTGCCCGCTTATCTTGCCGTCGTCCTTGCCGCACTCTTCGTCGCCCTCTTCTCCGAGCGCAGCCAAGCCTATTTTCTCACACAGGTGGCGCTCCTTTTCACCCTCGCCGCCGACTATTATCTGCTCGTCATCGACGATAAGTACGAGATAGGTATGCTGTGGTTTATCCTGGCGCAGCTATGCTATTTTGCGAGGATATATCTCTCCGAGGAGCGTAAGAGCGTGCGCATCGCCCATCTTGTTTCGAGGTGCGGAGGCATCCTCCTTTCGCTGCTCCTTCCTTTTCTCATCCTTGGCGACGGGGTTGATCTTCTCAGCGTCGTTTCGGTCGTCTATTTCGTAAACATACTGCTTAACGCCATCTTCGCCTTTATATCCTTTAAGCGCTCGCCTATGCTTGCGCTGGGGCTTTTGCTCTTCGTCGCCTGCGATATATTCGTCGCACTTGCAAACCTCGGCGGCTATATCAAGCTTGGCGGCGAATTGTATCTCGCCTTAAAGAGCGTGGGCTTCAACAGGATAGCCTGGCTCTTCTATGTCCCCTCCCAAACGCTTATAGCCCTCTCCGGCGTGATGCTCAAAGAGCATCCACGCAGTTAAATCCGTCTTTTAGTTTTTTTAATCCTACGGTTATGCCGCTCCCATTCGACGGATGAAATCCACCTTTGGTGGATGAAATCGCTATCGCGATGATATCCTGCTCCGCAGGGTTATAGTTAGATCGGTTATGAGATGCTGCGCATCGTTATGGTGTGCCGGCGCACAGTTATGGAGTTATGAGCTCGCAGAGCGAGCGTTATGAGATGCTGCTCATCGTTATGATTGGGCTGCGCCCAAGTTATAGGTTAGCCTGCGGCAAATTTCACCGCAGCTCTGCCTCCCCGAGGGACCCCGAAACAAGCGAGCCTTGAAAATTGAAAGTTAAAAATCCAGCCTTCACTTTTGCCTAGGGCAAAAACTTCACTTTGCCTTCGTCGAAACTTCACTTACGTAGTAAACTTCACTTGCCGCCCTCGGCAAACTTCACCGTGGCTCTGCTGCCCTTTGCGGCAAATTTCACCGCGGCGTGTGCGCTCGCACCGCCGCTAAACTTTCCACATCAATCGTAAATTTCGTGAAAAAATTCCACCTATGTGAGAATTTTCCGCTAAAGAGATTTTGCGTCGTGCGAGAGGAAACGGTGTTAAGCAATCGAAAACGGTTTACGAAAAAAAGAATTATTCGTTTGAAAAATGGAAATTTTATATTATTTAATATCAATATATAAAAATACATAAAAATATAATAAAATACTTTATAGCGCACGCGCGCGAGAAAACAGATTGAAATTAAATAAAAAGAACGAAAGATAAGCCCGAGCCGCATCATCCTTTGACTGAGCAGTGACTTATCTCTCGTTTTTCTTTTTTATTGTGTCGGGTCGGCTCCTCGGGCGTCCTTCCGCATACAGATGAGCCTCAGCATTCCACTTTTTTAATCATGCTTTCTGCATTTTTCATTTTGCGTTTTCGGGTTTTTTAAACTCTATCTGTGAGAGGATGACGGCGGCGAGAACTATCGCACATCCGACGTACTCACGAGGCTCGAGTATAGCTCCGAGGGCTACGGCAGTTCCAATCACGCCGAAAACCGATTCAAGCGACATGATGATCGAGGCCACGGCAGGGTCGGGTCCGTTCTGACCGAGGATCTGGAGCGTGTAGGCTATGCCGCTCGAGCCGATGCCGAGGAAGATGAGGGGCAGGATGTTTGCGCCGATGACCCCGAAGTCTATCGCAGGCGCCTCAAAAAGGGCGATTACAGCCTCGATGACGAAGCAGGCGATAAACTGTACGAGCGACATCCTCACGCCGTCGCACTTAGGCGAGAAATGATCTATAACTAATATATGGAAGGGGAAGACCAAAGCCCCGCCGATGACGAATAGGTCGGAGGGAGAGATTCCCGTTCCCTCCTTCACGCACATGAGGTAGAAGCCGACCGCCGCTATCACGACGGCAAGCCAGACGTTGACGGGTGCTCGCTTTTTCAGCGCAAGGGCGTATATAGGCACCAGCACGACGTAAAGCGAGGTGATAAACGCAGCCTTTCCTCCGTCCGTCCCCGCCTGAATCCCCAGCTGCTGGAGGCTGGAGGCTATCGCAAGCACGGCGCCGCATATGACACCTCCGACAAGCTCCGTCCTCGTGACGTCAACGCCCCGCCGGGAGATGAGTCTGCGCCCGTTTTTCCTAAGCTTGTCGAGCATCATAACGACGAATATAAGAAATATAGAAGCTATAAGGCTCCTGACGGCAACGACCAGAGAGGCGCTCATCCCCACGATCACGTCCTGCGCAACGAAGGCAAAGCCCCATATAGCCGCCGCTCCCAAGAGCATAAGATGCGGTATGTACTTTTTCATAAAATCTCCGTTAAATTGACACGCCTGTGTCGATATCCGTATTTTACCACTCGCCGAGCCCCCTTGTCAAGGGGTGGGTGTTTTCTTTTCCCAAAAAGAAAATAATAGAAAAATACGGGGAAAAATTGTTGAATATGCCGAAGCAAAAAAGCCCCCTTTTCTCCCATCTGTGCGCTCTGCCCCAAATTATGTGACCTTGTGGGTTTGTCAAGTGTCTAATATGACGAATTTTGCATTCTTTTTTTGTCTAAGAGTGTACTTTTTGTTTTTTATTTAACAAGGGTAAAAACACAAGATATAGTTTTTCTTGCTTGACAAAACACTAGATATGGTATATAATGTGAAGGCACCGCTTCTCCGAGGAGAGGCGGTAATACTGTCCTTTAAGGGAAATGCGCGCCCCCTGACACACCCGTGGCAGAGCACGTGGCGCTAAGAAATATAAGGAGAAAAGCTATGAAACTTATCAAGAGAAACGGCTCCGAAGTTATCTTTGACAAGGCTAAGATAGCTGCCGCCGTAACCAAGGCAAATCTCGCCATAGACGAGAAGGAAAGAATCAGCGAAGAGGATATAATAAACGTAACCAACGCAGTCGAGAAGATATGCAAGAAGATGCATCGCTCGGTAGGCGTCGAGGAGGTCCAGGATCTCGTAGAGGACGAGATCATGAAGCTCGGTGCCTTCGTGCTCGCTAAGGCGTATATCACCTATCGCTATAAGAGAGAGCTTGTCCGCCGCTCTAACACCACCGATGAAAAGATCATCTCGCTCATCGAGTGCAACAACGAGGAGGTCAAGCAGGAAAACGCTAATAAGAACCCCACCGTAAACTCCGTCCAGCGTGACTATATGGCAGGCGAGGTGTCCAAGGATATCACCCGCCGCATCCTCCTCCCCGAGGAGATCGTAAAGGCGCACGACGAGGGCATCATCCATTTCCACGATGCCGACTATTTCGCTCAGCATATGCACAACTGCGATCTCGTCAACCTCGAGGACATGCTCCAGAACGGCACCGTCATCAGCGGCACCATGATCGAGAAGCCCCATAGCTTCTCCACCGCCTGCAATATCGCAACGCAGATCATAGCTCAGGTCGCATCCAACCAGTATGGCGGTCAGTCCATCAGCTTGACTCACCTTGCCCCCTTCGTCGACGTCAGCCGTCAGAAGCTGCGTGCCACCGTCACCGAGGAGCTTGCCTCCGTTGGCGTGACCGATGAGGAGGCAATCAAGTCCCTCACCGAAAAGAGGCTCCGCGAGGAGATCCGCAAGGGCGTTCAGTGCATTCAGTATCAGGTTGTGACCCTCCTCACCACCAACGGTCAGGCTCCCTTCATCACCGTCTTTATGTACCTCGGAGAGGCAAAGAACGAGCAGGAGAAGGCAGACCTCGCCGTCATCATCGAGGAGACCCTCCTCCAGAGATATCAGGGCGTCAAGAACGAGTCCGGCGTCTGGATCACCCCCGCCTTCCCCAAGCTCATCTACGTCCTCGAGGAGGACAACATCCATCCCGACTCCCCCTACTACTACCTCACCGAGCTTTCCGCTAAATGTACGGCAAAGCGCATGGTTCCCGACTACATCTCCGAAAAGGTCATGCTCAAGAACAAGGTGGACAAAAACGGCGACGGCCAGTGCTACACCTGTATGGGCTGCCGCTCCTTCCTCACTCCTTACGTCGACGAGGACGGAAAGCCTAAGTATTACGGCCGCTTCAATCAGGGCGTCGTAACCGTAAACCTCGCAGACATCGGACTCTCCGCAGGCGGCTCTATGGACAAGTTCTGGGAGGTGTTTGAGGAGCGTATGGAGCTCTGCCACAGGGCTCTGCAGTGTCGCCACGAGCGCCTGACGGGAACTCTCTCGGATGCCGCACCCATCCTCTGGCAGCACGGCGCACTCACCAGGCTCCCCAAGGGTGAGCCCATCGACAAGTATCTCCACGGCGGCTATTCCACCCTCTCGCTCGGCTATGCAGGCCTCTGGGAGTGTGTATACGCCTTAAACGGCAAAAAGCTCACCGAGCCCGAGGGCGAGGAGCTTGGCCTCGAGATAATGAAAAAGCTCAACGAGTACACCGCAAAGTGGAAGAAGGCGGAAAACATCGACTACTCCCTCTACGGAACTCCCCTTGAGTCCACCACCTACAAGTTCGCTAAATGCCTGCAGAACCGCTTCGGCATCGTCAAGGGCGTCTCCGACAGGAATTATATCACCAACTCCTACCACGTCCACGTAACCGAGGAGATCGACGCCTTCGCAAAGCTTGCCCTCGAGGCAAAGTTCCAGGCCCTCTCTCCCGGCGGCGCTATCTCCTACGTTGAGGTCCCCGACATGCAGAACAACATTGAGGCAGTCCTCGGCGTTATGCAGTTCATCTACGACAACATTATGTACGCCGAGCTGAACACCAAGAGCGACTTCTGCCAGCAGTGCGGCTACGACGGCGAAATAGAGATAGTAGAGGATTCCGACGGCAAGCTCGTCTGGGAATGCCCCAACTGCAAAAACAGAGATCAGTCCAAAATGAACGTAGCCAGAAGAACCTGCGGCTACATCGGTACTCAGTACTGGAATCAGGGAAGGACTGAGGAGATCAAGGACCGTGTACTTCATCTTTGATCGGTAAATTTTGCGCATATGGTGTGTGACCGTCACCTCTCGCCGTAGGTCACTTTGATCGGTAAATTTTGCGCACATTGTGTGATCGTCACCTCTCGCCGTAGGTCACTACGGCTTCGGGCTCCGATCCCGCAATCTGCATCAAAATTTCCTCGATCAAACTAACCTTGTTACTTCTGTAAATTTGCGCACATCGTGTGACCGACACATCTCGCAGTAGCTTTCCACAGCTTCGGGCTCCGATCCCGCAATCTGCATCAAAATTTCCTCGATCAAACTAACCTTGTTACTTCGGTAAATTTGCGCACATTGTGTGATCGTCACCTCTTGCAGTAGCCTTCCACGGCTTCGGGCTCCGATCCCGCAATCTGCATCAAAATAACAAAAAACAGAGCGAAGATACCTTAAAAGCTCCCGGTATCTTCGCCCTTTTTTTATTCTTTTATCGATCAACCCTGATAATTTATCGGATAGATCAAGCCCTTGCCGGCTCCTTTTCCTTCTCCTTCTCCTCGCCTGCTTCCTTTTTCAGCTGCTTTTCAAGCCTTATGAAGGCGATAACGCAGAGGATGCCGATAAAGAGGGCGGTTGCGCCCCAGGAGATGGGATACATATACGCCAGCTGCTTAAACTCGGGGATGCCCCTCTCGGGCAGGTTGAAGAAGTAGCCGTAGATCCAGACCAGCCTTGCGCCGACGGTGCCGAGGAGATTGAGGATGAGCGGCAGGATGGAGTAGCCGAGGCCTCGCACGACACCGGTCGCGGCGTTCAGCATGCCTGCTAAGAAGTGAGTAGAGAGCATAACGCTGCACCAAGCCTCGACGGCGAGGATCTTCTGCTCTATGTTGGGGTCGCTCGCCTCGATAAACAGCGTTGCTATCTCTCCGGAGAATATGCGTAGCATATTTGCGACGAAGCCGACAATTACGAAGGACTGAATGAGCGAGTAGAGGAATATCCTCTTGATGCGGTCCGGGCGCTTGGCTCCGAAGTTTTGTCCCGTGGCGCTGAGCGTTGCGGGGAGGAAGGCTCCCGCGATGGCGGAGGAGAAGTGGTCGATGTCGGTGCCTATCGAGCGTGCGGAGATAAACACCGTACCCTCAAAGGAGTTGATGGCGGCGGTGCTGGCGAGGTTTGCCAGCGAGAAGCAGGAGGACTGCACGCCCGTCGGGATGCCAAGCCTGAGCATACGGAGTATAAGCCCCCTGTGCGGTATCAGCTTCTTGAAGGAGAAGGCGTAGCTCTCGCCCTTTCTGCGGTATAGCTCGTAGACGACGGCAAATGCGGAATAGTACTTGGAGATTACCGTAGCAATAGCAACGCCCTCAACCGACATTCCGCACACGATGACGAAGAAGAGGTTTAGTACGACGTTGATAACTCCGGATATCATACCTATCGTCAAGGACGTGGTGGAGTCGCCGATAGCACGCAAGACAGCCGTGCCGACGTTATATATCGCCGTTGCAAAAATGCTCGTGTAAAGTATCCTGAGGTAAAGGAGTGCGGAGTCAAACAGCTCCTCCTTCGTGTCGAGCAGCTCAAGCAGCGGGACAGCCGTCGCATATGCGATAACCGTCATAACGGCGGAAAGCAAGAAGCTTAAGATAAATGCGTTGTGCGTCGATCTTGAAACCTCGTCGCTCCTCTTGGCGCCGAACGCCTGAGCGACCACGACGCCCGCACCTGCGCCGACGCCTATCATAAAGTTTATTACAAGACCCGAGATAAAGGTGGTCGAGCCTATTGCGCCGAGTGCGTTCGGGTCGCCCGAAAACTGACCGACAACCATCTTGTCAGCCGTGTCGTATAGAACCTGCAAGAGGTTTGTCAAAACTATCGGCAGCATAAAGAGCAGCAGCCGCCAGAAGATGGGACCCTCTGTAAAGTCTATCTTTCTTCTTTTGAAGACGTTAAGCAATTCCTTATCTCCTTGTAGGTTTTTCGTTTATGCGGTGTTTTTTTACTTTTGCGTTTTTTTCTTGACGTAGCCCCTACGTGCTTGCGGTGGCCCTGCCGTCAGGCTTTCTGCGGGGGTCTTTCTGCGCTTGCTCCCGAGGCTGCACTCTCCTTCGCCTTTATCTCGCTCTCAAGCTTTGCGAGGCGGCGGAACGCCACCACCGTGATTATAGCAAGAAGCAGCGCCGACGAAGCCCAGGAAACGGGGTAGAGCAGAGCCAGACCCGAGAAGGTGTGGAAGGGCTCGAGAGGGAAAATTAAGAACACCCATACAGACCTCGTCACGCAGGTGCCGACAATGTTTAATATCAGCGGAGCCATAGAGTAGCCGAGGCCTCTGACCGTGCCGAGCACGGCGTTCATAGCGCCTTGGAGGAAGTAGGTTGCGAGCATTATGCCCGTCCATTCCGAGACGGCGGCGATAATGGTGTCGTAGCCGGGGGTCGACGCCTCAACGAAGATCGAGGCGATCTCCGCACGGAAGAAGCGGAGGGTGTGTGCGACGATAAGCATTATCGACATCGACTGTATCAGGGAGTAGTAGAACACCTTTTTGATCCTGTCGGGCTTCATAGCTCCGAGGTTCTGCCCCGACGCCGTCATGGCAGACTGACAGAATGAGCCTGCGATAACGTCGAGCATACCGTCGATATTACCCGACACCGAATGCGCGGTGACATACTCGGGCGGGAAGGTATTGACGGCGGAGGTGGTTATCATATTCGTTATGGAAAAGCAGGTTGACTGCAAGCCCGTCGGCACGCCGATGCGCAGTATGCGCAGAAGAAAGCGCCTGTCACATCTGAGCTTCTTGAACGAGAATGCGTAGCACTCGCCACGCCTCTTAGCAAGGATGGCTATTGCAGCCGCCGCAGAAAAATACTGCGAGATGACCGTCGCAAGCGCAACGCCGTCGACCGACATATGGAAGGCGATAACGAAGAAGACGTTTAATACGACGTTCATAATTCCTGCGACGGAGCCGATAACGAGCGGCGAGCGTGAGTCGCCGACTGCCCTGAGTATGGAGGCCGAAACGTTATATAACGAGGTCGCCAGGATGCCGGAATAGGTCATGCGCAGATAGAGTAAGGCTCCGTCCATAAAGGCGTCCTGCGTGCCGAGCAGATGGAGCAGGGGCTCCGCCGTGGTGTATGCCACGACGCTCATTATCACGCTGATGCCGACCGACATTATAAGCGAGGTATGCACGGCGCGTGAGGTCTCGTTTTCTCTTTTCGCACCGTAGAGCTGGGCGACTATAACGCCCGCACCCGAGCCGAGGCCTGCCATAAAGTTGATGATCAGACCCGAGATGAAGGTGGTCGAGCCTATTGCGCCGAGGGCGTTCGGATCACCGGAGAACTGACCGACGACGATCTTATCCGCCGCATTGTAGAGCATCTGGAGTATGCCCGTCGCCATAATAGGCAGGGCAAACAGTATCAGCCGCCAGAAGAGCGGCCCCTCGGTAAAGGATATCCTTTGTTTAGCCTTCATAATTCACACCTCTGTGCTGATGCCATTGTAGCATCAAGGCACGTGAAAGTAAATGGAAATAATATGTCGGTATGGAAAAAAACGAACAGTCGTGCGCACCACCTATGGGCGGGATGGGCTTATCTCTTTCCGCATCCACACGGCTTTGGAGCCTCGTACGGTGAGAGGAGCGAGCACGTCGTCGAAGGTCACTTGAGCCTCCGTCTTTGCCTGCGAGCCATCAGCCGTCATTCGGAGAGCACTTGTGCCTCATGGCTTACCGTCTCGCCAAGCCGTGAGACGCGCCTGTAAGCGGGCACTACCAAAAGCAGCATAAGCAGGCTCGTCAGCGCCCAGGAGATGGGGAAGCAGACGATCAGGGATTCAAGCTCGTGGGGTAAATTTGGGAACACGAGTGTCACCCAGATTATCCTCGTTAAGCAGATGCCGACGAGCGACACTATCATTGGCAGGGCGGAGTAGCCGAGCCCGCGGAGGAAGCCCGATAGCACCTCTGAGATGCCGCAAAGCACGTAAAGGAAGATGATAAAGCCGACCCAGCGCACCGCCGCAGCGACGACCTCGCCGTAAAGGGGGTCGGAGCCGTCGATAAAGAGCTTGACGATAGGCTCTCTCAGGATATAGCACAGCGTGCTGACCGAGAGACCGACTACGGAGACCTGAATAAGCGAATAAAACAGCGATTTCTTGACTCTTTTCGTTTTTCCCGCACCCCAGTTCTGCCCTGTGAAGGTCATGCCCGCCTGCATAAAGCAGTTCATACAGACGTAGACGAGACCGTCTATCGACGAGGCAACGGCGTTTGCCGAGATGACGGGGCGGGGGAAGGTGTTTACGCCGCCGACAACGACCATATTTGCGACGTTATAAGCCGCAGACTGAAGCCCCGCGGGGATGCCGAGGGCGAGCATACGAAGGAGTATTCCGCGCTCGATGGTGAGCTTCTTTATATCCAAGGAGAAGCATTCTCCCTTAGCTCTCATCATCACGATGACGACGGCCGCAGCCGATGCGTACTGCGAGATTATCGTAGCGAGCGCAACGCCGACTATCGATAGGTGAAAGAGAATGACGAAAAGGAGGTTTAAAGCCACGTTTAAAAGCCCCGAGAGCGAGAGGATATACAGCGGCGTCTTCGAGTCGCCGGTCGAGCGCAGGATGCTTGCGCCGAAGTTGTATACCGACGTTGCGGGGATTCCGAACGAGATCACGAGGACGTAGGCTGCCGCCTTATCAAGGAGGCTCGCCTCTGTGACGAGTAGGGAGAGGGCAGGGCGGTGGACGGCGAGGGCGATCAGCATAAACAAAACACCGCCGATAATCGACGTCAGCATCGCCGTGTGCGTCACCCTCGACACGTCTCTATGCCTGCCTGCGCCGTAGTGTTGAGCCACGATAACGCCCGCACCAGAGGAAACGCCGATCAGAAGGTTTATAAACAGGTTTGTCAATGCGCCCGTGCAGCCGACTGCCGCCAGCGCCTCGGGGTCGCCCGAGAACTGACCGACGACGATGTTGTCCGCCGAGTTGTAGAGTATCTGCAAGACGCTCGTCGCCAGAATCGGCAGAGCGAAGAATATCATTTTAAAGAAGAGCGAGCCCTCGGTGAAGCTCTTTTTTTCATTTAAGGCGGTCATATGCCGGTCTGCCTTTCTCGCCTCGGCGGCGTTTTGAAAAAAGAGCCCAAGACACAACCCGTAAGGGGGCTGTGCCTTAAGCTCGATGGATCTTATTCAGCTTTTATAAGCTCGGCCTGCGCCTCTCCCTCGGCAAAGAGCTTTTTCAAGCGCCTCGCCTCGAAGAGGATCAGAACGACGTTGCATAAGACGGTCGCAATCCACGTGATGGGGTAGGAGACGTTCAGCCAGGCGATGCTCTCGGGATTCATAGGGAAGAAAACGAATATCCACACGATCCTGACGATAAGCACGCAGGAGACGGCGGTTATCATCGGGCCGGTCGAGTTTCCGACACCTCTGAGGAAGCCTGCGAGAACGCTCATAACTCCGCAAAGGAAGTACCAGTTCAGTATAGAGTTCATAACGACTATCGCCTGCTCGATGACCTTAGCTCGGTTGACTACGTCGCTTCCGACGAAAAGCGAGGCGATAGGCTCGGCAAACAGCAGCTCAAGCTGCGCAACGCCGATGCCAACGATAAGCACCTGGATGGTGGAATACCACAACACCTTCCAGACTCTTTCCTTCTTCATCGCTCCGTAGTTCTGTCCCGCAAAGGTCATGACCGAGGAGGTGAAGCTGTTCATACAGGTGTAGGTTATGCCGTCTAGGTTCGAGGCGATGGTGTTGCCCGAGATGGTCTCGACGGGGAAGGTCGAAACGGCTGAGGTGAGCAGCATATTAGAAAGCGAGAAGATAGAGGACTGAATGCTTGCGGGCACGCCGCAAACGAGTATGCGTGAGAGCATACCTCTGTCGAGCATCAGTTTTTTTGGGGAATATCTCGTGGAGTCGTCGCTCTGTCTCATCATAAGGAAGATGACGGCTGCGGCAGACGCATACTGCGAGGTCACCGTAGCGAGCGCAACGCCTGCGACGGACATATGGAAAACGATGACGAAAACGAGGTTTAACAGTACGTTAAGCAGGCCGGAGAGCGCAAGGATAACGAGCGGCGTTTTCGAGTCGCCGAGCGAGCGCACTATCGAAGAGCCGAAGTTGTAGACCGACATAGCGGGGTAGCCTGCCGCAATTATAAGCATATAGAGCGTGGACTTGTCGAGCAGCTCGGGCTTAACGATCAAGGAAAGCACGGGGCGCAGGACGACCAGCCCCACGACGAAAAGTCCGACACCGACGATAAAGGACAGCGTCATCGCCGTATGTATACATCTTGACAGCTCACGCTTCTGCCCCGCTCCGAAGAGCTGAGCGACCACGACGCCCGCACCTGCCGAAAGGCCTATAAAAAGGTTTACCATAAAGGCGTTGGTGCTGGAGGTCTGACCGACCGCCGCAAGCGCCTGCTCGTCGCCCGAGAACTGACCGACGACGACGTTATCCGCCATGTTATATAAAACCTGCAAAAGGCCGGTCAATATGATCGGCAAAGTAAAGGCAAACAGCCTCCAGAATATCGGGCCCTCGGTAAAGTTGGGTCTTCCTTTTCTAACAACCATTGTCTGAACCTCAAAAAATCGGGGCGGGATGGGGAAGAGTGGCGTGGATATGCGCCCGATCTCCCTCAAAAAGGATCGAGCCAGCAGCGCTGTCGGAGTGCGATAGCGAGGCGTCGGATCCTCGTCGGATGGCAGGGCTTTCAGCCCTGTCTAATCATTATAGCCCCACCCCCCCCGATTTGTCAAGTAAAAAAGGCAATAAATATTTAGGATAACGAGAGAAGTGTGTACACGGCAGAGCCGTGATGAGATATAGAGGCGGCTGAGGCTGATGAGAGGTTGACAAGTCGATTAGAATAGGATATAATGGGGTAGTAAAAAGTAAGAAGGGAGGGCGGAGGATGAGCCTTAGGATAGCGGGCGAGAGCCTTGAGTACGGGCTGATGCTGGCGCCGATGGCAGGCTTTTCGGACAGGGCGATGCGTGTCGTTTGTCACGAGGCGGGCGCAGAGCTTTCGGTCACGGAGATGGTCAGCGCAAAGGCTACCGTATACGGCGACAAAAAGACCGCACTACTCTCGAGGATATATCCCGACGAGGGCAGGGTCGCGCTCCAGATCTTCGGCAGCGAGCCCGAGGTTATGGCAAGGGCGGCAGAGATCCTATCGCAGCCTATGGGCGAGGGTGCCGGGCGCCCCTTTATGATCGATATAAATATGGGCTGCCCCGTCAAAAAGATCTTCTCAAACGGCGAGGGCTCAGCTCTGATGAAGGATCCCGAGCTTATATACAGGATCACAGCCGCCGTTGTAGGCGCAACACCCCTACCCGTGTCGGTTAAGCTGCGCGCAGGAGTAGATAAAAGGCATATCAACGCCACCGAGTGCGCCCTCGCCGCCGAAAGTGCGGGTGCAAGCATGATAACTATTCACGGCAGAACGAGGGAGGATATGTATTCGGGCACGGTTGACCGTGAAATTATCAAAGATGTCAAGTCTTGTTTACATATACCCGTCATAGCAAACGGAGATATAGCCTCAGGTGCCGACGCTCTCGAGATGCTAAGCTATACGGGGGCTGACGGAATTGCGATAGGCAGAGGCGCCGTTGGCAATCCCTTTATCTTCTCCGAGGTGAGGGCGGCACTCATGGGCGAGAGCTATACTGCGCCAACGCTCGAGGAGCGTATAGTGTGCGCCTTAAGACAGCTTAAGCTCGCCTCGCTTGACAAGGGCGAGGCTATCGCCGTCCCCGAGGCGAGAAAGCAGATCGCCTCCTACCTCAAGGGCTTCAGAGGGGCGGCGGAGCTGCGTGCGAGGATAAACCTGATGCGCAGCTATTCCGAGGTTGAGGCTATTCTTATGGAGGCGCTAAGCGCTGATGATGAGTAGCGACCGGCTCGCAGGTCCGTAGCGAGGGCTTTCCGGTGGGGGACAGACCTTCGTAATTTATATCCTATCGCTAGATATCGTGAGCGGTGAGGACGGTAGAAAAATGAAAAAAAACCGCCGAGATGCGGTAGCTTTGGAGATAATAATGGCAAGAAAAGAGCTTAAGCCGGGTGCGCTCGTTGCGCCCGTTCCGCCCGCCATCGTCACGGTTGGCGACAGCGAAAAATACAATATGCTTACCGTCGCCTGGTGCGGAATTCTGGCGACGCATCCCGCACGCACCTACGTTTCGGTCAGACCCTCGAGATTTTCGCATCCGATGCTGATGCGCTCAAAGGAGTTCGTCATCAATCTCCCGAGGGCGTCTATGGCAAGGGAGGTCGACTATATAGGCATCTACACAGGCGCAAAGGTCGATAAGTTTGAGCGGACGGGGCTGCACCCGATCCCCTCCACGGTCGTTTCGGTGCCATCGGTTCTTGAGTGCCCCGTAGCTATCGAATGCCGTGTCGTTGAGGTCATCCCGATGGGAACTCACGACGTCTTTATCGCCGATATAGTCGGCGTCAGCTGCGACGAGGCTATAATGGATGAAAAGGGTAGGATGTGCTTTGACCGAGCCGATCTGCTTGCTTATGCACACGGGGAATACTACGCCCTTGGCGAGAGGCTCGGCGAGTTTGGCTTCTCGACAAAAAAATCCACCCCCAAATCCGGCAAGCCCACGGCAAAGGGAGGCAAAAAAGAAAGCGCCTCTACCGTGGTGAGCGGTGCTGCTAAAGCGCCGAAGAGTGAAAAGGTTAAGGGAGATAGCAGAGGAGGCAAGAGCCACCCCGTGTCGGAAAATGAGGACAAAGAGGGCGAAAAAAGGCCCTTCTATCTCGATGCTCCCGGCTATAAAAGGAGGAGAAAATGACTAAAAACGAAAACACCGAGGCAGTCCGTGCAAGGATCCTCGCCTTGATCGAATCCGAATACGAGTCCGACGCCGCCTTCGAGCGTGCGATAGGCCTCCCCGACAAAACCGTAAACAACTGGCGCAGGGCAAGGAGCGCCTCCTTTATGAGGATGCTGCCGAGGCTCGGCGAGGCTTTTCGTGTGAGCCTCAGCCAGCTGATGGACGTTCCGCTCTCGGAGGATAACCGTGACCTCTCCGATGACGAGATACATCTTTTACGCCTCTATCGCAGAACACGCCCGATGCCCACGGCTATGCGTAAGGCGCTCGCCGAAACGCTTGAATCCACCGTAAAGCTCTATCTCGACGCCTACGTAGAGATAAAGAAGGAGGAAAAGAAGCCGAGAGTCGGCAGAAAGGCACCGGGTCGCCAATAAGCTTGGCTCTGCCGTCAGCCCCCACTGCCGTGCGGGGCGTGATCGACCTTAGCAGTATATAGAATAAGAGAGGACGCCCCCGGTTATATGCCGATACGCCCTCTCTTTTTTTGCTAAAAAAGCAGAAATATGTAAATTATAGTTGTCTTATTTTGCGCCGCTTAGCATATTTGGTGAGATATGCTTGCCGCTTTTGTCATCGACCGTGATAGACGAAACGCTCGCAGCTCCTCGACGTCGACCGTGATAGATGCGGTTCTCAAAAGCGCTCTCCGTCCGCCCCTTTCTGGCCTGACGTAATTACTCCGTGTCGCTCTCGATGATCCTTGCCTTAGTCTTAAGGGTGGGGAAGGGCTGATCGAAAACGGCGTAGTCTATTTCATCAAGCGTGGCGAGCCTATGGAGGCACACCGAGCCAAACTTCGCGCCATCGCAGAGAAAGACGCTCTTTTTCGCCTTGGCTATCATCAGCTTGCGCAGATGGTTTTCCTCCTCCGTGGGGTCGGTGATAAGTCCATCCTCGGATAGCCCCCTCGAGGAGAAGAAGAGCAGGTCGGGCGTGAGAGAGGCTATCGCACTCTCGGTGATAGAGCCCCCCAGCGCAACCGAGCCGCCTATCGACGAGCCGCCTAAGCAATATGCGTTAAGCCCGTGGTTGATGGCGCTCATCGCCGTTGCCATATTATTTGTAAAGACTGTAACGTCCTTTATCCTCGCTAAGTGCGGCACGAGGTAGCTCGAGGTGCTTGAGGCGTCCAGCATAACCGACATTCCCTCCTTGACGAGTGCTGCCGCACGCCTTGCTATTATTCTTTTTGCGCCGACGCTCTCCTGCATTCTGTTGGGCAGGCTGGGTGCCCTTCCGAGCATATGGGGCAGGGTGGCTCCGCCGTGCGTCCTCTTTACGTAGCCCATCTGCTCAAGCCGCCCAAGGTCACGGCGGATGCTCGAGGGCGAGATGTAGGTCAGCTCGGCGAGCCTCGCGACGCTGAGCGAGCCCTCTCTGCCAAGCAGCTCTATAATCTCGTTTTGCCTCTCTGTTATGCTCATATGAACGCCCATCCTTTCGCTATCTTGCGCAAATATGCTCACTTTCCAAATGTAACGCCACAACTTGCGCAGAAAATGATCATCTTATATAATTGTAGCATAGAGATATAAATAAGTCAATAAGAGATATAATTTAGTCCATAGCGGAGGTGGATATGTATTCAGCGTTAAAGCACAGAGTATATCTTGCAAATATAGCGCTCACAAAGCACGGGCTCATAACCCTCACCTGGGGCAACGCCTCGGAAATAGACAGAGAGGCGGGCGTCGTCGCCATAAAGCCCTCGGGAGTAAAATACGAGGAGCTATCCGAGGATGATATAGTCGTTCTGGACCTCTCGGGCAGGGTGGTCGAGGGCTCGCTGCGCCCCTCTTCGGATGCGCCGACGCACCTTGAAATCTACCGCTCCTTCCCCGAGATCGGAGGCATCGTGCATACGCATTCGAGGTTTGCCACCGTTTTCAGCCAGGCCGTGAGGGCTATACCACCGATGGGGACGACGCACGCCGACGCCTTTTTGGGCGCCGTTGAATGCACGAGGCGCTTGACGCCCGAGGAGGTTGAGGCCGACTACGAAGAGAACACGGGCAGGGTCATCGCCGAGACGGTCGGCTCACGCCCGGTTATGGACGTGCCTGCGGTGCTCGTCAGCGAGCACGGCCCCTTTACCTGGGGTGCGGATGCCGCCGAGGCACTCAAAAACGCCGTCATCCTCGAGGAGGTCGCCGCTATGGCGTGGCACACGGCGATGCTCGGCAAGGAGCGTGAGATCTCCCCACACCTGATGAAAAAGCACTATGAAAGAAAGCACGGAAAGGACGCCTACTACGGCCAGGAAAAGAGATGATCAGAATAGACGCAAATGCATATAGCGGCTCTTGCAGCTGCGGCAAAGAGCATAAAATGACAACTAAGCTTTGCATAATCGAGCCCGGAGCGCTCCTCAAGCTGGATGGCTACCTCGCCGAGTGCGGCCTGTCGGGTATATCGGTGGCAATCTACGACGAGAACACACGTGCAGCCGTCGGCGATAGAGCGCCGAGGGTAGACTACGAGATAGTTCTCCCCGCAGAGAGACTGCACGCAGACGACGAGGCGGTCGCTATGCTCGCCGAGATGCTCCCCGTGGAGATGGACTATCTTATCGCCCTAGGTGCAGGCAGTATACACGATATAACGAGATACACGGCATACGAGAGGGGCATCCCCTTCGTCTCCTGCCCGACTGCTGCAAGCGTCGACGGCTTCTGCTCCTCGGTTGCGGCTATGACCTGGCACGGCTTTAAGAAAACGCTCACGGCGGTTCCGCCCACGCTCGTCGTAGCGGATACTGACGTCATAAAGGCGGCGCCCATGCGCCTCTCGGCTTCGGGGTTTTCGGATATGATAGGAAAATATATCTGCCTCGCCGATTGGAGGATAGGAAACGCCCTCACGGGTGAATACCTTTGCGAGCGCATCCTCGGCATTACCGCTAAGGCAACCGAGGAGACCCTGAACGCCGCGACAGGCGTCAGCAGGGGTGACGCCGACGCATATGAGAGGCTGACCTACGGTCTATTAATGTCGGGTCTCGCTATGCAGATGCTCGGCAACTCAAGATGCGCATCGGGTGCGGAGCATCATATCTCTCATCTTATAGAGATGCACCCAGAGGGCCTCGGCGTATGCTCGGATGCTCTCCACGGCGAGAAGGTCGGCGTCGGAACGCTGATGGCGTCGAGGATATACCACGGGCTGAGAAATAGCACACCCACCTTCGGCGACTATAAGAGAGCCGAGAGGGCTTACATAGAGGCGATGTTTGGCAGGACGCTCGCCCCGGATATCATCGCCGAGTGCGAGTCTGACGTTGCCGAGGGCATAGGAGCCGAGGCGGTTGCCGCCGCTTGGGACAGGATCTCTGATATTATTTCGGATATCCCAACTCCCGAGAGCCTTTCGGCTATCTACGCCGAGCTTGGCGCGCCGATGACGCTCGGGGATATCGGTGTCAGTGCCGACTGTGAGGATGCGCTGCTTGAATATTCTCCCCTAGTCAGAAACAGGCTGACGCTGATGCGCCTGCGCAGAGGAGGTGCGGTATCTTGATGATGGACGGCTCAAAAATTATACTTGCGGCGCACAGAGGCGACAGGGCTTCCTTCCCCGAAAACACTATGCCCGCCTTCCGCTCAGCGCTGGATTTTGGCGCTGATATGATAGAAACCGACGTCAGGGAAACGAAGGACGGCGAGCTCGTGCTGATACACGACAGGAGCGCACTGCGCACTGCGGGCGTTGACGTAAACGTGGACGGGCTGACGCTCGAGGAGCTAAGACGGCTTGACGCCTCGTTCGGCTTCGGCGAGGAGCATCGCGGCACGCCTATCCCTACTGTGCGTGAGCTGATGGAGCTTATCGCCCCCACCGATATGACGGTAAACTGGGAGATCAAGGTCTACCCGAAGGATTTTGGCGCCGAGGCGACCTTCGCTCTCGTTGACAAGCTCGTTTCTCTTATTGACGATTACGGACTTTCCGAGCGCTCGATGATAAACTCCTTCTCGGATCTGACCCTTGAATACTTTAAGAATAAATACGGCGACCTCTATCCCATCCACGGCCAGGGAATTGACGCCTGCCGTCGCTCCAACGACGTGGCCGAGATGCCCAGGGAGGAGCTGTACGATTGGTGCTGTCTTTACCCCGAGGTCAAGGGCGAAAGGGTGCTTGACTATCCCGGAGGCTTCGACTATTGCCGTAAGCACGGCATTATCCCCTGCGTATGCATAAAGGATGACGAGGAGGACTATGGGCGTGCTATCGAGCTTGGCTGCCGTATGTTCACCACCAACGATATGAGGGAATGCGCAAGGATCCTTAAAGCGCTCGGGCATAGATAACGAAGGAATACGAGAAAAGAAAAAAGTCGGCACAGACGGTCCGGGGTAATGCGCTTATTCTGATCGGTAGCCGAGGGGCGCCCGCAGGGATAAAATAAAAGCTATCCGCCGAGCCGATAAGATAAAAGCTATCCGCCGAGCCGACAAAACGAAAAGAGGCACTCGTGGCAAAATGGCCATAAGTGCCTTTTTTATATGGAGTAGAAAAACGACGTATACGCCAAGCCGCACTCAGCGATCGCCGCAGCAAGCGAGGATAGTCAAGCGAGGGCATTGGTTGTCAAGCCGCAAGCATTGGTTGTCGAGCCGCAAGCATTGGTTGTCGAGCCGCAAGCATTGGTTGTCAAGCTTGAGATCTGTGAGAGACAAGCCAGTGGGCGGCGCCGTCAGAGTGCTTTGCCCGGGGGCGCTCAGTCCTCCTCCGGCTCGTTGAAATAATCCCTGTCAAAGAACTCGGACAGGGTTATCCCCGCTCCCTCGCAGAAACGCTTTACCGTAACTACCTTTGAGCATTTAGTCCTGCCCTTAAGGAGGTCGTAGATAGCCGAGGGCGACATTCCGCCGCTTAAGGAGATATCGCAGACGTTGCTCGAGCGCTCGTCGCAGATCTCCTCAATTCTTTTGATAATCTTTTCATTAAGCTTCATAGCACAACCTACCGTTTTGTGGAATTCCACAATAATTATAGGAAAATGCCTCAAATTATTCTCGTGGAGTTCCACGATATTGACAAGCTTTCTCACGAAACGTATAATAAAAACAGTAAATCGTGGTTTTCCACGAAACGGAGGATAATATGACGGTTGCGTTTGTGGGTCATTCATTTTTACAGGGGAAAAATCAGATAAAGGAGCTTGTAAAAAATGAGATACGAAGGATTATATCATCGACAGGCTCGGCAACCTTTTATTTTGGTGGCTGCGGTGATTTTGATTATCTTTGCGCACGGGCCTGCAAGGAGTTAAAGGGAGAGCTTGATGGCATAGAGGTTCGTTATGTATCTCCGTATTTAAGCTTGACTGAGCAAAGGAAAATTAATGAAATTCAAGAGATGGGGCTATCCGATGCATCGATATATCCACCGATCGAGGAAATACCCGAAAGGCTGGCGATAATCAAGAGGAATGAATGGATGATATCGAGATCAGATCTTGTAATAGCTTGGGTTGACCACAGCTTCGGTGGCGCATACAAAACGCTCAGCTTTGCAAAAGCAAAGAAAAAAAGGATAATTAATTTAGCCCTCTTGAAGTGAAGCGCAGTTGTTTTTTAGAATGCTTATGTTAGCTCATAGCGGCGTTTTATTATATTTCATATTCTATATGCATAGATCTTGCGCCGGTTTATTGACAGGGGTTTATACCTATGGTATAATTATTATAGAATAAATAGAAAAGGAGGACGGATATGATTACGACGAAAAAAAGACTTACGTCGCTCGCCCTCGTGCTTGCGCTTTTGCTGCTTTCTGTGGCGGGGCTCTCGGGCTGCTACTTTATCGACAGCGGCAGGATGGATGAGATCGAGGGAACATACGAGCTGACGCACTATTCCACCGACGAAAACGAGATCGAAAAGCAGGGTATTACCCTCTATATGACCCTTCGTGCGGACGGCACGGGCTACTACGCCTACCGTGATAACGACACGGCGCTACACTATTCTGCCCTCAGATGCAGATACACTCAGGACACCGAAAACGCAGGCCACTACTCCTACGTTGAGGTCGACTTTAAGGGCGACGGCGACTACCATAAGCTCGGCATTAACGCAAGGGGCAAAACGCTCAACTCAAGGCAGGTAAAGTATAAGGGAAATCTCTTTGAGGGAACCCTCACCACCGACTACTACATCGACGTTGACTTCAAAAAAATTAACAGGGCTACCGACCTATCCTTCATCAAGGCTAAGCTCGGCGAGGCTCCCTTCATCCCCCATGCGGCGCTCCCCATCAGCGGCTACTACTATCACTCAGGTGTTGACAGCGACGAGACCCCCGACTGGGAGACGCACGACCCCTTCGTCTATCTGTATCTCAAATTCGATCTGATAGACGGCACCGGCAAGGCGTGGTATATGCTGAAGGCTGACGAGGTCGAGAGGACGGAAAGCTTCTCGGTCGGCATCTCATCCGAGGTCGGCGAGGGCGACGGTGCGGGCGGCACCGGCAGGACCTACACTCTTGGCTTCGGCTCCACATCCGTCAAGGCTTATGTATCCGGCTATTACGTAAGGGAGCTTCGCATACCCTACACCTTTACGATGGGCGGCGTGGAATATGACGGCTACATCGTGGAATACCGCTCTGGCGCCGAGGACAAAACCGAGGCTGAGATCCTCGCAGATATCGATAGCGTCATCCTCTCTTATGAGAGACAGAAGGATCAGGCGAGCGAATAATATAAACTATTATTGTCATTCTGATAGAAAAACGTCATAAAACATCCCCTCGCACGGCCTCACATCCTGCGAGGGGATAAATAATAAATCGCACGGCAGAACGCATCCCGCATGCGGAGGAGAAGAGAATGAAGATCTTATTTTTCGGCGACAGCATCACCGATATGGGCAGAAACAGAACAGACAACACCCCGAGCCACATCTTTGCCTACGGCAGCGGCTACCCGATGTTTGTTGCGGGTGAGCTATACTCAAAGGACCCGACTAGATACGAGGTGATAAACAGGGGCATCAGCGGCAACAAGACGGTAGACCTCTACGCAAGGCTTAAGGCAGACGTATGGAACCTCGAGCCCGACGTACTGTCCATTCTCATCGGCGTAAACGACCTATGGCACGAGCTTGACTACGGCATCGGCGTTGAGCCTGCGAGGTTCGAGAAGGTCTATTCCGCAATAATCGAGGAAACGCAGGAGCGTCTCCCCGGGGTTAAGATCGTCCTTATGGAGCCCTTTATCCTCCCCGGCAAGGTGACGGCTGAGAGGCTCTCTCGGTTTGAAGAGATATACGACTATGCTCGGGTCGTCAAGCGCCTTGCGGAAAAATACTCGCTCGAATTCCTCCCCCTGCAATCTGTATTGAACGAGGCGGCGGCAAAGCACGGCGCCGAGCACTATCTCTACGACGGCATCCATCCGATGGTGGCAGGCGCCGCCCTCATCGCCCGTGAATGGACTAAGCTCTTCTATGAGAGCATAGAGATGAAAAGGTAATGATATATCGTCTGAAATTGGATTATTAAAAGTATTTGATTTCACAAGTCGTCAACGCCCTCGAAATACGTCGTTGAGCAGGCGAAGAGCGTCTGTGTCAAAACAGAGAACCGAGAGCCTGTTCGCCGCACGGCTTGGGATCCATAGGATGAAGCCTCCAAAGAAAAGAAAAAACGGCATCCCGGATGGGATACCGTTTTTCTTTGTATAAAGGCTAGAAAAAGATATTTTTTGCATTCTTTAATAAGGTTTCGAACTCAAACGAAAAATCACGCCGAAGGCGTGTATATCATCAAGGCGAAGCATTGTATATCATCCGCAACTTGTTGCGGTATATCATCAAGCCGCAGGAAATACACGCCGGCGCGTGATGAGATCCACCACGCTTCGCGCGGTTATGTAAGGAGCGAAGCGACGGAATAGCGAGCCTGCGAGCGTCTATACCAAGCCTGCGGCTTGGATAAACAAAAAGAGAACTTTCGGTAGACAAAAGTTCTCTTTTTGTTGGAGGCGTCACCCGGATTTGAACCGGGGGATAGAGGTGTTGCAGACCTTTGCCTTACCACTTGGCTATGACGCCGCACTTATTATGCTATAACATTATAGCAAAGGTTTTGGCGTTTGTCAAGTCTATTTCTTAAACAATAGCAAAAAAGTTTAGAGAGGATGTGCTTTGAGGAGCAAAGTCGAGCATACCGAGTGCTTCACGGCAGCGGCAGCTTGCCACGGTTTCCGCATCATATCGCCGCAGGCGATGCATCGTTTATTGCTGTCTCGGCTTCCTTTGCTTCCTCGGCGGCGAGGATAACGGCTCTGTCACGGTTGGCAGAGCGGAGGACGAACTGCATCGTCACGGTTACGAACACCATCATTACCGCAAAGACGATGAAGGGGACGTTGTAGTCGCCGAAGGTGTCATAGCAGAGGTTTGCAAAGGGGGAGCCGATGGCAAAGCCCGCCGTGCTTGCGGCGTAGAACAAGCCCACGATCCTGTCAAAGTCCTTGTTTCCGAACAGCTCGCTAGCATAAAGAGGGAGCATGACCGTTTCGAGCGGGAGAGCAATTGCCGCAAAGATAACTCTGACGAAGGCTATCACCTGTCCTATCGGCGTGTTTGACACGAGGACGAGAGCAAGGAGGGAGACGAAGGAGCTTGATAGGCAGACGTTCATCGTGATCTTCATTCCGACCTTGTCGTACATAAAGCCGACGAGAAACTTGCTCAAGAGCAGGCAGAGGCTGCTGACCGTCATAAGCGTCGCAACGAAAGCCTTGTCCATTCCGATGTCGTACATATGCGGAGTAGAGATGCCGCCGAGACCCTGTAAGGACATTCCCGTCAGCATCATACAGACGAGCGCGAGATAGAAGTAGGGCTTTTTCTTCGCTTTGTCGTATTCCATACCGACCCAGCCCGTGCCGCGCGCCTTGCGCTTTTTCTTTTCGGAGATGGGCTCGGCCTTCTCGCCCTTGGGCACGTCCTTGAAGAAGATGACGATAAGCAGGAGGACGACGGCAAGGAGAATTGCGACCAGCCTGTAAGAATTACGGTAGCCGAAGGCATTTCCCTCCTCGAAGATGATGGGCGAGAGGATCTGAACCGACACGGCGCCGCCAAGTCCGTTTGCCGCAAGGATAGCACCCGTGATGGCGCCCTTATTCTTCTTGCACCACCTGTTGATGACGACGCTGACCATCGTCGTGCCCGTCCAGGAGAGACCTACGCCGAGCAGTATGCCGGCGATATAAAAGACGATAAGATGCTCTGCGACGGAGTTTAAGATCGCAAAGCCGATAAGGCAGAGAAAGCCTGCGCACATCAGCTTTTTCGTTCCGAATTTATTGACCAGGCGACCGAAGAAAAGGCTCATCACAGTCGTCGTAACGTAGCGGAAGGTGTCGTTTAAGGAAAAGGCGCTCCTCGGTATGCCGAGTGCATCGGTTATCGCCGTGAGATACATTGTCCTGCCGCTCGAGCAGAAGCCAAGGCTGATGCAAACCGACAGGAAGCAGAGCGCAATTATCACCCATGAGTAGTCAAATCTTTTTTTCATTCTTCGGTGTCCTTTCGTTTATCTGACGGTATTATAATCCCGAGCGCATATATATGTAAATAGAAATAATATAACAATATGGAAAAAATCGAACACCACTTGAAAATTTCCTGAGCATAGTATATAATAGGATCATCTACAAAAATCGGCGATAGCGCCATCAAGTCGGGCGCAAATATAGAGAGGTGAGAGGCGTGAGAGAATTCAGGGACGACTTAAGGATAATATCATCCTCGAGGCATGCGAGCAAGCCGTATGGAAAAATTCAAAGCAGGGCGACCCACGGCTTCATCATCAAGCTGGGCGGTGAAGCTGACTATGATTTTTCGGGCGAGCGCATCCACGTGAAAAAGGGCGAGATGATCCTCTTGCCGAAGGGCTCCTCCTACGAATACCGGACCTGGGGAGAGGACAACCTCTACACGTCGATAAACTTTCTCGGCGAGCTTGATTGCCCCGAGGTGAGGGTCTTTGATGTCGAGGGCTTCCATCGGCTCGGCTTTATCTCGGAGAGCTTTTCAGAGCTTTGGCGCTTCGGTGCGGCAGAGGAGAGGTATGAGTGCTTAGCCGCCTTTTACGATCTCGTCGCCTTCGTCATAAAGCTTGAGGCGGCTGACGGAGCGGAGAAGGGCAGATTTGCTCTTATCGAGCCTGCGGTCGAGTATATGAGAAAGCATATTTACGAGTGCTCCTTCCGTGTGGATAAGCTGCACTCTCGCATCGGCATCTCCGACACCTATTTCAGGAGGCTCTTCAAGCAAAGGTTTGGCCGTGCTCCAAAGGAGTACGTCACCTCGGAGCGGCTCTCGCACGCAAGGTCCATCATCGAGAGCGGCGACTGGGGCTCGATCGCCGAGGTTGCGCTGACGGTCGGCTATTCCGATCCTCTGTATTTCAGCAAGGCGTTTAAGCGTGCGTTTGGCAAAGCGCCCAGCGACGTCGGCAGAGGTATATAATAGCGAGGAGAATTCCTGCACATAATAACAGAAAAAAGAGGCTTACAAATGGGAAAATTTTCAGGGCTTCTCGTCTTGACGGATCTTGACGGAACCCTTTTTCGGAGCGATAAAACCATCTCGGAGGAAAACCGTCTGGCGATAGATTATTTTAAGTCCGAGGGTGGGCTCTTCAGCTTCGTTACGGGCAGGATGCCCTATTATTCGAGGGCGGCGTACGACGCCGTTATGCCAAATGCGCCCTTCGGCTGCATCAACGGCGGAGGCGTCTACGACGGCGAGGCGGGGAGGTATATCTGGTCCTGCTCGCTCCCGCCCGAGGCGATTGAGCTGGTCGAATGCATTGACGAGGGCTTCCCCGAGGTTGGAATTCAGATCGTCTGCCACCACAAGACCTACTTCGCCAAGGACAACGACGTCGGCGTAAAATTCAGGCAGCTGACAGGCCTGCCACACCTCACCTGCGACTACCGCAGCCTAGACGAGCCTATCGCAAAGGTAATTTTTGAGAGCGACAGCGAGGACGAGATGCAGAAAATTGCGAGGACTCTTAAGGAGCATCCGCAATCGTCGGGCTTTGAGCTTATCCGCTCGGAGCGCACCCTCTTTGAGATCCTGCCAAAGGGCGTCAACAAGGGCAACGCCGTGAGACGGCTCGCCGAGCATCTCGGCATCCCGATAGAGCGCACGGTAGCCATCGGCGACTACGACAACGACGTCGGAATGCTCCGTGCGGCGGGCATAGGCATCGCCGTTGCAAACGCAAGCCCCTCGGCACTTGCAGCGGCAGATCTCGTCACCGTAACCAACGAGCAGCACGCCGTCGCACGCATCATCTACGACATCCGCGACGGGCTTATCAGGCTGCCGGGCAAGGCTTCGCCGATGAATTGATAAAAGAGCTTTCTTGAATTGCAGCTGTCCTGCATAGATTGACTGCGCCATGAATTGACACTAGGTGTCCTGAATTGCCGTTTTGGCACAAGAAGGCTTCGCCGATGTATTTTTTAGACCGAAATATCGGTAAGAAAAAGCCTGTCAAGTTGCGTTTTTCATAGATCGGGATCTATCTTACGAAAATACGAAGGGGAGTGCGGACGTCTGTCCACGCTCCTTTTTTCATGCCAGACCGTCTGCTTTTCGGCGTCTATTGCCTAAGTCAGGCTTTGCTACGGTGAGGCATTCGGCGTTTTTTCCGAAAATGAAATATCCCTCGGTTTCATCCTTCTTACCGAAACGGCATTTTAACAAAGCTAAAACAAATTCTTAATATTCGTGTGGTATAATATATCAAGATTGCATCCGTCGGACGGCTCTGCTTAAGGGGTGCTTTTAGCTCCGAGGCCATGACAGTTCTATATAAGAAAGGAAGATAAAAAATGTCGTTTAAAGGCTTGGTTAAGTATATGGGAAAGAGGCTAAAGGAGCCCGCCTTTCTCGTGATATCGATAATATTCGTGGCGTTCTGCCTGTTTTCGTCGGTGTGGTGGATAGTGAATTTCCGTGCGAGCTATCTCGCTATGTCGGCGCTCTTTATCCTCTTTATCCCCGCTATATGTATAGCCGAATATCTCATCGGGATGAGGATGGGTGTCGGGCTTATACTGCTCGTGCTTTCGGTTGCGGCGGGCGGCATCCTCGGCTCGCCCTTTAATTTCTATACGCTGTTTCCTCATTTTGACACGCTACTGCACGGCATCTCGGGCGTTATCTTCGCCGCCCTCGGCTATATGCTCGCAGAAAGGCTCTTCGGCAGGATAAACACGAGGACGAGGTTTGTCGGCGCTATCGTTATGGCGCTCTCCTTCAGCCTTGCCATTGCCGTCGTCTGGGAGATACACGAATATAATTGCACGCTTCTTTTAGGTATGGAAACGATGGACGACACACTCGTCGACTACATAAAGTCCTTCGTCCTCTCGGGCACTCGCTCCGAGCCGACAATACTAGAGGGCATAACGCACACCGTCATCTACTACGGAGAGGGAAAGAGCTTTGTTATCGAGGGGGGATATCTTGATATCGGCATCATCGACACCGTGTCGGATATGATCATCTGCACCGTCGGCGCCGTAGTGTTCTCGATCCTTGCAATTATCGCAAGACGCCTACCCGTGTTAAATAAGCTGCTTATCCCGAGCGTCACACGCTATGAGAGTGACGAGGAGAGCGTCTTGGCTGACGAGGCGGCTGTATCTATGCAGACAGCGGAATAAAGCGAACGTATTTTTATCATATAGCAATAGAAAAAGCACCAATTATGCAAACTTAAGTAGTCATAATCGGTGCTTTTTGTTTTTTGGTCGCCCATTTAGATGTGTGAGCTCGTCATCAGCCGTGGAAGGGCTTGCCCTTGATGTCGTGCGCCCTATCGCAGAAGGAGGTGAGGAGGGTTGCGAGCCTTGCGGTCGCCTCGATGATGGCGGCGGATCTTTCGCCCCTCTCCTCGAAGATGATGTATATGCGCTTATCCGAGGTGGGCGACTCGGAATAGTCGTAGATCCTCTTGACATCGGCGAGCTGGTGCGCACCCTCGTAGACGGAGATGTCGAGCGCATCCTTGATATGTATCGAGAGCTTCGGGCTCTTTCTTCTGCCGTTTTTGTTTACCTTGATCTTTCCTATCTCGAGGCTTCCCTTCGAGAACTCCCAATAGCAATCAAACTTAACCAGCCGCCAGGTGCAAAGGAAGATGATATAAAGCGTGAGCGGTCCGATCGCAAAGAGCATAAGCAGCTTCGTCGCCATACAGAAGATAAAGAAGGCGAGTAGATATACGACGTAGCCGACGATCATCAGCGTGCGCTTAAGCTTTACCTTGCCCTCGTTCTTTTGCTCGTAGGCGTATTCGGTGTTGGTTAATGAGCCGTAGTCAGACATTTTCTTCTCCTTGTTAATAACGGGGCGCCAAGCCCTATTCGTTCCGTGATATTATAGCATAGTTCTTTGCGAATTGCAAGAGGAAGAAGAATGCAGAATGATGAATGATGAATGAGGAATGAGGAATGTGCGGGTAGAGGTAGGCGGGGATGCTTGGGAGGGAGGAGCTGAGACCACTGTGCGGGGCGCTCTCAACCTGCGGTTGATTTTTCCTGCGGAAATTTTCAAAAACCCCTTTAATATTTGCGTGCGTTAGTGTATAATATAGTCGATCTTTTAAAAAAGCAGTCCGAAAGGGTTTTTATTATATGCTCGAATTCAGAACCGAAAAAATCAAGGAATTAAGACAGTCGAGGAGGATATCACAGAGGGCGCTCGGCGATATGCTCGGCATCAGCGACAGAGCCGTTTCAAAGTGGGAGACGGGGCTCGCACGCCCCACGGCTGAAAATATGATAAGGCTGGCAAAGATCTTTGAGGTGCCGCTTGAATACTTCCTCAGGACGGATATAGAGGCTGAGGCGGCAAAGACGCCCGTCGGGATGGAGTCGATAAAAGAGCTTTACAAGATAGGCAGAGGCCCCTCAAGCTCTCACACTATGGGCCCCGAGAGAGCCTCGCTCGCCTTCAGGGAAAAGAACAAGGGCGCCGACAGCTTCCGTGCCGTCCTCCACGGCTCGCTCGCCAAGACGGGCATAGGACACGGCACCGACGTCGTCATCAAAAAGACCTTCGAGCCCTATCCCTGCGAGGTTCAGCTCGATATGATCGAGGTCGACCTCCCACATCCAAACACGATGGATCTCTACGCCTATAAGGACGGCAGTGAGATAGACCGTGCGAGGGTGCAGAGCGTGGGCGGCGGCAGTATAGTTTTTGATGATTCGACGGAAGAGCCCCCCGCAAGGATATATAAGGAGACGACCTTCGAGGCGATAGCCGAATGCTGCAGAAGGGAGCATATCCGCATCTGGGAATACGCCGTGCGTGTCGAGGGCGAGGGCTTCCTTGAATATATGCAGGGAATCTGGTCGGCTATGAAGGCGGCGATCCACAGAGGCCTCGAGGACGAGGGCATTCTCCCCGGCGGACTTGACGTCCATAAAAAGGCGAAGTCTCTCTTCGACAGCCAGCACATTGACGAAACCGCCGAAACGAGGGAAAACCGTATGGTCTGCGCCTACGCATTTGCCGTCAGCGAGCAGAACGCATCTGGCGAGCGTATCGTCACCGCCCCCACCTGCGGAGCATCGGGCGTTCTCCCCGCCGTGCTTTACTACCAGCAGAAAAAGCGCCGTCTCTCCGACGAGGCGATAATCGAGGCGCTGATAACTGCCGGCGTCATCGGAAATCTCATAAAAACCAACGCATCTATCTCGGGTGCCGAATGCGGCTGCCAGGCTGAGATAGGCTCGGCGTGCGCTATGGCGTCTGCCGCACTTGCGGAGCTGTTCGGCCTCAATCTCGAAAAGATAGAGTATGCCGCGGAGATAGCGATAGAGCATCACCTCGGCCTCACCTGCGACCCCATCTGCGGCCTCGTCCAGATCCCTTGCATCGAGCGAAACGCCGTTGCGGCAATGCGTGCGATAAACGCCGTAAACCTCGCAAACTTCCTCTGGGATACGAGAAAGATCTCGCTCGACAGAGTAATCGAAACTATGAAGGAAACCGGCCACGACCTCCACACCTCCTACAAGGAGACCTCGGAGGCAGGCCTCGCAAAGATCGAGCTTTAATGCCGAAAATGTAAACTATAATTAGAAATATTCCAAATCGCACGGAGAAAATACAGATAATGAACATTACGAAGGATATCAGATATATAGGAGTAAACGATAACGAGATCGACCTCTTCGAGGGCCAGTATAGGGTGCCTCACGGCATCAGCTACAACTCCTACGTTATCATCGACGAGAGGGTGTGCGTCTTTGACACGGTGGACAGGCGCTTCGGCGGTGAGTGGCTCTCCTCACTCGAGGCCGAGCTTTCGGGCAGAGCGCCCGACTACCTCGTGGTGACTCATATGGAGCCCGACCACTCGGCAAACATCGCCGTCTTCTTAGAGAAGTACCCCGAGGCGACGGTCGTTGCAACGGCTAAGGCTTTTAAGATGATGGGCGCATTCTTTGGCGAGGAGTATGCCGACCGTCGCATCGTCGTCTCCGACGGCACGACCCTCTCGCTCGGCTCGCACGAGCTGACATTCGTCACCGCACCGATGGTGCATTGGCCCGAGGTCGCCGTCTGCTACGACAAGACCGACAGGGTACTGTTCTCGGCGGATGCCTTCGGCAAGTTTGGCGCTATCGGCACCGAGGATAACTGGGTAGACGAGGCGAGAAGATATTATATCGGCATCGTCGGAAAATACGGCGCTCAGGTGCTTTCCTTACTCAAAAAGGCGGCGGCGCTTGACGTCGCCAGGATCTGCCCCCTCCACGGTCCCGTGCTTTCGGGCGACCTCTCACTCTATCTCAACCTCTACACCAAGTGGGCGTCCTATACGCCCGAGGAGGATGGCGTGACGATCGCCTACACATCCATCTACGGCAACACGGCAGCTGCCGCTAAGCTGCTCCTTGACGAGCTTGGGGCGAGGGGCGTCAAGGCTGAGCTATTCGACCTCGCACGCTGTGACAAGGCGGAGGCTATTGCCTCGGCGTTCAAGTATTCCAAGCTCGTTCTCGCCTCCTCGACCTACAACGCGGGCGTTTTCCCTCCTATGCGTGAGTTTATCGCAGGGCTCGTCGAGCGCAACTTCTCCTCGAGGACGGTCGGCTTTATCGAAAACGGAAGCTGGGCGCCCACGGCGGCAAAGGTTATGAGAGCCTCTCTCGAGATGGCTAAGAGCATTAAGTTTATAGACAAGACCGTCACGGTCAATTCTGCGCTGAACGCTTCGTCAGAGGCAGGCATAAGAGCGCTTGCGGCAGAGCTTAAGGAGGTGTGACGAATGGCAGACCACGTTGATAAGAGGCTGAACGTCCCCTCCACCATCAAGGAGGAGGATCTCGATTTTCATAACGTTCGTGAGGCGCCCTTCTCCATCCACGGCATCTTTTACGAGGGCGGCGCCTTTCGCCGTATGCCCAAGGAGGTTGCAGCTACCGTCAGTAAAAACGTCCTCGCCCTCCACGCAAACACGTCGGGCGGCAGGATACGCTTCAGGACGGATAGCCCCGCAATAGCCATAAAGGCAAAATACGGCTCGGTCTACCGTGCGTCGCATTTCTCCATCTGCGGCTCTGCCGGCTTCGATCTTTATCTATCCGAGGGCGGCGTGCCGCACTTCTACGGTGCCTTCGTGCCGCCCGGTGATGCGACCGAGGGCTATGCGTCGAGGCATGACATCGGCGAGGGCGGCGTCCGTGAGATAACTATACATACACCGCTTTACAGCGACCTGACCGATATGGAGATAGGCTTAGCTAAGGGGGCTTCGATCCTCCCGCCCGAGCCCTATCCCGACGAGCCTCCGATAGTCTATTACGGCTCCTCGATAACTCAGGGTGCCTGCGTCTCAAGGGCGGGCTGTGCATTTGCGGCGATAGCCTCCGAGGCCGTGGGCAGGGACTTCGTCAACCTCGGCTTCTCCGGCTCGGCAAAGGCTGAGATAGAGATCGCTGAGTATATCGCAGGGCTTAAAATGAAAATATTTGTTTACGATTATGACCATAATGCCCCGAGTGCGGCATATCTTGCCGAAACGCACGAGCGCATGTTTAAGATCGTAAGAGAGAAAAATCCCACCCTCCCCGTCGTAATGCTCTCGCGCACCTCGCTGCCGAGGATCGTGGGCGAGAGAGATCTGAGGCGCGACATCATCAAGGCGACCTACGATAGGGCAAGGGAGGCAGGCGACGAAAACGTCTACTTTATCGACGGCTCAGGGATCTACGGCGACGCCGTGGACTATGCAACCGTTGAGGGCTGCCACCCGAACGACCTCGGCCACTACCTGACAGCACAGGCGCTGATACCCGTCCTCCGTGAGATCCTCGGAGAGTAGGCGGAAGCGTTATTTTATAAAAATTCGATCCTTTCTTTGTTAAGGAGAAAAAATTATGAAGCTTTCAGAAATTTTAGCCGGCAACAAGCTCTCGCTTTCCTTCGAGGTGTTTCCGCCAAAGACGGACAGCTCGTTTGAGTCCGTGCGTGAGGCGGCGGAGCGTATTGCTCAGCTCTCGCCCTCCTTTATGAGCGTTACCTACGGCGCAGGGGGCGGCACAAGCAGATATACCCTCGATATCGCAAAGAGTATAAAGGACAGATGGGGAGTTCCTACTCTTGCACATCTGACCTGCGTTTCCTCAACACGGGCTATGGTCAAGGAGCGCATCGGGGATATGATCGAGGCAGGGATAGAGAACGTCATGGCGCTCAGAGGCGACGTGCCGAAGGAGCTTGCCGACGCCGATCGCTCGAGCTGGGACTACACCCATGCGATAGAGCTGGTAAGAGAATTGAAGGAGTCGGGCGCAGACTTCTGCATCGGCGGAGCCTGCTACCCCGAGATCCATCCCGAGAGCCGTGACCGTGCCGAGGACATCGGCTATCTTAAAGAGAAGGTCGATGCGGGTCTTTCCTTCCTCACCACGCAGATGTTCTTTGACAACAATCTGCTTTACAGCTTTCTATACAAGATCCGCGAGAGGGGCATAACCGTGCCCGTCATCCCCGGCATTATGCCGATCACGAACGGAAATCAGGTCGAGAGGGCGATAAAGCTCTCCGGCTCCTACATACCCGAGAGGTTTAAGTCTTTAGTCGATAGGTTTGGCCGTGACCCCGCCGCTATGAAGCAGGCAGGCATAGCCTACGCTACCGATCAGATCATAGACCTCTTTGCAAACGGAATAAATAACGTACACGTCTATTCGATGAACAAGCCTGAGGTCGCAGAGGCGATAATGCACAATCTCTCGGATATTTTAGGTTAATATGGCAAGTATAGTTTACAAAAAGAGCTACAAAGCACCCCCCATAGATAAAATGGAAGCGCTGAGGTATGCGGGTGTCAGAGGCTCTGACAGGATGGCTGAGGCTATCCTCGACGAGTGTATAGACCTGTCGGCGATGAGACTATCATATAAGCTCGCCTACCGCATACTTGATAAGACCGAGCTGCCGAAGTCGGTGACTGAGAGCAGTACGGGGGCGGGCTTTCTTGGTGAGAGCCGCTCGGCTATCTTAGTCATGGCTTCGATCGGAATGGAGCTTGACCGCCTTATAGCAAGATACGAGCGCATCTCCTCGCCTCACGCCCTTATGCTCTCGGCTCTCGGCTCGGAGAGGGTAGAGGCTCTCGTCGATCTCTTTGAGGAGGATATATCCTCCGAGGTCGGTGAGCTTGGGCGGCGCTTCAGTCCCGGCTACGGAGATATTCCGCTCTCGGCACAGACAGAGCTTTTTAGGCTTATCGAGCCACACAGATATATCGGACTTTCGCTTTCGGAGAGCCTTCTTATGTCACCGTCAAAATCCGTCAGCGCAATCATTCCCATAAAGTAGAGGAGGTAGGGAGAAATGAATATAATCAAATATATGAAGGATCATCTCCTCTTCCTCGACGGAGGAATGGGAACGCTCTTGCAGGAGAGGGGGATGAAGCCGGGCGAGCTACCCGAGCGCCGCTCTCTATCGCACCCCGAGGACGTCAGGGCTATCCACGCCGCCTACTTTGAGGCGGGCAGTAATCTCGTCAACACCAACACCTTCGGCGCAAACTCTTTAAAGTATTCCGAGGAGGAGCTTGAGGAGATAATCGCCGCCTCGATAGCCTGCGCAAGGGATGCCGCTGCCGGGGCGGAGCATAGATGGGTCGCACTTGATATAGGCCCGACGGGAAGGGTCTTGAAGCCCTACGGCGACCTTGACTTTGAGGATGCCGTCGCACTCTATCGCCGAGTCGCTTCGCTCGGTGCGGCGCACGGCGCAGACCTCATTTATATCGAAACGATGACCGACCTATACGAATTAAAGGCGGCTATGCTCGGCGTTAAGGAGGCATGCTCCTTGCCCTTCTTCGCCTCCTTGGCATTCGGGGAGGACGGCAGACTTATGACGGGTGCTGACCCGCTTGCTGCTCTCGCTTTAGCCGAGGGGATGGGTGCCTCTGCCGTGGGCGTAAATTGCTCGCTCGGCCCGAGGGCGCTCTACCCCGTGTTAAATAAACTGACTGAAAACGCATCTATACCCGTGCTATTCAAGCCGAATGCCGGTCTGCCGCATATGAAGGATGGCAGGGCGGTGTTTGACCTCTCGTGTGAGGAATTTGCCACCGAGGTCGAGGCGGCGATAGCTATGGGCGTATCCGCCGTCGGCGGCTGTTGCGGAACGACTCCCGACTATATAAGGGCTCTATACGAGAGGCTCGGGGAGTGTAAGCCTCAAAGAAAAGAGGTAAGGAAGCAGACCGTCGTAGCCTCGGGCAGAGGCTCGGTCGCCTTTGCCGAGCGCCCGATACTTATCGGCGAGCGCATCAACCCGACGGGCAAGCGCCGCTTCAAGGAGGCGCTGTTAAATAACGACATCTCGTATATCCTCGCTGAGGGCATCAGGGAGGAGGAGTGCGGTGCGGATATCCTAGACGTAAACGTCGGGCTCCCCGGCATCGACGAGCCCTCTATGCTAAAGCGAGTGACAGAGGAGCTTCAGGCGGTGGTTGACACACCCCTCGAGCTTGACACCTCGAGCCCCGAGGCTATGGAGGCGGCGCTCAGGACGTATAACGGAAAGGCGCTCATAAACTCCGTAAACGGAAAGAGGGAGAGCCTCGACGCTATCCTCCCGTTATGTAAGAAATACGGCGGCGTGCTGATCGCTCTGACGCTCGACGAGGAGGGCATCCCCGAGAGTGCCGAGGGCAGGCTTGCCATAGCCGAAAGGATACTCGCCGAGGCGGAGAAATACGGCATCGGCAAGGAGGATATCATTTTCGATCCCCTCGCACTCACCGTCAGCGCAGATAAGAATGCAGCAAGAGAAACGCTGAGGGCGGTAAGGCTCATCCGTGAGCGCCTCGGCTGCCACACCTCGCTAGGCATCTCAAACGTCTCCTTCGGGCTGCCCGCAAGAGATGCGCTGAACTCAACCTTCTTTATCTCTGCACTGAGAGAGGGGCTGTCTGCGGCGATAGTAAATCCATTTTCGGATGCGCTCATGGGCGCCTATCACGCATATCTTGCGCTCTTAGGTATGGATGAAAACTTCAGAGGCTATATCGCATACAGCGAGGCTCACCAGGTGTCCGAGAGCGAGAAAAACGCTATAAAACCCGACACGGGTGCCACCGAGGCGCAAAGCGTGGGCAAATCATCCGACCCCGCTACGGATAGAGGCAAGGCATCAGTTGCGGGGGGCTGTGAGAGCGAGCTTGAGCGAGCTATCGTCAAGGGGCTGAGGCAGGACGCCGCAAGGCTCACGGAGGAGGAGCTAAAGAGCTTATCCCCGCTTGACGTCGTCAGCGAAAGGATCGTCCCGGCACTTAATAGCGTAGGCTCGGCTTACGAGGCGGGCAGGGTATATCTTCCGGGCCTATTGATGAGCGCCGAGGCGGCAAAGGCTGCATTTGAGGTCGTTTCCTCGGCTATGCCAAAGGGTGACGGCAGAGGGCGTATGCCGATAGTTATCGCAACCGTCAAGGGCGATATTCACGATATAGGCAAGAATATCGTCAAGGTGCTATGCGAAAACTACGGCTTCCGTGTCAGCGACCTCGGCAAGGACGTTTGCCCCGAGGCTATCCTCGAGGAGGCAAGGCGCACCTCAGCACCCCTCGTCGCACTCAGCGCACTTATGACCACCACCGTTCCCGCTATGGAAAAGACGGTAAGCCTCATCCATAAGGAGCTTCCCGGTGTCAGGGTCATCGTCGGAGGCGCGGTAATGACCGAGGAGCACGCCAAAATGATCGGAGCAGACGCCTACTCCAAGGATGCTATGGGCGCTGTAAGATACGCCGAGTGGCTTGAAAAAGAGCTCGGAATGTAAATAACTGTTATCATTTATTTGTTTTTTAGGATGCAGAGAGAGGTCATGTCTCTTTGCATCCTTCTTTTTTATCGAGGCTCTTTGCCTTTTACGTTTTCTCTCTTTATCGGGCTTTCTTCTCTTTGAGTCTTTTCTTGTATCCGGCTTCTTAATTATACCGCCGGCTCTGTATATGGCTTTTGTGGGCTTCATTTTTTTAAACGTTTCAAATCTCGCTTGCATATTTTATCAATTGGCGGTAAAGGATAGGATATAGCTTAAAGAAAAAAAGGCTCTCTGGCGCTACTAAAAAAGCGACGATCAGCTTAAATAAAGGAGAAAAAACAAATGAAGCACTGCGTATGTAAAAGCTGCGGCAACCTCGTAGCTATGATAAACGACACCGGCAGACGCATCGGCTGTTGCGGCAAAAATATGGACGAGCTTACCCCTAACGTCGTCGATGCATCACCCGAAAAGCACACCCCCGAGATCAGGCAGTCGGGCGAGGTTGTAACCGTGTCTGTCGGAAACGCCGACAACCGCCATCCTATGCTCCCCGAGCACGCCGTGGCTTGGATCTGTCTCATCACCACGGGCGGCAGCCAAAGAAAGATGCTCACACCCGATGGCGAGGCTGTGGCAAAATTCTATCTCGCACCGGGCGAGAAGGTGGTCAAGGCATTCGCCTACTGCAACCTCCACGGGCTTTGGGTCGCCGAAGCTAAGTAAGGCGGCATCCGTCGTCGGAAGCCTCAGCTACCGAAGCCAAGTGGAAGCACTGAACTATGTGTAGTATATCTCCTTCGTCGAAGTCAAGTGATGCGACAAACCACGCATAGTATGGCTCTCTCACCGAAGTCAAGTGATGCGACAAACTATTAAAATATAAAACAGCAAGGCACCTGCGGCTAGTATTACCGCAGGTGCCATTTCGTGATGCTGACCGCCGTGAGAAGCTATATGCCTTCTCGACGATATAATCTAATTTTTATCTCATTTATGCGTGGATATGCTAACTATAATTTACTTTATCTCGCCACAGCGCTCGATAAAGCTGTATATCATCTTGCCGAAGGTGCTTTCGCCGTCATCGTCTATGCGACCGACGTAAGCGCAGTGTCTACCCTCCATAACGACGTGGTCTACGCCCTCGATGCCGAAGTGATCCATGGTCGAGAGCGTAAGCATCGTCTGCTCATATCTGTTTTTCATATCATTGTCGGAGACGATAAAGCGCATGGGAGGGTAGCTCTCCTCAGTGCCGATGAAGTAAAGCGGAGAATATTCGTCTACGATAACTCTCTTAGAGTCTATCCCCCTCTCCGCAAGCACGCGGAAGTGTGCCGTCGGCTGACCCGCATCGTGGAAATAGCCTGCGATGGCGGAGCTTTCGAGTCCGACCTCGGCGAGATATCTCTTGTCGAAGCAGAGCATCATAGAGAGGTAGCCGCCCGCAGAGCTTCCGCCGACGTAGATCGGCAGCTCCTTGCCAAAGAGGCTTACCGACTCACTCTTGACGTAGGCTATCGCAGCCGCACCGTCACGGATATAGTCGGGGAAGTGCGCATCGGGGTACATACGGTAGTCGATAGTAACGTAGGCTATGCCCCTCGCCGTGAGGTAGCCGGCTATCGCCTCCGAGTTTCTTTTACGTGAGCCGTGGTCAAGTCCGCCGCCGTGCATATAGAGAAAGACTGCACGGGTCTCACCCTCTGGCAGATATACGTCGAGCATCTGCGCCTCGCTCTTATCGGGTGTATAATATATATCCTTAATTTCTTTCATCCTTTTTCTCCTTTATACCTAGTCTTAACGTATATGTCTCTTTATCTCAGTAGCTGCCCTCGGTGCAGGTGGGGCCGACCGCCCTTACAGTCTTTGCACGTGAGGTCGCACGCTTTTCGCTAAGCAGTGCGAGATATCTCTCGCCGTCGATAGGCAGGGTAACTCTCTCGCCGCCAAGCCAGCCCGAAAGCTCGATCGCATTCATCAGCTCGACGCCTCTTACGCCCTCTTCTCCGGGGGCGACCAGCTCCTCCTTGCCAAGGATCCTTGCGATAAAGTTGTTGATTATGGCTGCGTGCATATTTTCACACGCCTCGCATTCGACCTCGATGCGCTCGGTCTCGGGCTTGCCGAAGAGCTTATCCGTCGTGCGCAGAAATTCCATGCCGTCGATCTTGTTTTTGGTGTAGATCAGCTTGCCGCCCTCGGCGAGCAGCTTTCCTCCCGAGCCGGAGATCTCAAGGCGGTTGGTGCCGGGGGTCTCGCCCGTAGTCGTGATAAACACGCCGTCGGCTCCGCACTTATATTCAAAATAAGCCGTAACCTCGTCCTCTATCTCAACGTCGTGCCACTTGCCGTACTTGCAAAAGCCCCTGACCGCCTCCGGCATCTCTCCGACGATCCAGCTGACGAGGTCGAGCTGATGCGGGCATTGATTGATCAGGACTCCGCCGCCCTCGCCGTCCCAGGTCGCACGCCAGCTGCCGCTATCGTAGTAGAACTGAGTTCTGAACCAGTCGGTTATTATCCAGTTTACCCTCTGCAATTCGCCGATGGCGCCCTCGGCTATCATCTCTCGCATCCTCTTATACACGCCGTTCATTCGCTGGTTGAACATAATTCCGAAAACGGCACTGGAGCGCCTTGCCGCCTCGTTCATCTCTTCGACCTGCTTCGTATAAACTCCCGCAGGCTTGTCGCAGAGCGTGTGTATGCCCCGCCCGAGCGCCTCTATCGCTATATCCGGGTGTATGTAGTGCGGCGTTTCGATCATCACGGCGTCGATGAGCCCCGAGGCGAGCATCTCGTGATAGTCGCTGAAATACGCGATGCTATCGCCGAGCTTCTCCCTCACGCCATCAAGCCTCGAGGGATCTATGTCGCACACGGCGCTAACACGCCCGCCCTGGACCTGCCCCTCGCCAAACGTCTTATACAGGTAGGTCGAGCCCATGTTTCCGATGCCGATTATACCAAATCTGACCTCATCCATCAGCCGAAATTCCTCCTTATATAGTTTATGCTGCGCCTCACCTCGTCAAGCGGATCGGGGAAGCTGACGGCGTTGTCCTGCTCGACGAGATAATGCTCGACGCCCGCCGCCCTCATCAGGGGGTAATAGGAGGCAAAATCGAGATTTCCCTCGCCGACGGGAGCATAGGTCGGAGCGTAGGTGTAGCTGCCGTTTTCGTTTTTGGTCGCCAGGATCTTGTAGTCCTTCAGATGCACGAAGGCTATCCTGCCCGATAGCTTTTTTATGTAGTCGGTGACGGACAGACCGCCAAACTGCAGCCAGTAGGTGTCAAGCGTGAAGTGCAGGGCAGGGCAGGTCCTTATCATATAGTCAAGGAGGGTCTCGCCGCCGTGCTTGTAGCAGTCCTGATGGTGGTTGTGGAAGTAGAGGCGGAAGCCGGACGCCTCCATCCTCTCTGCGGCTCCTCCGAGCCTCTCGACGAGGTGCTTTATCTTAGCCTCGTCGGGGATGACGTCACGGGGCAGCGAGCCGAGCCCGATCGCCCTCGCACCGAAGGAGGCGTGCTCCTCCATAAGCCATTCGGTGCGCTCGAGGATGTCGTCGAGCGGCACGTGCGTCAACAGGATGGGAACTCCCGAGCGCTCCGACGCCCTTTTGATAACTGCGGCGTCAAACGGCGCACCCGAAAACTGCGCACAGCTGTAGCCCATCTCGCCGAGGGCTGTGAGCGTTTCCGCAAGACCCTCTTCGGTCTTTATCAGCGTTCTTAAGGAAAAGAGATTTACTCCTACGCTCTTCATGGCATATATCCTCCGTCGCATTTTTTGTAGCCTGCCGCAATAAGCAGTCCTTTGAGCGCATCTGCCGCCGCACGGAAGGCCTCGGCGTTTGTCGAATAGACAAACCTATCCTGCATCTTGGTCGAGTCAAGCTCGGTATAGCCCTGAAACACCATAAGGTGCGGCTCAAGCGAGAGGGTTATATCCCTGTCACCTATCCTGTCTATCAGCTCGGCTATCCGCCCGTCGCCATAGCCCGCAGGCACAACGCAGCGCTCGTCGAGTAGCGCATCCTTTATATGAAAATAGGATATGCTGTCGAATAGGAGCGGCAGCGTAACCTCGGGCGCCTCGCCGCACTCGATAAAGTTCGCAGGGTCGTAGACGAAGCGCAGCCCCTCGACGTTTTCCTTTATCTTCATCACTCGCTCTGCCGTGTCGCCCCAGATGCCCTTCTCGTTTTCGTGGTAGAGGCAGACGCCGTATTCCTCAGCGATCCCTACCATAGTCCGAAGGGCGGAGAACACCTCCTCGTCACGCCCGTATGCCTCGTAGAAGGAAAAGACCCTTATCCTCTCTGTGCCAAAGATGTTTGCGAGGCGGCAGATATGACGCAGAAGCCCGAAATGCTCCTCCATCCCCTCGCCGAGCTTTATCTTTCCTATCGGCGAGCCTATCGAAAACACCTCGATGCCGCCCTCGTCAAGCTGCTTTTTGTATTCGTGTGCCTCTTTTTCGGAGATGGCGCTGACGTTTTTGCCGTTTATACCTCTAAGCTCAATATACGGGATGTCCGAGGCTTGGAGCGCCTCTATCTGCTCGCATAGCGAGGCGGACGCCTCGTCGGCAAAAGCGGATAATCTTATCATAGCTATCCTCCTTGACAGGCGGCTCACTCTTGTGCTATTATGTAGCTGAGCCGCTCTTACGCTTATAGTTTAGCACATTTCGCATCGGAAATAAATGCATAATCTGAATTTATAGAGAGGAAATTAGCAGGATCTTAATATGAATGATATAGTTCTTACCTATTACGCCCATCATAGGCGCAAGCCCGGTGCGATGCACCCTGCCAGGCTCTCCTCGCACGAATTGACGATCGTTATCAAGGGGGAGATGACCTACGTGGTCGATGGAGTGAGGCACACGCTGACCGAAAAGAACGCCGTTTTCATCCCTGCCGAGACAGAGAGGGAGCGCTTGTCCGACGCCTCGGAATGCGACTACGTCAGCTTTAACTTTTCGGGCAGAGCGCCGAGCCTGCCCACCTTTATCGAAAACGCCTGCCACAGCGAGATGATCCTGATGATATCGGCGATAGACCGCATAGCCACGAAGCCACAGCTTTCGCTATACGAGCGTGGCGCACAGCTCCTTGCCGCACTCCTCTCCCTCCTCGAGGAATACGAGAGGGAGGGCAAGATGACGCCTCTTACCGTCAAGATCCTCAAATATCTGCACCGAAACTATAATAGCCATATCTCGCTCTCGGATATCTCGGATGCCTTTTTCTTCTCGGAGGGCTATTGCGAGGCCGTTTTTTCGGCGGATATGGGCAGATCCATCATTGACTACGCCCTTGATCTTCGCATAACCGAGGCACAGCGAATGCTCCTCGAGGGCTCGGCGCCTCTCGGATATATTGCCGAGGCTGTCGGCTTCTCCGACTATAACTACTTCTCTCGCACCTTCAAGCGCCGCACCGGCTATACCCCAACGGCTTATAGGAGAGAGCGTATGCACGACTGAGCGCAGTATATACAGCCCGCTGGGTTGATGAGATACAACACTGCGTGTTGATGAGATACACGGCAGAGCCGTGATAGTAAAAAAAAGAAAAGAAGATCGCAAGATAGGGTGAAGTCCTTAGCGTATACTTTTCGCTTTAATAAAAATGCAAGCATCGCATTTGACTGGTCAAACGCAAATGGGCTAAGCCAAACCCATATACGTGAACCCCCAAAGCTCATTCTTCGCTTCGGGGAACCCCTATACAAGCAGAAAGAGCACACACGCAAGACGAAAAATCTTGTATGTATGCTCTTTTTCTGTTAGTGAAGTTTTTGCTGTCGCAAAAGTGAAGTTGTGTTATACACAGTGAAGTTGCTCGCAAAA
>JAFVXI010000024.1 GCA_017501245.1 Clostridia bacterium
AACGAGGCTGCAACCAAGGCTCTTATAGTAGAGCTTGAGGCTGCTGCTAAGGCAGGCTGCCCCGCAGCTCCCGCCATCCTCGCTGAGAAGGAGTTCCTCTCCAAGAAGGCAGTTTGGATCTTCGGCGGCGACGGCTGGGCATACGACATCGGCTTCGGCGGTCTTGACCACGTGCTTGCTTCCGGCGAGGACGTAAACGTTATGGTCTTCGACACCGAGGTTTACTCCAACACCGGCGGACAGGCTTCCAAGGCTTCTAACATCGGTCAGGTTGCTCAGTTCGCAGCAGCAGGTAAGGCGATCGGCAAGAAGAATCTCGCTGAGATCGCTATGTCCTACGGCTACGTATACGTTGCACAGATCGCTATGGGCGCTGATATGAACCAGACCCTCAAGGCTCTTGCAGAGGCTGAGGCATATCCCGGACCCTCTCTCATCATCGGCTACGCTCCCTGTGAGATGCACTCCATCAAGGGAGGCATGGCAAACTGCCAGGCAGAGATGAAGAAGGCAGTTGAGGCAGGCTACTGGCATATGTTCAGATTCAATCCTCAGCTCAAGGCAGAGGGCAAGAATCCCTTCAGCCTTGACTCCAAGGAGCCCAGCGCTTCCTATCAGGACTTCATCACCGGCGAGGCTCGTTACACCCGTCTCGCACAGCAGTTCCCCGAGCGTGCAAAGGAGCTCTTCGCAAAGGCAGAGGCAACTGCAAAGGCTAAGTATGAAAGACTCAAGAAGCTCGTAGAATTCTACAGCATCTAAAAATTTCGGCGAATATCCGCACTTCCTGCGTTTGCCGTAGGTATCTACGGCTGGCACTTAGGAAAGCACGGATCTTCATCCGAAATTGATAGCCCCTTTCGGGCTTGAGTGGTATTATTATCTCGGCGCTTGCCGTAGGCTTCTACGGCGGGCGCACCGCAGAACCCGGATTTCCACTCAAAATTAAAAGCCCCTTTCGGGCTTGGGTGGCAATATGATCTCGGCGCTTGCCGTAGGTTTCTACGGCGGGCGCGCCGCAGAATCCGAATTTCCACTCGAAATTAAAAGCCCCTTTCGGGCTTGGGTTGTAATATAACAAAGATCCAACGTTGGGCAATTGTCGGTGTTGGGTCTTTTGTTTTATGAAAGCAAATGAGTTAATATAGAGGCGAAAGGATGTGTTAGTATGACAGTCGGCGAGGCTTGTAGACTGAGGATCAGGGCGCTTTGTGAGGAAAGGGGCATAACCCCGAATAAGCTCTCCATAATCTCCGGCGTAACGCAGTCAACCCTCAATAATATATTAAGCGGTAGAAATAATTCTACCACCGTTTCAACTATCAAAAAGCTTTGCGATGGGCTCGAGATCTCCCTCGTAGAGTTCTTTGACTGTGCGCTTTTTGCCGAGCTTGAGCAGGAGATCAGCTAATCACCCGGGTCCTGCTGTGTGCCTATTCGCCGTGCTTGAGTGGGAGGTCGGGGAGTCAGGACTACTCTGTGCGCTCCCTGCGTCTTGAAATTGTGCTACTTGCGCATAAGGCTGCTTTTTTGAAATACCGAAAAAGCACGTAGATCCGCCTTTATCACCTTCGGGCGCCCGTATATCCTCGGGCGCCCTTTATATTTTGTTTTTTAGAGGCTCTCTGACGAGCTTTGTTCTTCTCGTGGCTTGACGTCTCTTTTCATGGTCAATAGCGCTGCTGTCGAGGGGGCAGATGGGCGGGGTGATTTTCAAAAAGAAGAGAAAAAGCGAGAAAAAACGAGAAAAAAAGACTTGGGGTGAAAAATTCGGCGTGGGCGGTCGCTTGGCGCTCGGGGTTTGTCGCCCGTGCTCGCCTTTGCCTTTGACAAATCTCCTGAAAGATGATACAATAATAATACCGAGCGAGATGCGAACCGACGCCTCGCGATCCTTGCAGTATGCATGGTGCAAGGAGGCTAACCTGTCGTGGCTTTGCCTGTGGCGGGGAAATGTAAGCTCGGGTTTACATAAACGGTCCGTTATGCGCTACGTGCGCAGAAAAATGCGTTAAGATTATTTGTTTATTAAAATAATAAATGGAGGAAAAACAACTATGACTTTCGCTTTACTCTTTGGCTTTGGCTTTGCCATCATTATGATCGTCGGCCTCGTTTTGCTTGCATCGACGATTAATCTCTCGGGCAAGAAGAAGGATTACTTCGACAAGACGGGTGAGAAAAAGCCCCGCAAGATCGTCGGCCTCGTGCTGTTTTTAGTTGCGCTCGTCGGCATCATCCTCGTTCCCGGCTCCTTCCACACGGTTGAGGCGGGTGAGATCGCCGTAGTCAAGCACCTCGGTGAGGCACGCACCGTGCGCCCCGCAGGCACCTACTTCGACTTCTGGGTAACCGAAAAATACGAGATCTATGACGCAAAGGTCCAGAATATGGACATCGTAACGCAGTCCTACTCCAAGGATGCGCAGACCATGAACGTAACCATGACGGTGCAGTATCAGATAGACACTTCTAAGGCTATCGACATCGCAAACCGCTACGGCTCGATAGATCTGCTCGCTGAGAGGATCGAATCCATCTCTACGGAAAAGGCTAAGGCAACCCTCTCGTCCTACTCCGCTATGAACATCATCGAGATCCGTTCCACCATCTCGCCCGAGGTTGAAACGGTCATCAAAAAAGCCGTAGACGATGAATACTGCGTGGATATCATCGCTGTTGTGCTAACTAATATTGACTTTTCCGACGCTTTTGAAAAGACCGTCGAGGACAAGATGATTGCCGAGCAGGAAAAGCTCAAGGCAGAATATGAGAAGCAGACCGCTATCGTAAATGCGGAAAAGGAGCTCGAGGTCGCTAAGCTCGACGCTCAGGCAAAGATCGAAAAGGCAAAGGCTGAGGCGCAGTCGCAGATAGAGGTTGCAAACGCTGAGGCAGAGTCTATCAAGCTCCGCTCCATCGAGGTTGCACGTGCGCTCGGCTTTAACATCATCGAAACCGAGGTCGTCGACGAGGACGGCGTCGTCACCGCTATCGAATACGAGATAGACTTCGCAGGCAAGTCTGCCGAGGAGGTCGCCCTCATCACCGAGTATCTTAAGTATATCGAGTATCTCTCCAAGTGGGACGGCAAGCTCCCCACCGTCATGACCGACAGCTCGGCGAACATAATGATCCCCACCGACGGCGTGGGCGGTAACTAAAACCGTTCTGACGGTAGGAGCTATCTACCGAGGGCTTTCGCTGCGCTCCTTATAATGCTTGTGCAGAGAAATAACCCAGCGTGATACTCTTAGCGGAGTATCACGCAGCGATATAAATCCCTTGCGGGATTTGCGATATTCCCTTGCGGGAGCGATATAAGGCCTACGCCTTGCGATATGCCCTGCGGGGCGTGAGGGGATTTATATCATATCGCATTGGAGCGAAGCGACAATATATCGCACGAGCAAAGTGAGTATATCGCGTTTGCTTGCAAACATATCGCCAAGCAGAAAAAAGAGAGGACGTTTTGGTGTGCTACTAACCGATTTGTTCTCTCTTTTTGCTTTTCTATGTGGCGAGGCGCTGATCGCCCCGCACCTTCGATCCTCAAGCTTTAGCTTAAAGCCTTCCGCTTTCAACCGGTCAAGTCTCTTCGCTCTTAAACCTTCAAGTCTCTTAGTTCTTAAACCTTCAAGCTTTAACTTTCAGTTTTCAAGCTTCAACTGTCAAGTCTTTTCGTCTTGCCGGGCGAGATGCCAAAGTGGCGCTTGAAGAGTGTGGAGAAGTATTTCGGGTCGTTGTAGCCCGAGAGACGTGCGACCTCCTCGACGGTGTAGTAGCCTGATTCGAGCAGCTGGTGTGCGTGGTCGAGGCGCAGGCGTGTCAGATATCTGATCGGCGAGGTCGAAAACTTTTCGTTAAAGAGCCTGCGCAGATAGGTTTCGGTAACGTTCATGCGCTTGGCGAGAGAGCGGACACTGACGGCGGGGTCGTGAAAGTTCGTATGTATAAAATCGAGCAGGGTAGAGAGGTCGGGCTTTATACCCCTCTCTTTGTGGAAAGCCTCCGAAACGAGCCCCTCCATCACCCTCGCAAAGAGCGAGTCGACACGGTATTCGTAGCCGGGCTTCCTCGCCTCCCAGGCGGAATGCATCTTGATGAAAAGCTCTGCCATGATCTCGGGGTTCCTCGGCGATATGACCTCAAACTCCCGCTCCTCGTCATCCCGGATGTCAAAATGAACGACGATAATTCTCTCGCGCGCCCTCGCCTTTATCTCGTAGTCACGCCCCTTCGGCACGAAGATCATTTCCCCCTTGCCGACAGAGTAGCGCTCGCCGCGGCTGACAAACTCAGCATCGCCCTCAAGCCTGATCGAGAGGGCGTGATATGACCTTGGCTCGGCAAGCTCACTGCCTCGGTCCCAGTGCAGCTTCAGGACCGAGAGGACGTTGAAGTCTATCTTTTTGTCGGTGAGCATATTATCCCTCCTCTCTTTTTCTTTATTCTACACCCTCTCGGCTCGTTTTGTCAACCGTAGAGGGGCAAATACCAGGCAAATCCGGAGTTTTAGTTGCGAAAAACAAACTAAACAATTCCGTTTTATAGGTTTATGCGTTATAGATATAGTGTTAGAATAGAGTTGTAGGGCGATATCGCCCGAAGGAGGAAGATATGCAAAAGGGTTTAGATCTTTTACTTACTAAATATTCCGTAGGCGAGGACGCCGTTATCTCGGAGGACGGTCGCTCTGCCACCGTCGGCAACACCTCGTATCCCATCCACGCATGGGAGTGTGAGCGCCGCATCAGCGAGCTGCGTGTGATGCACGACAGCGGCAGGCTTGGCGCAGTTTGCACCTACCGTATAGGCCACACCACCCGCCGCGGCGCCGATCTTTGGGCTCTCTTATACCGTGAGCTGGGTATTCTCTCGTTTACTATGAACTCCGGGATCACTGAGATCTTTGCTATTGCGGCGGACGCCGCTATGAACTGCATCGTCACGACGGATAACGGCTGCATCGCTACGATAGAGCTTGCCGCAACGCTGGGTGAGGGCGAGGAGGACGTAGACAAGCACGAGATGATCTGCCGTGAGGGCGTTGCCTGCGACAGAGTTGTCGACACGCAGGTGCCTCAGCACTCTATTTATCTCTTCGGCAAGGAAAAGGCAAAATTTAAGGACGTTGACGCCGAGCTTTACGGACTCACAGAGGGCGAGGTCGGCATCGTCAGATGCGCCTTTAAGCTCGCATCCTCGGAGTGCTACCGCACCGAGAGCCTAGAGAAGGCAAAGATGCTCGAGAGCGCCGTCAAGGCTGCCAAGACGTCTATCGAAACTCTTGAAAATGTAAAGGTAGGTTGACATATGAAGAGATTAAAGATGGCTATGATGAGTATGACGCACGGTCATACGAGAAAATACTACGACGTTTTAAGAAACAATCCTAAGCTTGAGTGGATAGCCGTTTCTACGGCAAACGAGAGCGTTAAGGAGATCTTTTTAAATTCCGTTGAGGGCATCCCCTGCTACGACAGTGACGAGGCTATGCTCGATGCGCATCCCGAGATCGAGGCAGTAGTCCTCGCAAGTGAAAACTCAGAGCATCTGCGCCAGGTGCGCCTTTGCGCCGAGAGGGGCATCAACGTCCTCTCGATGAAGATCCCGACCTTTGATATGGATGAGTATGCCGAGATGGAGCGCCTCGTTTCCGAGAGCGGCATAACCTATCAGATCGAGCTTGAATTACACTACAATCCCGTCGTTATGAGAGCTAAGGAGATCGTCTCGGGCGACAGCCTCGGAAGGCTCGACTCCTTCTCTGCGACAAACATCACCCTCAGCCCCGTCTGGGCGTTCCCCTGGCAGGGCGTGCCCGAGCTGAGCTTCGGTAAGAGAGTTCCCGTTGGGGGCGGAAGCGAAAAGTTCCGTGGCGGCGCACTCTGCGACCATCCGCATATATTCGATCTCGTCCGTGAGATGACGGGCTCGGAGTTTGATCTCATCTTCGCTAAGGTCGCTCCCAATATGAGAGAGGACATCGAGGTCGAGGATATGCTTGCCGTCGTCGGCAGGATGAAGAACGGCGTTATCTTCTCCTTAGACCCGAGCTGGTCTCGCCTTGAGCATAGGTTGAAGGTGCCGGCGCCCGGCTGGGAGCGCTTCCCCAAGCGTATGGAGGTCAACCTCGCTATCCACGGCACGGAGGGCTCGATGCTCGTCGACTGCTTCGGACCCAACACCTACCATAACGGCGAGCCCACCAGCTCCTACACCGTTCAGTACACATACTTTGACGAGTGGATCGGGCTGATCGACGAGTTCGTCGCAAATATCGAAGAAAAGCGCACGCCAAAGATAAACTTAGGTTGGCATAAGAACACCATCAAGGCTATGCTCGCCGTCTACGAGAGCATCTCGAGCGGAAAGCCCGTAAGGTTTTGATGCGACCCTTCGCCAAATAGACGGTATAGTTATGCGCCGAAATCATACGGCGTGAGCCGCCTTTGGAGCCTAAAATTATAAAAGCAAAAGAAAAAAGGCAGGATAAGAGGCTGAAAATCAACAAGCCGCTCATCCTGCTTTTTTGATATATATCCGCTATATGACACCCCGTGTCAGATAAAAACCGTTTTTTGTCAAAGAGGGTCAAGCCTGCCCTCACTCTTTATCAAGATAGCCGAGAAGGATCTTATAATCCTGACAGCCGACCTCAACATCAAGTATCTCGGAGCTTCCGTCCTCGTATTTTATCTCGAATTTTTCGGTAGGGCACACCCTCGTCTTGCCAAGACCCATAAACAGCGCTCCGAGCGGACCGAGGCAAAGCCCACCGAGCAGAGCGTCGCCCGCTCCCGCACATTTTTCCTTAGGCACACCCTCACCCAGCCTTGTGACCTCGGCGATCCTTTTGCCTAAAAGGGCGGCACGCAGAGTCGGTCTCTTTTTCGTGCGCTCGGGCTTGTTCTTGCTTCCCTTTATGGCGTAGCATATAAACAGGGTCGTAAAGATCATAATAATGATAATGATGAAGCTGATAGCGATGAAATCATCTACGCTCATATACTGCCTCCGCTGTTTGTCTATCCTCCCGACGGATCGGAGAGAGCCCTGCCGCTTAGGTGTGGCGTGGCGTCACACTCTCCTCTTTATCGCCTCGAAGGTCTCCTCGCTGATGTGATGCTCGATCTTGCAGGCGTCCTCGGTCGCAACCTCCTCGGGTACGCCGAGGCTGACGAAAAAGTCGGTCAGTATCTTATGCCGCTCGTACATCTTTTCTGCGACCTCGAGCCCGAGGGGAGTGAGGGTAAGATAGCCGCTTTTATCCATTATTATATATCCGCCGTCACGCAGGAGGCCGACGGCACGGCTTACGCTCGGCTTGGTAACGCCCATATGCTCGGCAACGTCTATCGAGCGCACTACCGTATTCTTATTTGATAGGACCAATATGGTCTCAAGGTACATCTCGCCCGATTCCTGAAGGTTCATAGCTTCCTCGCATATCTGTTATGGTTTTTGCGGTGCGTATCACGCATCTTATAAATATTTTAGCATATATTCTATCAAAAATCAAGTATACTTTATTAAAGACTTATGAGCGCGGGATAAGGACAGAAGCGGTGCGGCTCCTTGGCGGAGGGCGGGGAATCTGATATGAAAGCCCGATAAGAAAAAAAGAAAAGGAAAAAAATTCCCGGAAGCTATTGACAAACCGGGAAAAAAGAGTATAATATATCACGGTTAGCAGATGCTAACTCGACAATAAGCCTACGGAGGTGCGCTCATGAGCTTGCTTGAAGCGGAGATCGGTAAAGAATACATAATCTCGTCCATCGAGACGGATGACGAGGAGCTTGACTCCTTCCTCTTTTCGCTCGGCTGCTTCTCGGGTGAGCCTATCACCGTGGTTTCCCGCAGGAGGAGCGGCTGCACGGTTGCGATCAAGGACGCAAGATACAATATCGACAACGAGCTCGCACGTGCTATCCTTATATGAGAAAGTAGCCCACCTCGGGTTATTTTTTCGGGGTGGGGTTAGCCTCGGCTAACTCCCATAATACGGTTAGTAAAAATAGAAATAAGGAGAAAACCAATGAGAATCGCATTAGCGGGAAATCCGAACAGCGGAAAGACCACGATGTACAACGCTCTGACAGGCTCCAGCGAAAAGGTCGGAAACTGGGCGGGCGTCACCGTCGATAAGAAGGAGCATCCTATAAAGGCATCTCTTGTCGGCAAGGGAAAGGAGATCATAGCGGTCGACCTCCCCGGCGCATACTCCATGTCGCCCTATACCTCGGAGGAGAGCGTAACCAGCGAATACGTTCAGAACGCAAGGCCCGACGCTATCATCAACATCGTCGATTCAACTAATCTGAGCCGCAGCCTCTTCTTTACGACGCAGCTGCTCGAGCTGGGCATCCCCGTCATCGTAGCGCTCAATAAGGCTGATATTAATGAGAAAAAGGAAACTATTATTGACATTAAGGCGCTTTCCGAGGCTCTTGGCTGCCCCGTTGTTGAAACCGTTTCGACCTCGGCTCGTGGACTTAAGGAGCTTGTAGCCTCGGCGCTCAAGATCGTCGGCGGCACTCAGAGTGCCCCCTACAAGAATGCGCACGAGGTGACCGACAAGGCTTCTGCCGACGAGGCAGACCGTGCCCGCTACGCCTTCGTTGACGGCATCGTCGAGAGGGTAGAGACGAGAAAGGTAAAGACAAGTCAGTTTGGCATTCAGGATAAGATCGACGAGATACTCACTAATAAGTGGCTCGGCATCCCGATCTTTGCGGTAATTATGTTCCTCGTATTTGGCATCTCGCAGGCGTGGGTCGGCCCCGCTATCGCCGAGGGCGTCGAGATAACCGAGGACTTCGCCATCCCCGGCCTCGTGACTCTCATCGAGTGGTTTGGCGAGTGGGTCGGCGGACTTATGGAGGGCGCAAATCCCCTGCTCACCTCTATCATCGTTGACGGTATTATCGGCGGCGTTGGTGCGGTTGTCGGCTTCTTGCCCCTCGTTATGATAATGTACTTCCTTATCGCCCTTCTCGAGGACTGCGGCTATATGGCACGTGCAACCGTCGTGCTTGACCCCATCTTCAAGAAGGTCGGCCTCTCGGGCAAGTCTGTCATCCCCTTCGTTATCGGAACGGGCTGTGCCATCCCTGGCGTTATGGCGTGCAGAACGATAAGAGACGAGCGTGAGCGCCGTGCGACGGCTATGCTCGCACCCTTTATGCCCTGCGGCGCAAAGCTGCCGGTCATCTCGCTCTTTGCGGGTGCCTTTTTCGGCGAGTCGCCCTGGGTCGGAACTCTTATGTATTTCGTGGGCATCGCAGTAATTATCCTCGGCGCCCTGCTTATCAAGCTTATAACCGGACATAAAAAGAAGTCCTACTTCATCATCGAGCTCCCCGAGTATAAGGCTCCGAACTTCAAAAGAGCGGCAATCTCTATGTGCCAGCGCGGCTGGAGCTACATAGTGAAGGCGGGAACTATTATCCTCGTTTGTAATTTCGTCGTTCATCTTATGCAGTCCTTCGGCTGGAACTTCGCTCCCGTTGAGGATGCGAGCCAGTCCATTCTCGCAACCGTTGCGGCTCCCTTCGCATATCTCGTTGCACCCATCGTCGGCGTCGTAGCCTGGCAGCTCGCCGCTGCGGCTATCACCGGCTTTATCGCTAAGGAAAACGTCGTCGGCACTCTCGCAGTCTGCTTCGTAGGCCTTGAGAACCTCATCGACACCGAGGAGCTGGCTATGATGGAGGGCGCGGGCGCAGACGTCGCAGGCATCCTCGCTATCACTAAGGTCGCCGCACTTGCTTACCTTATGTTCAATCTCTTCTCGCCCCCCTGCTTTGCGGCTATCGGCGCTATGAACTCAGAGATCAAGTCCAAGAAGTGGCTCTTTGCGGGCATCGGACTTCAGCTCGGCGTAGGCTACAGCCTCGGCTTCCTCGTTTATTTCTTCGGCACTATCTTCACCGGTGGCGGCTTCGAGCTTATCTGGGCTCCCATCGTCGGCTGGGCGATCGTTGCGGGCTTTGCCGCAATTCTCACCTACCTCGTGCTTAAGAGAAGAGCAGAGGACAAAGCAGGCACCCCAAAAAAGGAGACCGCTAAGGTCTAAAAAGGAGAAAATATGAACCCCTCCGATATTATCGCAATAGCTTTTATTCTCGTCATCGTGGGGCTCGCTACGTTCTATATCATCCGTGCAAAAAGGAGAGGTCAGAGGTGCATCGGCTGCCCCGACTCCTCCACCTGCTCGGGCAACTGTGCGAGCTGTCACGGCGGCTGCCCGCACTCCGCACACGTCGAGGCTGAGGCGGACGACACCTGTCCTGAGGCGGACGACACCTGTCCTGAGGCGGGCGACACCTGCCCTCACTGCTCCAAAGATAAATCCGAGGAGGCGGAGGCTGACTCCCGCTCGGACTCCGAGGCGGTTCGAGCCGAGGCAAGCACCCCCTGTCCCCATTGCTCTTCGAGATCCGATATCAACGAGGGCTTGGGTGGCTGACTCTGCAGTCTGCGGTCGGGGCCCAAGACAGGCTCTTCGACGGGGCTTTGTCCGCTCTTAGCGCATAGCTTGCCAGCTTTGTGTGCTAAGCTTGCCACCTCTGTGTGCTAAGCTTGCCTCTATGTGAAAAATAGGAAAAGATGCCACCCGTGTTAAGTTATGCGGGTGGCATCTTTCTTTTGATTGATATGAGCTCTATTCGGTGTTTATGATCCGTTTGATGTCGGCTTGGGTGTGCTCCGACTAACAAAAGCCGTGAGATGACAATGATTATTTACAAAAGCTCTCGATATAGTGGTCGATCGCCGCTCTGATGACCTCTATCGCCTCGTCTCTCAGGCCGACCTCGTTTACGTCCGTCTCCTTGCCCTCAAGGTTCTTATAAACGGTGAAGAAGTGCCTCATCTCCTCGAAGATGTGCGAGGGCAGCTCGCTGATGTTCTTATAGTGGTTATAGTTCGGGTCGCCCATAGGGATGGCTATGATCTTTTCGTCGTGTCTGCCGTTGTCTATCATGGAGATAACGCCGATGGGATAGGCTCTCACGAGCGTCAGCGGCTCAAGGGGCTCTGCGCAGATGAGCAGAACGTCAAGCGGGTCGCCGTCGTCGCCGTAGGTCCTCGGGATAAAGCCGTAGTTCGCAGGGTAGTGCGTAGACGTGTAGAGTATTCTGTCGAGCATCAGAAAGCCCGTCTCCTTGTCAAGCTCGTATTTCTTCTTCGAGCCCTTCGGTATCTCGATAACGCAGATGAAGTCCTCGGGTGTTATTCTTTTAGGTGAGATGTCGTGCCAGATGTTTGACATTTTTACCGTAAGCTCCTTTCGTCTTTCTTTCGTCACAGTATTTTAGCAGATTTTAATGCTCCTGTCAAGGGGGAAGGGGTGGATGCCTTAATATGGCAGACAGGCAGGGGATCTATCGGCGAATGCGCTCCGCCCGACGGCAGGACAGCCTTGGCGGAAAAGCGGGAAAAGTGCCGCGCTCGACAGGGACAGCCTTGACGCAGAAGCAGGAAAAGTGCCGCGCTCGGCAGGACAGCCTTGACGGAAAAGCAGGAAAAGTGCCGCGCTCGGCAGGGCGGTTCTCTCAAAAAAAGAAAAAAGGTGCGACAAGCACGCCACTCGGGCCGCCTGCCGCACGCTTTATATAAATTAGTCAGCAAATACTACGAACTTGCCACGGGTAATGGTGGTAACAACGTCGCAGATCCAAAGAATAAGGTTTCCAATACCGGTGAAGGTGCCGAGAAGGCCAACGACAAGGGTAATGATATTCTTGGTCTCGAAGTACTTAACGATTCTGTAAACGCCGCCAACGATAACGCCGCCGATGATGATGATCAGAAGCTTAGCGATGAAGGGGAGAGAATCGTATGCTGCGGTGAGAGACTGATTCTTAGACATGATGAACTCCTTTATTTGATTTTTGGCTTATGCCTAGTCTATTGTAGCACATCCGCTCGCAAAATGGAATAGTTTGTGAAAAATTTTTTTAGATTTTTAACATTTGGCATAAGCTGTAACTAATATATGCGCACTGTGCCTCGCTTCAGCACTTAAAAGCCGCCGCAATAGTGAAATAATATTAAAATAGTTGAAAATATACCTAAGAAATGGTAAAATATATCTTACGGCGCCGTCGACAAGCTACCATATGCGCCGCCAACCAAAAAAATATGGAGTTTGTTAATGGAATTTATTGGAAGGATGTTCATCGATCTTTTGAACAATAACGTCCTGCTCGTCGCTCTCATCTCGTGGGCGATCGCGCAGGTCATCAAGGTCATACTGAACGCTATAATCAACCGTAGATTTTCACTCGAGCGCCTCTTCGGCGACGGCGGAATGCCCTCCGGACACTCGGCAACCGTTACGGCGGCGGCTGTGATGTGCGCCTGGACCTACGGACTTAACAGTGCCGTTTTCGGCATCGCATTCGTGCTTGCGGTAGTAGTTATGCACGACGCCACGGGTGTTCGCCGCGAGGCGGGAAAGCACGCCGTTGCCATCAACGAGATCGTCGAGACCATCAGCGACGACGACTCGGAGATCGATATCAACATCGCTAAGCTCAAGGAGTTCGTCGGACATACTCACAGGCAGGTCATCGTAGGCTCGATCCTCGGTGCGCTCGTCGCTATCCTCTTCTGCGTTTTTGCAGGCATTGAGTACTGCGAGTCGGTTCCCGCGGATATTATTACCGGATTATTTAAATAAAGATCGGAGAAAGATATTATGAAAATTCTTGTTATAAATGCGGGAAGTTCTTCTTTGAAGTTCCAGCTCATAGATATGGAAAATGAGGCGGTCATCGCCAAGGGCATCTGCGAGGAGATCGGCGGCAAGTCCGGCTTCAAGTTCAAGGTTCCGGGCAGACCCGATTACGCCATCAAGACCGACCTCCCCACTCACGGCGAGGCTCTCGCCCTCGTGCTTGACACGCTCGTTGACGAGAAGCTCGGAGTTATCTCCTCCGTTGACGAGATCAGCGCCGTAGGACACAGGGTCCTGCACGGTGGCGACAGGCTCTCGGGCTCGGTGCTCGTCACCGAGGAGGTCAAGGCCATCATAGCAGACTGCGCCGACCTCGGCCCTCTGCACAACCCCGCAAACCTCAAGGGCATCGTCGAGTGCGAGAAGATCATGAGCGTTCCTCAGATCGCAGTATTTGACACGGGCTTCCATCAGACTATGCCCGACTACGTTTATATGTACGGACTCCCCTACGAATACTATGAGAAGTATAAGATCCGCCGCTACGGCTTCCACGGCACCTCGCACAGATTCGTCAGCGGACGCACCGCAGAGCTCCTCGGCAAGCCCGACGCTAAGATCGTCACCTGCCATCTTGGAAACGGTGCATCCTTCAGTGCCGTTATGGACGGCAAGTGCTTTGACACCTCTATGGGTGTAACGCCCCTTGAGGGCATTATGATGGGCACGAGGTGCGGAAGCATCGACCCCGCCATCATCCCCTACCTTATGCGTAAGGGCGAGCTCACCACAGCCGATGAGATCGACAAGATGATGAACAAGAGGTCGGGTATGCTCGGTGTCTCCGGAGTCTCGAGCGACAACCAGGAGATCCTCCGCCTCGCCTCCGAGGGCAACGAGCGTGCACAGCTCGTCGTAAATATGTACGTGCATCAGATGGTTAAGTTCATAGGCGGCTACGTGGCTGCTATGGGCGGCGCAGACGCTATCGTCTTTACCGGCGGCATTGGTGAGAACACCGCACTTTACCGCAAGATGGTTTGCGAGAAGCTCGCCTTCCTCGGCATCACTCTCGACGAGGAGAAGAACGCCATCCGCGGCGAGGAGATAGAGATCTCTACTCCCGACTCCCGTGTTAAGGTGCTCGTCGTGCCTACTAACGAGGAGCTTGTCATCGCTCGCGACACGCTTAAGATAGTGTCCGAGATGGCGAAGTAAGAGCCATCCATCAACTAACGAATTTGAGGCTGTCAGAAAACCGTGACGGCCTCTTTTTGCCCCTAAGGAGATACGGAAAAATGTACGATGAGCTAACTTTAGTTGACATAAAGAAGATGGAAGAGGAGATAAGATACCGTCGTGTAGAGCTTGCTCCCATCCTTATGGCGGAGATGAAGAGGACGCGCGAGTTTGGCGACCTGTCCGAAAACGCCGAGTATAAGGAGGCAAAGAGGGAGAAGAGGCGCAACGAGGGTCGCATCCGCTATCTTGAGAATATGATCAGGACGGCTCACGTCATCGACGTCGAGGATAACCCCGACGAGATCTCGCTGTTTGACAAGGTGAAGATATATAACGAGAAGATGGACAAGGAGCGAGAGATACAGATCGTCACCACCCTGAGGCAGAACGCTCTGCTCGGATATATCAGCAAGGAGTCGCCGCTGGGGGCAGCCCTGATGGGCAAAAGGGCGGGCGACAGAGTGCTTATCGAGGTCTCACCCACGATGAGCTATTACGTTAAGATCATCAGCGTTGAAAAGGGCGAGGACAACGAAGAGCTGCCCATCAGCAGCTACTAAGCCCGGGTAGATCAGCGCTCAGATAAGGAGAATACATATGGCAGAAATTACTTTATACGACCTTAACGGTCATATAAGACAGGCGCCCGTCATCGCTATCGCCGAGGCGGAGGACGCATACCACAACAGAATAAAGGAGATAGCCGCTTACGTCGCATCGCACGAGGCTATCAGGATCATAATGCTCGCAGGCCCCTCCGGCTCGGGCAAGACAACCAGCGCAAACCTGCTAAAGGATGCGATAATAGCACACGGCAAGGAGTCTATCGTCGTTTCGCTCGACGACTTCTACCGTGATTCCTCCGACCCGGATTATCCGAGGCAGGCTGACGGTGACAGAGATTTTGAATGTCCCGAGTCGCTCCACCTCGCAGAGATCGCAGAGACCTTAAAGAAGATAGCCGTGGGCGAGGAGTTCTCGCTCCCGAAATACGACTTCAAGGTCGGCGGCAGGGTCAGCCTCACGCCCCACGAGCCGATCAGGCGGGGCTGCGTCATCATCGAGGGTCTGCACGCCCTAAACCCCAAGATCGCCGACGTGCTTCCTCACGAGTGCGTCTACAAGGTGTTCGTCAGCGTGTCTACGAACGTCATCGCCAGCGACGGCGAGAGGCTCATCTCGGGCAGGAAGATCAGATTTGTCAGACGTATGGTCAGGGACAGCATCTACCGTGCCTCCGACGCAGAGAGGACGCTCGGGATGTGGGAGGACGTTGTCGCCGCTGAGGACGTCTATCTCTATCCGTATAAGGAAACGGCGGACGTCAGGATAGACACCTTCCATTCCTTCGAGCTTTCGGTGATGAGGGAGCGGGCGCTCAAGCTGATCTCCCGTGAGCTCTCACAGCGCAACTCCTTTGCCGCCATCGTCTTTACGGCTATGCGTGCGGTCGAGCCGCTCGACGAGTCGCTCGTGCCTCCAGACTCTCTGATCAGGGAGTTTATCTCGGGCGGAATATACCACAAGATCTATTGATCACAGAGGGCGTGCGTGAGCTGATATCTCGCACGTTTGGCAGGGTGATATCCTCGCACATTTGGCAGGGTGATATCCTCGCACGTTTGGCAGGGTGATATCCTCGCACGTTTGGTAGGGTGACATCCTCGCACGTCCGATAAGGTGATATCCCGTCAAGTATGATTAAGGTGACGTCCTCGCACGTCTGATAAACAGAATAGAAAGAAGCGCCACCGTGCCTGTCTCGTATGGAGAGGAGAGCATAGTGGCGCTCTGCTTTAGGCGGGGGACTCAGTATATGGATATAATGGCTATCGGGATATATGAGTGTTAACTATATGAGGAAAGCGTTCTCAGGGTATATTAAGAGGGTTTATATGAGGATAAATGCGACGGGGAATTATACCGAACGGGGTGAAAAAACGACCGAACGCAGAAAAGCGATTGACCTATGGCGGCCAAGGGTGATATAATGACGGAATAAGGAGGTAAAAGGCAAATGAAGATCAGAACAGTGATCAGAGACGGAGAGAATGAGATAGTAATCTATTCGGCGAGGATGACGCCGAGGGTCAAGGAGCTTTATCAGAGGATAGGGCGCCTTGTTTCGGATTATGATGATGAAAAATCCCGCCACGGGTGCGAAAACAGCCGAAATAAGCTTGAGGAAGTGCGCCACGGGTGCGAAAACAGCCGAAATAAGCTTGAGGAAGTGCGCCACGGGTGTGAAAACGAAAGTGAGGCGGCCGGCGGCAGGATAGCCGCGACCGTAGGGAGGGAGACCCACCTTATAGACCCGTCGATGGTCAGCGCCTTCATCAGCGAGGAGGGCGGTGTTTACGCTATACTTAACGGGCGCAGGATAGCACTCAAGGAGCGGCTTTACGTGCTTGAAGAGAGGTATGGCGATCGCTTTATGCGGGTGAGCCAATCCTGCCTTGCAAATATCGGCATGATAGATCGCTTTGAGGCGACCTTTGGCGCATCCCTTGCCGTCATCTTCAAGGATGGCTACCGTGACATCGTTTCACGCAGGCAACTGAAACAGGTTAAAGAAAGGATAGGTTTTTAATGAAAATGAATAAATATGTAAAGGAATATTTACTTAGAGGTGCATTATTTGGCGGCTTAGGCCCGATCGTGCTTGGGGTGGTGTACGCCATACTGTCGCTCACGATCGACGGCTTTTCGCTCGGAGGGGTCGAGGTGCTTTTGGCTATCCTCTCGACCTATGCTATCGCCTTCGTGCAGGCGGGATCTACGGTTTTCAATCAGATTGAGGGTTGGCCCATGCTAAAGAGCATAGCCTGCCATTTTTCCTCGCTTTACGCAGTCTACGTGCTCGCCTACCTTGTCAACACCTGGATACCCTTTGAGTGGGTAGTTATCCTTGTATTCAGCGGAATATTCGTTGCCGTATTTGCCATCACGTGGCTCATCGTCTACCTCTCCCTGAGGGCGACGGGCAGGAGGCTGACGGCTAGGCTTTAAGGCGCATTTTTTAAACCCGTATTACTAAACGGATGATGAAAAAGAGCATCTCGGGCTCGGCTTAGGCCGCAATATCCCGGAATGCTCTTTTATATTAATTACAGTTTTGTTTGACCCTTTGCGTAGGGGGGTTATTCTATATCCAATTCGATAGGCTCGTCGAGCGGCGAGGGAACGTATTTGCCGTCCTTCTTTCTCTGCTTGACGCACTCGGTGAGCAGATATTCTATCTGCCCGTTTATCGAGCGGAAGTCGTCCTCAGCCCACGCCGCAATAGCGTTATAAAGCTTTGGCGACAGCCTTAGTGGGACCTGCTTTTTTTCCATCGGTCACCCCCGGAATTAATAAAGGCTTCCGGAGTTGACGATAGGCTGAGCATCCTTGTTTCCGCAGAGAACGACGAGAAGGTTTGAAACCATCGCAGCCTTTCTCTCCTCGTCGAGCTTTACCGTGTCGTTCTGGCTGAGGCGCTCGAGAGCCATCTCGACCATTCCGACAGCACCGTCAACGATCATTTTTCTTGCGTCGATGATGGCAGATGCCTGCTGACGCTGGAGCATTACGGCAGCTATCTCGGTTGCGTATGCGAGGTAGGTGATCCTCGCCTCGATGATCTCGATGCCCGCCTCGACAACTCTCTCCTGGATCTCTTCCTTGATCCTGTTTGCCACGACCTCGGAGGAGCCTCTGAGGCTTCCGTCGTCTGCAAGACCGTCACCCGTGGTGTCAATACCGGGGGCAACGTCGTAGGGGTAGAGCCTCACGATGTTTCTGAGCGATGCGTCGCACTGAAGGGAGAGGAACTCCTTATAGTTGTCTACGTTAAAGACTGCCTTTGCCGTGTCTACGATGCGCCAGGTAACGGCTATGCCGATCTCAACGGGGTTGCCAAGGCAGTCGTTGATCTTCTGGCGGTTGTTTGAGAGGGTCATGATCTTAAGCGAGATCTTGTTCGAGGGGATGGTGATCTGCGTTGCCGTGCCGTTTGCGCCGGTGATGGCCGTCTCGATGGTGTTTACGTCGCCGGACTGATTGAGCTTGGTGTTAGCGGCGGGGTTGACGGCGGAGCAGAAGGGGTTGACGGCGTAGAAGCCCTCGCCCTTTATCGTGCCGATATATTTGCCGAAGAGGGTGAGGACGAGCGCCTCCTGGGGCTTAAGCACCTTGAGGCCGATGAGGGGGATCCAAGCCGTCATAAGCCCGAGGATGCCCACGACTATCATGATAGTCGAGATGACCTCGACGCCGCGCATCTCCTCAGACATAATGATGCCCGAGATCATCAGCGCAAGCGAGAGAAGGAGCGCAAGGATGCCGAGGAGAAGCACGGGCATACCGTTCTTTTTGTTTTCAAGTAATTTTTCAGTCATTTAGGTTTTCCTCCATAGTTTATATTTTTATTGTATCTTTATGATATCACAATGATATCACCGATGTCAAGAGAGTGGGGCAAAAAAATATAAAAAAACGACGGCGGGAGAAGAGGTGATGTTCTTAGCGGAGAACACGCATAACTAAGTTTGCCCCCACGGGCAAGTGAAGTTTACTGCGTAAGTGAAGTTATCCTACGGATAGTGAAGTTTTGCCTTCGGCAAAGTGGGCAAACTTAACTTCACTTGTGCGTAGCACAAACTTCACTGAAACGGGGTTCCCCGAAGCGAAGAATGA
>JAFVXI010000003.1 GCA_017501245.1 Clostridia bacterium
AAAGTCGAAATTCAAAGGATTTCGACCGCAAATCTTTGATTTGCAAGCAAATTTCAAAGATGAAATTTGTTGATTTCTGTTGAAATGATTGTAGTGCAAAAAGCCAATATAGGCTTTTTATACGGCTGAATTACCAGCCGCGAAAAGGCTTTTTCGCCTTTTCGACTTACTATAATCATTATAGCATAACGAGGCGTGACAATGAATAAAAAGAGAAACTTTACCGAAGGTCCGATCGGCGGCCCGATCTTCACCTTCGTGCTTCCGATGATAGCATCATCTCTTTTACAGATGATGTATAACATCGCCGACAGCAGTGCGGTCGGAAGGCTCGTAGGAAGCAACGAGCTTGCCGCAGTTTCGGCAACGGGCTCCTTCTCGGGCCTTCTTATCAATATGTTTACCGGCATCGGCGTCGGCGCAGGCGTTCTCGTCGCAAGATATTTCGGCGCTAAGGATATGCGCCGTGTCACTCGCTCGGTGCATACGTCGATGATAATGTCCGTTATCGTGGGCGCCGTGTTCTGCGTGGGGGCTATGCTCCTCCACGGCCCGATCATCGAGCTGTATATAAAGGAGCCCCTATACGTCCCGATAGCGAAGAGATATATGGGCATCATATGTATGGGAATTCCCGCACTCTGCATATATAACTTTGCCTCGGCGGTTCTGCGCTCGCTCGGCGACACCAAAACACCCCTGATCATCGGAGCCGCAACCGGCCTTGTCAACGTCATCCTGAATTACACGCTTATCCTCGGCATTGAGGGCATCGGCGAGAGGGGTGCAGCGATAGCAACTATCATCGCTCAGTATCTCTCTGCCATATCCGTGGTGGTCTATATGTTCGTAAGGCAGAGCAAGCCCTACGCCCTGCGCTTGAAGTCTATGTGCTTTGACACGACTGTTGCGCTCGGCTCGCTGAGGCTCGGCATCCCCGCCGGCATCCAGTCCTCCTGCCTATCGCTCTCTAATATAGTTCTCAATTCCTCCGTCACCGCTCTTTCCCCTCTCGCAAACGGACAGATCGCCCAGTATGCAAACTCGATAGTCCATAGCGTCACGGGCATCTCCTGGTCGGTCGTCGCCTGCTACGCTCAGGCAATCACGGCGTATATGGGGCAGAACTGGGGCGCAGGAAAGCTCGACAGGGTCAAGCGCGGCTTCCGTGTCATCACCCTTCAGGGCGTCGCCGTGCTTGCGGTCGTGGTAGCGGCGGAGCTGCTCGCATCTCCTCTCATTTGCCGCCTGTTTATCAACGACTCAGCCCCCGTCGAGGAAACCATTGCCCTCGCCGTTCCCCTTCTCGCCTTCGTTATGATCCCTTACGTCCTTGCGATAGTGATGGACCTTATGCAGGGCATGCTGAGGGGCCTCGGCTATTCAACCGGCCCGATGATAATCTCGCTTATCACCGTCGTCGGCATCAGGATCGTCTGGTCGCAGCTCATCTTCCCCCTCTTCACCGAGGATTACTACTCCATCTTCAAGCTCTACCTCTGCTACATAATCAGCTACGTAGTAACCATCGCCGCTCTCGGCGTATATATGGCCCTCACGTGGCGCTCGGTCAAGGAGAGGATAGAGGCTGTAAACGATCATCAAGCCGCTTAACATCGTAAAAAGAGCATAACGAAGCCGCCGAGAAAACTATCCCTCGGCGGCATTTTTGCCTCAAAGTGCCGGCAGCTTTCCTACTCGCCGCACGTCGCTTTGTCGGATTTATCTATTTAAACGCTCTTATTCCCTGACGTCAAGCTTAGCTACCCTTGCCCGATAAGAGGAAGATGGCTTAGCCCTTAGCGCTCGACAAAATGCTCGCGCGCTCGCACAGAGCCATAGAGAACAGATCGACAAATCTCCTTGCCTCGTCGCTCAGCTCCTCCCCCTTGCGGCGGACGGCGTAAAGTCCTTTGTTGCGATTTCTGCCCTTAAATGCAAAGTAAACTATACGTTTATCATCAAATATCGGGTGTAAAAGGTCTATATCACTGACAACTGTTGCGCCAAGCCCCGCACGCATCATCTCGTAGTTCATCCCGAGATTGCGCAGGTTTTTTACCGAGATCGGGGATAGGGAATAGTTGTTGCCTAAAAGCTCGGTGATGCGGCGCATATAGTTCGTCACCGTGTCGGTGGTGATGAATTCAATGCTCGCAAACAGGGGCAGCTCGGCGTTTCCTATCTCTCTTGTCGGCTTGCCGGAGAGGATCTCCTCTCTGCTTACCGCAAAGGGGAGCAGTTTGTCAATCCCGGCAAGGTCTCGCCTCGCCGCCACGATGCTCTCGCTCCTCTTTATCAGCTCTGCGCTCTCGGTGGTTTCACTATATCGATTTAAGATGATCAGATCAACCTCACGGCTCTCGAGCAGCTCGCTGAGCACCGTTTTCGTTCCCTTTTCGCCCATATTCAGCTTGATATTAAGGTCAGGGAATTCCTCTCTGAGCCGTGCGACGACCTCGGGCAAAATGCAGTCGGCAAGAAAGACGGAGGTTCCGACCGAGAGCTGCTTCGGCGGCTTGGTTGTCAGCTGCTCGAGCCTTTTTCTCATCTGTGCCTCGCTCTCACGTATCTCGGTGAGCATATCAAAATATATCTGCCCCTTTTGCGTCACCGACAGAGGGGATGTCGAGCGGTCAAAGATCTTAAAGCCCATCGCTCTTTCCAGCTTTGCGATCATTGCACTGAGGGCGGGCTGCGAAACGTAAAGCTCCTTTGCCGCCGCTGAAAAGCTCCTCTTTTCATATACCGCATATGCGTATTTTGCCGAAAGCTCCATATTCCTACCTCATAAGTGTTTGTTTATAGTGCGATAACCTTATATGTATTTGATTATAGCGCAATCAAATGGTATAATCAAGATGTATCAATCATTTTTGGAGATTTTTGAAGATGAAAAAGAATAGCCTTTTATTTATCATAGGCATTATCTTAGTGCTCTGCCTTACGTCATGCTCCCCCGATGACCCTTGTTCCCACCGTGATGCGGACGACAGCTCCGAGTGCGACTTGTGCGGCGTGCCATACACCGACGCCTGCGACGTACACCGTGATGCAGACGACGACGGTAGCTGCGATAGCTGTGAGGCGAGCTTTACGGATGCCTGCGACACCCACCGCGATGCAGAGGATAACGGCAGATGCGATAGCTGCGGCGTAGCCTACACGGACGACTGTGACACCCATCGCGATCTTAACGACGACGCCAGATGTGACAAATGCGGCAAGGACTTCGAGGACGGATGCTACCTCCACCGTGATGCCAATGACGATGAAGCTTGCGACAGGTGCGGCAAGCCTTATACCGATGCCTGCGACGTACACCGTGACGCCGATGACGACAGAAAATGCGACAATGGCGGCGAGCCCTATACCGACGAATGCGATTTTCACCGTGATACGGACGATGATGAAAGGTGCGACAAGTGCGACGAGGCGCACGCCGACGGCTGCGACACCTACACCGACGGGGATGAGGACTCGTTGTGCGATATATGCGGCGAGGATTACGAGGGCTCTCCGCATAGCCCCCTCGACGGAAAGAGGATAATCTTTATAGGAAACTCCTACACCTACTACGGGCAGACCGTTCTCCATAAAACGCAGAAATTTCTGACGCAGGCGTCGCGCGTTGGCGATAAGGGTTATTTCTACCAGCTCTGCCGCGCAAACGGTGCCAACGTTGACGTAACCAACTGGACCTTCGGCGGCCATAGCCTGACTCATCTTTTCGGCGGAGACTGCGCCGCCAACAGAGGCTGCAACCACGTCGACCACAAGGCGTATCTCACGGATCGTGTATATGATTACGTCGTGATCCAGCCGGGCAGCGCTGCTGCCTCATCGGCGGCGTTTCTCTCGGAGATGGATAGGGTCATGAGCTTCTTCCGCGAGGCAAATCCAAACGTTAAGTTTGCGGTGCTCGTTCAGTATTCCGCCTACGGCAAGATAGGAAGCGTTCTCACACTTGCAAAGGAGCTGCTCGACGGGCTTAAAACCGTTGCCGAAATGGGCGTTACCGTCGTTGATTGGGGCGGGCTGGTAATGGATATCCTCGACGGCAAGACCTCCGTTCCCGGGACGGAATTTACCTACGACAGAAACAGCTTCGTAATTAACAAGGAGCCCGATGACGGCTATCATCCAAACCTGCTTTCTGGATATATCACGACCCTGATGACCTACTGTGCGCTCACGGGCGCACCACCCGAGCTTCAGCCGCACGATTTCTGTAGCGACGTCAGCTTGAAGCCTGAAGGCGCAGAGTCGTTCATCTACAACTTTGACAAGTTCGTCTCGAAATACTACGTCTATAACGGCGCAACAACGAACTTCCCCGAGATCTTCGCATCAGAAAAGGAGATGGCGGGCATCAAGGAGCTTGTCGGAGCGCACCTTGAAGCAAAGGCTTATATGGACTATAACTACATGGGTGAAGGCGGAGCCTCCGACACCGACGACCCCGAGGGCTGAGCGCAAAGCCTGACGAAAAGCCCGACGCCCACGGGTGTAGGCTTCTTTCAAAATAATAAGCGCCACCAGCCCTAAAATACCAACTAAAGATTACATTTATGCGCCCGACAGAGCTGTCGGGCGTTTTTTGTTGACAAGACTATGCTATGATGATATAATTTGATTGTAGCCAAGGATCCCGGACGAACATCCGTTCGGCATCCAAATTGCCGAAGCGACAGATATGTGCAGCACGGCTCGCATCCACGAGGGAGGTAAATCATGCCACTCTATATTGTAAAAAACGACATAACGAAAATGAAGGTGGACGCCATCGTAAACGCCGCAAACGAGTCCTTGCTCGGGGGCGGAGGAGTTGACGGCGCTATCCACGCCGCCGCAGGCAGAGGCCTCTTGGAGGAGTGCAGAGCGCTCGGCGGCTGCAGGGTCGGCGAGGCTAAGATGACCGGGGGCTACAACCTCCCCGCAAGCCACGTTATCCACACGGTCGGCCCGAGGTATAAGGACGGCAGGTCGGGTGAGCGCTCGCTGCTTGAAGGGTGCTATCGCTCCTGCCTTCTCTTGGCTAAGGAGCAGGGCTTCGCGGCTATTGCTTTCCCCCTCATATCCTCGGGCGCCTTCGGCTATCCAAGGCGGGAGGCTCTCGGCGTTGCCATCGACGTTATCGGCAGCTTCCTTCTTGAATACGATATGACCGTCTACGTCGTGGTCTACGGCGGGGCGCAGTATATCGATGGGGAGCGTCTCTATCCGGATATCGCCGAGTATATCGAGGGCAGGCTCTCGCCCGTCTTCTCGGAGATGAGCCTCGGCCGTGCGGCTCGTGCGAGCGGACCCGTCGGCGGCTTGGCGAGGCGGAGCAGAGCAAAGTACAGTCTCCCTCCCTCCGAGCTCGAGGAGCTAGCCTGCTCGGACTCCTCTTTCTGCGAGGGCGAGCTTGGTCGCCGCATCAGATGCATCGACGAGAGCTTCTCCGAGATGCTCCTACGCAAGATAGATGAAAAGGGAATGACCGACGTTGAGTGCTACAAGAGGGCAAACGTCGATCGCAAGCTCTTTTCCAAGATCCGCAGCGACAGGGCGTACAGGCCGAGCAAGCCCACGGCGATAGCATTTGCCATCTCCTTGGAGCTTTCACTTGGTGAAACAGAGGAAATGCTGAGGAAGGCGGGCTTTGCACTCTCTAAAAGCAGCGTCTTTGATATCATCATCGAGTATTTTATAAGTAAGAAAATATATAACATTCATAAGATCAACGAGGCGCTGTTCGCCTTCGATCAGAGCCTATTAGGAGTTTAAAATGATCAAATTTATCTGTTATCCGAAATGCACCACCTGCCAGAGGGCAAAGGCGTGGCTCGACGAGGCGGGCATTGAATATGAGCTAAGGGATATAAAAGCGGAAAAACCCACACTCTCCGAGCTTACCCTATGGCATAAGAGGAGTGGACTGCCCTTAAGAAAGCTCTTTAACACCGGCGGCCTGCTATATAAGTCGCTCTCCTTAAAGGAAAAGCTCCCCGAAATGACCGAGGAGCAGATGCTCGCCCTGCTCGCAACCGACGGAATGCTCGTCAAGCGCCCCATCCTCGTCACGGATGACGCCGTGCTGGTTGGCTTCAAGGATGCACAATGGCAGGATGCGTTAAGTGAATAAATGTCGCCTGCGGGGCGACCAAGCCTCCCCTCTTTGGTGCTATAATGATGGCACATTAAAGCAAAAGGGAGGCTTTTTACTATGAAAAATGAAGCAAAGAAGGTTTTACCAAACAGCAGGGGAGATGCGGAGCAGTCGCATGATAAGGAAGTAATAAAGGATCAGGGCGGCATTACCGAGCTCGTTTTTATCCTCGATAGGAGCGGCTCTATGGCAGGCCTCGAGGGCGACACGGTCGGCGGCTTTAACTCAATGCTCGAAAAACAGAGAAGGGCGGCGGGCGAGTGCTACGTAACGACCGTGCTGTTCGACGGTGAGAGCGAGCTCTTGCACGACAGGCTCAGCCTCGATGAGGTCCCGCCTATGACGGAGGAGGATTATCAGGTCGGGGGCTGCACAGCTCTCCTCGATGCGCTGGGCGACGCCATTCAATCGATAGAGCGCATCCACAAGTATGCTCGCAAGGAGGACGTACCCGAAAGGACCCTCTTCGTCATCACCACCGACGGACAGGAGAACGCCAGCCGCCGCCACACGGCAGACAGGATTAGACGCATGATAGAGCGCAAAAAGAAGTCCGGCTGGGAGTTTCTCTTTATCGGCGCAAACATCGACGCCGTGTCGACCGCCGCACGCTACGGAATAGCGAAGAGCAGAGCCGTGAACTACAACGCCGACAGCTGCGGCACGAGGGTGCTTTATGAATCTGTGTCGGACGCCATCCTCAGCGTCCGCTCGCGCTCCGGCATCGATAAATCCTGGGGCGAAAGGATAGCCGCCGACCACCGGCGTCGCAAAGCAGGCGGCAGGTAATAAAAAGCGGGCAAATCAGCCCGACAAGGCACTCGGAGACGGCGCCCACGCAAAAAACAACGAAAAGCAAACAACAGTAGGCATTATCCCCTGATTTTGGCATCAAGCAACAAAAAACGGAGATAAAAACGAAAACAAAAAAACAGGCTTGCTCGCCCCTGCGGTAGGGAAGAGTAAGCCTGTTTTTTATCTGGAGAAACGCTCTTAAGCTATTCTATTAAAGAGTGCCCTTGGAGCCAAGAACGTTAACGATCTTGTGGCTGACCATCTTCTTGACCTCGGCTCTTGCGACCTTGAGATACTCTCTGGGGTCGAACGCCTCGGGCTTTTCGGCAAATACGCGGCGGATGCCTGCGGTCATTGCAAGTCTGATATCGGAGTCGATGTTGATCTTGCAGACTGCCATCTTTGCCGCACGTCTGAGCTGCTCCTCGGGGATGCCTACTGCGTCGGGGAGCTTGCCGCCGAGAGCATTGATCTCGGAGACGCACTCGTGCGCAACGCTGGATGCACCGTGAAGAACGATGGGGAAGCCGGGAAGTCTCTTGCCTACCTCCTCAAGGATATCAAATCTGAGAGGGGGAGGAACGAGAACGCCGTTCTCATTTCTCGTGCACTGCTTAGCGGTGAACTTGTATGCGCCGTGGGAGGTTCCGATCGAGATGGCGAGAGAGTCAACGCCCGTACGGGTGACGAACTCCTCGACCTCCTCGGGTCTGGTGTAGGAGGAGTGCTCTGCAACGACGTCGTCCTCAACGCCTGCAAGCACGCCGAGCTCACCCTCAACGACAACGCCGTGTGCGTGAGCGTACTCAACGACCTTCTTGGTGAGGGCGATATTGTCCTCGAAGGAATGGTGAGAGCCGTCGATCATAACGGAGGTAAAGCCGCCGTCGATGCAGGACTTACAGATGTCAAAATCTGCGCCGTGGTCGAGATGGAGGGCGAGGTCGATGCCGCTATCCTCGACGGCAGCCTTAGCGAGAGCCATAAGATAAGCGTGCTTAGCATACTTTCTTGCTCCTGCGGAGACCTGAAGAATAACGGGAGACTGCTCCTCAGCTGCCGCCTCGGTGATAGCCTGGATGATCTCCATATTGTTGATGTTGAAGGCGCCGATGGCATAGCCGCCCTCATAAGCCTTCTTAAACATTTCCTTGGTTGTTACAAGTGCCATTTGTCTTCTCCTTGCTTTGCTTTTGTGCGGTGTATTCGGCGAGCGGCGCAGCTCCTGCGAGCACTATCCCGAGCCTTGACCCGACGCCTTCTGCCCCGTATACACGCCATATTTCTACATCTAAGTATTTTACACCCTTTCACCGAAAAAATCAAGCCCTATTTTAAAAATAGAGCGAATGGCGGGCAAGTCAAGGATCGGTCTTACAGCCCTTATAGCATATATATCGAATAGATAGCGGCAAATGCACTGCCCGCCGAGCCACCGCAGGATGTGAAAACAAGCTGCCGTGCGGCAAAGATGTAGAAAAATTCCTTGAAATAACAATTTCTTTGTGGTATATTATAGTTGGTATAAAAGCGAAATGAGGAGAGGAGAACTTGTATATGAATATCCTACATATGAAGTACGCAGTCGAAGTTGCAAGGCTCGGCTCTCTTAATAAAGCGGCGGAGGCGCTGATGATAGCGCAGCCGAATATCAGCCGCTCCATAAAGGAGCTTGAGGCGGACCTCGGCATAACCATATTCCAGCGCAGCGCTAAGGGAATGGTTCTGACCCCCGACGGCGAGGAGTTTATCGACTACGCACGCGATATACTTAACCGCATCGACAAGATGGAGCAGTCCTACCGTGACGGATCGCATAAAAAACGGAAGTTTTCCATCTCCGTTCCCCGTGCGTGCTATATTTCCGCAGCTATGGCGGAGTTTTCAAAGCAGATCGGCGACGCCCCCGTGGAGATATATTATAAGGAAACAAATTCCAAAAAGACGATAAAAAAGCTTCTTGAAAACGAGTATAAGCTCGGCATCATCCGCTATTCCGAAAGCTACGATAAGTATTACAAGGATATGCTTGAGGAAAAGGGGCTTTCCTACGAGCTTGTGGCAGAATTCTCCTACGTTCTCATTATGAGCAGGGATAATCCTCTCGCCAAAAAGGAAACGATCACCTACGACGATCTTTCCGAATATATCGAGATCGCACACGCCGATCCCTACGTTCCGACGCTGTCTATGTCCAAGGTGTTCCGAGAGGAGCTCCCCGACAAGGTGGATCAGAGGATATTCGTCTTTGAGCGGGCGAGCCAGTTTGATCTTCTCTCTGAAAATCCCAAAACCTTTATGTGGGTATCTCCCGCATCACAGCAGATCCTCGACAGGTATGATCTCGTTCAGCGTGTCTGCGAGGGAAACAAGAAGGTATACAGAGACGTTCTTATCTATCACAAGGGATATAAGCTCACAAAGCTGGATAAGGATTTCATTACCGCACTTTGCGATGCGAGGAGAAAATTCGTTAAATAAGAAACGGGAGATATATCGATCAAGAAGAGGTGCTTCTTATGGTCATGATCCGGATGTCTCCGCCCGCGCGGGCATATAATTTTATAGAATTCGTAAGCAGTTTCGTCTATCGATGAAGCTGCTTATTTTTATTGATAAGGCATTTATCGATTACGGTTATATCGATACGAATAATACCGATATAACATTTTAATAATTCCCAAGAGGAAGAAATAATGTTAAAATATTAACAAAGTGACAAGGAGGTGGCATATGACAGGGCATTCTATCCCGAAGGCAACGCTCGGGCGGCTTCCGCAGTACTTAGAATACCTGAGGAGCTTGCCTGTGGAGCGCAGAACTATATCGGCGACGGCAATAGCCGGGGCGCTCTCGATGGGCGACGTACAGGTCAGGAAGGATCTTGCGGCTGTCTCGGGTGCGGGCAAGCCGAAGGTCGGCTATCAGACCGAAAAGCTGATCGAAGATATCGAAGGCCATCTCGGATGTGATAAGCTGACCAATGCGGTCCTCGTAGGAGCCGGCAAGCTCGGCAGAGCACTCCTCGATTACGACGGCTTCAAGGATTTCGGGGTCAGGATCATCGCAGGCTTCGACTGTAATGAAACCGTGCTTAAAAAGGGCGCAAAGGAGATCCTGCCCATAAAGGACCTCGGCTCTTACTGCCGTCAGCACGACGTGAGGCTCGGCATTATCACGGTGGGCGGCGGCTCGGCGCAGGAGGTTTGCGATAGGCTTGCCGAATGCGGGATCGAGGCTATATGGAACTTTGCCCCCGTCAGACTGAGGGTGCCAGGCGGAATTCTTCTCAAGCAAGAGAATTTAGCTCTATCCCTCGCATATCTCAATAACCAAATCAGTAAATAATTTTAGGAGGATATATAAAATGGAAACCAAAACCTATCAGATCGTAGACAGTGTAGAAGCGCTACACGAGGCGATCGCTCGAGTAAGAGCGGCACAGAGGGTTTTCGCAACCTATACCCAGGAGCAGGTCGACAGGATCTTCTTAGCGGCGGCATCCGCAGCAGACAAGGCGAGGATCACTCTTGCAAAGCTCGCAGTTGAGGAAACCGGAATGGGCATCGTAGAGGACAAGGTCATCAAGAACCACTACGCTGCCGAGTATATTTACAACGCTTATAAGGACACCAAGACCTGTGGTGTCATCGAGGAGGACAAGGCGTTCGGCATCAGAAAGATCGCTGAGCCTATCGGCGTTATTGCCGCCGTTATCCCCACCACCAACCCCACCTCCACGGCGATCTTCAAGTGCCTGCTTGCACTCAAGACCCGTAACGCCATTATTATCAGCCCTCACCCCAGAGCAAAGAGCTCCACCATCGCAGCAGCAAAGCTCGTTCTTGAGGCTGCCGTTGCGGCAGGTGCTCCCGAGGGCATCATCGACTGGATCGACGTCCCCTCTCTTGAAATGACTAACACCGTTATGAAGGAGGCTGACATCATCCTTGCGACCGGTGGCCCCGGCATGGTCAAGGCTGCATACTCCAGCGGCAAGCCCGCCCTCGGCGTCGGAGCGGGAAACACCCCCGCCATCATCGATGACACTGCGGATATCCTCCTTGCGGTCAACTCAATCATCCACTCCAAGACCTTTGACAACGGTATGATCTGCGCCTCCGAGCAGTCGGTCATCGTTCTCGAGAGCATCTACGACAGCGTTAAGGCTGAGTTTGCGGCGCGCGGCTGCTATTTCCTCGATCCTATGGAAACCGAGAAGGTCCGCAAGACCATAATCATAAACGGCGCCCTCAATGCAAAGATCGTCGGTCAGAAGGCTGCTAAGATCGCAGAGCTCGCCGGCGTAAGCGTCCCCGCAGGCACTAAGATCCTCATCGGTGAGGTCGAGAGCGTTGAGCTCTCCGAGGAGTTCGCTCACGAGAAGCTCTCCCCCGTGCTTGCTATGTATAAGGCAAAGACCTTTGCCGAGGCTCTTGACAAGGCGGATAAGCTCGTTGAGGACGGCGGCTTCGGTCACACCTCCTCTCTTTACATCAACGAGATCACGGAAAAGGAAAAGCTCGCTGCCTACGAGGCAAGGATGAGAACCTGCCGTATCCTCGTCAACACTCCCTCCGCTCAGGGCGGCATCGGAGATCTTTACAACTTTAAGCTCGCTCCCTCTCTTACGCTCGGATGCGGCTCCTGGGGCGGAAACAGCGTGTCCGAGAACGTAGGTGTCAAGCACCTCATAAACGTCAAAACAGTAGCCGAGAGGAGAGAAAATATGCTTTGGTTCAGAACACCCGAAAAGGTATACATCAAGAAGGGATGCCTCCCCGTAGCTCTCGATGAGCTTAAGACCGTCAGAGGCGCAAAGAAGGCGTTTATCGTAACCGACACCTTCCTTTATCAGAACGGCTACACCAAGCCCATCACCGACAAGCTCGACGAGATGGGCATTCAGCACACTACCTTCTTTAACGTTCAGCCCGATCCCACCCTCGCAAACGCAACCGAGGGCGCAGCACAGATGAGAGCATTCCAGCCCGACACCATCATAGCGCTCGGCGGTGGCTCCGCAATGGACGCAGGCAAGATCATGTGGGTCCTCTACGAGCATCCCGAGGCAGACTTTATGGATATGGCTATGAGATTTATAGATATCCGTAAGAGGGTCTACACCTTCCCGAAGATGGGAGAGAAGGCTTACTTTATCGCAATTCCCACCTCCGCGGGCACCGGCTCCGAGGTTACCCCCTTCGCCGTCATCACCGATGAAAAGACCGGCGTTAAGTATCCCCTCGCAGACTATGAGCTTCTTCCCAATATGGCGATCATCGACACCGACTTCCATATGTCCGCTCCCAGGGGCCTGACCGCCGCTTCGGGCATCGACGCAGTAACTCACGCAGTCGAGGCGTATGCGGCAATGCTCGCCACCGACTACACCGACGGACTTGCTCTGCGTGCGCTCAAGATGATATTCGAGTACCTGCCGAGAGCCTACGACAATGGTGCCACCGACGTCCTCGCACGTGAGAAGATGGCAAACGCCGCTACTATGGCGGGTATGGCTTTCGCAAACGCATTCCTCGGCGTCTGCCACTCCATGGCACATAAGCTCGGTGCCTTCCATCACCTCCCCCACGGCGTTGCAAACGCTCTTATGATCGAGGAGGTCCTCCGCTTCAACGCCGCTGAGGCTCCCGCAAAGATGGGAACCTTCTCGCAGTACGATCATCCTCACACCCTCGCACGCTACGCAGAGATCGCCGACTACCTTGGCATCAAGGGCGCAAACGACGAGGAGAAGCTTGAAGGCCTCATCAAGGCTATCAACGATCTCAAGGCTCGTGTAGGCATCAAGGAGACCATCAAGGACTACGGCGTCGACGAGGCAGATTTCCTTGCCCGCCTTGACGATATGGTCGAGCAGGCGTTCGACGACCAGTGCACCGGTGCTAACCCCCGTTATCCCCTTATGAGCGAGATCAAGCAGATGTATCTCAACGCCTACTACGGCAAGCACTTTACCGAGGAGGCTATGCCCCTCACCGATCTCGACGAGGTAAAGGCAGATCCCATCAAGGCTCCCTACCGCAAGGGCAAAAAGGCGTAATTTCAGGAGGAAATGTAAATGAAACTTGACAGAGTAATTGCAGTAAGAAACAATAAAACGATCTATCGCGACGGCGACAGAGCCATCAAGGTCTTTAACGCAGAGTATTCTAAGGCAGACGTGCTTAACGAGGCGCTCAATCAGGCGAGGATCGAACAGACGGGGCTGAATATCCCCAAGATCCTCGAGGTCACTATGATCGACGGCAAGTGGGCTATCGTTTCCGAATATATCAAGGGAAAGACGCTTGCGCAGCTTATGGAGGAAAACCCCGAGAAAAAAGCTGAATACGTAGAGCTTCTCGTCGACCTTCAGATGTCCGTTCACCGTAAGACCAGCCCGCTACTCAACAAGCTTAAGGACAAGATGAGCCGCAAGATCGCCGAGACCGAGCTTGACGCAACCACCCGCTACGATCTTCACACCCGTCTTGAGGGCATGCCCAAGCACAACAAGGTCTGCCACGGCGACTTCAACCCCTCTAACGTCATCATCACCGAGAGCGGAGAGCCCTATATTCTCGACTGGTCTCACGCCACGCAGGGCAACGCCTCCGCAGACGTCGCACGCACCTATCTTCTGTTCTGGCTTAACGGCGATATCACCGGTGCAGAGCTTTATCTTGACACCTTCTGCGAAAAGAGCGGCACTGCAAAGCAGTACGTTCAGAAGTGGATGCCCATCGTAGCCGCATCTCAGTCGGTCAAGGGCAACGAAAAGGAGCGCGAGTTCCTTATGAGCTGGGTCGGCGTCGTCGATTACCAGTAATTCAGATTTGGCGCTATCGCTTGATGCGGAGCCCCCGCATCAAGCGCAAAATAATAGGAATTAAGAGAGGTAAATATTATGCTTAAAATTACAGTTTGTATCGGAAGCTCCTGCCATATCAAGGGCTCTCGCCAGGTAGTAGAGCAGCTCCAGTATCTGATCGCAAAGCACAATCTCGGCGACAAGGTCGAGCTCGGCGGCACCTTCTGCATGGGCAAGTGTCAGCAGGGCGTCTGCGTAACCGTAAACGACAGCTTCCATTCGGTAACTCCCGAGAGCGTGGAAGAGTTCTTCGCAGGCGAAGTGTTAGCTAAGGTATAAAAATATGCTGTTCGTTCAGGTTTGTGTCGGCTCGTCCTGCCATCTCAAGGGCTCTGCGGATATCGTCGAGCTTCTTGAAAAGGCGATAGAGGAGCATCATATCGACGATGAGGTCGTGCTTTCCGGCAGCTTCTGCATCGGCAAGTGCAACCGCATCGGCGTTACCGTACAGGTAAATGATGACGTCCACGTAGGCGTGACGAGAGAAAATTTCAGAGAGTTTTTCAAAACTAATATACTTGACGTTATAGAAAGCGAAAGGAAGTGACGATCATGGCAAATTGCCTGACGCTGAAAAAATCCAACTGCAAAAACTGCTATAAGTGTATCCGTCACTGTCCCGTAAAGGCTATCCGCTTTTCGGGAAACCAGGCGCATATTATCGGCAACGAGTGCATTTTATGCGGTCATTGCTTCGTCGTCTGCCCTCAGAACGCAAAGGAGATAGTTGACAGCACCGAGAAGGTCAGGGTATTGCTCAGCAGCGGCGATCCCGTGGTCGTCAGCCTTGCTCCCTCCTTTATTGCAAACTATGAAGGCGTAGGAATTGAGTCTATGCGCCGTGCGCTCAAAAGGCTTGGATTTTACGACGTGGAGGAAACGGCAATCGGCGCAACGATCGTAAAAACCGAATACGAGCGTATGCTGAGGGAAGAGGAGAGGGACATCATCATCACCTCTTGCTGCCACTCGGTAAATCTGCTTATCCAGAAGCATTATCCCGCCGCTCTTGAATATCTTGCCGACGTTATGTCGCCTATGCAGGCTCACTGCTCGGATATCAAGAGGAGAATGCCGAATGCAAAGACAGTGTTCATCGGCCCGTGCGTTGCCAAAAAGGATGAGGCTGAGCACTACGAGGGCATCGTCGACGCCGTCCTCACCTTCGAGGAGCTTACGAATTGGTTAAAGGCGGAGCGTATCGAGCTCGAAGCGGAGATGGACGACACCCCCGAGAGCCGCGCTCGCTTCTTCCCGACCACGGGAGGCGTGCTCAAAACTATGGTAAAGGATGCTCCCGGATATACCTACGTTGCGATAGACGGAGTTGAAAACTGCATCGCAGCACTAAAGGATATCGAAAACGGAAGGATACATAAGTGCTTCATCGAGATGTCCGCCTGCGTGGGCAGCTGCATCGGTGGCCCCGTTATGGAAAAATATCACAGAGCCTCAACGATCAAGGATTACGTGACCGTATCCGACTATGCCGGAGATCGTGACTTCGACGTTGAGCAGCCCGCACCCATGTACTTAAAAAAGAACTTCTCGATGATCGAGCAAAGGCTTCAGACACCCTCCGAGGCCGAGATCATGGCTGTTCTGCGTCAGATGGGCAAGTTCAAGCCCTCCGATGAATTGAACTGCGGCTCCTGCGGCTACAATTCCTGCCGCGAAAAGGCGATAGCTATTATCCAGGGCAAGGCAGAGATATCGATGTGTCTGCCATTCCTTAAGGATAAGGCGGAAAGCTTCTCGGATACCATAGTTAATAACACTCCTAACGGACTTATCGTCCTTAACGAAAATCTCGAGGTCCAGCAGATCAACAAGGCAGCACGCAAGATCATGAACATCCGTGCGGCGTCCGACGTGCTTGGCGAGCCGGTTATCCGCATCCTCGATCCCACCGTGTTTGCTCAGGTCAGAAACAGCGGCAGATCGGTGAGAAACCAGCGCACTTATCTTGCGGAATATAAAAAGTACGTTGAAGAGACCGTCGTATACGATCCCGACTCCCGTATGCTGATCGGCATTATGCGCGACATCACCGACGAGGAGGCAGACAGGGAAAAGAAGGCGAGGATCAATAAGCAGACGGTCGAGGTCGCCGACACCGTCGTTGAAAAGCAGATGAGGATCGTCCAGGAGATCGCATCCCTGCTCGGCGAAACCGCAGCAGAGACCAAGATAGCCTTGACTAAATTAAAGGAGTCCATCGACGATGAATGATCTTTGTGCGGATATAGGATATAAAAGCATCAATCACGTCGGCGAGGAGCTTTGCGGCGACCACGTGGACGTCGTGGAGGAAAATGAAAACTCCACCGTGATCGTACTTGCGGACGGTCTTGGCTCGGGCGTTAAGGCGAGCATCCTCTCCACCCTGACCTCCAAGATCATCTCGACGATGATGGCGGCGGGGCTTCCCATCGAGGAATGCGTGTCAACGATTGCCGCAACCCTGCCCGTATGCTCGGTGCGAGGCGTGGCGTATTCCACGTTTACGATCATTCATTTATTGAATAACCAGATCGCCGAGATCATCCAGTACGACAATCCTCACGTGATCGTGATAAGAGATTACGATATCTACGATTATCCCAAAACCGAGATGAACATCGGCGGCAAAAAGATCTACAAATCCGTAATAAAGCTCAAGGAGGATGACGTTTTCATCGCTATGAGCGACGGCTGTCCGCACGCAGGAATGGGCGGAAAGTACAACTTCGGCTGGAAGCGTGAGGATATCGCAGGATATATGCAGGCGCTCGTTGCGGGCGGTTATACGGCGAAAAATCTTTCTACGATGCTCGTCGACGAGTGCGATAAGCTTTATGCGCACAAGCCCGGAGACGACACTACCGCCTGCGTCGTGAAGATCAGAAAAAGAGAGCCTATGAACATTCTCTTCGGACCTCCCTCAAACCGCGACGATGCAAACAGGATGATGTCGCTCTTCTTCTCAAAGGAGGGAAAGCATATCGTCTGCGGCGGCACGACCTCTTCCATCGCCGCAAGGTATCTTGGCAAAAAGGTTGAGGTCAGCCTGAGCTTTGAGCGCAGCGACGTTCCTCCCATAGCAAAGATCGAGGGCGTAGACCTAGTCACAGAGGGCGTCATCACGATGAACAAGGTCATTCAGTATGCAAAGGATTACCTTGGGGAAAACGAGCTTTACGAGCAGTGGAACTTCAAAAAGGACGGAGCATCTCTGATCAGCCGCCTCCTCTTCGAGGAAGCAACGGATATAAATTTCTACGTCGGCAGGGCGGTAAATCCCGCTCATCAGAACCCCGACCTTCCTATCAATTTTAATATAAAAATGAACCTGGTCGAGGAGCTATCAGCTTGCCTTACCAAGATGGGCAAGCGCATCAAGGTCAGTTATTTCTAGGGAGATGTAAACAATTATGCGCAAATTTGACACAAAAGTACAACATTTAAAATACAAAGTATTGCGCGAGGTCGCACGTCTTGCGTGGGATGATAAGCTGCTTGAGAACATTATGGACATCCCCGCAAAGCTTGCTCCGGGCAAGGAGGCAACGATGCGTTGCTGCGTTTATAAGGAGCGAGCTATACTTGGCGAGCGTGTTAAGATCGCTATGGGCGGTGATAAGAACAATCCCAACGTTATCGAGGTCATCGAGATCGCCTGTGACGAGTGTCCCGTCGGCGGCTATGAGGTAACGAACGCCTGCCGCGGATGTCTTGCACACCGCTGTGAGGACGTCTGCAGGTTTGGTGCGATCACCTTCGACCACAATCACGTCGCCCACATAGATAAGTCTAAGTGTAAGGAGTGCGGCGCCTGTGCAAAGGTCTGCCCCTACACGGCGATAGTCGGCCGCAAGCGCCCCTGTCAGAACGCCTGCAAGGTAAAGGCTATCTCTATGAACGACGATAAGGCGGCAAAGATCGACAACTCCAAGTGTATACAGTGCGGCGCCTGCGTTTATCAGTGTCCCTTCGGCGCCATAATGGATAAATCCTTTATGGTAAACGCCATAGATATTCTGAAAAAGAGCGAGAGAAACACCAGGGGCGGCAGCTACAGGGTATATGCCGTCGTTGCTCCTTCGATCTCGAGCCAGTTCTCTTATGCAAAGCTTGGCCAGGTCGTAACGGGTCTTAAAAAGCTCGGCTTCCACGACGTTATAGAGGCGGCTCTCGGAGCAGATATGGTTGCTATGGCGGAGGCAAAGGAGCTGTCCGAAAAGGGACTGCTCACAAGCTCCTGCTGTCCGGCCTTCGTGCAGTACATAAAGTCGGCGTTCCCGAGCCTTGTTGAGCATATCTCTCACAATATGTCACCCATGGCAGTTCTTGCGAAGTACATTAAGGAAACGACTCCTAACGCAAAGGTCATATTTATCGGGCCCTGCACGGCAAAAAAGGCGGAGGCGCAGCTTGACGAGGTCAAGCAATACGTGGATTGCGTCCTCACCTTCGAGGAGCTTCAGGCGCTCTTCGACAGCAGAGACTTCGATCTTTCGTCATTCGAGGAGGGCGTCTTAGACAACGCCTCCTACTTCGGCAGGATCTTTGCCCGCAGCGGCGGTCTTACCGATGCGGCGGCTCAGGCTATGAAGGAGCAGAACATCGACTTTGAGATAAAGCCCGTCGTCTGCGACGGCATCGAGGCCTGCCGCATGGCGCTCCTCAAGCTGAACAAGGGCGTCCTTGACGGCAACTTCATCGAGGGAATGGCGTGTGTCGGCGGCTGCATCGGCGGCGCAGGCTGCCTGACCCACGGCGAAAAGAACAAATCCGAGGTTGATAAATACGGCCGCGAAGCACTTGAAAAAACCATCGGCGACGCCATCTCGCTATTAAAATAGGATATCATCTCACTATTGAAATAGGATACCATCCCACTGTTGAAATAGGATACCATCTCACTGTTGAAATAAGAAGTCGTCTCGCTGTTGATTTAAAGAAAAATGCGAAAAAAGCGTTCAAGTTCCTTCACCGTGAAAATTTAACCATGTCGATGCGAGAATGATGAAAGCATTATAACGCCCTCAGAAAGAAAGCATAGGAAGCAACAACTTCCTATGCTTTCTGTTTTTAATTCCGGAACCAGAACTTGCGACCGCTATCACCCAAACCGACCCGATTATCTTTTTCTAGCCGTTTTTGCTTTTTCCTGCTATTCGTACATGGTGGTTGAAAACAAGCGGATTATATGGTACAATAAACACATAGGTCGCGTTGCTTATATACTAGCAATTTAGTGACATTCTTGTGTGCGAAAGGAGATCCTATGAAAATCATAATTATAGGAGGGGTTGCAGGTGGAGCAACTGCCGCGGCAAGAATAAGAAGACTAGACGAGAAAGCAGAGATCGTCATTTTTGAGCGTTCGGGCTTTATTTCATACGCAAACTGTGGTTTGCCGTATTATATCGGCGGCATCATTGATGATAAAGAAGATTTGACGTTGCAAACGCCCGAGGGCTTTTATCGGCGTTTCAGAATTAAAGCCAAGGTATGCCACGAGGTAACCGAAATTGACGTAAAAAGCAAAACCGTTTCCGTAATCGACCTGAAAACGGGAACGCGCTTTACAGAAAGCTATGATAAGCTGATTTTATCCCCCGG
>JAFVXI010000025.1 GCA_017501245.1 Clostridia bacterium
AGTAAGGTCACTTGTAGACTACGAGTTTGATAGGTCAGAGATGTAAGCACAGTAATGTGTTCAGTTGACTGATACTAATTGACCGAGGGCTTGAACTGCATTCTTCGTTCAAGCATGCTTATTCGCTTCGCTTCGTTTCATACCCCTTATTCGGTTTTCAGTGCACACCTTCATTCGTGTGCTTTATATATCTAGGTCTCGCTATTTGCGAGGCTTTTTTGATTCAAAATCGCACCGTATCTACCTTTTGACATCAAGGTTATTGACCTCGTCGGCCTCATATAGATAGGCTTGAAGGTCTTATCTCCATCGGTGATTCCATCTCGCTTTGTTCTATTAATTAATAATTGCAGTATATGGAGATCTGATATGGATTATATGACGTTTGACACTGTAATGAGCATAATAGGCATGGTTCTATTTCTCATTGCCGCTTATTTTCTGATCAAGCTTATCATTTTTATCTTCATGCACTATGTATATAGCAGGATCCTGTCAATTACCTGCGGTGTTGTCTTTATAGTTTTATATTGTATTGCGCTATCTGGTGGGTCTGTCGGCGGCGGATTAATAATGTTGCCGCTCTTGTGGCTTCAGTATATGCTGTTTATCGGCCCATCCGCTTTCGATGAGTACTGGGACGGCACTGCAACTATCACGATCGATTTTGATAGGGAAACCGTTTCCGTCAAGGATAACTTCGTTTCCATGTTTGCGGTCCACACCGCGGTTGTCATCTTCGTCGGCATTCCCTTCTTTATGTGGGGGGCTGAGGTACCATTTATTCCGCTTATCCCCTGCGTCGTCGTCCTGCTTATGACGATAATAGGGTTCATCAGGCAGCTGATAAACCATTTCAGCGATTATTGACAGATCAAGGTCGAATGTGATCTTCAGGGGGTATTCGATACGTAGCTGCCAATATATCAGCCAACTCATTTGCTTTTGTTGCCTTTGGTTGACGTTTTTTATTTCGTTATATCGCTCTACTTATTGATTCCATATCACTAACCTGTATATTTTTTAAAGCCTTGAGAACATCTCGTTCTCAAGGCTTTCTTTTTTTGTTTTTTGCTAAAAGGTGTTGACAAGTGGGATTATATCTGTTATATTAAATTTAATGATAAACGTTAAATTTTTTACGTTTTGAGGAGGTTTATATGGAAAAAAAGATGAAAAATCTTGCAAGCACGCTTGACACGATAGTTAAGGTAGGCGGCGAGATATTCCGCGTCGTGGGAATCGTTTGCGGCATTTTTTCGCTGCTCGTTGCTATACTCGGTGATAAGATGATTGCCGATTCGGGTGAGACGTCCTTGGAGCTCGGCTTCGTCAAATTATTTTTAGCCGACTCTGTGCCGATCGATACCGGCTTTATGAATTCGTATGTTATTATCGGCCTTATTATCGTTGTGATCCTCAGCTTTGCGGTGTTCATTGCATCAAGGATCCTTCACACTATTTTCGAGCCCATAAAGATGGGCAGACCGTTTGAGGCTGACGTTCCCGCAAACCTAAAAAAGCTTGCTTGGGTCGTCCTCGGCTGCGGTGCGCTTACTGAAATAATGAAGATCATCGGCGGTGTGATACTATCTCATGCTTTTGATCTCGAAACTATCCTTTCCTCCGATGCGGTTGCGAGATTTGAGCTTAACTTCAATCTCGACTTCGGTTTCGTGTTCGTTTTTGCTGTGATCATGTTCCTTTCCTATATATTCTCATACGGACAGAAGCTCCAGCAGGAGTCGGATGAGACGCTTTGAGGAGGGGCTATGCCGATAATACTCAGACTTGACAGAGTTATGGCGGACAGAAAGATATCCCTTAATGAACTCGCCGAGAAGGTTGGAATCGCAAACGTAAATCTCTCGAAGATGAAGAACGGACGTATCAGTGCGATCAGGTTTTCGACGCTCGAGGCGATATGCCGGGAGCTTAAGTGCCAGCCCGGCGACATCCTCGAATACGAGGAGTAGTTTGGGGATGATCCCACATTTTGCCAAACTCGCTATATAATGTACACAGCTTCGGATAGAAATGCGTCGCAGCGATCTCGAATGATCCTGCTTTCCGGAAAGCCTTAAGGTCTTTTAAGAAAAAGAGTCAAAAAAACTCTCGCATCAAAGGAATTAATCTCCTTAACTGCGAGAGCTTTTTTTATATTCTTCTTTTAAAGAAGTAATGAAGGATGAGGAACACCGCCTCAGGTATAATAAACGGTATCGCTAAAAAGAAGGCCACGTATGCCGGTGCGCTTGTAAAGGATGTCAGCAGTGTGAAATACTGAATGGCAATCAGCACACACATAACAACTAGGTTAACAATGCTCAAAATGCCAAATATAGTTGACAAAAGCTTCGCTTTTTTCATCTTGATCTCCTTATTTTGTTTATTACCAGGATAGCGCCTATAACTAAAGAAAGTATAGCGGCTATCATCAGAAGGGCATCGCCATCGAGGGTTATTACCGACGATCCTCCGACAGCGTCGTGTGCATCACCCTGTGTCAAGGTGACTATCAGCCAAAGGGTCGAGAGCAATATACCGAGGCAAAGCAGGGATAAGCCGATAAGGGATACTGGTGCAGTATTTTTGCTCGTCGGAGCTGTCTTTGCTACATCAGTATTATCCTCGGCTATCTCCTCCTTGAGTAGATAGTCAAGCGATACGCCGAAGCATTCACTCAGTGCAATAAGCTTATCCGCCTCCGGGGTTGACGTGCCACTCTCCCACTTGGATATCGCCTGCCTCGAGACGCTCAGCCTCTCTGCAAGCTCCTCCTGCGATAACCCGAGAGCCTTTCTTTCCTTATATATTTTTTCACTCAGCTTCATAGCGCCTCCAAGTAGCTCTATTATATCAGTAATGAGGGTAGAACGCTATACATTCACCCTTCCAATTTGTCAACTATCGGTTGCAAATGTGCAAAAACGGCTATTTAGTTTTCCTATATGCCATCGGTGAGATGCCTACGCTCTTTTTAAAGCTGAGGCTGAAATAGTTTGCCGAGGAATAGCCGCAAAGCTCGGAGATCTCCTCGATGCTCTTTGCCGTAGTAGACAAAAGCTCCTTTGCGCGGGAGAGCCTGACGAACGCAACGTATTGCATCACCGAGCAGCCCATCGTCGCCTTAAATCTTGCGGACAGGGAGTTTTTCGAGATGAAAAAGCGCTCGCTGATCCCATCCAGTGTAAGCTCCTCCCTGAAGCTCTCGTTTATGTATGAAACCGCCTCGAGGATATGCGTGTCGACCTTCTCCTCCTTTGCGATAGCACCGTAGGCAAGCTTGCTTAGCCTGGCTTCCTCCAGCATATAGAGCGCCGTGTGGATGAAGGAGAGGAGGATAGCGTTTTTCTCACCCGTATCGGCAAAATTGACGCCCGCCCCCTTTATTATCAGATTGAAGAGCGGCTCGTACAGCTCCTGCCCGAGCGTAAACACGACGTCGGAGCAGAGGCGCTCAAGGAGCTCTCTTTCTCTTTGCGTCAAGAGGTCGGGGGAGACGTTGATATTGACCCTCTTATAGGAGCCGCCCGCCGTTTTATGCATAGCAAAAGGGGGGATCACACAGAAGGTGCCCGCAGAAACGTTGAACATTTTATTCTCAAAAAAGAACTCTCTTTTACCCTCAACGAGGAAGTAAAGCTCATAGTAATCGTGGCTCTGAAGCTCGGACATTGCCCAGCCGAGCTCACGCTCCTTATATTCTATCTCAACAAAGCTCATTATATCCTCCACAGCCTTATTGTAGGTTATGGCGTCGGAAAAGTCAAGAGATTTTTTGTGCGATTTATGTATTTTACCCTCTTTTATGTGAAATAAGTATAGAAATACACAAGATCATCTGCTATAATATGAATGTAAAAACTAATAGCTTTTCGAACAGATCCGGAGGAAATCAAAATGAAAAGGCTCGTTATAGTCGGTGCCAGCTTCAGAGGCTACACCATGTTTGCAGATAAGATCTTTAAAAATCACGGCGACTGCTGCAGGATCGTTGGAGTTTATGACCCCAACTACGTCCGCTCGGAGTACTACCGTGACACGACGTTTAAGGATATGAAGGTTTACGACGACTTTGACGTTATGCTCGATGCGGAAAAGCCCGACGGAGTTATCGTAACGACCGTTGACAGGTTCCATCACGAGTATATAATCAAGGCGCTTGATGCGGGCTATGACGTTTACAGCGAAAAGCCCATGACCACGACGGAGGACTATTGCCTTGCTATAAGAGAGGCGGAGAAGCGCTCGGGCAAGAGAGTTACCGTAACCTTTAACTGCCGCTTTATGCCTTACTACGCTAAGGTCAAGGAGCTTGTGGCATCCGGAATCATTGGCAAGCCTCTTGCCATTAATTATAACTACGTGCTTAACACCGTTCACGGCGGCGACTATTTCAAGCGCTGGCACCGCTTCCTTGAGAATTCCGGCGGAATGATGGTGCACAAGGCGACCCACCACTTCGACGTCGTTAACTGGATCCTCGACGACGAGCCCGTGAGCGTCAGCGCGCAGGGCGCAAGACTCTTCTTTGGTCAGGGCGAGAGGCCTTACAGCGACGAGGGTATAGGAGAGAGATGCAGCACCTGTCAGCACGCTGAGGGCTGCCCGAATTTCCAGGATCATACGGGAGAAGGAAGGCTATCCAAGGCTCTTTACTTTGATGCCGAGCACGTTGACGGCTACGTAAGAGATCACTGCCCCTATAAGACCGACACGGATATCTACGATCTTATGTCTGTGTCCGTAAGCTATAAGAAGGGTGCTATCTTAAACTACAATCTCACGCTCTTTGACACCCGTGAGGGCTATACGATCAATATCATAGGCGAGAAGGGTGCTATCGAGGCATCCACCTTCTTTGAATGCGACGACTATAAGGTCGTAGTCAGATATCGCACGGGCGAGACAGAGGAGATCCACTTCCCGAAGGCGGAGGGCACGCACGCAGGCGGTGACGACAGGCTGATAGCAATGCTCTTCGGCGACGAGGATATCCCCGACACGCTCGGTCAATGCTCGGATAGCTTTGACGGAGTAAAATCTGCTATGATCGGCATTGCTGCTAACAGGAGCATTAAGACGGGAGAGCGTGTTTACCTCACACCCGTGTTAGATAAAATGAGATGAAAACACTGATAAAGAACGTAAACGTCGTTACACGTGATGAGGTTATCGCCTCCACATCACTACTCATCGAGGATGATAAGATCGCACTGATCGGTGCGGCAGATGAGGCTGACGTCGTCATAGACGCCGAGGGGAAATACCTTATCCCCGGCTTCGTTGATATGCACTGTCACGGCGGTGACGGCTTTGAGTTTATCGATGCTGACAGAGATGGGATCGCTCATATAGCCGATTTTCACCTCTCCCACGGCACAACGACAATGCTTGCAACTACGCTTGCCTCGCCGGACTCTGAGCGCGATGACGCAATAAAAAACGTCGTCTGCTATATGCGCAGAGAGGATAACGGCGTTATAGCAGGCTTACATCTCGAGGGGCCTTGGTTTGCAAAGGAGCAGTGCGGGGCGCAAAACCCCGTGTATATCCGTCCGGCAAAAAGCGGTGAGCTTGAAGCCCTCTTCGACGCCTATCCCGAGATAAAGCGCATCAGCGCAGCTCCGGAGCTTGAGGGCGGAATGGAGCTTGGCAGAGTCGGCTCGGCCAGAGGCGTGCTTATGTCTGCCGGGCACACGGATGCGGATTTCTCCGAGATAGAGGAGGCGCTCGCCGCAGGCTACACGCTGATGACTCATCTTTATTCCGGCATGAAGGGCGTAACCAGAAGGAACAGCTTCCGCATCGCAGGTGCGGTAGAAGCAGGACTATATTTCGATGAGATGAACGTCGAGATCATAGCTGACGGAAGGCATTTACCCTACGAATTGCTAAGATATATTTACAAAATCAAGGGCGCTGACCGCATTTGTCTGATCACAGATGCTATAAGAGCTGCAGGAATGCCTGACGGCTCTATGACTAGGATAGGCAGCGAGGAGAGCGGACTTCGGGTCATCGTGGAGGACGGCGTTGCAAAGCTGACGGACAGACAGTCCTTTGCGGGAAGCACGGCGACGATGGACAGAGTTTATTCGGTAATGCTCGAGGCGACGGGCTGCGGCATCGTTATGGCATCGAGAATGGCTTCGACGAACCCTGCGAGATTGCTTGGATTTGACGATAGAGGCGAGATTGCAAAGGGAAGGCTTGCAGACCTTCTGCTCGTCACCCTTGAAAACAACAAAATCAACATTGAAAAAATAATTAAAGGCGGTAAAATACTATGAAGCTTATAATCAGCAAGACCAAGGAAGAGCTTGGCAAGGCATCTGCCGAGCACGCAGCGAAGAAGATCAACGAGGCAATAGCCAAGAAGGGCAAGGCGAGGATACTCCTCTCCACCGGCGCATCTCAGTTCCCCTTCTTCGTAGAGTTCGTAAAGCAGGATATCGACTGGTCGAAGGTCGAGATGTTCCACCTCGATGAGTACGTAGGCATCACCGATGCGCATCCCGCATCCTTTAAGCGCTATCTGACCGATCGCTTCGTATCGGTTGTAAATCCCGGCAAGGCGCATCTTATCGATGGCTCCAAGGCCCCCGCCGACACCATCGCCGAGCTCACCGCACTCCTTAACGAGAGCCCCGTTGACGTCGGTCTTATCGGCATCGGCGAGAATGCGCACATAGCATTTAACGATCCGCCCGCAGACTTTGATGACGAGCGTGCGTATAAGGTAGTTACTCTTGACGAGCGTTGCCTTCAGCAGCAGGTTGGTGAGGGCTGGTTTGCATCCGTTGAGGAGACCTACAAGCAGGCCATCAGCATGACCTGCAAGCAGATCATGAAGTGTGAGACGATCATCTCCGTCGTACCCTATGCGGTTAAGGCTGAGGCTGTTTATAAGACTCTCACCTGCGAGCTTTCCCCTATGGTACCAGCAACGCTCTTAAAGCAGCACGGTGACTTCTCGCTCTACGTTGATGCGGACTCCGCATCTATGCTCACCGAGGACGTTATAGCAAAATACTGATCCCCGGGATAAATCTACAAGGAGGTTTATCGGTGATGAAGGAGCTCCTCTTTTCTACACCCGAGGCCGAGGGGGTCCGCTCGTCGGATATCCTCAGGCTGATAAGCTTTATTGAAGAAAATAAGATCAACCTGCATTCGCTCATTCTTCTGAGGCACGGCAGGGTAATTGCGGAGGGCTACGTTCCCCCCTTTGGCGAGGACTTTTTGCATAGATTATATTCGTCAACCAAAACCTACGTTGCCGTTGCGGTCGGAATGCTGATCACAGAAGGAAAGCTCAAAACCTCGGATAGGGTTTTAAGCTTCTTTCCCGAGTATGACACCGACGAGGTCCCCGAGGCTATGCGCAGATGTACGGTCGAGCATGCACTTATGATGTCAACGCCTCAGTTTCCGATCAGATATCCCGAGGGGAGAAGGGCGGCAAACCCGTTTGCGCTCCCTTGCCATAAGCCTGCGGGCGCCTTCTTCGCCTATAACAACGGCGCAGATATCCTGGCAAGAGTAGTTGAGCGTGTTTCGGGTATGGGGCTCGTTGAATATATGCGGCCGCTCTTTGATAAGCTCGGCATCAGTCGGGAAGTACGCTGTATAAAAGACACCGACGGCGGTGCGTGGGGCGGTAGCGGAATGCTCTCTACGACGAGAGATTTTGCGAGATTTGCCATGCTCGTGCATAACCGAGGCGAGGTGGATGGCGAGCAGCTCGTCGACCGAGCCTATATGGAGCTTATGACGAGCAAAAGAAGCGAGTCGAATATTGCGAAAAACTCATATTCGCCCCTCCTTGCCGGTGGCTACGGCTATCTGAGCTGGATAACGCCCGATGCCGTCTGTATGCGAGGTATGGGTTGTCAGCAGGCGTATTGCTTCCGTGATAAGGACCTCGTTTTCGTCTGTACGGGTGACACGATGACGGACGCCGACTTTGCCGACGTCAGACTTTACGATGCGGTCAAGTATATCGTATATGATAATCTATCCTCCGAGCCGTTACCTACATCCCCGGAGCTTGATACACTCAGGCAAAAGCTGGGGTCGCTGAAAATGCCCACCTACGGCACGGCTAGCTCGCCTATGGCAGAAGCGGTAAGTGGCAAGGTCTGGCAGCTTGATGAAAATCCGATGGGCTGGAGCTGGGCGAGGCTTGATCTTTGCAATGGCGAGGGCAAGCTCACCTATGAAAACGCACGAGGCGTAAAGCTTATCCGCTTTGGTTTAGGCGTCGGATTGAAAACGACCTTCCCTGAGCAGCACTACTATTCCGAGCAAAGAGGAGTGCCGTCCGGCAGAGAGCTTGATTCAGTTGCCGTCGGAGAATGGATAGAGGATAATAAGCTGCTCTTGCGTATATATATTACAGACGTCAGCTTCGGCAGTATATTTGCTCTTATCTCCTTCGTCGATGGCGGCATAGCCATGAGCCTTAACAAGCGAGGAGAATTCCTCTTAGATGATTACGGCGGCTGGGCTGTCGGAAGCTGTAAACAAGACTCTGACGAGAAATAATAAAAAAATGAGTACATCGAACATAGATGTACTCATTTTTTATACAATTGTTTACTTATTTTTGATAAAACCAAGGATCCTAGCCCAGATCTCGCCATCCTGCTCGGTCATCCTATTCCAGTCATAGGAGCCGACGAAGGCCGCCTTTTGCTCAGGTGTTGCTAGTTTTTTCTTCTTTTTAAGCTTCATTTGAGCTCTAAAGAATGCGTCCTTATATACAACGGCGTCGGCAGTAAAGGTAGGGTTGTGCCGCTTGCCGTCTATAAGCATAAACGTGACGTTATAATTTCCCGAGAGAGCCGCCTTAAGCTTGTCAAAATGCGACACGGGGCAGGTGCTGTCATCCTCCGAGTGTATGATAAGCGCCCTTGTGGCCGACAGAGCGAGAGAGTATCTCGCATCGGCGTAGGCGTAGTGACCGAAGGGGGCCTCAACCTCCTCAAACAGGAGGTCGGCATAGCCCTTGAGTCCCCCGAGCGCAGATCTTATCATCTCTATCGGAGATACATAGCCCGAGAGGGCGACGACGGCGTCGATATCCTTGTGAAGCGCAGGGATATTCATAGTGGAAAAGCCTCCCCAGGAGTGGCCGATAACGGCAAGCTTCCTTCCGCCAACTCTTCCGCTCTGTTTCACTGCGGTGATCGCATGGTCGAGGTCTGCCAGCGACTGCGAAAAGCCGCCGATATGCTCTCCCTCTGATTCAAGCGTGCCGGTGTGGTCGTATGCAAAAACCTCGTAGCCCGCCTCGCAAACCGTTGCTATCTCACGCATATAAGCCTTATGTCCGTTTCCCATTCCGTGCTCGAACACGACGAGGGTGTCGAGGTGCGTGACGTCTTTTTTATAAAATCTGCCTCTTAAGATCTGCCTCTTATCGCCCTTAAAGTCGAGCCTGTCGTATTCAAGCCCGAAGTCCTCAGGATCAAAGTAAAACACCGACCCATCGGGATCATGCCTTTTAAGAAGCGTAGACTTAAATATCCTCTTTATTGTCTTATCAAACAACATAATATCATCTTTTGTTTACATTTATATCGCCGGAAACCGTGTCAATCTCATAGATCGGGCCGCCCTCGCCGACTATATACGTGCTTCCTTTCTTGACAGAGGAATGCTCGATATCGACATCTCCGGAAACCGTGTCTACCCTGATGCCGAAGCTGCCCTCGGGTAGGGTGAGAGTCACAGAGCCCGAAACGGTATCTATGCCTATATTCTCCGGTATGCCGTTCAATTTGACCGACACGTCACCGGACGTTGAGTCTGTCGCTATCTGCTTAGCTCCGCCTGCCTCGATCCTGATATTGCCCGAGGTCGAGTCGAAGCTTAGCTTTTCCACAGTACCGGAAGCAACTACTGATACGTCGCCGGAGGTCGAGTCGCAGGTGATCTCCTTGATGTCGCCGAGAATATTTGCAGACACGCTGCCCGAGGTGCTGCAGAGGCTTATTTCGTTCGCCAGAGCGCCCTCAAGGCTTATATCCCCCGACGTGTTGGTAAGCTCGATATCTCTTGCCGACCCTCCCGTGATGCGGATTTCGCCCGAGGTGTTAGTGCATTCCAGCTCGCCCGGTGTCTTGCAATCCGTAAGCTCTATCCTACCCGAGGTGCATGAGATCTCTATGTCGTCGGCTTCAATTCCGTTTGCGCTCACTTCGGTTGACGTTCCGTCTACGCTGAATTCGCCAAGACTCACGCCTACGGGGAGGGTGAGCGTCAGTTCCTTGCCTTTTATGTCACGGTATATTCCCGGCTCGGCGTACTGGATCTTAAGTAAGCCGCCGGTTATAAGATATTTCAAGAGAGGCGCATCCTCGCCGTCCTCGACGAGGGTGGGTGCTTCGACGTCACCTGCTACGACCCTTACTACTCCGACCGGCCAGCTTATCTCCACGCTGCTTACCTCGGCGTCGATGACCGTCGTTCCGTCTTCTCCTCCGGTCAGGTAGGCGTCTGCGTTAGGGTAGCTGACGATTATCCGGACTCCGCAGGATGTGAGCGCTAGCACGAGCGTTAATATAAGAGTAAATACGGTAATTGCTTTAATAGCTTTCATTATTTCACACCTTTGTTAACATTTTTTCATAAGACGGATATAAAACTCCGTCGCTCGCATAAGCCCCTCGAGGCGTATTCTCTCGTTGTTTCCGTGGATGGTCCCTCTTTCCTCGGAGGTGAGATCCATAGCCGAGAAGCGGTAAACGCGGTCGGAGATCCTGCCCCAATGCCTGGAGTCTGAGCATTGCATCATAAGATAAGGAGACACGATAGAGCCTCGCCAGGTGGATGCGATAGCCGAGGCGAGCTTGCGGTAGCCCTCTGTCGACGTGTCGGAGATGCGGGAGGGGTTGTTGTTATCAAGAACGTTAAGCTCTACCTCGGGGTCGCCGATTACTCCTCTCAGATAGTCAACGGCGGAGTCAACGGTGTCGCAGGGGTTGAGCCTCATATTTGAAACCATTCTTGCCGTGGGAGGGATAACGTTCGGAGCCGAGCTGCCCTCCATCTGCGTGAATGCTACGGTAGTTCTCATAAGTGCGTTAAGCTCGCCGCCGCCCTTCTTACAGATAAGATCTATGACCCAGCCGAATGCCCAGAGATTTGCAAATATCATCCTATAAAGGAAGCCCGAATGCCTGCCGAGGGTGTCAAACATCTCCTTGACGGGCTTAGTCAGATGAGCGGGGAAGGGGCTTGCTTCAATTCTTGCACAGGCAAGCGAGAGCCTGCCGACGGGTGTGTGGGGCTTGGGTGCGGATGCGTGGCCGCCCGAGCTTCTGACCTTGTATTCAAGGTTTAACAGTCCCTTTTCGGCGATGCCGATAAGAGCGCAGGGAGCCTTAACTCCGGGAAAGACGTTTTCAACGACTGCGCCGCCCTCGTCAAGCACCATAGCGGGCGTTATACCCTCGCGCTCAAAGTGATCAACGATATTTCTTGCGCCCTCGCCGTTGACCTCCTCGCCTCCCGAAAATGCGAGATATACGTCATGCTCCGGGATAAAGCCCTCTGCTAAGAGATGATCGAGCGCAAAGAGAGCTGAGCTGAAGGTCGCCTTGGTGTCAAGCGTTCCTCGCCCCCACATAACGCCGTCCTCAATAATAGCAGAGAAGGGTGGCTTCTCCCAGTCGCCCGGCACCTCGCTCACAGGCACGACATCGTAGTGTGCCATAAAGACGGATGGCTCGCCACTCTCCTTGCCGTCAAGCTTATAGAGCAGTGCTCTGCCGGGGAAGGTCGTAAGGGTGCATTTTTTATATACGTTTGGATAAAGCTCGGGCAGCAGTGCGATCAGCTTATCAAATTCGGCGTCGTCCTCGAGCGCGGGATTGGAATTTGACACGGTCTTGCACTTGACCAGCTCTCCGAGCGCCCTGACCGCACGCTCGCCGTCAAAGCTTACCTCCTCGCTGTCCACCTTGGGCTGTGCCTTAGGCTTAAAGCTGAGCGTCCTGATAATAATAACTGTAAGGAGTGCGGCAACGACAGCAGCTAAAACGATGAGAATGTAAACAATAGGATGCATTACAGTACTCCTTTCTTATACATTATCCAGGATGCGAGCAGCGTGAACACGACACCAACAGGCACCATAATGCCGACCGAGGAGGTGTTTATCGCAGGTACGAAGATGAAGAGGATAAGCATAAGGGTGACGGGTGCGATAGCGATCTTCCAGTTCTTGGATACGAAGACGATGCCGAGTGCGCCAAAGAGTGCGGGGAGCAGCTGATCGAACGCAGGATCGAGAACGGGGTTTTCGAGTATGGGGGTCAAGGGCGTGATAAGTATAACGCCGAGAACGATGATAACGGTGGTTACGATGCTTGATACGGCAATTGCGATAGTCGAGATTATCTCGCCCTCCTCGCTCTGTGCCTTAACTCCGTTGGTTTCAAGTGCGTTCAGCGCACAGGGGAGCTTGAGGTTAGAGATATTGCCCGTGACGAAGGAGAGGTAGGAGCCTCCTGCGCCCAGCATAGGGATGAAGGTTATGACCTCGACTACGCCGACAGCCCAGTACATAGGGGCTGTGTATAGAAGTCCCATTCCAACTGCGGCGAGATCAGGCACTGCCTGGAAGATAACGCCCACGATAACGGGGAAGAGCAAAAGAAGGATCATCATAGCGATATTCCAGATGGTTCCTTCACGGTGCATAGAGGTCATAAACTTTCCGTCGAGGTAGTCCTCCTCGGGGAGCTGATCCTCGGTTACGATCTTATCAAATTCACTCATGCTACAACACCTCCAAGAAGATAGGTAAAGGGTATAGCGGACGCCATACCGACGATCATACAGATGGGAAGGGCGTAGTCGTTGAGCCACTTCCATCCGAGCTTCTTCATAAGCATGCCGCAAACGAGCATACACAGCATGCTCACCGCCATGACGCAAACGGGGACGAGGCCCGACGTAGAGGTAAACCTCGTTACCTCCTCAGCGCCGTCAACGACCTTGACCTGCGTATAGATGCCGCCTTCTGAGAGCCAGAGCCTCGACACATCGGAAAATACGTAGCCGACGAATGCGGAGATCATACCGATGAAGAGCGAATTCTGAATGATGTCCGACCACCTCTTATCCTTCTTTTCAAAGGAGACCAGACCCTTCTGCATCTTCTTTGCAAGGACGGGGACGAGCCATATACCTACCATGATGGATATAGTCATTACGAGCGTTACTGTAACGTATGCCTCGGCAGTCATATTGTCTGCGAGGGCATCGAGCGAGGTTCCAAGTCCGGAAGCGGCATTTGCCGCGGCGACCGTCTCGTAGGAGAGCGAGCCGACGACCGAGAGCCTCAGCCAGGGCAGAGCAACGCCGAGATATTGCGAGAGTGCCATAACCGTGATAACGATAGATACTGCGGGTGCGATAGTAAAGAGCGCCGCCGAGAGGATGGTCTTATGGATCTTATTCATATCCATTCCCTTTTCCTTAGCTCTCTTGTACGCCTTCACGAGGAAGTAGACAGACTGCCCGATGACCGCCGCTATGATTATTCCAACCAGGACGAACAGTATCGGATGATTGACGCTGAATTCCATAATAATGCTCCTTTGATTTGATTGACACATTTATTTTAGCGCACGCACGGGATTTTGTCAATACACATCCCGTGATATGTGACACTCCCGGAGCTTTTCTGCCCGTCGGCGTATGCCTCTTCTCTTGGCAAAACTTTTTTCATTAAAAAGATTGAAAAAGGCGTTACGCTGTGATATAATGATAAAGTTAAAATCATTTTTTCAAGAGGTTGACATGAAAAGAGATCTTTTAAGAGATATTTATAAGGATCAGGAGGCGTACGGTGGAAAGACCGTCACCGTCTGCGGCTGGGTCAGAAATCTTCGTGACTCCAAGGCGTTCGGCTTTATCGATCTGAACGACGGCTCCTATTTCAAGAGCATACAGGTGGTCTTTGAGAGGGAGAAGGTCGCAAACTACGATGAGATCGCATCGCAGAACGTCGGCGCAGCCCTCGTGGTTACCGGAACGCTCGTGCTTACCCCCGGCGCTAAGCAGCCCTTCGAGCTTAAGGCGACCGAGGTAGTAGTTGAGGGAACCTCTACCCCCGATTATCCTCTTCAGCCTAAGCGCCATACGGTCGAGTATCTCCGTGAGCAGGCTTATCTTCGCCCGAGGACGAATCTCTTCAGCGCAGTTTTCAGAGTGCGCAGCGAGGTCGCTTACGCTATTCATTCCTTCTTCAATCAGCGTGGCTTCGTCTACGTTCATACGCCTATCATAACCTGCTCGGATGCAGAGGGCGCAGGTGAGATGTTCAGAGTTACCACTCTCGACGTTAACGATCCTCCCAGATGCGAGGATGGCTCGGTCGACTTCTCCAAGGACTTTTTCGGCAAGAGCGCAAACCTCACCGTTTCGGGTCAGCTCGAGGGCGAGACCTACGCTATGGCGTTTGGAAACATCTACACCTTTGGTCCTACCTTCAGAGCAGAGAATTCAAACACGGCTCGCCATGCGGCTGAGTTCTGGATGATAGAGCCCGAGATCGCCTTCGCCGATCTTAACGACAATATGCAGCTTGCGTGGGATATGATCAAGCATATCATCAACCACGTTATGGATAAGTGCGAGGCAGAGCTTGAGTTCTTCAACAAGTTCGTTGATAAGACCCTTCTTGACCGCCTTACCGCACTCCGTGATGCCGACTACGCTAAGGTTACCTACACCGAGGCTATCGACGTGCTTCTTAAGTCGGGCGCCGACTTCAAGTACCCCGTTTATTGGGGTGTAGACCTCCAGACCGAGCACGAGAGATATCTCACCGAGCAGATCTACAAGAAGCCTATCTTCCTTATCGATTATCCCAAGGACATCAAGGCATTCTATATGCGTCTTAACGACGATGGAAAGACCGTCGCAGCTATGGACCTTCTCGTCCCCGGCGTCGGCGAGATCATCGGCGGCTCTCAGCGTGAGGAGAGGCTCGACGTGCTCACCGCACGTATGAAGGAGCTTGAGCTCTCCGAGGAGGACTATTGGTGGTATCTCAATCTCCGCAAGTACGGCGGCACCAAGCACGCAGGCTACGGCCTGGGCTTCGAGCGCATCATTATGTATATCACCGGCGTATCCAACATCCGTGACGTTCTTCCTTATCCCAGAACGGTTGGAAACGCAGAGTTCTGATATTGATCTCGGATTTTTGCAAACGACAGTTTGCATTTACTCAATAATTGTGAAGAAAAAAGCAAGCCTGACGACTCTTTTGTCAACAGGCTTGCTTTTTTATTTCGTTAACGCCGGTGCGCTCCTTGCGCCGTGGCGTGGCTCATTGCTCGCTATATACTGCGAGGCTTAAAGGCCCAAAATGCCCGAGCCCAGCGCCGCCAGGCTCCCGGCTCCCTCTGCGCTCACGGTCAGAGCGATGCCGATGGCGGTCGAGATAGCGACGAGCAAAATGACGATAACGATCGATAACGTTTTGTTGTGCTTCTTTTCCATAGTAACCTCCGTGGGGTGTCAGCGTGTGAGGGGCTTAGCGAGTGCGCCTTCTTCTCCTCGAGGCCATCTTAAGCGCCTCCTCGTTGGTTCTTTCAATATACTCCTTAAACTCTCCGAGGATCCTCCTTCCGAGAGCTCTGTAATCCATAGCCAGGACCTTTTCTATCTTCTGTCTTCTAAGCTCCTCGGGCACTCCGTAGATGGTCAGGATGGTGTCAAGTCCGCCCTCTATCTGAAGCGATAACGGCGTTCTTTCCTCTCTCGTCATTATCGTGCCGTATTCAATGCCCGAAACGAGGTTCTCCGCCTCGATCCATTTGCTATCCGTCCACTCGGGGCGGAACTCGAGAAAGACGTCGTGCGTCTTATCCGTGTCGTTGTCACGTATGATATCTAACGATAGGGGAGAGGTATAGATAGCGTGGAAGAAATCGCGCGAGACCTCGTCCTCCTCGCATATCGCCGTCATTGACGTCAATTCAAGACAGTAGGATAGAAGGCTTGAATAGCCCTCGCCGACCTCTCTTTCCATCAGCTCTCGCTGAAAGGCGCAAAGCTCGTTGCAGAGCACGGCGAGCAGATGCTCCTTAGTCGGGAAATAGAAGGTAATGTTGCCAAGGCTGATGCCTAACTCCTTTGCTATCCTTGAGAAGGAGGTCTTGGAGTAGCCCTCCTCGATAAAGAGCCTCGCTCCCAGCTTGATTATTTCGCTCCTCGTGCTTGTTCGTCTATACTCAAATGGCATATACCGTCCTCGCTTTCGTGTGGATCTCATTATCCTGATAGTAATGTTACAAGAATTATATCATATATTCCCTCTTTTTGTCAATAGTAATCTTACAAGTTAAATCAAAAAACTACATCAGACGTCGAAAAGAAGCGATTTTCACACAAAAAAGCGTCATACGTCCCTATTTTTAACAAAAATGACTTGATGTTATATATACGCTGTGTTAAAATCAAAATATCATTGATCGCGGCGCATCGCCCGGTGGCTGCGTCGGTCTGACAGTTTTCACCTAAAGGAGGGTCACCCCCTTGAAGAAGAGCTTAACCTTCAGGCGGCTCATCGCTATTCTCATAGCTATCAGCTGTATTGCATCAATATTCACGTCTTTTGGCAGGGTGTACGCCCTCAGTATGCCTCCACGCATACCGACGGTGGATGACGATCTCCTCATCCGCGATCCCGTGCTTGACGATGGCCGCATCCCCGTTATCGACGGCGGTGGGCTCATCCCGGGCCCCAATATCGGCGGAGGAACGCTTGACCCTGCGCCCGAGATAGATATAAGCACTCTGCCGGCGGAATACTGTATGAGAGACGAATATATCCTCCTTGCGCAAAACCAGGATCAGCACGGCTATTGCTGGAACTTTGCCGCCACTATGTCTATGGCGACTACGATAATGAAGGCGACGGGCGAGTTTTACGACTTTTCCGAGCTGTGGACGGGTGTGTCGGCTTATATTTGCGACGACGGATACAGAAAGGTCGGCGCAGGCGGCTCGATATCCACGCAGTACGAGTCTATAAAGCAGTCGGGGCTTATGCTCGAGATGGATTTCCCCTATCAGGATTCCTTCACGGTAAGCAACGATAATGCGGCGGATTATTATAACTTTTATGAAAAGTACTCTAACGACGATCTCGTCGATTCCCTCGTGCGTGACAGCTCGACAAGCTTCTCGAGTAGCAACGTTGCCGCTATAAAAAAGCACATTTACGACCACGGCAGCGTATACATGGCGTTTAACTTCAGGACGGGTTGGATCGAAAACGGCCCTGCATATCACCTCACGCCGAATCAGACCAACACAAACTCCTCTCACGCAGTTTCTGTCATCGGCTGGGATGATAACTACGAGGCTGAATTCTATCTTAACGGCTCGGAGGAGCCGACCCTCTTTAAGGGTGCGTGGATCATCCTCAATTCCTACACCGAGTCTAACGCCAAGGACGGAATCGCATTCGTCTTTTACGACGATAACAACATCAGCAGCCTTAATGGCTATCGCTACGAGCCCTACACCGAAAAGGACTTATATTTCTACGATAAGATAGATTCGGGCTACGCCTATCCTACGAGCGTAAAGGGGAAGTATTGCGGCAGCTTTATTCCCACGGAGGGCACGACGCTCCAAAAAAATATCTTCTACGATGACGTCGAGCTCGTCTATTCATATATATCGTCGCCCGATACGGTGGTGGAAGGAATAGAAATATGCAGGGGCGACCGTAAGGTCACGGAGGACTTCACCGTCGTTATAGACAATGCGGCAAAGAGGTTTTCCATATCCGCCGAGGGCGCCGACTACGGACAGTATAAGATCCTCGTTACATACGGCAACGGCGAGCGCTCCGACACCTATCTGAATAACTTCTTCGTTACGCACGGCATCATCGGAGAGGAGATAGAGTTCGACTACGAGGCAAACAGCCTGGGCTTCAACACAGGCAGGGAGCTTGAGCAGCACAGCATGGTCAGCCCCGAAAAGAGCTACGTCATCTACGTCGATAAGCTCGAGGGCGAGGTAGCCTTCCTCCAGGCAAAGCAGTCGGTATATACCGAGCAGTATACGTCTATCCCAACGCTCAGCTACAAGATCACGAACGGCAAGAGCTGCACCGTTACGCATACGATAACTGCGGACACGGGTTACGAATTGCGGTATAATTTCACCTTTGAATATTGCGCCGACACCTCTCTCTTGCCCGTAAACGTCTATTATGATCTCGCCGGCGGCGAAAACCACCCCGAGAACTATGCAAAAGAGCTTGCGGGGGAGGGCAGTGAGCTTATCCTCTACGCCCCGACGAGAGAGGGATATACATTCGGCGGCTGGTATCTCGACTATGGCCACGGCTCACGCCCGCTCAGGAAGGATGGGGATAAATATTACGTGAGCTGGGAGGACATCTGCCATCTCGGCGAGGTGGCGAATATGAACGCCTCCTCTCACTATCAAAAATACTACAAGAATTCGAACACCGTATTCGTTTATGCGCGCTGGGAGGAGGTCCCCTCTTACAGCGTAGAGCTGTCTATGAGCGGCGAGGGCAGCTGCACGGTCGGAGAGAGGATAACGCTGTCGAGTGAGGATACGCTCAGATATTACTTTATACCTGCGAGCGGATGGACGCTGTCCGATGTTAAGATCAACGGGAGCAGCGTTCCTACCGATGAATTGACAGAGATTGTAAAGCACGGTTTACAATTAAAGGGCATCGACTCCGATAAGAGCATAGAAGTGACGTTTGTCAAGGGCGCTTATCTTTCGCTTATTCTCGGCGATAACATAAAGAACGCTTACCTCATCAAAAGCATAAATGGCGAGGAGGTAAGATTCAATATCGGAGATGCGATCCCTTACGAATATATCCAAGCTACCCTCACCTCGAATTTCACGCTTGTGATCGAGGTCTTTGACGACACCGAGGACGGCACCTACGTTCTTGAGAATATGAGCGGCTATGGCGTTTTGGATAAGGGGGTATTTACAAAAGGTATATCCATAATGAATAAGGGCAAGATCGTCGAGCGAGAGGTCGCCTCCGCCATCCTTAAGCCCATCGTCGACGTGACCGTCAGCTATTCTGTGGCGGGTCAGGTATTGGATCACTACATATCGGCGGATAGAAGCGCCACTAGCGGAGAAAGGGACGGTATGGCATCGAAATACGGCGAGGTCCTTTACCTCTTCGTCAGGTGCCCCGAGCCGACTAATACGGTTATGTACTCCTTGCCGGCTGGGTTTGTTGACGTAGGCGGCGGATGGTTCAGAAAGCCGGTATTCGTCAACAGTGATGCTCCTAGCCTTGGAACCGTCACCGCAACCCCGGCGACGCGCACCTATACCGTAACCTGGAAAAACTGGGACGACAGCGTTATTTATTCCGAGAAGTACACCTACCAGGAGTTCCCTACCTACAATTACAGAGGTTATCCTGCGCTGATCGGAGGGTCATACATATATCCCACGAGGGCGGAGGACGAGCGCTTTACTTACGAGTTTGCAGGCTGGAGCCCCGACATAAAAAAGGTAACTGCCGACACCACCTATACGGCAGTGTTTATCGCCGTGCCTAAGCAGTATACGGTCAAGGTCTCCGAGTGTGAAAACGGTGTCGTTACTCCAAGCGGCGATAACACCATCAACTGCCTCGACAGGCACACCTACCTCATCACACCGAACGAGGGCTACCGCATAAAGGACGTTTTAGTCAACGGCACGTCTGTCGGAGCCGTAACGAGCTACACCTTCGCCGACGTCGCCTGCGACCAGACTCTCAGCGTAGAATTTGAAAGAATTAAGCATTCCGTAAGCCTCATTTCTACCAAGGGCGGCAGAGTTGACAGCGAGGTTCCCGCCGAGCTTTACTACGGTGACGAGCTGACGCTCACCTTCACACCCGACGTCGGCTACGCCGTTGATATGGTGCTTGTGAACGGAAAAGCGGTGGATCTATCCGAAAACGGTCTGTCCATCACTATCGGTGCTGACACGGCGGTTACGGTGGTTTTCGAGAGGGTGAATGACATCCCCCTGCTTGTTACAACGATTGCAACGATCGTTTTCTCCGCCATCGCCACCACTGCGATAGCGTTCGTTAGGCTCAAGCGACGGGAAGAGGACTGAAACGCTACGCTTAACAAAATATAAAAGCAAACGCTCCGGCATCTCCTTTTTGGAGGTGTCAGAGCGTTTTTAAATCAAAAATGATAACAAGTATTTACATAAAGAAGCTCAAAGCGAAATGATAAGCTGTCCATCAGCTTTTTCACTTGGATCAAAAGCCGGTCGCAAATAACACGCATAGCGTGAGCCTTGATGTCAGATCTCCTTGATGAGGATGGAGCTTAAGGGCTTCATATTGAATTTGAGAGTGCCGGTCTTATCTACGAGCTCAGCGTCGTGGTCGGCATCGAGCAGGTATATCTCGTATTCGCCATCTCTGCCGAGGTCGAGGGCGATCTCCTTCTCCACGGCGTCGTCGTCATCGGTGTAGTAGGTGAGGAGTGCAAGAGCCTTTCCGCTTTTATCAACGCCAAGGAGCGAGTATACGTTTTCGATGGAGTTTTCGGAGGGGATCTCCTTCTCCATGTCGTAAAACATTCCGTACCAATAAAGGGGGTAATAGCCCTTGAGCTTTTCGTAGGTATAAAGGTCGAATGCTCCGCAATATACGCTTGGTCTCGTGTCGTAATACATCATCATATCGATCGAGCTGTTCTGAGCCGCCGAGATGGCCGCCGCAACGAACGTAGCCCCCTTGATGCCGTGGACGGCATTGATGCTGTATTGGAATTTGTCGAGGAAGTTCTTAACGTAGTTCCATTCGTTGAGTATGCTTTCGGCATTCGTATAGCCGTACTTGTCGAGCAGGTCTCTCATCTTCTCAGCCCTTTTGAGGATGCTTGCGGGCTCGGTGGCGTATATATGCCAAGAGAAGAAGTCAAGCTCGACGCCCCTTTCGTGCATCTCACGAAGGAAATCGTCTGCCCATTCGTAGGAAAAAGCAAGAGCCGGTCCTCCGATCATAAGATCGGGGAAGCAGGACTTCAGGTGCTTTGCCGCAATCTCGTAGAAATCAAAGAACTGTGCCTTGGTGCCGCCCCAGGTCTTCTTATCCGTATCGTCGTCCTCGTGGAGGTCGGGCTCGTTCCATATCTCCCAGTACTTGATGCCGAGCTTGAAGCCGTCTGCCCAGCCCTCGTTGTAGTGTCTGATTATATGCTCGCAGATAACAGCCCACTTGTTAAAGTCCTTAGGCGGGATCGTTCCGTGCTTTTTTACCTGATGCTCGATCGTCTGTCCAAGCCTGAAGAAGGTCTCGGTCCCGGCGTCAAGGCAAATGAGGATGGCCTCATCCGTGCAGGCAAAGTCATAGGATGCAGGGTCGTAGGGATCGAGATCGAAGTTAGGGAAGATCATCGTGATATCGTGGGCATAAGGGCCCCCGTAAACTGCTTCTAAAGCCGAATCGTGATTTCTGGAATAGGGGATCCTCGCCGCCTTATAATCGGCGAAGTTCGAGCGGGACTGGTCGCTTGCGTGCCTCTTATGCCAGGGGCCGCCGTTAGTAGCGTTCAGGATCTTGAAGCTCCTGCCCTCACCCGTAAGATCAAACTTTAAGGTCTGCATTTTTACCTCCTCGGTGTTGTTTTAAGTCGATTATATCACCGGATATTTCCTAAAGTCAAGCGAAAAGAAAAAAATAATTGAAAATTACCCCCTTTACGGCGGATCAGGGTGCGGAGTTTAAATGAATAGGCGAGTCCATAGTATTTTGTGTCACAAAAGCACGAGAGTGTTGACAATACTTATGCTGATATGATATAATAGTCTTGAAGAGAAGTATAACTGAAAATATTAATAAAGAAAGGAAGAATACTATGAAAAAAACGATCGTTGCATTAGCACTTTGCCTGGCTCTTTTGTCCGCCCTTCTTTTCACCTCGTGTGAATATCTTCCTGACGGATTGCGTGATATGCTCCCTCCGGGAAGCGCAGAGGCAGTATACGAGAGGGTAGACGAGGCGATGTCTGCCAGCGGCTCCTATAAGATGGACGGAAAGAACAGGATGACGGTTTATATCGACGAGGTCAAGTACGAGCTGGTTGCAAATATTGAGGCCATCGTGATATCCGACCTTGACGGTGATATGTATTACTACAACAAGACCGTACAGACCACCAGCGTCCCGGATATGGATATAAACAGCTCGCTTACGAGCCTGACGGCTTACCATGAGGGAAATGCGTTTTTAAAGACGAGCGGCGACCTGTCGCAGAAGATATATTCCGAGATCAGCGAGAGAAACTTCAAAAAGTATTTCATCGATAACGGAGCTTCGGTGTTAGCGGAGGAGGATCTTTCGGAAGCGGCAGAAAAAAGCCACAAGCATATTGTCGGCGAGGGCTGGGAGATAAGCTTCAAGGGCTATTCAAGGGGCTACGTCAACGGCTTCCTCAGTGATACCGGACTTGGTTCTCTTGGCATCGACCATGAGGTAAAGGATATCGTTGCCACGCTCAGATGCGACGAGGATTATCTCGTTAGGTCGATAAGCATCGAGGTGATATTTGACGTAGAGGAGGGCTCGGAGGAGCTTCCCTCGGTTCGTATCACGATGGATTGTTCGGGCTACAATGAGGCGACACCTCTCGTCGACGAGCTTGACGTAGACGACTACACCGAGGTCGAGGATATTCACGTGCTTAAGGAGCTTGAGGATATGCTTGACGAGATGAGCGAGAGGGAGGAGGGCTATTTCACCCTCGATACGACGACTAGGGTGAGCGTCGGAGCTCAGCAGGTCAGCACTACCGAATACGATAAGATCCGCTACGGCGAGGATGACGGTGCGTTCTTCTACGAGATAGATTATACTATTAACAACACCTCGGGCAAGATCACGTATAAAAACGGCGATAAGATGACCCCCACCAACAATCTTAAGGAGTCTCCCGCCAAGGCGAGGGCGTATATAGCTTCGCTGATGGATAGAGGATATAACGTCTATGGCGTAAGCTTCTTAGAGGAGGCGGGTGATGGTGTTTACGTCATTGAGATCGACAGCCTTGAGGACAGCGCATATAAGGCTGCAGCGAGCGAGCTTGGCTTCACTTACGTGGATGCCAGCCAGGAGATAACCGTCACTATCGTTGACGGCGAGCTTGCAAAGCTGAGGAGCTACGTCAACGTCGAATGCAAATATAACGGAAGCAAAGCTAGCATCCGTGTTATATCCACGGCTGACTTCACAGCCGAGCCGACTCCGGATGACGAATCGGCTTTGTAAAAAGTAAAGCCCGATAGGCTCATACAGTGATGCTATTAGCGGAGTATTTGCACTGAACTATGATTGCATAACGCTTGCACAGCAAATTCTTAACGGCAAGCGCCGGCGAGCCTTGTGGCTTTAAAATGAAAGAAGAGAGAACATTTCGGTTTTTTCAAAAAGCAGACGTCGCTCTCTCCGACGGCGTATCGAACGAGCTGATGACCACTCGGAGGGCGATTAATTGTTTTAAAAATCAAGGGCGAGGAGCTTTGTAGCTCCTCGCCCTTTCCACGTCGGTGGATATATTCAAAATGCTATTTGATCAAAGCGCATAGCCAAAAGCGACCGCTCTATGCTTGCCATATGGCAAAAAACTATTCGATCACCTCGCCGCAGACGCAGATCTCCTTCATACCGAAGAGCCTGCGGAAGAAGTTTACGATAGCGTTCCAAAGATTGGCGAAGAAGCCTCCCTCGCAGTTCTCGTGATCGTTGCCGCACTCACCGCCGATCTCGTCCTCACCATTGTTGTCGGGGTCTGTGTCGGGCTCGGGCTCGGCGGGCAGCTTATCACCCTCTGTCAAGCCACATCTCGTGCAGGTCTTGGGTGCCTCCGTCGTAGCGTCTGCCCACTTATGACCCAGCGCACCGACCTCGCGGCAGGTGTTGTAGTCACATCTGGAGCAGGAGACGTAAGCGTTCCAGCCTGCCTCCGTGCAGGTGGGTGATTTAGCGTCGTTCTTTATCTCGTCGTGTCCTTTAGCGTCGATAGTCTCTGTCAAAGTGATACCGCAGCCAAGACATTCGCTCGTCATCTCGCCTTTTGTTGTGCAGGTTGCCTCGGTCGTCACCGTCCACTCTCCACTCCTGTGGCCGAGGGCGGGTACGTAGTCAACCGTGTAGGTCTTTCCGCAGTCCTTGCATACGTAGGTGGTGTAGCCCTTGCTTATGCAGCCGGGAGGCGTTACGGTCGCCTCGTACGAATGCTCTTTAATATCTTCAGTGTAAACAAATGTTCGCTTTCCGCTGCCAACCGTGACTATTTGACCCTCATCGGTCAGCTCGCTCACGCCACTGTTTCCGCTAAGCTCAACGAATGCTCCGCCATCGATAATGGGGAAAACAATCTCCGCAGTCATATTAGCGGGGATCTCTACGGTGATCGCGTAGCTGCGTCCCGAGCCGGAGTATGATATATCAACTGCGCCTCTTGCCGTAACGGTATGGCTGGTAACCTCGGAGATCGCACCCTTGACGGGATCGATGCGGATCTTTTTTGCTCCCGCCTCCAAGAGCTTTACTCCGGAGATATATTCGATGACCTGCCAGACCGATGCCGAGCCCCAGCCGTGAGATTGGCTGCCGCCGTGCCAGGTCTCCCAGATGAAGGTGTAGCCCTTATCTATGAGCTTTGCCCAGCCGTAGTCGTCGGTGTTTGTCAAGAGCTTTACCGCCGCATCGCCTCGCCCGGACTTGAAGAGCGCCTCTAAGAGGATGTCCGCCGTCATGGTGCCCTGTCTCATCCCAAGTCCTGCGATGTAGTCTGCCATCTTATCGATCGCCTCCTCGGTGGGAGTGCCTGCCATAATGGCGTGCGAGGTCGAGTGCTGGCTCTTGACGGTTGACTGTAAGCCTTCGGGGGTCAGTCCGTCACAAAAGACGCCATCGGAGGTCAGAAGATACTTATTCATAGCCGCTCTGAGGTCGTCCGCCTTCTTGGCATAGCTTGCCGCATCAAGAGTGTATCCGAGCTCAAGTGCCATCCTTGATACGACGTCGTAGGCTCTTACCGAGTGTGCGTTGATAGTCGTGCGCACGCCGTCGAGCGTGCCCTTCCAATCATAGCCGAATCTGTCGTTCGGCGTGTCTATGATTCCTTGCTTATACGAGGAGCTGGTTCCGCCCTCGATAGCAGTGACAAGCCCTGTCGCAGGGTCGATATTTCTCGTGACGTAGCCTGCCGTGTTTTTCATATAAGGATATGCGAATTCAAGCAGCTCTCTGTCGCCCGTCAGCATATAGTAGCGCCAGACGAAGTTCGGCACGCTGAGAGTGAATTCGGGGATATCTCTTGCGCCGTCGTTGTTCGGATAGACGGCCGTATAGACGCCGAGCTTGCCCTCGGCCGACCAGTGGCGGTCGGAGGATGCGAGGAACTGAAGGATCGCTTTTCTCGTCATCTGCCTCTCGTAGGAGCCGGAGGTCGTTGCCGCACTGATGTTTATCGTATCGTATAGGAACTGTCCCTTCTCTCGGGTCGGCGTATCAACGAACTGATTCTGAACCGAGTAGAGAGCCGATCTCTTCATAAATTCAAAGACTAGATCGAGCATCTCGTCGGAGGTGTCAAGCGTGGACTCACGCCCCGAAACCGTCTCGGCGTGGAGTATGGTAGCCTCGAAATTATCGACGGTGAGCGCCCCTGCCTCCTTAGGCACCGAAACGTAGCGGAAGCCAAGATAGCTCCACGCCTCGTAGGTCTGTGCGCCGTCCTTCATGGTGTAGACGTAGGTCATGTTCGTGGACTGCGTCGAGTCTGTCGAGGTGTTTATGCTTCCTCCGGCGAGAAGCTCGTAGCCCTCTTGTATCGTGATGGTCGTGCCTGCCGTGCCGTCGGGGAAGTGTATAATGATCCTTGCGGGTATGACCTTTCCGAAGTCTGCAACGGTCGTACCGTCTGCAAGCCTTGTTACCTTGACGGGAGAAACGGTGGTCTCCGCCACGTGTCCGACCTCGGGCTCAAGATCGTAGAAGGTCTTGGTCGGGTGCGCACCGTGGACGATAACGGGCAGCCAGCCGTCGGTGTAGTAGCCGACCTCAGCCCAGCCCGAGAGCATAAGCCTTGCGTCACAATGCTCGATCTCGTCGCCCTCGCTGTTTCTCTTGCCCTCGTTGGAGTAGCCGGTAGCGTGCGTCAGCCAGCTCTCGTCGGTGACGACGGTGGTTGCCGTACCGTCGGTGTAGTAGATGATGAATTTGCCGAGCAGGCCGGGCTTTGATACGGCGCGACCCTGTCCTGAGCCGAAATAGCTCGTCAGAGCGCCGATCGCTATGCTGTCCTTGCCCTTTACCGCATCGGTGATGTCCCAGCCCTGATATCTCGTCTCGCCGGGATAGTCGTAGGTCTGCGCCCTGCCTATCCTCACGCCCGAGACCGTCAGCTCGTAATCCTGAGAGCCCGAAACGTAGGCGATAGCCGCCTTTACCTGCTTTCCTTCGTCGAGCTTTACCTCCTTGCGGCTATACCAGTAGGAGTTATCGGCGTTGAGTGCGCCCGAGGTGCCCCAGCTAACGGCGCCTCCGCTGAAATCGTCGGAATATAAAACCTTGCCGTCGGGTGCGGTTACGACCACGTTCGTATAGCGACCGGCCTCGCCTCTGTCGGTGCGGAAGCCGATGCTGCCGCCCGTGCTAACGTCCGAGCTTCTTGAATCCACCATGACCCCGTCGATATACGTGGTGATGGTATTCCCCGAGAGCTTTATCGCCAGGTGGTAGGTCTGACCCGCAACGAAGCCTGCCGACAGATCACTTTCTGCCGTCGTTCCGATGCGCACGTATTTGTTGCTCTCGCCCTTATGAAGGCGTAAAACACCGTTTGAGCGCACCGCCCACATATATCCCGTGTTGGCGTTGTCCGGCGCTCGGAATACTATGCCTGCCGAGGTCGTTGTGACCTGTACGTCAAGAGAGAGGGTGTAATCCGTCCAGTCGAGGCCGTAGTTCAGGAGCGTAACGCCGTCTCCCGAGGACTCAGCCCAATACACCTTCTGCGTCCCGCTCGTAATGGGCATAATCTCGCCGTCGAAGCTCCACACAGCAAGCTCCTCGGGAGAAAACTCCGTGGAGTATGTAGCACCCGCAACCTCGTTCACGCTGATCACAGAGGGGGTGCTGTAATTGCTTTTGCTATCCGCAGCCTCACGGCAGAGGATGCTTCCGTCCGCCGCTCTGACCGTGATATTGCTGAGCGTCGCCGTCTCACCTGAGCCCTGCCTCATTCCGAAGCTTCCCGCAGGATGGGTCGACGCCGTGTCGGTGTAGGTGTCGATCAGCTCGCCGTCGAGATAGGTGGTTATTACGTTGCCCGAAACGGTGATAGTGACGTGATGCCTTTTGCCCTCAGTCAGCGAGCAGGGGATAGCACCGTCGCCGTCAAGCTTGGTGAATTTATTGTTGATCTGTACGTGTCTTGCGAGTCCACCCTTCTTAAGGTTAAACTGCCACATATAGCCGTTAGTCCCGTCCGGGCAGCGGAGCATAAAGCCCGCAGCCGCACCGTTGATGACCATATCGAAATCTACCGTGTAGTCGCTCCAGCCGTAGCCGGCAGCGTATCTTGTGCTTCCTTGTGTAAATGTAAGTTGTCTTTCTGCCGAGTTTTGAGAAGCGGAGAGGCTATGTAGCCTTGTCTTTTGCCCCTCCTCGGTGTAAAAGCCGAAGGTGCCGCCGGTGAGGCTTCCGTCTGTCGTATAGACGTCGACCACCGATCCGTTAAGCTTGGTGGAAACGCTGCTTCCGTCGATGCTTATAGAAAGAGTGTAGGTGCTTCCCGTCATTACCTCGCAGGCTGCGGGCTCGCCGAGCGCCGTCAGCTTGCCACCCGTCATCCTATTGCGAACGATGCCCACCCCGGGCACCAGCTGCCAGACGTAGCAATCCTTTGTGTGAAGGTTAGCACGGAATGCTATTCCCACGGATCCACTCATGGGTGTGAGCTTTGCGCTTATCTCATAGCTCGACCAGTCGGCGTGAGTACGGGAAAGAACTAAGCCCTCGCCTTGTAGGATAACGTCATTGACCTCTTCCTCGATGATGCTCAGCGGCGATTCGGTGTCCTCGGAGATGCCCTGTATCCATTTTGCGCCCCAGTCACCGTTGTCAAGTCCGGTGGCAAATTCCGCCCTTTCGCTATATGGAGACACGGCGCCGTCCTTATCCCAGGTTCTGACCTCCCAGCTGTATGGATAGCCCGGCTTAAGAGCGTCACCCGTATAAAGAACCGAGTTCTGATCAGCCGACTCAACCTTGCCAGAATCCCAGACCATCTCGTCACTCACTCCATCGTAGAGGCGGATCCTGTAAGCCGTCTGCACCTCGTCGAGATCGGCATCATTTACCCACCAGTCGAACATCGGTGCGCCCTCTACGTTCATCGGATGCTCGGATTGATTTGTCAAGAGTCCAAAGGGGGCGCCGGGTGCGCGGTTTATAGCTCCTGCCGCTATGGGCGACACGGCAAACAGCATAGGCTGCGCCAGCATCAATAGCGCCATAGCCCCGGCAAGTATTGCCGATCTTATTTTTTTGGTGAAGCTCCTTTTCATATGGACATCCATCCCTTTCTTTCATTTCACACGCTTGCGCCGTGATCTCCCGATGCGACGCAAGTAGTATTGTTTAGTGCATTTTGTCACGGAATTGTCAACCAGACTTTACATAATCTGCACGGTGCATATAATTAGCAAGTTTTATATATTAAGTATATAAAAAAACAGCTCGGATTTCAAATGGCATTATGCCAGAAAAAATACCATATTTTATGTTGAATTCTACTAATATGATCGCCGCAAAAGCAAAAAAGAGGGGAAGCTATCCCCTCTTTTGCTCTTTGAATACAAAGCTGCGCTTTCCGCCGCCGACCGTTATTATCTGGCCACCGTCGGTTAGCTCGCTTATTCCATCTTTGCCGTCAAGCTCGGCAAATTCGCCGCCATCGACAAGAGGGAAGTGTATCTCCGCCCTCACGTTAGCGGGGATATTCACCGTGATCGTATAACCCCTTCCGCATCCGGAGTATGAAATATCAACGGCGCCTCTTGCCGTTACGGTATGGCTCTCGACCTTATCAAGGATGCCGACGGCGGGAGCAATACGAATGCTCTTTGCACCGGGCTCGGTGATCATGACGCCCGAGACGTATTCGATGAGCTGCCAGAGCGATGCCGAGCCCCATCCGTGAGATTGGCTTCCTGCCTGCCAGTTCTCCCAGGTGAAGGTATAGCCCTCCTTAATAAGCTTTGCCCAGCCGTAGTCCTCGGTGTTTGTGATCAGTCTCTTCGCCGCATCCGCTCTGCCCGAGGTGAAGAGGGCGTTAACGAGGGTGTCGACCGTCATCGGACCCTGCTTCATTCCAAGGCCTGCTATGTAGTCTGCCATAGGCGGAATAGCCTCACTATTTGGAACCCCTGCCGTGATGGCGTGTGAGGTTGCGTGCTGACTCATATTGGGTGACTGTAAGCCCTCTTTTGTGAGTCCGTCGCAATAAACGCCGCGCTCGGTGATGAGTCTAGAGTTCATAGCATCTCTGAGTGCGGTTGCCTTTTTCGTATAGAACTCCACGTCGGCGTCGAATCCAAGCTCCTTTGCCATTTTTACGACAGTGTCGTAGACCCTGACTCCAAGGGCGTTGACGGTCGTTCTCGCACCGCCGAGAGTGCCCTTCCAGTCGTAGCCGAATCTGCCTGCCGGAGAGTCCACGATGCCCTCGCTGTATGAGTGATGCTCGCCGCCTCCGGGCAGGGCGGTTACAAGCCCTGTCTCGGGATCGGTATATCTCGAAACGAAATCGGCTGTTTTCTTCATATAAGGGTACGCACGCTCGATAAGCGGGCGGTCGCCCGTAAGCATATAATATCTCCAGGCCATATGAGGCAGATTTAAGGAAAAGTCGGGAATGCCTCGGCAGCCCTCGATATTGGGATAAACGGCGTTATACATTCCAAGCACGTCCTCGCCCGACCAGTGGCGGTCGGATGAATCCAGGAACTGGAGTATAGCCTTTCTCGTCATCTGCCTCTCGTAGGAGCCCGAGGTGGTTGATGCGCTGCTGTTGACAGCATCAACGAGGAACTGTCCCTTCTCACGTGTCGGCGTATCTACGAACTGATTCTGCACGGCGTAAAGCCCGGAGCGCTGAAGCAGGAGAAAGACGCTGTTGACCATCTCCGAGGAGGTCCGTAGAGTCGACTCCCTCCCGGACACCAGCTCTGCGTGGTATACCGTCGCGGCGAAGTCCTTTTCGGTCAGCACACCCGCCTCGGCAGGCACCGACACGTATCGGAAGCCGAGGAAACTCCATGCCTCGAAGGTCTGCTCGCCGTCCTTCATCAGATAGACGTAGGTCATATTGGTGTGCTGTGTTGACTCTTTGGTGGTATTAATGCTGCCGTCCTCTGTTATTTCATAGCCCTCTTGTATCGTAAGCCTTGTCCCTGCAATGCCGTCAGGGAAGTGGATAATTACAGAGGCGGGAATAACTCTGCCGAAGTCGGCGACGGTGCTTCCGTCCTCAAGCCTCGTCACGCTGATGGGGTAAGCCTTACTCTCGGCCACGTGGCCGACCTCGGGCTGGAGATCAGTAAAGGTGTCGGTGGGGTGCAGACCGTGTACGTTACAGGGCACCCAATCCGAGGTGTCAAAGCCAAGCTCCGACCATCCCGAGAGCATCAGCCTTGCATCTATGCATTCGATCTCGTCGCCCTCACTGTTTCGGGGGCCGAGGTTTGAGTAGCCCGTGGAGTGCGTCAGCCAGCTCTCGTCGGTAACTATCGAAACAGAGCTTCCGTCGTCATAGTATACGATCAGCTTGGCGATAAGGCCGGGAACGGTGATAGCTCGTCCCTGTCCTCCTCCGTAGTATGAGGTCAGGATACCGACGGCTATCTCACCTTTGCCGTATACGGCGTCAGTGATATCCCATCCTTGATACTTGGTTTCGCCGAGATAGTCGAAGGTCTGTGCCCTTCCTATCCTCTCGCCGGATATGTATATCTCATAGTCCTGACAGCCCGCAACAAAGGCAAAAGCAGCCTTTACCTGCCTACCCGTGTCAAGTTTTGCCACCTTTCGGCTATACCAATAGCAGTTGTCATCAAGGAGAGGCTCGTGAGGGAGAGCGGTCGGGTCCTTAACGCCCCTGATCCATTTTGCACCCCAGTCGACGTTTGCAAGCCCTGTGGTAAACTCGGCCCTCTCGCTGTATGGCGACGCCTCGCCGCAAGCATTCCAGGTCCTTACCTCCCAGCTGTATGGATATCCGTGCTTAAGCTCCTCGCCGGAATAAACGACGCAGTTCTGCTCGGCGGATTCAACCCTGCCCGAATCCCAGACCTTCTCGCCGCTCACGCCGTCAAAGAGGCGTATCTGATATGCGCTCTCGACAGCATCCGCGGCAGTGTCGTTGACCCACCAGTCGAACATCGGCGCGCCTTCTATATTTAAAGGATGCTCGGATTCGTTTGTTAAAAGGCCGAACGGTGCGCCGAGCGTGGATCCCGCCTTCGCCATTTCGTCACCCGTCCCTATGCCATGGCAGGCCCGTGCAGGCTCGATAGAGATTCCCGAGGGCAAAACGTCTTGCCCGAGCTTGATGTTTTCCATTTCCCGTATCCTCCTTATGTCAATTCGTTATTGTGCTTTGAAGAAGCCGTAATAAAAGCGTCAAAGCAGCACAATCGTCGTAAAATGACAATGTAAGTTTGCATATCGTGTCAAATAGTCCTTGTTGAGGAGTGACGTTGACTCCCTTTATACTTATGATATCACAATGGTTTTTCTTTTTCAACCCTAACGGCGAAAAAATGCATCGAATTGTTTTTGCCCTGTGTAGCTCTGCTTTTCGGTGCTCCCGACAGACATAAAAAAGCATAGAAAAACGGCTCGGCAGCACCGTGGTGCGAGCCGAGCCGCTGTTTTCTTCAATTAAGCTGTTTTCTTCGATGAAGCCGTTTCATCAGAAAGGCTGATCCTTCAACAAAGCTGACGTCAACTAAAGGCGCCAATGCGTTATCAGATAACGATGAACGCACACTCTCCGGGTGCAAGCTCAAGCTTGCCGGAAGCAGCCTTGCCGCAAAGCTCGGGCAGCTTGTCGCCCTCGCCGAGGATCAGCTCCTTGCCGTTGAGGCACATCGTGCGGCTGCGCATTCCGCTCTTTCCGCTAAGCACGTACACCTCTGCGTCGCCCCCAAGCTCAACGCCGGTCGAGTCCGTCCAGGAGTTGTTGATCACGAGGTAAACGAAGCCCTCCTTGCCGTCCTTACGGGAGTGGCAGTAAACGTGCGCACCTTCGACGTTCTTTTCGCCCGTAGCGTAGCAGGTCCTGCCCATCAGACGGTTCCAGAGCAGAACTGCAAAGTAGTTGGGGCGGGGCTCAAACGTGCCGTGCTTGAGGAAGCCGTAGTCCGAGGATGCGAGAGTGTTGTGGAAGATGATGCCTGAGGTAACGGTCGAGAATTCGCCAAGCTCGTTCAGTGTCCTCGGCACGTCGGCGTAGGTCGACGCCCAGGTGTTTCCGCCGCAGCCCGCATCGCCCGATTCGGTGACCCACATCTGTCCGCCCGGAACGTACTTGTCACGCTTGGGGACGTACTGACGTGCGCAGTGGCCTGCTATACCGAGATACTTCTCGCTGAGGATAGCCTCGTAGGGCCAGTGACCGCCCATAGCTGCACCTCTCTCGGAAACGCCGTTGTAGTAGTGATAGCTGAAAACGTCCATCTTGGACTTGTAGTCACCGAGCAGCTCCTCGGTCGTAACCATCTGGAAGCCCGCAGCCATTCCTCCGCCGGCTCCGTCGTTGCCCATACCGAACATATCGATGTCGCCGACGGTGCAGGGGCCTACGAAGAGACACTCGGGATAATTTTCCTTAAGCCATGCGCCAAAGAGGTTGTGGTCTCTTGCGTGGTCGGCGGGGGTGTAGCCCTTGGGCAGTCCCGAGAGGGCGATGAGGTTAGGCTCGTTGGTAAACTCGGCGGCAGAGATCGGCACGCCGTATTCCTTAGAGGTCCTGAAAAGAAGATCTGCCTGCTCGAAGGGCATCGGCTCGTCTGCCGAATGGATGCCGGGGCAGTTAGCGATAGAAACGAGAAGCTTGCCGTCAACTGCCTTGACGAAATCAAGCAGGTTGAGCCACTGCTCCTTGGTAAGAAGGTTCTGGAAGCCCTCGGGAGCCTTGCCGCCGCACTTGCCCTCGAAGTCGTAATAGGTCTTGTTTGCCCAGGTGCCGGAAACACGCACCCAAGCGGTGCCAAGCTCCTTTGCGAGCTTGATGAGTCGGGGATTTTTCGTGTCGATGGGGTCGTACCACTGCTGCAGATTACCCATATTCGACCAATCCTTGATAACGGGGAACTCCTCGGTGCCGTCGATCTGCGCCTCGGTGTATGCCTTCCAGAAGGTGCCGCCCGTAACCTCCGTCATCTCTACGTTGTAGGAAACGAGGCGCTCGTCGGTCTCGCGAAGGGGAGCGAGCTTGCTCGGATCCAATTTAACAAAGCCAGCCATATCAATATCTCCTTTGTGATCGTTTTTCTTTTATTATACAATATCGACTGATCTATTTCAACCGCCAAATGAAAATGCTTTGCTGAAAAAATATTCCATGTCCACCGCAAAAAAACGTCCATATGCCGGCATAGAGACAAACAGCCCCCGCCTCGGTCGTTGCTTTCTGTCACTCCTTCGCCACGGGAAATAATGGGAAAAGCACGAAAAAACTGTTGAAAATACGCACTATACCTAAAATTCAGTTAAAATGCACAAAAAAACCAGCTGAAATTTGTTGACACAAATGCCGCAAAATGTGTCGGATTTATTGACAATAAATTGACAGAGTGGTAAAATTATTAAATAATAATACGTGTACTCGCATTATTTATCGCCCACGAGGGTGCAAAGACGCCGCCTTATCCTGACTCGAGCGGTGACTGTTTATGCGCTTCCGATATGGGCTTCGAATAGAAACGGAGGTCTTTTTTGTGCGAAAAAATGCAATTGCTTATTTAGCTCTCTGCCTGCTTCTTGTCTGTCTTTCCTTTACGCTCAGCGGATGCGGCGATGGCGCAAGAGATTTTGACGGCAAGGTCAAGGTCATTTATCAGCTGGAGGGCGGCATCTATCAGAACTGTGAGCAGCCCATCATCCAGTATTACGGCTTTGACGATGAAGGAAATCTTATCGTGGAGCCTTCTACTCTTTCAGGCCAGGCTATCACCCGCTCGGGATACACCCTTGAGGGCTGGTACAGAGAGAAGAGCGGAGAAGGGAATAGCGTATCCTATTCCGACAAGTGGGATTTCACTAAGGATAAGGTTTCGAAGGACGGCGTGACGCTATACGCCAGGTGGAAAAAGAACATCCTCTACACCTACGAGGTCTGCTACCGCGACGAGCAGGATCAGTCGATCCACACTCTCGGCAGCTACGAGGTCAACGAGGGCGACACCTTCAACGACTACTACGCCTCGTATTTCGGGAATAAGCGCATCGGCTACACGGCTCTTAACGGTCTATTTACCGAGGGCGGCGAGCCCTGGGACAAGAGCTTCACTCATCCCGGAGGCGAGACCGACACCGCAGTTCGTGTATTCATAAATTACATAGAGGGCGATTTCGTGCTTGTCGATTCGCCGAGAAAGCTTCTTTCCAACAAGAGCGCAAACCTCTATCTCACCGCCGATATAGATTTCGAGGGCGACGCCTTCTCGGGCTTCGGCGATTATAAGGGTATCATAAAGGGCAACGGATTTACCGTCAGGAATTTCTCCCTTTCTTATGATAACAGTAAAAACGGGCTTATATCCGACGCCGATCTCAGCACCGAGGGCGGCATACTTTCCATCAGCCTATTCCGCTCGCTTAAGGGCGCAGAGATATCGGATATCACCTTCTCCGACTTCACGGTCGACATCAAGGCGGGATATCCCGGAACCAAACTCATTCTCGTAGCACCTCTCGCTATGAAGCTTGAGGACAGTAAGCTCTCGGGCGTGAGCGTTGAGGGTGCAACCGTCACCTGCTCTCAGCTGCCCACGGGCTTTGATAAGTCCTCCTCGCTCGTCATCCTTGAGTCGGGGGCGGCATACTTTATCCCCGAGGGCGACACCTCGGAGCTCACCGACGTTACGGCAGTCATGACCGATAACACCGACGGCACTTAACACAGATCATTCAAAAGGAGTTTTTTAGATATGAAAGCATTTTTCTCAAAGTTATGGGCTAAGATCGCAAGCAAGGCCTTCTGGAAGAAGTGGTGGCCGGTAGCTGCTGCTTCCGTGGCGGTGATCGCCGTCGCCGTCGCCCTCATTATCGCACTTGGCGGTGAAGAGGAGAGGACCGTTTATGATAATGAGACCGACCCCTTGGTATTCGCTACCCTCGAGGTCGATAAGGTATTTAACCCCTTCTTCTCCACCTCTGCTACCGACAGCAGCGTCGTAGGCATGACCCAGCTCGGCATGCTCTCTAACGACAAGGACGGTAACTACACCTATGGCGACGACGAGGCAGCCGTAACCAAGGACCTCGAGATCATCACCGTCGGAACGCCCGAGGTCGATCAGACCACGACCTATTATTTCGTTCTTAAGAACGACGTTCGCTTCTCGAACGGCTCCTACCTCACCATCAAGGACGTTCTGTTTAATCTCTACGTCTATCTCGATCCCGCATACACCGGATCCAGCACCATCTATTCCACCGATATCGTTGGTCTGAAGGCTTATCGCACTCAGAGCGAAAACGAGAAGGAGCAGGATGCCTTCATGCTCCAGTTCCAGACCGATGCGACCGCACGTATCGACGCTCTCGTTGATGCCTCCGCCGAGATCTTCTACGACTACAACGATCTTGACAGCGACGGATTTAAGGCAAAGCTCGAGGAGTATTCGCAGAACGGACCCGCCTACGCTCACCTCGTAGAGGACTATGAGAAGGCGCTTGAGCTCTTCCGCGAGGAGCTTAACAACGACTGGTCGAATTCGCTCAACTCCTTCGATCAGATCACCTTCTCGGACAAAGAGGGTACCGTATATAAGGACCTTCTCACCACCGACGTCGAGGCATTCCTCTACAATGAGGGCTACATCGTATGGAACAAGGACGAGGGCAAGCTCTACTACAACGCAGACACCAAGGAGAACGTCCTCACCTGGACGAAGGAGCGCGCTATCGAGTTCGTATATAACGCAAACATCCCCTACGACATCGCAACCGTCGTTCAGTATTGGGCGACCGCATCCACTCTTAACAGCTATCTCACCAACCAGGCTATGGAAAGCTATTTCCAGAACGCCACCATCCTTTTCCCCAATATCTCGGGCATTAAGTTTGCTAACATGAGCGAGGCAGTAACCGTAAACGGCGTTTCCTACCCCGTTCCCACCTACACTGCTGACGGACAGGCAGAATCCAACGAGGTCCTCTCCATCACCATCCACGACGTTGACCCCAAGGCTATCTGGAACTTTGCATTCAGCGTCGCACCTATGTACTATTACTCCGACGAGGAGCATATCGAGGCATTTGACTTCGTTTCTCACTTTGGAGTTGAGCGCGGCTCTCAGAGCTTTATGGAAACGGTAGTTAAGAACCCCTCGAAGCTCGGCGTTCCCGTCGGCGCAGGCCCCTATGCGGCAAGTAAGTCCAGCGGCGGCATCGAGAGCATCGGAGCAGGTGACTTCTACGATAAGGGCGTTATCTACTTCGAGCGTAACCCCTACTACATTATGGGCCCCGCACAGATCAAAAAGGTTCGTTATCAGGTGGTTTCCTCCACCCAGATGCTCAACGCTCTTTATAATAAAGAGATAGACTTTGCAGAGCCTAACGCCAACCCCGAGACCATCTCCGAGCTTGACGGCAAGAAGGATCAGGGCATCGGAAACGAGTCTATCCAGACTGCGGGCTACGGCTACATCGGCATCAATGCGGGCAAGGTTCCGGATATGTCGGTTCGCCAGGCTATAATGCACACCATCAACACCCAGGAGTGCGTAGATTACTACGAGACCACAGCAGAGGCTATCTACCGCTCTATGTCCAAGTCCAGCTGGGCATATCCCGACAAGGCGACTCCCTATTATCCCTACATAGGCGGCAAGGTGCCGGAGGATCTCTCGGTCGTTAACCCCGCTTACCGTGAGTACGCTCTCGAGCTTGGCAAGCATGCGGGCGATACCTTCACTAAGGAGGAGCAGCAGGCGTTCATCATCTCTCTCGTAGAGGGCGCAGGCTACACCATCGGCGCAAACGGCGTCTACGTCAAGGGCAACCACACTCTTAAGTACACCTTCACCATCGCAGGCGAGGAGACCGACCATCCCGCATGGCAGGCTATGTGGCACGCAGGCGAGTTCCTTAACGAGATCGGCTTCCAGATCAACGTTACCACCGACGCTAACGCTCTTAAGAAGCTCTCCACCGGTGACCTCACCGTCTGGGCGGCTGCATGGGGCTCCACCATCGACCCCGATATGTATCAGGTATATCACATCGAGTCCAACGCATCCTCCACGCTCAACTGGGGCTATAAGCAGATCAAGCTCAACGTAGGCGGTAAGTACGACGTTGAGAAGGCTCTTATCGAGGATCTCTCCGATCTTATCGACGAGGCGCGTAAGACCACTGACACTAATGTCCGTAAGAATCTTTATGCCGAGGCTCTCGATATCGTAATGCAGCTCGCTATCGAGCTTCCCACCTACCAGAGAGACGACCTCTTCGCATTCAACACCGATAAGATCGACGTCGATTCTCTCACTCCCGAGGAGGAGCTCTCTCCTTACAGCGGCCTTACTAACGACCTGCACGAGGTATCCCTCAACACCGAGCGCTGATGCCCTACGGCATCCCGCTCGCCATCAAATATGAAAAGCGGATGATAAAATGTTTAAGTATATTGTAAAACGCTTGCTTATCTCACTCCTCATTCTCTTCGGCGTGTCCATCATCATCTACACGATGGTGCGCATGATGCCGAACGACTACGTGGATCTTAAGTTTGCAACGCAGCTTCAAACCGGCGCCATCAAGCAAGAGGACGTTGACCGCTTCAAGGAGCTGTACGGCATAGGCGATTCCTCCTTTGCGGGAATAGCCAAGGGTTATTTCAACTGGATAACCAAGCTCCTTCAGGGCGACCTCGGAAACTCCTTCAAGTACGATAAGCCCGTAGCACAGGTCATAGGCGAGAATATGTGGATCTCCTTTGCCATCGCAGCGGTGGCAACGGTGCTGCAGTTCCTGATCGCTATACCTCTCGGCATCTCGAGTGCCACCCATCAGTATTCTATAAGAGACTATTCCGTCACCGTATTTACGATGATAGGTCTGTCGCTCCCCACCTACTTCTTTGCCGCCATCGTCATCAAGGTGTTTGCGGTCGATCTCGGATGGCTACCTGCGAACGGACTTATTGACGCTACCAAGGATTACGCCGAGACCTTTGCCGGCGGCATAGAAAAGATGTGGGACATCGTCCAGCATCTCGTGCTGCCCATCTTCGTCAGCGTTATCCTATCTATCGGCGGATTAATGAGATATACCCGTACCAACACCCTCGAGGTGCTTGGTGCGGACTATATCCGCACTGCAAGAGCAAAGGGCATGTCCGAGTCCAAGGTCATCTACGTCCACGCTTTCAGAAACACGATGATCCCTCTTGCGACCCTTCTTGCGGGCATCCTGCCGTCGCTCTTCGGCGGTATGATGATCACCGAGCAGGTGTTCGGCATAGACGGTATCGGTAGGCTTGCATATCAGGCGCTCAAGGAGGGCGACATTCCCTTCATAATGGGCTATAATATGTTCCTTGCCGTGCTTACCGTCATCGGCACGCTTTGCTCCGACATTATGTATTCGATCGTTGACCCCCGTGTCAAGCTGGGAAAGTGAGGTTAAGAGATGTCAGAAAAAGATAAAGAATTCATCGCCTCAGAAGAAAACGAGCTTATCCCCGCAGCTACGACCGGCGAGGAGGAGGAAACCTATCTTGAGATGAGCCCGATCAGGCTCGTTATGCGCCGTTTCTTCCGCTCCAAGCTCTCTATCGTGGGCATCTTAATGATCGCATTCCTCTTCCTCTTCTCCTTCCTTGGCCCCGTTATCTATCAGAGATGGGGTGAGGAGACGGTCGACAGGACCGAGGTATCCAATTTCATCTATCAGACCTATCACTACACCGATGCCGACGGCAACAGGATAGAGGTCGTAGAGCAGCTTGAGCATATCAGCGGCATCAACAACTACGCCTCCCCGAGCGCCGATCACCTGCTCGGCACCGACGACAAGGGAATGGACGTTTTCGTCCGTCTTATGTACGGTGGAAGGATCTCTCTTACCATCGGCTTTATCGTCGTAATCCTTGAAACGCTCATCGGCGTTCTCCTCGGCGGTATATCCGGCTACTTCGGTGGCTGGGTGGATCAGCTGATAATGAGAATAGTTGATATCTTCAACTGTATCCCCATGCTTCCCATCCTGCTTATTGCCTCCGCTATGATCGACTCGTGGAACATAGAGCCGGATAAACGAATTTATATTCTGATGGTCATAATAACCATCTTCAGCTGGAGCGGCGTTGCCCGCCTCGTAAGAGGACAGATCCTCTCTTTAAGAGAGCAGGAGTACATCACCGCAACCGAGGTAATGGGCCTCTCCACCTGGCGCAAGATCTTCTTCCACCTTATCCCCAACGTTATGCCGCAGCTCATCGTCTCTATGACGCTCGGCCTCGGCAGCGTCATCCTCTACGAGTCCACCCTTAGCTATCTCGGCCTCGGCGTTCAGCTGCCTAAGGCCGCTTGGGGAACTATGATAGCGACCTCGAACGATCCTCAGGTGCTTTCCTACCACGTTAATATGTGGCTCCCCGCAGGCTTCATGATCGTCATCGCCGTTCTCGGCTTCAACTTCGTCGGCGACGGCCTGCGTGACGCTATGGACCCGAAGGCAAGAAAGTAAGAATAATCTCCGAATATGCCTTTGGCATTGAAAGGAACCGTCATACCAATGAAACAAAAAGGTAATTATTTATCTATAAAAGACAGCCGGGAGATCATCCGCTACAACATCAAGCAGATGAAGTATTACGAGGCAGAAAAAAGGAAGCCACGCACCCTGGCTGAATATACCGCCCCGATGAAGGATAACAACAACCTTATCGAGATCGATTCTCTGAAGACCTGCTTTTTCACGGATAACGGCACGGTCATGTCGGTAAACGGCGTGTCCTTCGACATCCCGAAATGCAAGATAGTTGGCGTCGTTGGAGAATCCGGATGCGGCAAGAGCGTCACCTCGCTCACGATCATGCAGCTCGTCCAGGCTCCGCAGGGTCAGGTCGTCGAGGGGCAGATCCGATTTAATTCGGGCGATCTTGGGCAGACGGAGGACGGGCGCGATATCGCCTACGATATTGCAAAGACACCCACTGCAGAGATGTATCGCATCCGCGGCAAGGACATCACCATGATCTTCCAGGAGCCCATGACCAGCCTTAACCCCGTATTCACGATAGGCTATCAGCTCGACGAGGTCTCCTACCTTCATTCTCCCGGCATATCCCCCGAGGATGCAAAGGCTCACTCCATAGAAATGTTAAAAAAGGTTGGCATTTCTATGCCAGAGCACACCTATTCGAGATATCCTCACGAGCTTTCGGGCGGAATGCGCCAGCGAGTTATGATCGCTATGGCTCTTGCGGGCGACCCCAAGCTTATTATCGCAGACGAGCCCACCACGGCGCTCGACGTCACCATCCAGGCGCAAATTCTGGAATTGCTTAAGGACTTACAGAGGAAGCAGGGCTGCTCGATAATGCTCATCACTCACGACCTCGGCGTTATCGCCGAAATGGCAGACGAGGTCGTCGTTATGTACGCAGGACGCGTTATAGAGAAGGGAACGGCGCACGACATCTTCCATAATCCCCTTCACCCCTACACGATAGGCCTGCAAAAGAGCAAGCCTATGATCAACTCCAACGTAAACGAGCCCCTCTATTCCATCCCCGGGCAGGTTCCCAACCCCATCAACCTCCCCAACACCTGCTATTTCAAGAGCCGATGCAGCAAGTGCATAGGAAAGTGTAGCGGTGAATATCCGGGAGGCGTTCAGGTGAGCGACACGCATTGGGTCTCCTGCTATCTGTATGAAGAAAAGGCGGATACAAAATGATCGAAAAAAATGAAAATCCTGTAACCGAAGCCGCTCCCGTGGCAGAGGCGGCAGCACCCGCTCCCAAGGCCGACGAGGTCCTGCGAGTGGAGCATCTAAAAAAATATTTCCCGATAGCTACCGACTTCTTCGGCAGACCGACGGCGTTTCTGCGTGCCGTCGACGATATTTCCTTCACCCTTGAGAGGGGAAAGACCATCGGCATCGTAGGCGAGTCCGGCTGCGGAAAGACCACCCTCGGCAGAACTATTCTGAAGCTGCACGAGATCACGGGCGGCGAGATCTACTTTGAGGGGACGAATATAACTAACCTCGGCAGATCTGCTATGAAGAAATACCGCACCTCAATGCAGCTGATCTTCCAGGATCCTTATTCCAGCCTCTCTCCGAGAATGACGGTCGGAAACATCATCGGCGAGGCGGTCCGTCAGCATAAGATCGTGCCTAAGGACGAAGTGCACGACTACGTCCTTGACATTATGCAGAAGTGCGGACTTCGCCCCCAGTTTTACGATCGCTATCCCCACGAGTTCTCGGGCGGTCAGCGCCAGCGTATATGTATTGCGAGAGCCCTTGCCGTAAAGCCTAAGCTCGTCATCTGCGACGAGCCCGTCAGCGCTCTCGACGTTTCCATCCAGGCGCAGATCATCAACCTTTTAAAGGAGCTTCAGAACAAAATGGGGCTCACCTATATCTTCATCTCCCACGATCTTTCGGTCGTCAAGTATATCACCGACAGGATCATGGTCATGTACCTCGGAAATATGATGGAGATGGGTGACACCGAGAGAATATTCGCAAATCCTCTCCATCCTTACACGGTGGCGCTGTTCTCCGCAGTTCCCGTGCCCGATCCCGACGTCAAGATGAACCGCATTATCCTCGAGGGAGATATCCCATCTCCCGCAAATCCTCCCTCGGGCTGTAAGTTCCACACCAGATGCTCAAAATGTATGGGCGTCTGTGCGGCAAAGGCTCCCCGCTACGTGGAGGTGGAGGCTGACCACTTCGTCGCCTGCCATCTTTACGACGGCGAGATAATGGAGCATCCCGACGACTACGATCTTTCACCCCTGACTGTCGCCGATGCGGCAGAGGGGGCAGGCGAAGATAATGAGTAAGCCGGATAAAAAGCCTAAAAGACGCCCCTACGTCGACGACGGACACACCGTCTACGATATGTCGGGGCTGACAGGCGATAACAAAAAACGCCCGACGCAGCCGCTCGGGCTCTCGGGAAAAGAAAAATTTGCAGCTATAAGAGCCGCATTTGAAGCTTATTTTCCTATGCTGCTCCTCGTATTAGGCAGCTTCCTTTTCGTGATGCTGCTTATTGCGCTGTGGCTCAGCTAGACAAGATGAGTGCGGATCACGGTGCGTAGCCGACGGTCCCTGCCGATTCTTGCAACCTATACCAAGGAGTTTTCCAGTTATGTCAAAAAGACTTATTTGTTTGCTTTTGCTCGTCGCAATGCTGTGTCCCGTATTGCTTGCGGCATGCGATTATATTGCCCCGGATCTCCCGTTTGTAAACGAGACGCCCGGTGAGCCTGATGCCGACGGCGGCGGAGAAACGCTACAGATCCTCAAGAGCAACGCCAAGCTCACTCAGGATCAGCTTCTCTCCCGCATAAAGGCGGAGCGCCTTATCGAAAACGGAGGATACACCGACGACGATCCGATAGTAGCGATCATAACGCTCCCCGGTGCCTCCCTTATCGACAGCTATATTGAGTTGCAGGCGCCCGGCAGCGTGTCGGACTTCGTTCATTCGGAGGAGGGAAGAGCTCTTGAGGATGCGATCCTCGACGAGCAGGAGGCCCTGACCCGTGAGCTTTACGCCGAGGGGCTGATATCCGAGGTGGCTTACAGCTATTCCACCGTTATGAACGGAATTGCAGTCCACACAACCTATGGCAATTTCAAAAAAATATCCGAAAAGAATAACGTGTATCAGACCATAATGTCCGACACGTTCAACCGTCCTCTGGCTCTTGAAGGAACAGACGCCTCCGGCATCGTCAACCCCGTTGACGTTTATCCCACCGGAATCTTCAATTCCTCCTCAGCCGTTTCCCAGACGGGTGAGCACTTTACGGGAAAGCATACGGCTGTTGCTGTGCTTGACTCGGGCTTTGACTGCGAGCACACCGTCTTCCAGAATAAGCCTGCAGGCGAGCTTCTTATCACTCAGCAGCTCGTGTCCTCCATCCTTGCGGACACGACCGCCATCAAGCTTGACAAAACGCTCGAGCTTATGGACGTTTATTACAGTGATAAGATCCCCTTCGTGTTCGACTATGCGGACAAGGACAAGAACGTAAACCCATACGATTCCGAGCACGGAACGCACGTTGCGGGCATTATCGGCGGCCTTGACGACACCATCACGGGCATCGCGGTTGACACGCAGCTCGTACTGATGAAGGTTTTCCCCGACCTTGACGACGGCGGAAAGACCGAGGATATCTTAGCGGCGCTCGAGGACGCAGTCCTGCTTGGCGTTGACGCTATCAATATGTCGCTCGGCTCCTCCTGCGGCTTTTCAAGAGAGGCGGACGGCGACGCTATCAACGCCGTTTACGACAAGATCAACGAGAGCGGCATCAGCCTTATCTGCGCCGCCAGCAACAGCTACAGCTCGGCTTACGGCGGCGAGGGCGGTAACACCAATAAGGCAACCAACCCCGATTCCGCTACCGTTGGCTCTCCCTCCACCTATCCCGGTGCGCTTTCGGTCGCCTCCATCAGCGGAACGAAGAGCAAGTACATCGTTGCAAACGATAAGCAGATCATATTCTTCACCGAATCAAACGACATCTCCGGCGATCCTAACGATTTCTTCGCCGAGTTGAATATAGGCGTGGGCGACGGTCAGACGCAGTCCATGACCTTTGAATACGTAACCATCCCCGGCGTCGGTATGAAGGCAAACTACGCAGCCTTCTCCAAGGACGAGCTGAAGGGCAAGATCGCCCTCGTCAGAAGAGGTGAAAACACCTTCGAGGACAAGGCTCTCCAGGCAAAGCTCGCGGGAGCTGCCGCCTGCATCATCTACAACTACGTAGAGGGCGACATCCTCATGTCCATGGGTAAGACCGATCATATCCCCACCATCTCTATCTCAAAGGAGGACGGCGCAGTCCTCTCCGAGACCCCGAGAGGAACCATTACCCTGACTTATCAGAATCAGGCAGGCCCCTTTATGTCTGACTTCTCGAGCTGGGGTCCCACACCCGACCTCAAGCTCAAGCCCGAGATCACCGCTCACGGCGGAAACATTCTTTCCTCCGTCCCGGGCGGCGGCTACGACGAGCTGAGCGGCACCTCTATGGCAACGCCGAACCTCTGCGGCATCGTAGTGCTGATCCGTCAGTATCTCAAGGAAAAGTATCCCGACTACAACTATCAGCAGATCTCCGTTATGGCAAATCAGATGCTGATGTCCACCGCAACCATCATCGTTGACCAGCAGGCAAACCCCTACTCCCCGAGAAAGCAGGGCGCAGGACTTGCCAGCCTTGCAAACGTGGTCAGCACCAAGGCTTACCTCACGGTTGATGGCATCGACCGTACCAAGCTCGAGCTTGGCGACGATAAGGAAAAGCTCGGTGTATACGAGATGACCTTCTCGGTCGTTAACCTCTCCTCCGACACCCTCACCTACGATCTCTCGCTCATCGCCATGACCGAAACCGTGTCTAAGTCCGACAGCGAGTACGTAGCGGAGAAGTCTCAGATCCTCGGCGGCAGCACCGCCTTTACGGTAAGCGGAGGCTCGCTCTCGGGCAGCCTTCTCACCGTCGGCGCTAACGAGACCGTTGAGGTCACCGCAGTCTACACTATGGCAGACGCCGATAAGGCGATGATCGACCGCCTCTTCGCTAACGGTATGTTCGTCGAGGGCTTCGTCGAGCTTAATGCGGCTTACGACGGCGGCATCGACCTTAACATCCCCTTCCTCGCCTTCTTCGGCGACTGGACGCAGGCTCCCATGTTCGATAAGACCTACTACGAGGTAGAGTCCGAGGCGCACAACGCCGCTATCGACGATGAGGATAAGCTCAAGGCGGATTACTACGCAACGACCCCCTACGGATCCTATTATTATAACTACATAATTCCCCTCGGCACCTATCTCTACGACGTGGATACCGAAATGTACGACGCTATCCCCGCCACCGAGGAGCATATTGCCATGTCGGATACGCTTGGCACCATTGACGGCCTCTCCGCCGTCTACGCAGGCCTGCTCAGAAATGCAAAGACCATGAGCTACGTCATCACCGACAAGGCTACGGGCGAGGAGATATGGCGCAAGGAGGTCATCAACGCCAACAAGGCTTACTTCGTCAGCGCACCCGTTCCTAACTACGAGTTCCTTAACCTCAAGTCGCATCAGCTCGGCCTCGTGAACAACCGTGAGTATACCTTCCTCATGGAAGGAACGCTCGACTACGGTGACGGCGGTGCGGCAAGCAATATCCGAAATCACTTTACCTTCGATTTTTACCTCGACAACGAAGCACCCGTGCTTAAGGACGTAAAATACGAAAAGGAGTATGATAAGACGCTTAAGAAGGATCGTTATTACCTCACGATGACGATCTATGACAACCATTATGTACAATCTATCACTCCCATCACCTTTACGTCATCTCAGACCTACGCCTTCCTTAGCGAAAATCCCATTCCCGTTTACAGCGAAAAGGGTCAGGACAACGTCGTTCGCATAGAGATCACCGACTATCTTGAGGATCTTTATAAGGATGAGCTTATCACCTCCGCATTGTCGTTTTCTATCGACGACTATGCGCTCAACTCCAACATCTATATCTGTCAGCTCCCCGGCACCAAGGGAGAGTTCAAGTTCACAAAGGACGGCACCGAGGACGGCACCGATCTATCTATCCTCACTCTCTACGAGGGCGAGGTCGTGGATCTCACCCGTTATCTCTACACCTCCGACACCTCCGTTGACGCCTTCAAGGACTACCTCCGTTATCTTAACTGGGAGTCCTCGAACGAGAAGGTAGCCACCGTAAAGGATGGCGAGATCCTCGGAGTCAAGGCGGGCAGAACCACCGTAACGGTAACCGAGCAGCTCGACGGAAAACAGACTAATCTTCTTATCAACGTCAAGGCTCGCCCCGAGGGCGAGAGGAGCGGACGTGCCGTCAGCCCGAAAAAGGCTGTGGATAACGTTGCCGACGAGTACGTTGAGTCGATCCGCTTCAGCTATTTCGACACGATATTTGCCTATTCCCGCGCTGCGCAGACGAGCAAGATCGGCGAAACCGGCGACAGGCATTATATGTCGGCTATGGAGGGCGGAGGCATCAGCTTTTACCCGGGTGAAAAGATCCAGCTGTTCTATGATCTCGATCCCTGGTACGTGGCGGATAAATACCCCGTCACCTTCACCTCAACCAATGAAAACGTCGCTATCGTAGACGAGGAGGGCGTGGTAACAGCCCTCAAAAAGGGAAGCACCACCATTCAGGCAAGGCTTGAGGGCTCCTCGTTGCGTGCAAGCGTCAAGATCACGGTCAATAGCGAGTTCGTTATTGAAAACCGTACCCTCGTTGCATATAAAGGACTTGGCGGCGAGGTCGTTATCCCCAACGATGAGGGAATTCTTTACATCGGTCCCTTCGCCTTTTGCCTCTACGACACAGACAACACCGTGGAGCTGACCGAGGAGGACTACGACGCTAACAAGATCCCCTCGACAAACACCACCGTCACCTCCGTGGTCATCCCCAACACCGTTCAGGAAATTCAGAAGTACGCATTCTATAACTGCGTAGGACTGAGAAGCGTAACTATCCCCTCCTCGGTGCGCTTTATCCGTGAGTACGCCTTTTACGGCGACGGAAAGCTCGAGGACGTAGACCTCTCGAACATCGAGGCGATTGGCGCAAGAGCCTTCTGTGGCTGTTCTAAGCTCACGCTTGACCCCGAGGTAGACCTTCGCAAGACCTATGCCATCGGCGAGAGAGCGTTTGAGGACTGTACGGCGATCACCTCCGTTGACCTCACCACCCTCCGCAACACAGGCAAGGAGGCGTTCAAGGGCTGCACGGGGCTTGAGACCGTCGTATTCGGCGAAAAGACCAAGCTCTCCTTCGCAATGTTTGCTCAGTCCGGCGTAAAGCAAGTAGTGCTTTACGAAACGCTTGAGATCCCGGATTACTGCTTTGCCGAATGTGCTGAGCTTGCGTCCGTAACTCTTAAAAACGATATATGGAAGATAGGCTACGGCGCATTCTGCGAAAACGATAAGCTCACGAGTGTCCTCTTTGAGGGCAGCGTTGACATCATAGGCGAGCAGGCGTTCTACGATTGCCCCGAGCTGAAGACCTTTACGCTACCCGATTCCGAGGTAACTCTTGATAATTATTGCTTCCTTGACTGCACAGGGCTCGAGTGCCTTGTCTTTGGTCAGAACACCCTGATCAAGGATATAAACGGCGCCGCCTTCCAGTCCACGGCTATCAACACCTTTACCGTAGATGAGGATAATCCCTATTACAGCGTGTCAGCTGACGGCAAGCTCCTCCTTTCGAAGGATGGAAAAACCGTTTATCTTGCCGCCACGGGCGCAGATTTCGGCGAAAGCTACACTGTCTCTGCCGACGTGGTGGGGAAGGGTGCATTCTGCGGCATAGGCATCAAGCATCTTATCTTTACTGATCCCGACACGGTGATCTCCGACTACGCCTTTGCAAACTGCGAGGCGCTCGAGTCGATCACCTTCCCCGCCGAGGGCGTCGCCTCTATTGGCAACAGCGCCTTCCGCTATGCTGAAAAGCTAACCTCCGTCGTTCTCACGAACGTAAAGCAGGTCGGCGACTACGCATTTTCTAACACCGGGCTTACCGAGGTCGTCCTCGCCGAGGGCGCAACCTACGGAGAGGGAGCGTTCTTCTCCTCTAAGCTCGAAAACGTAACCGTAGGCAAAAACTCAAGCTTCGGCATGGGCGCCTTCCAGAGATGCACGGCTCTTAAGGAGGTCGTTATGCCCGCCGAGGGCGGAGTCACCTTTGGCGAGAGCTGCTTCGCCTACGACACAGCCCTTGAAACCATCGATCTTACGACGATGAGAGAGATCGCCGATCAGACGTTCTTCGAATGCACGGCACTCAGAAGAGCGGATATGCAGGCTGCGATAAGCATCGGCGCTTACGCCTTTGCAGACTGTGCTTCGCTTTACTACGTCCGTTTCCCCGTCGTTGAGGTCATCGGAGAGGGAGCGTTCAGCCAGTACGAGCAGTACGGTCAGGCGCCCATCTTTGGCGGCACGGGGCTTGACGGCGAGGGCAAGACCGCCCTCATCCTTCCCGAAACGCTCACCTACCTTGGCGACGGCGCCTTTATCGGTTGCACGGGCATCGAGGTCGTAGTGTTTGAGGGCAATCGCCTTACTCCCCCCTCCATGGATGGCAAGACCGAGGAGGAAAAGGCTGAAAAGTATTGGAACTATCTATTCGCCTACTGCGAAAACCTTAACGAGGTCGTATTGCCCGAGGCTATGACCCGCATCGGAAAGTACGCATTCGCAGGCTGTAAGGCGCTTGAGGTCATCAATCTCTCAAAGGTCACCGAGATCGACGAGCTTGCGTTTTACGAGTGCGTTTATCTTGAAGAGGTCGAGCTTTCATCGGTAGAGTCGATCGGCTTCGCCGCCTTCACCGGCTGTAGCTTCCTTGAGAGCATAGGAAGCACACCTAAGCTCAAGGAGGTTGCAGATCACGCCTTCAGCGGCACGGATCTTAAAGCGATTTCGGCTCCCGCACTCGAGAAGATCGGCGTTTGCTCCTTCCAGGATAACGAGAGCCTCACCGCCTTCACATTCTCTCAAAAGCTTTCTTCTATCGGCGACAGAGCCTTCTGGGGCTGCGATAAGCTCGCTGATTTCTACCGTGACGTAAACGGCACGGCAGAAAAGAACGGCAGCATCAACGATTTTGCGGTTCTTTACGACGGCGTGCTTTACACCGTCCTTCCCTCGGGTAAGCTTCAGCTCACCGCCATTCCCGGCGGCAAGGCTATCGAGACCCTCGAGGTCACCGACGGCACCGTCCGCATCGATCAGTATGCGGGAAATCAGAACAAGAGCATCACTAAGCTGATCCTCCCGGAGTCGCTTAAGCTCATCGGAAATTACGCCTTCTATGGCTTCGACGCTCTCGAGTGCGTTGAGTTCCGATCCTTCGTCGCTCCTGCGCTTGAAAGCTCCTACATCCCCGACGCTAAGCTCGACGAGGATGACCCCGGCTTCAGCCTCTTGCAGAACTACTACGACGTATTTGAGCTTGAGCTGTGCTACTACACCTTCATCGATCTTGCGGGCAAAAAAGAGCCCATCAAGATGATCTTACCCTCCAACACCGACGTTGAGGGCTACGACGGCATCATTTATCTCGCTGTATTCGGCAAGGCTGAGGATGCGGAGCATAGCAGCTACGTCGCAATGGATAAAACCACAAGAGATTTCATAGATCACGCCACCGAGATCGAGGGTATCATCGAGATCACGGTCAAGCACGAGGCTCTCATAAATTCCGCAGTCGTCGCTCTCAATGCCTTGAAGCAGGATTACACCCAGTTCGGCTATACCGAGCAGCGCTGGCAGGAGATGACCCTCGCCGTTCAGAATGCTAAGGCAAGGCTGAACAGCATCAAGCTTCAGAGCGCATCTCCCGCACTCCAGAAGCTCCAGGCGGACATCCTCGCTCTCCCCGACGCATATACCGGCGAGCTGAAGGCGACGATGGATGCGTTAAAGGCATCGATAGCGGCTCTTAAGCCCGCAGACAAGCTGCTGCTTGATCTCACTAAATACACGGCGCTTCTTTCCGCTTACGAGCAGGACGTACCCTCCGAGGATCCTGACGTCCCCGGCGACACCCCTGCCGACACACCCGCACCCGAGTTCCCCTGGGTCGGCGTTATCATCGCCGCATCTGCGGTAGCGGTAATAGCAGCCGGCGCTTGCGTATTCTTCTTAGTAATTAGGAAGAGAAGAGTAGGCACCGACAAGGCGTCCGAGGCTGTGGATGGATCTGTGTCCACAGAAGGTAACGAGGATGTCGAAGCCATCGAAAACGACGTCGAGCCCGAGATCATAGAGACCGAAGAGCCCGACGAAGGCAACGACGAAGAAATCAACGCAAATGAAGTAAATGAGGAAGGAGATGATGAATAATGAAAAGAATTGTTAGCATTATTCTTGTTTTAGCGCTTGCGCTCGCATCTCTAGCCTCCTGTGTTACCGAGCCGAAGGCTCTGTCAGCTCCCACTAACGTCAGCCTCTCCGACACCGGTCTTATCACCTGGGATGCGGTTGAAGGCGCCGAGAGCTATACTGTCACTATAAACGATAAGAGCTACGAGACCGAAACTAATTCCTATCAGGTAACGAGCCTGAAGGTGGACTTCACCTATTCCGTCGTTGCAAACGCAGATGGATATCTCAGCTCTCCTCCCTCCGAGGAGGGCACCTACCGGGTTCCTTACGTCCCCCCCGTTGACACGACGCCGGATATAGCCGTTGCCATCAGCGGCAAGTCCGAGGTCCGCTACGGAACGCCGATCACACTTTCGGCAACCGTTTCCGGCACCGAGGATCAGACGGTCATGTGGACGGTGGTGAGCGGCGGCGAGCTGGTAGAGCTTGACGCCATCTCGGGCAAGCTCAGTGCCAAGTCGCTTAACGAGGGCGGCATCGTCGAGGTGCGTGCCACCAGCTTGGCTGACGAATCCTGCTACGGCTCTAAGGTCATCACGGTATTGACTCCCCCCGAGCTTACCCAGGATATGATCGACCTTCTGGCAACTCAGACGAAGCTCGGCTTCGAGGGCTTTATCAACATTTCGCTCTATACCATAGGCGTGATGGAGAAGTTCTATATGTCCTCCTCCACCACCGTCAAGACCTCGCTCGACGGCGAGCATTGGTATGCGGAATACGATAACCTCGATCTCGGCATCGTCTCTCAGCTCTATTTCAAAAACGATAACGGCATCGCCTCTCAGGTCGGCGTAAGCTTCGAAAACAACGAGGAATACGCTCCCATGCTCGACGAAAACGGCAGTAAGGTCACCTGGATAGACTCCGGTCTATACAACAACTTCGTCGGCCTCACCGTCTCCGACTTCGAGTTTAATGAGGAAAAGTGGTGCTACGAGTACGTTGGCTCGGACGAGGACCTTCCTCAGCGAATGGTCGCAGCCGCAAATCCCTACGACTTCAAGGCTGTAAGCCTCTCGCTCATCATTGAGGACGGAGAGATCATGGGCATCCGCGCACTCTCGGCGAGCGATTACGGTATAGCGAGCGGCTACCGTGCCGTCCAGGAGCTTACCGTAGCCGTCAACTTCGGCGAGACCGTAGAGGTTCCGACGATCTCAAAGTATCCGACCGACCCCGATGGCAACCACGATCCCCTCATCGAGGCGATCGCCAATATGCAAAGCCAAACCAACTACACTCTCGATTTCGTTGAAACCACGGCATCCTATCTCTCAAACGGATACGTTGTCTCGGGCTTCACCGAAACAGTCACCGACGACCTTTGCTACTTCGATCCCTTTAACGTAAAGTACAGCAGCGACGGTCAGGAGATCAGAACCTACACCGAGGCTCCCTACGGCTATCTCAAGGTCAGCGACACGCTCTACAACGCCTTCTATTCAAACGGCGAGGGCAGCTTTAACGCAACCCGTGCCTGGAGCGGAAGCTTTGACGCAACTAAGCCGACCTTCAAGTTCGCAGCAGAGATCTTCACCTCCTACTATGAGGAAAAGGACGAGGACACCGATGAGGTCAAGTCCATCACCTATTACGTCGACGCTCCGATGTCGGCGGTTGCCTCCACCTTCTATTACGGAGTTGGCAACGATATCCAGCTGTACGGCATCTTCGCTACTACGGGCTATCTCTCCTCCACCGAAACCTTCACGCCCTTCGTGGTCGTTGAGGAGGTGGACGGCATCGGCTACATCATCACCGAGGCTTGCTTCTATTTCTATATTGGAAGCATTTACGGCGTCGTCGAGATCAAATACAGTGATTTCGGCACAGCTAAGGTCGATGACGAGGAGGCCGAAAAGCTCGAGGCTCCCGCATTCGAGCACCGTGAGATCCCCACAAAGTGGAACGAGCTGACGATCATTATGTCAAATGATGAAAGCTCCATCGAGGAGGATAAGGAGATGAGGGCAGACCTAGCTCTCGTGGAATTCTTTGGTGATCCCGATATGGCACAAAAGCTTCCGTTCTTCGGCGCCGTCCTCGGCGACACCTACGGCTTTGGCCTCACGACCTTCCATCTGCCGAGCGGCTCGGATTCCGCAAAGCCGGCGATAGTATTCTACTACGACGTGCCCCTCGATATGGATTATTCAATCGACGACTCACTCGCAAAGGTTAACGAATTCCTCGTTGAGGAAGGCTTCACACGCAACGCACGAGGCGAATTTGTAAAGGGTAATTTACATATTTCTCCTCTTGACGTTAGTTTGGACTTTACCATTTATGTATGGATCGAATAACAGTACTAAAAAAGGAAAGGTATAAGAAAGGTACAAAAAGATGAAAAACTTAATTATCCGTCTGTTGGCGCTCATCCTTGTATTTATGATGGTTCTGCCGACGTTCACTGCCTGCTTCAACCAGGTTCCCGATGACGAAAATCCCGGCGATGGCGACGTTCCCACTCCTCCCGACGATGGCGACGATCCCGTAGTTCCCCCCGCACAGGACCTTGTCAAGATCGAGATGTCAGCATCAAAGTCTCAGATCGCAAAGGGCGAGACCGTGCAGGTCACCGCACGCGTTACCGGCGCTAAGAACACCCAGGTAACCTGGTCTGTCTCTCACCCCGACGTGGTTACCGTTGATGAAAACGGACTTGTAACTATGGTCGGCGACATCACCATCGACACCATCATTACCGTAACCGCCACCTCTGTTGAAAGCAACACTGTAAAAGCAACCAAGACGCTTATAGCTAAGGCGCCCGTCGTTGACGGCAGAGTAGGTGAGCTCACCTCCGATATGCTCGTCGCAGTCGGCAACGCAAGCATCACCGTTTCCGGAACGGTAACCGACGTTTATAACGATATCAACACCCCCGCAAACAGCTCTAACGAGATCTACGAGTTCACCATCGAGATGGCTGACGGCGCCTGGAAGGGCAGCTGGAATCACCAGGGCTCGAAGAACGTTATCGTAAGCAACTATCGCAGAGGCGATAAGGACGGAGTTAAGGATATGAACGGCAACTCCGGCCACGAGATGCTCGAGATGATCATCGACAAGAACAATCAGGTCTACGCTAAGTCCATCAAGGACTATATGAGCTATCCCGCAGTCTGGGAGAGCCAGCACCTCTGGAACCACCTCGGCAACCTCAACGTCAACAAGTTCACCTATGACGTAGAGAACGACGTATATAAGTATGCCATCGATCCCGAGAGCGTTGACGATATGTATCTGATGACCTACTTCGCATTCTCTCTCACTCCCATCCTCGGCAACGAGGACACCTTCATGGAGCTTTATCTCTACGTAGAGAACGGCGCCATCACCAAACTCATGGCACAGACCGCCGTAATTATGATCGGCGACGACCCCGAGAATCCCGTAGCTACCGAGTATACCACCGTTTCCGTCTCCTTCTCGAACGTTGGCACCACCGTCGTTCCCGATCCCGCTCCTTACACTGCTCCCGAGTATGCAGATAAGCTTCAGGCTGCTCTCGATCAGATGAAGGATGCAGAGAATTACACCTTCCGTGTCGTTGACAGAATGAACGCAATGCCCGACACCGGCGACTACGAGCTCTCCAGCATCGGCGGCGCAGGCAGCGTTGCTTCCTCCTCCACCGGTTCCGTCTCTCATCCTTATCAGAACACCGTCACCGCCACCGGCACCGCAGGCTCCGTTGGCCTTGTAACCCCCGAGGCTATCGTCATCGGCGTTACCGGTAAGTATAATTACAGCCTCGACGGCAAGAACTATCACACCGAGTATTCCGGCTATAAGCAGAATAGCGACGGCACCTACGACGAGTTCGAGTCGGATGCAAACGGCCTCTACGGAACCAAGAAGGTTGAGGGCAGCATCTTTGATATCATGCCCGACTTCGACGTATCCGCAAGCATCTTCCGCCTCACCGGAATGATGATGAACGTCGATACAGGTAAATATGAGTATACATTTGCGCTCCGTGAGGCGGCTATAACCAGAGAGGTTGCTATGGAGCTCTGCGCTTACAGCTATGCAGACGATGCGGCTGCAACCTCCGCAATGCTCCTCAGCGTTAAGGTCGACGAGGACGGAAACCTCATCTCGGTTCAGTTCCCCTACGATCTTGGCGGCGTATACAGCGGCTCTTGCGTCGTTTCCTACGAGAAGGTCGGCACCACCGCTATCGCAGATGGCGCATTTGACAACTACCGTCCGAGAGTTCCCGAAACTGCTTGGAGCCAGTACACTCTCGACGATTACTATCACCTTTACACCACCCTTTGCAAGAACTACGGCTGCTACGATGAGGCAAGTGGCACCTACAACCACGCAGGTCATACCGCAACTGCTGACGTCGTGCTTCAGGGCATCCTTGGCGAGGCTTCGGCAAACGTGCCCTCTCCCGAGGTTCTTATGAAGCTCTTCGGCGACAACATCAGCGGCCCCTTCTATAATTGGAAGGAGGTCAACGGTGAGAACCACGGCTATATGAGCATCACCACCCACAGCACCGAGTTTGACGAGAATGCAAAGATCACAAACTACGAGGAGCTTATGCAGGCGGTCATCGACGAGCTTGCTAAGTACGGCTTCACCCTCTCCGCAGCTAACACCGATATGTCTGGCGGCGAGAGCGGAAGAGCAGACCGCTACGTAACTCTCATTCACGAGAGCGGCATTAAGATCGTTATCGAAAACAACCACACCAAGTATCTCTGGGTATATATCTGCGATCTCCAGACTCCGATGTGATCAGCTGCTTTCAGCGTTTAGCTCACATCAAAAATAAGCCCTTGTGGTTTATCTACACCAACAAAGGGGAAGTTTTATGAAAAAACTACTAAAGGCCGCACTCTTATGCGTGCTGTGTATCCTTATTTTTACCTCGTGTATGTTCTGGGAAAAGCCGGACGACGACGGTCCGCCGAATGATGATGAAAATCCGACGGACACCGACAAGCCGACCGTTCCCCCGACTCCTGACATCCCGACCGACCCACCCGCTGACACGCCGCTCGGCGTGTCGGTGGAGAGCCTGGTCAGCTCGGTCGCTATCAAGGACGAGGCGGTATCCGATTACGACTTCACGGCGCTCTTCAAGATCACCGATGAGGGCGTAGAGGTCAGCGTTTTAGCCGAGTATATCGACAAGAACGCCGTTAGCACCACCCCCGGAGAATACACCGTCTACTGCACCTACGGCGGCAAGGAGGCATCTGTTACCGTAGAGGTCATTGCTACGGTATATTCGCTCACTCTTTCCGAGGATAGCGTCGATCTTAGCCAGTCCGAGTTGGCAGCATACGACTTCAAGTCGCTCTTTACGGCAGAAAAGGACGGCGAGACGGTAGCTATCACCGACGAGATGATAACCACCGACCTTACGGCCGAGCCCGGTGTATATGAGTATACCGTCAGCTTTGGCGGCATCTCAAGGACTCTATCCGTCACCGTTGTGCCAAATCACTGGGTTGAGGCGATCCCCGCCTACCGTGAATTGTCGCTCACACTCTCCGAGCTTGCGGAGTTTGACTTCACCTCGCTCTTCTCGCTGTTTATCGACGGCGCTCCCGTCCGTGTCACGTCAGATATGATCGATATATCGGCTTTGGAGAGTGCAGAGATCGGCGGAGTCTATAAGGTCTTATTCGCCCATACGTATGACGGCACCTCCGCAGCGAGCGAATGCCTTATCCGTATCGTGGAGGAGCAAAAGATCTCTATCAGAGCAAAAAACATCGTAACCTATCCGAATGGCGCACCAATCGACCTTGCTTCTTTATTTGAAATAAGGAAGGGCGACACCGTTCTCGAAGCGCCCGTGCGCTATATCACCGGCAGCATTGATTACACCGCCGAGGGCGTCTATCCCATAACCCTTAACTATCCCGATCACGAGCCCGTGGTGGCAGAGGTCGAGGTAAAGGGCGGCGTAGTGATCCTCGCTCCCGACGGCGTTACCGTCCGTAAGGGCACCTCTGTTGCGGATTATCCCTTTGAAAACGACGTTACCGTCATCATAAACGGCGTGCGCTTTACCGAGATCCCGATCAGCTGCTTCGATCTTTCCGCAGTTGATTTCAACACGGTCGGCGACTACCCCGTAACACTCACCATCAAATATAACGAAACGCCACTCTCCGGTCTTGCAGGCGTTGCAAAATACGAGAACGTCACCAAAACCATCACCTACACCGTCTCCGACGTTGCCTACGAGGCGTCGGTAAAGGCGCCCTCGCTGCTCCTCGGTATAGGAACGACGTCCTATAACGTATTTAACAACCTCTTCGTCAAGATCAACGGCATCAATCAGACCTTCACCACGAATCCCAACCACGTAGACATCATATCCTGCTATGCAGAGGTGCTGTCGGAGCCCATCGACTTTACAAGCGTGGCGGATCAGGAGGTGCGAGTTGCCGTTTACGTAAACGGACCCGAAAGCGAGCCTATCGAGCTTTCGTATAGCCTGCGTGTTGAGGCTGATATCAGCATCACCGCCGACGGCGCTCAGGTCTTCGTGGGCAGCCCCCTTCTCGTTAAGGATCTGTTCCACATAACCGAGGCAGGCAAGCCCGTGCCCGTAACCTACGATATGATCTCGGGCAAGGTCGACGTCTTTAAGGCAGGCACCTACACCGCTTCTCTCGTCTACCGAGGCATACATACCGAGGCGACCGTCGTCGTGCTTGACGACGAGATGCTTGGCACCTATCACACCAAGCTCACCACCATCGGAACCGCAGACAGCGAGGACGGTGACGGCTATATCGAGTCGGGCGAGAAGGCGAAGCAGCTTGCAGACCTTATCATCCGCTCCGACGGAACGGTTATGATGCAGGGCAGGAGCTGTCCCATCGTCTCGGCTATCGACGAGCGTACGTTTACAATTCGGTATTATTCCTTCTTACACACTCTCCACTACGATGACGGCGTCGTCACCGTAGATCCCGAAAACTCCATTAAGCTCAGCTACAGTAATGAAAAGCGCCCCGCAGTTTATTTCCACGAGAGGGATTGGACGGTCGAGAAGCGCTTCACCGTGGATCAGACGAGCAGCTACGTGCTTGATTCTGCAACCGGTGCTCATTACAGCATAGATCTCTTCTATCTCACCTCAACCAAGGGCGAGCCCTCCGTCTGGTACGGACAGAAGGTGCATCTCGTCTCGAAGATCTCCTCCGACACCGTCTACGTCAACACCTGGGGCGTGGCTGAGGTCGGCTCCGGCTTTGAGAGCGCCGCCGTCGGCGACGTAGCACAGATAACCCTCGATGGCATCACCTATGAATTCACCATCCTTTCTTCAAAGGCAGGAAAGATCAATAAAGAGGATGAGATCAACAAGATCTGGGCTAACCAAACCTTTACGGGAACCGTAGAAGGCAAGGAAGCTCAGTTAAAAGTAAACAATTATGGACATTATACCCTCTGGGTGGACGGAGTAAAGCTCCTCACCACCGATATGCAGTCCTTCTACCGTATGAAGTACGGTGGAGTAAACGAGGCTGCCTCCTCGCTCATCCTCTACGATTATGCAGATGATGAATACGAGCCTTATTCCTATTACTTTATGATAGACGAGGCGGCTCACAGCTTCACGCTCGTAGAGAGGGATAGCCTGTTCGGCTTCTACGAGCTTGGAGATATGTATATCTTCCTGAACGGCTACGGCCACGGCGTTATCAATTTTAATAAGAAGTCATACACGGTGACCGAGCTTGCCTATGAGCTGATAGGGCAGGAGCTTCATATCACGTATCTTGACACTATCCCCACCTTCACTCACGGAAAGGGCGCCGTGCTTTACACCCATCCGCTTGGCAACCTGCTTACGGCAAAGTCATTTGCAGACGTCTGCGAGGTGGGAGCGGTCTGGCGCAACAGCGTCATCGTTGACGGTGCTATAGTGGATATGGAAACGCTTCAGATCGGCGCAGGCACCAAGGCTAAGGACGAGTTCTATCAGCGCATATCCATTACCACCAAGGATGGCGTAATGAGCGATACGGATAAGAAGGCTTGCCTCACCACAAACACCGTTAAGTGGACAGCGCCCGGCTTCTACCGCTTTGCAGTAACCGTTTCGGTCGGCGGTGAGAAGGTGACGTCCTATTATACGGTTCAGATCCTTTCATCTCTGGCGACCGAGGCTCCCATAGCACAGATCTTCGGCCAGGGCATCCTCTTCCAGAACAGCTTTTTCTCGCTCGATCTCTACGGACGTATCAAGCTCAGCATCGGTGATGTCACCTATGCAGGCCTTGCAACCTTCGGGGCAGAGAACAGTGAGTTCAGCGGCAGAGCCTACGCTCCCGACGGCAGTATGATCGCTCTTCGCGGCGGCATGCTTCACGACGGTGTCATCAAGGTCACCTCATCGGGCGCCGCTAACTTCACCGAGCTTTACACGACCGGCTCGGCAGCGGTTGCAGGCTGTAGCGGTGCAGTGCTTCGTGCCTTCACCGTCGGCGGCAAAACCATATACCGCCTTGCAGCATCTCTCTCCGGCATCGGAGAGGAGGCGAGCGTAACCTGCCTGGGCACCGACAGCCCCTTCGTGGTCGGTGCGATCCTTAAGGTAGAATCCGCAAGCAAAACCGTCTACGTTAAGGTCAACAGCTGGGGCAGCCCCTCTCAGGGACTGACCGAGTCCGACCCGTGGCGAGGCACCTATACCTCGGAGGGCAAGGACGACCTCGTCCTCGACGGCTTCGGCAAGGCGACCCTCGGCGATAACGTCGGCAGCTACCGCCGAAACGGTAAATGGATCGTCGTTAATTTCACCGGCCTTCACGGCTTCCTCGTTGACACCGAAAGCTACACCTACACTGAGGAGGCGCTCCCCTTCGGAGCCGCAAGCTTCGTAGGAAAGAGCTTTGGCGTCAGCTACAAGTTCGTCTGCGACGGCGTGATCTACGATGCCTCGACCACCTTCGCCTTCCTTGAGGATGGCAAGGTCACTATCACCTCCACATCACCCTCGCACGACAGCGCAACCGACGGATGCACGGTCGATACCTATTCGCCCGTATTCGTCACCTCTGACGCAAATCCTGCGACCTATTCGGTTTCTGCTGATATGCTTACCGTTTCCGTCGGTGGCATCAGCTTCACCTTCTACGTGGAGGACGTGATATCCGTAAATCAGCTCAAGCTGAATTCCACAAACCTTCCCGACGATGCGCACGGCTATATCTCGATCGGCGCCGTGCTTACTCTCGGATGATATTTACTAAAAATCCACAGCTTAAGACATCATTAGTTATTTATGAGGAGGGAAGCTCCTTGTCATAGCAGTAGTCAGTGCCGGACGACCTATGCCAAAGCGCTTCCACATCCTCAGTTAATAAAGGAGAAAAAAACAATGAACGCAAAGAAAATTTTGGCGATGCTTGTTTTGACGTTAATGCTGGTTGCATTGTTCACCTCCTGTGAATCTCTCGGGGACATCTTCGGCCCCAAGGACGAGCACGAGCATGAATATGCTGGCTGGACCATTCAGACACCGCCGACCGAACAGGACACCGGTATTGCCATTGGCAAATGCGAATGTGAAGATTCGAGAAAGTTTGTCATTCCGGCTTTAACCGATTCTTCGGTTTGGACAAAGACTGAAACCCCCGCAACTCACGTTGACAAGGGTCTCACGGTCTACACCTCCGTTTACGGATCCGTGGAGATCGAGTCTGACGTTATTCCTCACGAATGGACCTACACCCTTACCACCGAGCCTACCGAGGCGGCTGAAGGTGCAGCAGAGAGATCCTGCGCATGCGGCGCAACCGAAACCGTCGTCGTACCCGCACTCTCCGATGCTACCGTATGGTCATCCGAGGTAACAAAGGCTCCCACTCATCTTGAGGAGGGCGAAAAGACCTACACCTCCGCTCTTTACGGCAGCGTTAAGGTCGCTATCGCAAAGACTGCTGACCACAGCTTCGGCGCATGGGTTGTTATCACCCAGGCAACCGAGACCGCAGAGGGCTCCGCTGAGCGCGAGTGCGCTTGCGGCGACAAGGAGACCGGCGTAATCCCCGTTCTCACCGACGCAACCGTTTGGACCGCTGAGGTTACCGTAGCTCCTACTCACCTTACTCTTGGTGAGAAGACCTATACCTCCGCTCTTTATGGCACCGTTAAGGTAACTCTTGCAAAGACTACCGAGCACAGCCACGGCGCATGGGTAGTAATTACTCAGGCAACCGAGACCGCAGAGGGCTCCGCTGAGCGTGAGTGCGCTTGCGGCGACAAGGAGACCGGCGTTATTCCCGTTCTCACCGACGCAACCGTTTGGACCGCTGAGATCACCAAGGCTCCCTCTCACCTTGAAGAGGGCGAGAAGACCTATACCTCCGCTCTTTACGGCACCGTTAAGGTAACTCTTGCAAAGACCACTGAGCACAGCCACGGCGCATGGGTTGTTATCACCCAGGCAACCGAGACCGCAGAGGGCTCCGCTGAGCGCGAGTGCGCATGCGGCGACAAGGAGACCGGCGTTATCCCCGTTCTCACCGACGCAACCGTTTGGACCGCTGAGATCACCAAGGCTCCCTCTCATCTTGAGGAGGGCGAGAAGACCTACACCTCCGCTCTTTACGGCACGGTAAAGGTATCCCTTCCTAAGAATTCGGATCACGGCTACGGCGCATGGGTAGTTATCACCCAGGCAACCGAGACCGTAGAGGGCTCCGCCGAGCGTGAGTGCGCTTGCGGCGAAAAGGAGACCGGCGTTATCCCCGTTCTTACCGATGCTACCGTCTGGGCAGCTGAGGTTACCGTAGCTCCTACTCACCTTACTCTTGGTGAGAAGACCTACACCTCCGCTCTTTATGGCAGCGTGAAGGTAACCCTTGCAAAGACTCCCGATCACTCCTACGGTGCTTGGACGGTCATCACCGCTCCCACCGAGACCGCTGAGGGCTCCGCTGAGCGCGAGTGCGCTTGCGGCGACAAGGAGACCGGCGCAGTTCCTAAGCTTACCGACACCACCGTATGGACGGCTGAGGTTACCACCCTCGCAATCTACAATGCAAAGGGCGAGATGACCTACACCTCTCTGCTTTACGGCACCTATACTGCAGAGATCGCAAAGCTGGTCGCTCCCTATGACGGAAAGACCTACGCCAACCTCGTCTTTGACGGCGAGCTTGAGGACAGCAACAAGGTAACCGTTGCTCAGGACACCTGGAGCGGCGCTACTCTCACCCTTGATGAGAATGGCTTCGGCTTCTGCACCTCTTATCCTTACCGCGGCTTCACTCAGATCACGATGGTAGATCCCGAAACAGGCAGGATCAACGTCACCATCTACGACATTATCTCTACTGATGCGGACGGCAACGCTCTTGCTGACCCCGTTCCCAACTACGAGAGCTACACTACATATGCGGCATACGTTGATTTTGCTACCGGCATCATCGTCCGTGCGAGAAACAGTGCTTTCGATTACGTAGTGCTCTATACTCCCTTCGAGGCAGAGCCCTCCTCCGACGCTGCACAGGCTTCCTCCTGGAACGGTAATGCTATGGCAATTACCTATACTGTAAACGGCACCTCCTACAACGTATACTGCACGAGCGAGAGAGCGTATATCGGCGTTAGCTTCACCGATATGGCAGGAAATGCCGTAAGCGCTGACGCTTGCTACAACGCACCCTGCGTTTATATTAAGGATGCAAACGGCGCACTTATCGCATCCTACGGCTACGACGGCGAAAAGCAGAATGCTCTTGACGGCTTCGAGGGCAGCTACACCGGCGATATGGGCGAGCTCGTCGTATCCGGCTTCGGCACGCTTACTCTCGGCGGCACCGCCGGCAGCTACGTTCAGGCAGCTGATGGCGATTCTCACGACCTTAACGTATATCTTAAGGACGCTGACGGAAACGTCACTCACTTCTACACCGTGACCCTCGGCGAGGGCACCTACACCGCAAGCATGCCTAAGGTCACCGTAAGCTTCGTAACCGGTGGATATGCTGAGCAGGCGCCCATCGAGTATAACAAGAACGTTCCTCAGACCCTTCCCACCTACACTCATGAAACCATGACCTTCAAGGGCTGGTTCTATGATGCGGATTGCACTCAGCCCGTTGAGGCAGCCTTCGTTCCCACCTCTGACGTAACCCTTTACGCTCAGTGGAAGTCCAAGGTCGTTATCTACCTCATCGGCGTTGCTGACGGCGATGCATCCGTGCTTTACCTTGGCGAGGGCGACGTCATCGGCGACTTCCTTCCCGCTTATGGACTCGACGTTGAAAACTCCAGAAGGTTCGACGCATGGTACGTTGACGCAAACGCAAACGGCGAGCTTGACGAGGAGGACTTCGCACTCGACCTTGAAACCACCATCACCGCTGACGACACCGACGCAACCATCATCGCAAAGTGGAATGCCCTTCCCGCATACTACGGCACCTATTGGGGCGTTGAGATCTGGAATGCAGGCTACGGCAACTCCTCCAAGACTCCCCTCACGATCGACGAAAACGGCAATATGTCCGGCCTTAAGACCGGTATCATCGTTTCCTACGATCCCGAGACCCAGGTAGTTCAGTGGAAGAAGTCCGCTACTGATACGACGACCTACACCTTCTATTTCGATGCAGAGACCGGAATCATTGCAGGCATTTACAATAACTACGATATCGGCAACGATTACTATCTCTACAGCCGCTATACCGAGGCTACGAACGGTGTGGTAACCGCATGCTACGGTGTAAAGGCTCCCAAGACCCCCGGTAGCACCGATTACGGCTACTACGCACAGTTCATCACCGTGGCAACCAAGCTCGGCGAGAACACCACCATCTTCCTTTACAACAACCACATCTATAACGACGTTACTATAGCAACCACCACCGGCGAGCTTCTCACTCCCGCAACCGTTAAGGATGCTAAGACTGTCGTCGTTAAGGATAACAAGACCGGTGCAACTATCGTTGCAGTAACCTCTGTCGGCTCCTCCTTCGCGAATAACAACAACACTGCGGCGCTCGACGCTTACTACGGCAGCTACGCTATGGGTGATGAGACCGTTATCCTCGACGGAACCGGCACCATCGTATACGCAGGCAAGACCGGAACCTACACCGAGACTGCAAACGGCTTCGACGTTTACTTCGCAGTCGACGGCGTAAACACCGAGTACTACGTATTGACCCTTGACACCGCCGCTAAGACCTGCACGCTCACCAAGCCTATGGCAAACGTCGTCCTCGACGCAGCAGGCAAGGAGGTTGAGCTTGAGCAGATCGGCTCCGTCAATATCAACATCGCAGTTGCTCTTCCTACCCTGACCCATAGCGACTTCGTATTCCGTGGCTGGTACGTACAGGGCGACGAGACTATGACCCCCGTTGCTGACGCTTACGTTCCCACCGGCGACGTAACTCTCGTAGCTATCTGGAAGGTCAGATATACCGTCAACGTCGTTTATAACGACACCGTAACCGAAAGCATCGAGCTTGTATATGGCGAGGGCGAGATCGCAACTGTCGATAACCCCACCTACGCTAAGCATAAGTTCGACGGTTGGTTCACCACCGCTGAGTTCAGCGAGGGAACCGAGTGGACCAGCGGCTCCGCCGTCACCTCCAGCATCACTATATATGCTAAGTGGTCCGAGGCTCCCATCTACAACCTCAACTATACTGTCACCGAGCTTGAGAGAAATAATGACAGTAACCTGACCGATCTTATCAAGGCGTACACCCGTACGGCGGCTAACTTCACCATCGATCCCGACGGTAAGTCGCCTAAGACGAGCTATCCCTTCGCAACCGGCGAGATCTCCATCACCGATTACGATCCCGAGACGGGCTCTCTCGTATTCAATTGCGGCACGAAGGCCTATAAGGGCTTCATCGATAAGGAGACCGGCATCATCCTTGTTAACTACAAGGACGGTGACGTAGATATGGAGGAGTTCTTCCTTCTTAACCCCTTCGATACGAAGAGCATCGCAACCAAGATCTTCGCTTCCTATTGGAACGGCGGTAAGACTGCTTGCATCGTCTACACCCTCGATGAGGAAACCAGCTACACCATCTTCGTAAACAACAATCAGGTATACTTCGGCGTATCCTTCGAGGATGCAGAGGGCAACGCAGTAGCAGGAGATGCTTGCTATCAGTCCTCTATGCTCTACGTCCGTGACGCAGAGGGCGATCTCATCGCTTACTTCGCATACAACGGCGAGACCATGTGCGAGCTTGACGGCTTTGAGGGCACCTACAGCGGCGAGCAGGGCGACGTCGTCGTCTCCGGCTACGGCACTCTCGAGGTCGCAGGCCTTAAGGGCGACTACACCGCAAACGAAAACGGAACCTTCTCCGCATATCTCTACAACGAGGACGGCTCCGTCTATATGTTCTACATCGTAACGCTTGACAAGGCAGAGCGCACCTACACCGCAGCTCCCGTTCCCGTCGTTCTTACCTTCGTGACCGACCACGGCTCTGCTGCTGCGATGGACGCATTTGCAAACGTTCCCTCCGTTCTTCCCACCCTCACCGAGACCGGCTTCGTCTTCAGAGGCTGGTACGTACAGGGCGACGATAGCCAGACCATCGTAGACGCTAGCGCATTCGTAAGCGACAAGAGCGTAACTCTCGTTGCTAAGTGGGATCCCATGCTTAGCGTAACCATCGTTTACGGCAACGGCATTGACACCGTAATCGATTACTACGGCGCAGGCGACACTCCCGTGCTCACCGACCCCGCTTACACTAACGGCAAGGCGTTCAGCGGCTGGTTCACCGACGCTGATTGCACCGTAGCTTACACCGCCGCTCCCATCTCCGAGAGCATCACCGTTTACGCTAAGTGGATCGACGCTCATCCTATGTTCGGCAGCTACGCAGGAGCGAACGTTTACGGCAGCACCGCTGTCGGCAACACTAACTCCGGCGGTTCTTCCCTCGTTACAATCGTTATCGACGCACTTGGTAACGTTACAGGTAAAACCAAGGGTCAGATCAGAGAATACGATCCCGAAACCGGTGTATTTAAGCTCTATACCGAAGATTCTAAGTATTCTCTTGGTATCTTCGATGCGGCAACAGGCGTAATGATCTTTAACTATAGCGCTAATTCCGCAACAACTATGGGCAACGACGTTTACGTTTACGCACCCGGCACAACCTTCAAGTGCAGCAGTACAGATGGCTGCTACTGGAATGGCGGTAAGACCAAGCTTGGTGCAATTCAGTGTGATGCAGGCGTTGTTAACTACTTCATGTTCAACGACCGTATCTACACCGGAGTTACCTGGACGTCCGATGACGGCGAGGTAGCTGCAAATCAGACTTACCTTGCATCTAATCTTTCCGTTTACGACAGAGAGGGCAACCTCATCGCTTACTTCGCTAAGGAGTCCGGCAAGGGCCTCATCCAAAAGATCAACGACGGCATCGGTGGCACCTACTACACCGAAGGCGAGAACGATCCTCTCGTTCTTAACGGCTACGGCGCAGGAACTATAACCAACGCGGCTATGGGACTTGACAGTGCTTCCTTCACCTACACCGTCGACGGCAACAATCTTCAGCTCGTGATCGGAGACGCTTACTACAACGTAGTCATCGGCGAGGGAACCTACACCATCCAGCACATCAAGTACACCATCAGCTTCGTCACCGGCATCGACGGCTTCACTATCGACAGCGTCGAGGTTGAGTATAACGCTGATTACCGTCTCCCCTCCGGCATCGATCAGCCCGGCTTCAAGTTCGAGGGCTGGTACACCTCTGCTGACTTCACCGGCGGCCAGGTATACTGGTACGAGGATAACAGCGATATGACCTACTACGCAAAGTGGTCGATGGTCTGCACGGTTACTCTCGTATATGGCGACGGTATTGAGAACGTCAACCTTTCCTACAGCTCTGGTGAAACCGTAACCATGGGCGCAAGCCTCTCTCCCGACGCTACAGGCCTTTACGCATGGTATACGGATGAGGCTCACACCACTCCCTTCACCTCTACCACCATCTCGGGCAACGTCACGCTCTACGGTGTAAGGGTTGCTGAGGTTACCTACGGCTCCTATAAGTTCGTAGATAAAAACGGCTCGCTCGTAAGCAACAACAAGGGAGTCGGATCTTCCACCGCATCCATGACCGTCACCTTCCTTACCGGCTGTGAGGTTTCTTATAATTACGATGTCTCCTCCGAGTCCGGCTGGGATAAGTTCACCGCTAAGGAGACCGTCTCCGGCGCTACCACTACTACGGTAAGCGGTGCATCCGGCGAGGACAGCGGCACCAAGACCGTCACCCTTGCGGCAGGCGACAGCCTCAAATTCGAATACACTAAGGATAGCAGCGGTAATAGAGGAGACGACACCGTCACCATTACCCTTACTATCACCCCCATTGCGTAAGGAATACGCATAAATCGTTTATTTCCTAAGGGGCTCACACCGAGCCTCTTAGGAGAAAAAAGCACATAACTCAAAAAAAGCCTGTCTCTCGCGGTTTTATGCCGTGAGAGACAGGCTTTTTATTATATATCCGAAATATTGCGTGAGTTTAACGAATAAGTAAATTGTTATTTACAAATCTTGGCTAATTTCATGCAGTTCAAGCACATCACTTGACGTCCTTAAGGCGATCGTCTATCAGATTGTCCGAGTAGTTCCAGACGTCGAGCCTGTCCTGAACGGAGGTCTCAATACCGTGGACGTAGCTCTTGAGCTCGGCTCTTACGCCCGTCGTGTCCTCACCTCTTGCAAGGGCGCTGAGCAGCCTCGAGAGGCGGATGCAAAGCTCTGCGTGGTATGCAAGAGATGCGTAGGGCTCGTAGCTCGAGGAGGTTGAGATCTCGGGGTTAGCCAAAAGGAAGCTCTTTATCATGTCGGGTATGGTGTCAAAGCGTGCGGCGCACTCATCCGAGAGATAGGGCTTTCTTAAATAGTTGGGGTCGAAGATCCTTGTGATCTCTTCAAGATAGCTGCGCACGGTCTCCGCCTTCTCGCCGTATTCTGCGGCAAAGTATTCGCCCGTCACAGCTTCAAAGTCGGCGTCCTTATCCCACAGCGCACGTGCCATTCCGTAAACGGGGAGTCCGGTAGGCATCGCCGTGCGCGAGAGCTGGCAGCTGATCATTCCCTCAAGGCCGATATAGTCGAGGTCCTTCATATCGTCAAAGAGCGTCCTTGAGATGGCCATATATCCGGGGTCGGTTGCGTGGTCCCACATCAGATGATAGTCAAAGATAAAGCCCGTGCCCGAAAAGATCTTTTTCCAGTCCTCGAGATATGCGATATTCGTGCCAACGTCAGCAGGGAACTCAAGCTTGTTTCTGACGAAGGGGGTCTTCTTTGATGCTACGCTGCCTACGCCCTCCTTCAGTGTGTGTGCATAGGTGCGTGTTATAGGCGCAAACATCATGATGAAGCGGTCGGGGTTGTTGAGCTTCTCACGCTCGGGCGCCCATAAAAGGTCAACGTAAATGAGGAAGACGACCTTCGTATCAAGCCCAAGCTTAGTCAGCTTTTCATCGACCTCGTTCAGCAGCATGACGTAGTAGTCGGAGGGGCGGGTGTCACGGCAGGCGGGGCACTCACAGTTGTTGTTCAGACTGTCTGCCAGCCAGAGGTGGAGCGCCGCAAGGTCGGGGTTCTTTTTGCAGTAGTCAACCACGGCGTCTGCCATCCTGCTTCTGACGTCCGCTCTCGAATAGCAAAGGTTGGTGTTCAGCGGAACTCCGTCCCAAACCTGTCTCTTGCCGCCAACCTCTGCGGCGATGTCAAAGTATTCACGGGGCAGGCTGTCGACGTCAAGCTTGTTCCAGCCCTCGCCCTCGATCCCGAAGGGCACGCAGGTCCACCCGTGGCCAACGCCGTGCCTAAGGAGGCCGCGCAGCTTCGTTTCCTCAACGAGGCGTGCGAGTATAGCGTCGATCTCCTCGGCGCTCTTGTTCTTTCCTTCAAGGGTGGGGTTGCCCGTGTGTCCGTACCAACGGTTAAAGAAGATCGTCGGGCGGAAGAACTGGAAGAAGTAGGAGTTCATGCCTACGCGGGGTATGAATTCTATCATATCACGCACGTTCTGTTCGGAAACGGCGCCCTCAATGCAGATTCCGCGATAGCGCCTGGAGGGAGTTTCTCTTACCTCAACGTTGATCTCTTCGGCATCGAGCTTGCGCATCGGTATATGCTCGCCGCCAACGCCGGGGTAGGTCCAGCGACAGCCAAGCTCATAAAGGAAACGGTATGCAGCGATCAGCACGGCTCTCGGGTTTGCTCCTTTGATATATCCCGATCCGCCCTCGACCTTGATGTCAATACTGTCTATCTCGGGGTCACCTTCCGAGAGACCGAGCGTCAGCTCAACGCCCCCCTCACCGAAGCCAACCGTAGCGTCCATAGATGAGAGGCAGCGGATCAGCTCCTCCTTGGCATAAGCGACAGTGTCGCCCCCTATAAGTGTGTTAATCTTAACGATCATTGCTTGCCCTTTCTTAAACTAAAAATATCATCATCATTATACCACTAATATATAAACAAATCAAGCAGAATAACCAATTCCGCTCATTTTGGTTTTTCACCGAGGGGAGAGAGTGTGAAGAGAATGCGAAAGGTATTCTTGCAGCAAGCCTGACGTTGACAGCCATAGAGAATGGATCTTAGAGGGAAGAGTGGGGGTTATAATCTATTCGTCGGTCGGAGACGCCATCACGATGACGGATTGATCCCGGCGCACTCGTCGCCCTTGGTGCCCAACTACTCAGGTCATATGGCGTAGCTCGTGGGTGAGCGAGCGAAAGTATTTCGGCGGACGTCATTCACGATGCGAAGGTGACAAAGCAGGGAGAAAGCGATCTTAGTAACCGCAGGCGAAATTAACTATTATGCGCCTCGTCAGAGCAATGAAAAACCTAAAAGCTCCCACACCCAAATAAAAGAAAAAAATTCAGTCACCCAAACGGGCAACTGAATTTTGTGTTGTGCCTCTTAATAGATGCAGTGACTAAAAACTCAATACAGCTTTGTGAATTTAAATTCCTCGCCTATTCCGAGCTGCTCGAGTGCATTTTTTTTGCTCTCGGCTATGCTCTCGTCAAGCCTGTCGAAATAATTATTTCCTTCCGAATCAATATCTACGATGAAGGGGCCGAGCTCATTAATCTTGAAGAACCAAGCCGCTTCAATGCTTCCAAGCTCGTCGAAAAGATAAACGTCCTCCACCGTAATAGAGTCTATCCAAAGATTAGGGCTCACCGAACGTGGGGAAACGTGAACGCAGCCCATTTCTTTCATAGCCTGTGCCGTCTGCTCTCCCATAGTGGTTTTTCCGACTATCATTCGCAGGCCCCACTCTTTTACACTTTTCTCGCCCCATTTCTCGAATCTGATGCTTGAGGTTGGCATAAACGACACGAGCCTCCAGCTCCCGTTTTCTTTTATGACGATGGGGCCGTTGTGGATCAGAATATTTCTGTCCGAGGTGTCGAATGGTAGTGTATTTCCTTCGTCAAAAATATAGCGCTGAAGCCTCGAGCGGCATGTAAAAGCATTTCCGCTGAGATATACCGTATCACCAATTTTGAGCTTTCTCACATCTTCTTCGCTTAAAGGGGATGTTAAATGATATTCTGCCATAATAGCTCCTGTATGTTAATAATTATTTACAAATTCCGTATTATCTGTCGCCAAACCACATAGGGCTTTGCATCTCCGTTACTTTTTCGTTTGCATCGATCTTGGTTGAAGCTCTGCGAGCGACCATGCAGTTGGTGCTGGTAGCGCAGGCGATACCTGCAATATGCGTGTATGCATATTCTACGTTTACCGCAAGGACCGACGTATTGCCGCCCGCACCGAGAATGCCGATGCCAAGACTATTGAGCGCTCGGTAAAGATCCTCCTCGATCTTGGCAAACATCGGGTCTGGATGCCTTGAGCCGACCGTTCGGAGGCACGCCGCCTCTTTAGCAAGATTTGCGGCTACGTTTGCGGTTCCGCCAATGCCGATTCCAAGAACCGAGGGCGGACAGACTGCACCCGCTCTCGCCGAGGCTACGAAGGAATCTATAACAAATTTTTCTATTCCTTTAATGCCGTCAGCAAAGGCAACTATCCTGTGTCTTGTACCGCCGAAGCATTCGCTTCCGCCACCCTTTGCGGCATACGACATCTCAATGGAATCGCCATCAACGAACTTGTATGTAAAGTCGGGAATGTTCATTCCGATATTGTTGCCGGGGTCGTATCCCGTAAGCGGATGCTTCATAGTAGCACGGAGATATCCGAGCTTTGTAGCCTTAGCAACCGCTCTGCGTGCAGCATTCTCAAGCTCGACGAAGCCTCCCTCAAGCTCGCACCTGTTTCCCACCTTAAAATAAAAGATCGGCCAGCCCGTATCAACGCAAAGAGGGTTTTCTCTCTCTCTGGACATATCCATACTGCGTAGCGTAGCCTCCAGCCCTCGCTTTGCCGCCTCGTTGCTCTCCTTTTCGATCGCACGGACGAAGGCATCTCTCACGTCGGGAGAGATTACCGTTGCGCCGCGCTTGATGGTCTCAAACAGGGCGTTTTCATATATTTCTGTCCTGATCACTGCTTTTCACCTCAATATCTCGCGTGTGTTGATTTTTCCACCGCATCCATATCAATGCCGTTCATATTATCAAGCACGAACTGTACGCAGCTGTCGCTTCCCGAAACGAATGCATCCTCGTCTATCATAAAGTCGTTGTTATGAGGAAGGGTAGTGCATCCCTTTGCTTCATTTCGTGTTCCAAGGCGAATAAAGACACCCGGTTTTTTGGTCAGATACTGTGAAAAATCTTCGGAGCTGAGCTTTTCGGGCATATTTACAATATTATCTTCACCGACAACCTTTTTTGCAGAATTTAGCACGAGCCCCGAAATATAAGGATTGTTATAAACGACCAATGCCTTGAGGCTTGTATCAACCACAGCCTTTGCCCCCACCTCGTTTGCGGCATTCTTTGCAATTTCTTCAATTCTCTTTATGAGAAAAGCATCTAGCTCCATATCAAAGGTGCGGATCGTACCAAGCATATATGCGTGGTCGGCAATAATATTTTGCGAGGTTCCGCCCGAGAGCTTACCCACCGAGCAAACGAATTTAGAAAACGGATCTATTTCTCTGCCCGTCACATACTGAATGCTGTTATAAGTACGAACTGCCGCCGCAAGCGCGTCAATTCCGGTATGGGGCAGCGTTGCGTGTGCTGTCGCTCCGTAAAAATCAATACGGAAGCTTCGGCTTGATGCCATAGAGCTGCCGCTGCAAACCCCTATGCTGCCGGACGGCAGCCAGTTTTCAACGTGCATACCGATAATTACGTCGATCTCGTCCATAAGTCCGCCCTTTACAAGCTCTGCGGCGCCGCTTCTTATCCCCTCTTCGCTAGGTTGGAATACCAGCATCACTCTGCAAGCAAGTTTATCTTCCATAGCCTTTAGAGCTTTTGCCGTACCAAGAAGCATTGCAGTATGAGCATCGTGTCCGCAGGCGTGCATCTGTCCGTCAATTTTAGACTTAAAGGAGAGATCGGTCTTTTCCTGTATCAGAAGCGCATCCATATCCGCACGGATTCCGATCGTGAAATGGCTTTTTTCCGGGTTTATCGTAGCCACGACGCTTGACTCGCCGTATTTCTCGGTATATTCAATTCCAAGCTTGTCAAGCTCTCTCTTTACGACCGCCACAGTCTTCGGCACATCAAAGCCGATCTCCGGATACTCGTGGATCTCCCGTCTTAAAGAAATGATATACTCTTTATCTGCGTACATTTTACCTCTCCTTTATATTTCGATATTTGCCAGCGGCATATGCATTTGGCAGCCGTATATATCCGTGTCGCATAGGCTTCCGCTTATGTTCAGTCTGGGGAAGGTTATTTTAATTGAGTTTACAACCTTGTATGCGATTATATCGATCTCTTTTTCATCTATTCCGTATGCTAAAGCCACGTCAGATCTTTTCAGCCTTTTAAGCACGTATTCCATCTCGTCGCTTCCGCTGAATATAAGATCAAAGGTGATAAACAGCGGTCCGGCGTTTTTGCTTCTGAGTATTTGGGTGTAATTAACAAGTTTTTTCATACCGTCTATACCTCTTCTACTGTAAATTCCGACGTTTCAAGAAGTGAGTCTACCTCGGCAATATGGAAAACGGAGAATTCGTACACCTCTCCCACGTGTATGTCCGAGGGGGAGAAGGGAAAAGCAAGGTTTCCCGCCGTTGATTTTCTTCCCTCATAATCGCAGTGAAGCATTCTGCTTCTTATCAAAGCGCAGACGGTATCGGCTATTTCCTGCGTTTTTCCGACGACGTCGATAACTACGCCAAGTGAGCTTTCGGCGCCGCCGCTGGTTTTATAATTTACGGTGTAGCTGTTTTCCGGAAGCGTCTTTTGAGTATTTTCTTTAACAAAAGCGTTTACTGTTTTTACTATCTCGGGGAATTTTTCCACCGTCAGAGGATCGTATACCGTGGCGGGACAGATGGTTCTGTATCCCGAGCGTTTTACGCCCTCGAGCTTCAAGGTCTTCGTTTCGGCTTCCTTGAACAAAGAGCCTGTAACGCTTACCGTGCGCTCATCCTTCTGTACGAACTCCGAGTGAGTAAGGTCGCATACTCCGTCGGGCTCAAAAATAAGGTATGGGTTGGATTGCTCGTAGAGCGTGTGCGCTGCGACTCTGCCAATGGTGCATCTGCGCGCAGGGTTGGCCGGACGAAGCTCAAAGTGATCATCGTAAATATAAGCCTGCATAACGTCAGCCGCCGCAACGGGCTCGGAGCACATAGCTCCGCATTCCATTATCTTTGCCATATGGAAGGCAAGCCCTGCGTCATATCCCTTCATAATACAGGGTGCGGCATAGATCGCCGTGTCGCAGGCTCTGCCGGAAACTATTACGTCAACTCCTTCGGAAAGCAGCTTGATAAACGGAGCCACTCCCACCTGACTTACTATCCTCTCGCTCTCTTCAACCGCCTCATGCGTAAGAGGGAAGTGCTCGCTGAGATTTCTTATCTTGCCGGAGTTAAGCTTTTCCATCACATATTCCTTCGTAACGTCAGAATATATGGTTCCGAGCTTGAAATGAAGCCCCTGCTCCCGAGCCACCTCGAATATTATCTCCCTGAGCCATTCAACATGAGAGCAGCTTCCCGCTCCGCCGGCCGTTCCGATGATAAACGGAGCCTTATGCTCGAGCGCGAGAGGCAGAGCAAGAGAGATATCCCTTTTTACTGCGGCTCTGTCGGTAAAGGACTTGCCGCTGCCGAGATAATAGGGGCCGGGATCGGTGGAGCCCGCATCAACTCCTAAATAATCTACCTTCTCCGAAAAAGCTATCCGCAAAGCTTCTTCGCTATAGCCGTATCCCAAAAGGCCGCAAAGCGCAACGATTTTCATTGATTTCTGTTTCCTTTCCATTCCGGCAGCATGCCTATGCGTGCCATCTTATTTAGATTTTAACATATCCCGCTATTATCTATCGTGCATATATTCGGCTAAATATTGCATTTTGTACGGAAATGTGATACAATGAATAAAAAAACGGAAAAGCAGTTTATGGATATCAAAAAATTTGTTCTCTCGTATTATTCAAATGCTACCGAGTTCTTTCACATTAAAGAAATAACGAAGCCAAAGGAAGCTCTCTCGCTTCACAGTCATGAATATTATCAGATATACTATCTCAAAAGCGGAAAGCTTATACATCATCTGGGGGACGGATGTGCAGAGCTGAAAGCAAGAGACGTGTTTATCATTCCTCCCGATCTGCCGCATTACATAGAAAAGGCATCAAAGGATGTGTGCTTTTACTCTATTTCCTTTATGCCGAGATATATTACCGAAATCGTCCGCTCAAATAGATTTGTTGCGGATTTTATTCATTGCATTACCGATCTTTCAAGCGAGGGCATTGAGCCGAGCCTGACGTTAAGGTCGGAGGACATAGCGCTTGTAGATGCTTTGGTTTTAAAGATCATGCATGAATTTTCCGGGGTTATGACGGGCAAGGACGCCTTGATAAAATCCTCGCTATCGCTTCTTCTCTCGATTTTTGCCCGTGCCTATCTTGATGAGCAGCTTGATAATATGAAATTCGCTTCGGAAAGAGAGGCAATATTGCATTGCCTCGGATACATCAAAAATCACCTTTCCGAGCAGATAACGCTTCACGATGTGGCAAAGCGGACGGCAATGTCGAAATCCTCGTTTTGCGAAAGCTTCCGCAGAATCACGGGAGAAACCTTCAATAATTACCTGAACCGAAAAAGAGTTGAAGCGGCAGCTGTTTTGATTAAATCAGGCAAGCTCGTTTTCGAAGCGGCTATGGAAGTAGGCTACGTAGATTCCAGCACCTTTTATCGCAATTTCAAAAAGCATTTTGGTGTTTCGCCAAGTGAGTACAAATAAGCGTTTTCTTGCCAAATAGTCAGAGAGCGAAGCTCATGAGGCTCAAATCCCAAAACTCGACAGTCAAAAAGAAAGAACTCAAGACACCCGATTGGGTGACTTGAGTTCTTTTGTGTTATCTTGACAGAATAGATGCCAACCTCAAAAAGTCAATAAAATCAAGGGCTTTTGGTTATCTGAGGCAATTTCATGTGCAACCTAAATGGATGCTCCTTAAGTCAACTTGCCCCAAGTCTCTATCATCTCTTTTGTCGGCTCGGAAATATCACTGCAAACATAGCTTCTATTCAACAATTCATACTTATATGAACCGGTTTTATGATACGGCATAATCTGAATTCCCTGACAAAATTCCATAGATTTACGAATCGTTTTCAATGACTTGAAATGAGCCTCGCGGTCATTTAATGTTGGAATAATGGGCGCGCGAATGATAAACGGAATTTTCTTTTCGTTGACGAGCCTTAAGTTTTCCAAAATCGGTGTCAAGGATACGCCCGTATACTGTTTGTGTCTTTCCTCGTCCGTTTCCTTGATATCGAACAATACGAGATCGCAATATTTAAGTACGGTAAGCAATACTCTTTCGTCGGCAAAACCGCTGGTTTCTATTGCGGTATGAATACCGTTTTCTTTGCACATCTCAAGAAGCTCTGCGGTAAAGTACGGCTGAAAAAGCGGGTCGCCGCCGGAGATCGTTACACCGCCACCTGATGTTTCGTAAAATACCTTATCCCTTGCGACCTCACTATAAACCTCGTCCACCGTGATGCTTTTTCCGTAAAGCTCCAACGCTCCGGTAGGACAAACCTCGGCGCAAGCACCGCAGCCGATGCACATCTTTCGTTCGAATTTATGCATTGCTTCAAGTGAGTGGCAATTTTTGGGGCACGCGACCGCACAACGTCCACAAGCAACACATTTTGTCTCATCGTACATGATCTCGTTCCGTTTTGCTTGCGATTCGGGGTTGTGACACCAAACACAACGCAACGGACACCCTTTGAGAAATACGGTTGTTCTGATTCCCGGTCCGTCATCGATGCAAAATCGCTGAATATTTAATACTGTACCCTCCATGCTCACACTCCGTTTTGAATCGAGCGATTGATTATCATTCGTTTCAGCTCATCGGAAAGTCGATTGAAATATTCCGAATATCCACCAACTCTTACAATTAGATTGCCATGATGCTCCGGGTGCTCATACGCATCTAACAATTCTTCCCTGGAGGCATAGGTGATCTGCAGCTGAATTCCGCCTTGCTTCATATAGCCTAAGATCAAAGCCTTTAATACGTCGTCATTGAAATTTTGCGTAATGTTAAAGTTTACAACAGGCACGCCTAAGGCTCGTTTCAAATCTAAGGATGTGACGCTATTCAAAAGTGCCGTCGGTCCGTCTGTATCTTTGCCAAAGATAGCGGCGAGCGAATCGCAAAGTGGAGCGCCTGCCGAGCGTCCATCGGGGGTTGCGCCGATATGCTTTCCGGCTCTGGCTTGTGACATAAACTGGATAGATGCCGAAAGAAATCCTTCTCCGAAAGCAAGCTCTCCCGTTTCGGTCATGGAGAAGATTCTTTCGCTTATTTTGCGTGAAAAGACATTGATATACTCGATGTCTTTTCCGAAACTTTCTCTCAGACCAATCACCTCATGTAAAAAGCCGCTATCGTTGTTTTGCAATAGCATGATGAGTTCTTCGGACGTATATTTTTTCTTCTCAAATACGAGTGCCTTGATAGCTAATAAGGAATCTATCACATTAATAAGTCCCGCAAAATTGATAATACTCCAGCCGTATCTCGCCCCGCCGCTGTTGTATTCCATACCTTTATCGATACAATCGTCGATCAAAAGTGTTCGCATCGGAAGTGGATTATACTTTGCGCGCTCTTTTCTTGAATTGTTGATCTCTTTTTTGACAGTTTCCACCACGGAACTAATTTCGGTCAAATACGTCTCGTAAAAATCTTCAAAGTCTGTTGCGGAAGATAAGCTTGATTTTATCACATTGTCAAGAATCAAAAGAAGATTTATTCCCGCATCCAAAGAGCCAACGTTTGAAAA
>JAFVXI010000026.1 GCA_017501245.1 Clostridia bacterium
CACTTCAAGCACTAGGCTTGTATCCTACACCTATGATGCATGGGGTAGAATACAAAGCAATTACTGTTCGAATGGCGGCGCCAATACAAGCGCGGTATATAACCCCTTCAGATACAGAGGCTATTACTACGATGATGACCTCGACCTCTACTACCTCGCTACCCGCTACTACGACCCCGAGGTGCGTAGGTTTGTGACTCAAGACTCTTACGTTTCTACAGGACAGGGCATACTTGGACATAATAGGTTTGCTTACTGTGGAAACAACCCTGTTATGAGAACCGATTTTACCGGTGAATCATGGGAAGAATTTTGGGCAGATCTCGGAGATTTTGCAGTTACTGCTTTTGCGGCAACATATGCCGCAGGAAACGGACTTTCTCACGGCTGCTATGTTGCTATTACAACTGGAGATTCTACTCAAGGTTTTGTAGCAGGAGTCTCTAGAACAATGCATGTTAACGGATTAATAAATAATGGTGTGAACGCTCTGTACTATAACAGCTCAACGCGCGAATTTCACTTAGACGAATCAGGGAATATTTCAGCATACGCATCTGACGACGGTAGCTTCACCTATATAAACCGTTGGGATAGGCTCGACCACGCAAGATATATGACACAAGGAGAGCCTTATTTTGGCGGTGGCTGGGAATATTATGCTGAATATTCCGTACATATGTATGGCTGGGGTCTCATGGGGTGGGCATCTAACAAAGATGTTCCATTGTTTACTGGTCTTGCAAATCGTGCTAAATATGCTGAAATCGGTAACAGTCTGGAAGCAGAGGACAGTTGGTATGTTCGTGCTGTTTGTCGCTTATACTGGAAAATTATGGGGGAACTAATTATGAAAGGAATAATTACACTTGTCTTGATAATTTCGATGTTGCTGTTTGTTAGTTGTGGTGAGTTTCATAGAACAGGAGATCTCGATTATTACTACGAAGAAGGTCGTTATTTGTCAGATTTTGAAACTACTCGTGATTATGTTTATTCCGTTTATTTCGTTAAGAAATTTGAAACCATAGATTTCTGTTTTCATTATTATTTAGCTCCAGCGTCTTTCTGGTCTCCTTTGGGTAAATATGATATTAGTGTTTCAAATATAACTTATTCTTCAGAAAACTATGAGCTCGCAAAGCAGGACTTGTTTGAAAATACTGAATACGTTTCAGAAGCTCCCAACTATGTGTATAATGATTACGATTTCTACAGAGTGGAGCCGCGCAATGAACCCGAGAGAAATGTTTTTAGGTACTTCAATGCTTTTAGTGACACCAAAAACACTATTGTTTTAATGGGAATTTGGATTTCTACTGAATCAAATATTAATCTTGACGTCCCGGAGGACGAATGGCCCGAGTTTTTGAGAACATACTTCGGCGAATACTACGATTTTGACGCATAACCACATCTATTCCAAAGCCCCCTGCACAGCTTGTCTGTGCAGGGGGACAGGACAAGCAAAAACAACCGCAATTTAAAATTCACTAACACGCAAAAGGAGAGCTCGATTCGTCGGGCGCTCCTTTTTGGTTAGTTTTAAGTACGGGAAACAGGGAATTTTCTTTAACTTACGCGCAACGTATTGACTTTTGGTAAGATTTGTAGTAAAATATAATGGCAACACGACTATTTCTGCAAAGAAAGGATTAAAACATGGAACAGTCTAAAGAACTGAAGCTCAAAAGACTTGCCAATAATATCAGAATTGGCATTATAGAGAGCGTTTATAACGCAGGATGCGGTCATCCCGGCGGCTCACTTTCTATCGCTGACATTATGGCTTATCTCTACTTCGAAGAGATGAACGTCAACCCCGAAAATCCGAAGGATGCGGGACGCGACCGCTTCGTGCTTTCGAAGGGACACACCGCTCCCGCGCTTTATGCGACGCTTGCGGAGCGTGGATATTTTGACAAGGAGGAGCTCAAAACTCTCCGTAAGACAAACACCAGACTTCAGGGACACCCCGATATGAAGGGAACACCCGGAGTCGATATGACAACAGGCTCGCTCGGACTTGGCTTCTCGGCTGCCTGCGGTATGGCTCTTTCGGCAAAGACCTATGGTGACGATTATCGCGTTTACGCTATGCTTGGTGACGGCGAGAGCGAGGAGGGACAGGTTTGGGAGGCAGCTATGTTTGCCGCGCACTACAAGCTTGACAATCTTTGTGCGGTTATCGACTGGAACGGACTTCAGATAGACGGCCCTGTTGCCGAGGTTATGAATCCCACTCCCCACGACGAGAAGCTTCGCGCATTCGGCTGGCACGTTATTTCTATCGACGCACACAATTTCTCCGAAATAGAGGCGGCGTTTGCAGAGGCGAAGACGGTCAAGGGCAAGCCCACCGCAATCATCGCAAAATCGACCAAGGGTAAGGGCGTTTCCTATATGGAAAACAAGTGCGAATGGCACGGTCAAGCGCCCAAGGAGGACCTATACAAAGTAGCTATCTCCGACCTTGAGAAAATAGCAGAAAGTCTGAAGTGAGGGAAAAACTATGGCAGAAAAGAAAGCAACTAGAGAAAGCTACGGCGCGGCACTTGCCGAGCTTGGCGAAAAATACGATTTTTTGGTTCTTGACGCAGACCTTGCGGCAGCGACCAAGACGGGTGTATTCAAAAAGAAGTTCCCCGAGAGGTTCTTCGATTGCGGCATAGCCGAGGGAAATATGGTGTGCGCCGCGGCAGGTATTGCTACGACGGGCAAGGTTGTCTTTGCGTCCTCGTTTGCAATGTTCGCAGCAGGCAGAGCCTTTGAGCAGGTCAGAAACGGCATAGGCTATCCTCACCTCAATGTTAAGATTGGCGCAACCCACGCGGGCATCACCGTCGGCGAGGACGGCGCAACCCACCAGTGCAACGAGGATATAGCGCTTATGCGTACCATTCCCGGCATGACTATTATCTCTCCTGCCGACGCTGACGAGGCGTATGCGGCGGTTGAGGCAGCTATCAACTTCTACGGCCCTGTATATCTCCGCTTCGGCAGATATGCCGTTCCGAACCTCACCTCCGAAATGGCGGACTACAAGTTCGAGATAGGCAAGGGCGTTACCTACCGCGAGGGTAAGGACGTTACCCTCGTTGCCAACGGATTTATGGTTCATCTCGCAGTAGAGGCTGCTGAAATTCTTGCAAAAGAGGGAATTGAAGCAGAGGTTATCAATATACATACGATAAAGCCTCTTGATACCGAGCTTATAGCAGCGGCGGCTAAGAAAACGGGTGCTGTTGTAACGGCAGAGGAGCACAGCATTATAGGCGGTCTTGGCGCTGCTGTATGCGAGGCTCTTGCAGAGAGCTGCCCCGTTCCCGTTCTCAGAGTCGGTGTCGAGGACAAATTCGGTCAGTCGGGTCAGGTGCCTGAGCTTCTTGAAATATACGGGCTTACCGCTGAAAACATCGCGGCAAAGGCTCGCATCGCAATTTCAAAAAAGAAATAAACAAATTTGCCCGAGGCGGACGTTGATTTGCCTCGGGCGCGTTTTTATTCAAAATATTTATAAAATTTACAAAAAACTGTTTACAAAACGCGCGTTATGTTGTAAAATATAGAAGATAAAGCATCTTCTAACTTTAAAAGCCGTGATACAGCGGCGGAATGGGGCATTTTTATGAAGAGAATACTTATTAAGCTTTCGGGCGAGGCTCTTGCCAACGGAAGCGCTGACGGAATTTACGATAACGCCTTCGTTGACGAGGTGGCGGCTTCGCTTGTCGCCTGCGTGCGTGATGGATACGAGCTTGCCGTTGTTGTTGGCGCAGGCAACATCTGGCGCGGCAGACAGGGAACTGATATGGACAGAGTTGCGGCAGACCGTATGGGTATGCTGGCGACGGTTATTAACGCTATTTGCCTTAAGGACGCGATAGAGCGACAGGGAATATCGGCGTCGGTTATGACCTCTGTGCCGATGTCGCCTTTTGCAGAGCCTTATTCATCGGATATCGCAAAAAAATATCTTGCCGATGGCAAAATCGTCATCTTTGGCGCGGGACTTGGTATTCCGTTCCTCTCCACCGATACGACGGGAGCTGTCAGAGCCGCCGAGATTGAGGCTGACGCTATGCTTATGGCGAAAAACATTGATTACATATACACCGACGACCCGAGAAAGAATCCCGATGCCAAAAAGCTCGAGGTGGTTAAGGCGTCGGAGGTTCTCGCAATGAACCTCAAGGCTATCGACGCGACGGCTACCGCGTTCTGTCTCTCGGTAGGTATGCCGATTAGAGTTTTCGGGCTTAAGAGCCCCGACGACATTGCAAGGGCGGTTAAGGGCGAGAGCGTCGGAACGGTAGTTACCGCAGAATAATTTTCACGGACAAGATAAAAACACTTATTCAACAGAATACATTATAAAGGGAGAACAACAATGAAGCTTGATACCAGAGAATTTGAAGAAAAAATGAAAAAGAGCGTTAACGCTTATGCTGACAATCTTTCAACTATAAGAGCGGGCAGAGCAAATCCCGACGTTCTTAAAAAAATAAATGCAGATTATTACGGCTCGCCTACACCCATCTCCACCATCGCCGAGATTAAGGTTGCAGACGCGCGTACCATAGTTATAACTGCATGGGATAAGTCGGCTATGAAGGAAATTGAGAAGGCTATTCTCACCTCCGACCTCGGCATACACCCTCAGAACGACGGCACTTGCATTCGCCTTTCCTTCCCCCCGATGACCGAGGAGAGAAGAAAAGAGCTCTCAAAGCAGATAGCTAAGATGGGCGAGGACGCAAAGGTTGCTATCAGAAATATCCGCCGTGACGCTAACGATAAGGTCAAGGCTATGAAGAAGGATTCCACAATGACCGAGGACGAGGCAAAGGCATCGGATAAGAGCGTTCAGGACCTTACCGATAAGTATATCAAGGAAATTGATAACATCACTGCATCTAAAACCAAGGAAATAATGGAAATATAATTTCGACTAAGGAGCAAGGACACTTGTCAAACAAGAGCAAAACAGAGGAAGCCGGCATCGCGCCCTTACAGTCCGTAGCTATAATAATGGACGGAAACGGCAGATGGGCAAAGAAACGTCTTTTACCTCGCAACGCAGGGCACGCGGAGGGCGTTAAAAATATAGAGAGAGTTCTCGGAGTTTTCCGTGAGCTCGGTGTTCATCACGTCACGCTATACGCCTTTTCGACGGAGAACTGGAAGCGTCCAAAGGAGGAGGTTGACGGACTTATGTCGCTCGCGTATAAGTATCTTACGGAGCGCCTTATTCCCAAGCTTTCCGACCCCGACTACGCGCTTTCTATTAAATTTATAGGTGACAAGTCGCGCCTTTCGCCTGAGCTACGCGATAAGTGTATAGAGGCAGAGCGGCTTTCTGAAGGACGCCCCTTCGTCTGCAACGTTGCCTTCAATTACGGCGGACGCGACGAGATAGTCCACGCGGTAAACTCGGCGATTGCCGACGGTCATACTCACTTTGACGAGGAGCTGATTTCAAGGTATCTCTATACTGCTCATTCACCCGATCCCGATTTGATTATCAGAACGGGCGGAGAGTGGAGACTCTCAAACTTCCTTCTCTGGCAGTCGGCGTATTCGGAGGTTTACGTTACCGACACTCTTTGGCCGGATTTTGACAGGGAGGATATAATGGAGGCTATGCGCGCCTTCGGTTCAAGAAAGCGCAGATTCGGGGGACTTAACCCCGAAGATAGAAAGGAAGGGTAATCTTCAGAAAAATGAAAACCCGTGTAATAACCTCAATACTTATAGTTCTGGTGGCAATTCCCACGTTTTTGCTATCGGGCTACATAGTATATCCCATAGTTTTGGCGTTGCTTGCAGGCGTTTCTGTTTTCGAGCTTTTGCGCGTTCACGGAAGCGGTAAAAATCCCGCCGTTGCAATTCCCTCATATCTTATTGCGCTGGCACTTCCGATTTTTGCGTTCTTTGCAGGGGAGCACGTTACGCAGTTCTTCCTCGCCTGTGCCGCCGTAATATACGCATTTTTGCTTTATATGCTGATACTTTCGGTCTTTTCAAAGGGGAAAGTGCCGTTTTCAAAGGCGGCAGGCATATTTTGCTCGGTTGCCTACGCTGTTTTAGCCTTTACCGCGCTCAGTGTAATACGCTACATAGAAAACGGAGTATTTTGCTTCGGAACTGTGTTTATTGCATCTTGGGTGAGCGACGTGTTTGCTCTGCTTGTCGGAAGGCTTTGCGGTAAGCGTAAGCTTATTCCCGAGGTTAGCCCGAAGAAAACCGTCGAGGGCTTCATTGGCGGTGTGGTATTTGCCACCGTTGCTATGCTTCTTTACGGATTTATAGTGGATATGCTGATTGATTATATAACCGTCAACTATGTAATTCTCGGCGCTATGGGACTCGGATTTTCTCTGCTTTCGCAAATTGGCGACCTTATCGCCTCTACAATAAAGCGCGAGGGTGGAATTAAGGACTACGGAGATATTCTTCCCGGTCACGGCGGCATAACCGACAGATTCGACTCGATATTTGCGGTAGCAATACCGATGCTCGTGGTTTGCGTTACGTTCCCGCCATTCATTTGATAATTAACATTGCCGCCACGCGTACAGCGCGGCGGCTTTTACCCCAAAAGCAACCTTGAATTGCGGAAAGGAAGGTCAAAATGAAGAAAACCGTTGCCGTTCTTGGCGCTACGGGCTCAGTCGGTTCACAGGCGCTTGACGTAGCCAGAGCCCGCGGATACAAGGTGGATTATATCACCGCAGGCAAAAGCGTAAAGGAAACCGAGAGGGTTGCGCGCGAGTTTTCTCCCGCGGCAGTTGCTATGGCAGACGACAAGGCTGCCCGTGAGCTTAAAACGGCTCTTGCCGATACCGATATAAAGGTTTACAGCGGTGCTGAGGGAATTTGCGAGGGCATACGGCATTTTCGGGGCGACGTCGTAGTAAACGCTATTCTCGGGGGCGCGGGACTTCTTCCGACGCTCGCGGTAATCGATACCGGAGTGCGTCTGGCTCTTGCGAACAAGGAATCGCTCGTTATGGCAGGCTCTGAGGTTATGAGAAGAGCCAAGCTCAAGGAATGTGAGATAATTCCCGTTGACAGCGAGCACTCGGCTATTTTCCAGTCCTTGAAATCGGGTAGAGCAGAGGAAATAAAGAGCATTATACTCACGGCGTCGGGCGGCCCGTTCTTCGAAAAAACGCGTGAGGAGCTTTCGCGCGTTACGGTTGCCGACACACTCGCGCACCCTACTTGGAAAATGGGCAGAAAAATTACCGTTGACAGCGCTACTCTTATGAACAAGGGCTTCGAGCTTATTGAGGCGGTACATCTTTTCGGCGTTACACCCGACAAGGTTAAAATAACAGTTCACAGAGAGAGCATACTTCACTCTGCCGTTGAATATGTTGATAATACGGTGATAGGTGAGATGTCCTCGCCCGATATGCGAATGTGCGTACAGTACGCCGTGGATTATCCCTCCCGTATGCCGTCGGCATCACAGCCTCTCGACCTTTTCAGCGTCGGAGCTCTCACATTTGCAAAGCCTGACGAGGAGGCATTTCCGCTTCTCTCACTCGCACGCGAGGCGATAACGCTGGGCGGTGCTGTTCCTGCGGTTATGAATGCCGCAGACGAGGTTGCCGTCGAGGCTTTTCTCTCCGAGAAAATAGGCTTTAACGGTATATACGATACCGTCAGAAAAACGGTAGATATGCTTTCTTTGGCAAGGGAGGCAAAAACGGTAGAGGATATACTCGCCTACGACCAAGAGGCAAGACGCGTTGCCGCATCAATCATAAAATAATTCAGGAGTAAAAATTGCACCCAATATTAACAGTTATCATAGCCGTTGTCGTGTTCGGCTTTCTTATCTTAATTCACGAGCTTGGGCACTATATTACCGCAAGAATTTTTGGGGTAACGATAAACGAGTTTTCAATAGGAATGGGCCCCAGAATTTTTTCGTGGGTTTCTAAAAAAACAGGAATAAAGTACAGCGTAGCCGCCCTTCCGATAGGCGGGTTCGTTGCTATGGCAGGAGAGGACGACGAGTCGGACGACCCGAACTCGTTTGATAAGAAGCCCGCGTGGCAGAGGCTTATTATAACCGCCGCGGGAGCTTTCGTCAATATAGTTGCAGGATTTCTCGTTACCGCAATCCTTACCTGTATGATACCTATCGGAAACACGACTGTCACAGGCTTTCTTGATTTATCAAAGCAGGGCTATGAAACCGAGGTCACAACCGAGGGCACGCTCATGGTGGGCGACGAAATAGTAAAGGTCGGCGGAAAGCGCGTCAGAATATACGACGAGCTTAATTACGAGATAATGCGCCGCGGTGACAAGCCGATAGACGTTACGGTTATAAGAGACGGCAAGGAAATCACGCTCAAAGACGTGGTCTTCCCGACGGTAGAAGAGGCGGGAGTGGTATTCGGTCTGCGCGACTTCACGGTTGAGCCCGTTGAAAAGAATTTCGGGAGCGTCGTTTCGTTCTCCTTTGGCAAATCGGTGCTTATAGTCAGAATGTGCTGGGAGTCTATCATAGACCTCGTCACCGGCAGATATTCGCTCGGCGCTGTGTCGGGGCCTGTCGGAATTTCCTCTGCGATAGGCGAGGCGGCAAATGCGGGAATAGAGCCTTTTCTATATCTATTCGGACTTATCAGCATAAATCTCGGTGTAATGAACCTTTTGCCTATCCCAGCGCTTGACGGCGGAAGATTGCTCACAACGCTTTTCGAGATAATCACAAGAAAGAGAATACCGAAGAAAATCGAGGGCATCGTCAACGGTGTCGGACTTATGCTACTTCTCGGACTTTCTCTTGTCATAATGGTTAAGGACATAGTTCAGATTATCATTTAAGGAATATAAAATGGATTACAACTCTTACAGAAGGAAATCAAGACCGATAAAGGTCGGCAATATAACGGTAGGCGGCGACAGCTTTGTTTCGGTTCAGTCTATGACCAACACCGATACGCACGACGCCCGGGCTACCTATGCACAGGTGATGGCTCTTGCTCGCCGTGGCTGTGATATAGTGAGAATAACCGCGCCCGACGCCGAGTCGGTTGACACCTTCCGTAAGCTGAAGGCGATGGGGGTTACAGTACCGCTCGTTGCCGATATACATTTTGATTACAAGATTGCCGTTGCTGTTGCAAAATATGCCGACAAGATAAGAATTAATCCCGGCAACATCGGCGGCAAGGAAAAGATACGCGAGGTCGTCAGAGCCTGCCGTGAATACGGTGTGCCGATAAGAATAGGCGTTAATTCCGGCTCGCTTGAAAAGGAGCTTTTGAAAAAATACGGAGCACCCACCCCCGAGGCACTCGCAGAGAGCGCGCTATACCACGCCTCTCTTCTTGAGGAGCTTGATTTTTCGGATATAGCAATATCGGTTAAGGCGTCGGACACGCGCAGTATGATAGAGGCGAACCGTATCCTTGCCGAGCGCACGGTATATCCCTTGCATCTCGGAGTTACCGAGGCGGGCTTCGGCGCGTCGGCGGTTGTAAAGAGCAGCGTTGGAATAGGCACTCTTCTTGCGTCGGGAATTGGAGATACCGTGAGAGTATCGCTTACCGATGACCCGACAAGAGAGGTTGAGGTAGCGCGTGAAATTTTGCGCTCACTCGGTATAGCTAAAGACAAGGGAATGAACATAGTATCCTGCCCGACCTGCGGAAGAACCAAAATTGACCTTATTTCTCTCGCGCGGGAGTTCGAAAGACGCGCCGTGGAAGAGGGAATTGATAAAATGAATATCACCGTCGCGCTTATGGGCTGCGTCGTTAACGGTCCCGGCGAGGCGCGTGAGGCTGACGTCGGAATTGCAGGCGGTGTCGGCGAGGGGCTTGTATTCCGCCGCGGAGAGATAATAGCCAAGGTAAAAGAGGACGAGCTTCTCGATAGACTTATATCCGAAATAAAGGAAATGAAAGGAAAGGACGAGTAATGGCAGGCGAAGAAAGAAGCTTTCTTGACGTCTTTAAAAGATATACGCCCGACGAGAAAAAGCGCGCTTTGCTTGAACGCGGGACTAACGCCAAATTCAAATATTCCAAAGAACCGATGCGCGTTGAGGTTGAGCTTTTCTTTTCCTCGCACGAGGACGCCGAGGCTCTTTACGAGATAGAGGACGAGTGCCGCACGCTTTACGGGGCGGAGTCCTTCCGTATTTTTCCGCATTTCCCGACGGAAGAGTACACTTCCGAAAGGCTTGGCGAGATTATATACGAGGCGTCGCTTTGCGGAGCTATAACTCACGGCTTTTTCAGCGATGCCGAGATTTTTGACGACGGTGAAACGGTAAAAATAGGAATTCCCTTCAATCCCTACGGAGTTAGCTTCGTTAAAAACGCAAATACCGAGGCTATACTTTCGGGCATACTCAAGAGCAGGTACGGCATAGACCATAAATTCTCGGTATATATGAGTGAGGGCGCTGAGCGTCACGCGGAGGAGCTTGACAGAAGACGTGCGGAAATTCTTGACCGCGTGGAGCGCGAGAACAGAGAGCAGTTTATCCGTGACCGCGAAAACGCTATAAGAGAGAGGGAGGCTGTGGAAAGGGAAAACGACCCTTACCGCGACTTTAACTCCAAGGCGGGAATTTCCTCAATGACGGGATTTTTCGAGCGCGTTGACGAGTATATATACAGGGTTGGCGCATCAACCTACGACTTTTCCGAGCCTGAGCATATTTACGGCGAGGAATTTCAGGTTATAGAGCCGACACACCTTTCGGACGCTGACGCCGCGCGTGGCACTTCGGTGTTTCTCGGCACGGTCTTTGACGTTAGCTCAAAGGAGGCTCGCGGCGGTGACCGCTTTAACGTCACGGTGGGAATATCCGACGGCGCTTCGGGCATTTACGCCCGTCGTTCAGTGGCTGTCGGTGAGCTCGATTGGCTGAAGGGCTTAAAGGCGGGTATGCCCGTTGCCGTTTGCGGCAAGATAATGCGCGACAAGTTCGATAACGAGCCGTTCCTTTCGTTGAAGGGCATCAAAAAAATAAAAAATCACCTGCGTACCGACAAGTCGGAAGAGAAGCGCGTTGAGCTTCATCTTCATACCAATATGTCGCAAATGGACGCTGTAATTACCCCGAAGGAGCTTGTTTCAACGGCTGTTCGCTGGGGACACAAGGCTATTGCCGTAACAGACCACGGAAACGTGCAGTCCTTCCCCGAGGTTATGCTGGAGCTTGAAAAATCGGGAGCTGACCTCAAAATTCTTTACGGAATTGAGAGTTATTTCGTCAACGATACCGCAAGATGCCTCTTCGGCACGGAATATCACGGCTTTGATGACGAAATTGTCGTTTTCGATATAGAAACGACGGGACTTTCCAATCGAACCTGCAAAATAATAGAGATAGGCGCGGTTAAAATCAAGAGCGGTGAGATTATTGACAGAATGGACATCTTCGTTGACCCAGAGTGTCCTATTCCCGAGAAAATCACCGAGCTGACCTCAATAACCGACGATATGGTAAAGGGCGCGCCGAAGGAGCGCGAGGCGCTCGAAATATTCCTCGCTTTTGCGGGGAACAGGCTTCTTGTTGCCCACAACGCCAACTTTGACGTAGGATTTATAAGAGTTGCCGCCGAGCGTCAGGGGCTTCCGTTCAAAAACAGCTTCCTTGATACAGTCGGACTATCAAAATACCTTAATACCGAACTGAAAAACCATAAGCTTGACACCATAGCAAAGCACTATAAGCTTGAGGATTTCCACCATCACAGAGCTTCGGACGACGCTGAAATACTTGCGAAAATATTCTTCGTTATGCAGGAAAGGCTGAGGAGCGAGGGAATAAACAGCTTTGAGCGTATGATTGACACGATGAGCGAGAAGTCCGACCCCTTGAAGCTTCGCCCGTATCATATGATAATGTTCGCGAAGAATAAAGAAGGACTTAAAAATCTCTACAAGCTCATATCATTCAGCTATCTCGATTATTACAAGAGATTTCCGAGAATGCCCAAATCGGTTATAGAGCAGTACCGAGAGGGACTAATAATAGGCTCTGCCTGCGAGGCGGGCGAGCTCTTCCGCGCGATACACGACGGGCGCTCGGAGCAGGAAATTGAGGAGATAGCCGAGTTTTACGATTACTTTGAAATTCAGCCGCTCGGCAATAACCGCTTCCTTATCGACGATAAGGACAGCTACGTTTCCTCTGACGAGGACCTAAAGGAGCTTAACCGACGTATATACAATCTCGGACGTAAGCTCGGAAAGCCCGTCTGCGCTACCTGCGACGCGCACTTTGTAAACAGAGAGGACGAGGTTTACCGCCGCATACTCCTTGCGGGTATGAAGTTCGCCGACGCCGACAAGGAAACGCCTATCTATCTTCGTACAACCGACGAGATGCTTGAGGAGTTTTCCTATCTTGGCGAGGCGGCGGCGCGTGAGGTCGTAATAGAAAATCCGAATAAAATTGCCGACCTCGTTGAGAAAATACGTCCCATTCCCGAGGGTAGATACGAGCCCGACCTGCCCGGCGCTAAGGAGGAGCTCGAGGAGTCCTGCTGGAAAAGAGCGCACGATTGGTACGGTGAAAAGCTCCCCGAAATCGTAGAAAAAAGGCTTGAAAAGGAGCTTACCTCGATAATCAAGAACGGCTTTGCCGTCCTCTATATGATAGCCGTCAAGCTCGTTGCCTACTCCGAGAGCCTCGGCTACCAGGTAGGCTCGCGAGGCTCGGTTGGCTCGTCCTTCGTTGCTACGATGTCGGGAATTTCCGAGGTTAACCCTCTGCCCCCGCATTACAGATGCTTGAAGTGCAAATATTCCGAGTTCTTTACAGACGGCTCCGTCGGCTCGGGCTTTGACCTTCCCGATAAGAAATGTCCCGTCTGCGGTGAGCCACTTTATCAGGACGGACACGATATTCCCTTCGAAACCTTCCTCGGCTTCTACGGCGATAAGTCACCCGATATAGACCTTAACTTCTCAGGCGACGTTCAGGGCAAGGTTCATAAATACACCGAGGAGCTCTTCGGTCAGGGGCACGTTTTCCGCGCAGGAACTATAACGGGTCTTGCCGATAAAACGGCTTGGGGATACATAAATAAGTACCTCGAGGAGAGAAAAATAAAAATACCCAAGGCGCAGATAGGCTATATGGTCACGCGCGTTATGGGTATAAAGAAGAGCACGGGACAGCACCCCGGCGGAATTATAGTCGTTCCCAACGAGTACGATATTTACGATTTCACGCCGATACAGCACCCTGCCGACGACCCGAATGCCGAAACGGTTACGACGCACTTCCAGTTCTCCTATCTTCACGATACGATACTGAAGCTTGACGAGCTTGGACACGATATGCCTACCAAGTATAAGATGCTTGAAAAGTACACAGGCACGTCGGTTCTCGACGTCAAAATGAACGACAAAACCATATACGAGCTCTTTGCTTCGACGAAGCCTCTCGGCATAGTTCCCGAGCAAATCGGAGGCTCACAGCTCGCAACCTTTGGAATACCCGAGTTCGGTACGAGCTTCTTGCAGCAGGTTTTAATAGAGGCAAAGCCGAAAAACTTTGCCGACCTTCTTCAGATTTCGGGACTTACTCACGGTACGGACGTTTGGCTCGGAAACGCGCAGGAGCTTATTAAGGCGGGAACATGCACAATATCCGAGGTTGTGGGAACGCGTGACGGAATAATGCTTTATCTTATCCAAAAGGGACTTGAAAACGCAACGTCCTTCAAGATAATGGAGAGCGTCCGAAAGGGCAAGGGACTTACTCCCGAGTGGGAGGCAGAGATGCTTAACCACGGAGTTCCCGATTGGTATATCTGGTCGTGCAAGAAGATAAAATATATGTTCCCGAAGGCGCACGCTGCGGCCTACGTTATGTCGGCAATCCGACTTGCGTGGTACAAGATATATTATCCAATGGAGTTTTACGCGGCGTTCCTTTCGGTTGCACCCGGCGGCTTTGACGCAGAAATAGTAATCAAGGGACTTTCGGGCGTTAACGCCGCGCTAAAGGAGCTTTCGGATAAGGGCAACGAGGCAACCGCGAAGGATAAGGAGCAAATGAACACGCTCTACCTCGTAAGAGAAGCGCTTGCAAGAGGCGTAAGATTTTTAAACGTTGACCTTAATAAATCCGACTCCTCGGCATTTCTTCCCGAGGACGGAAAAATCAGAATGCCCTTCAACTCGCTCCCCGGACTTGGCGACGGAGCGGCAGAGAAGATTATCGCGGCAAGAGAGAAGTACGACCTCTATTCGATAGAGGAGCTTCGACAGCGCACGGGAATATCCAAAACCGTAGTCGAGATATTAAGGCGCAATCACGTGCTTGATAATCTTTCCGAAACCAACCAATTTTCAATGTTCTAATGAAAAAAGAAGGCAGAATCCGATTTGGGTTCTGCCTTCTTGAAATTTACCGTATAAACAACAAAAGAAGAAGTAATACGGCGCACTCCTTGTCGCCGTCGCGCGAGAGGAAGAGGAATATGGCGAGCCCTATTATAAGGATTTCCTCTGTTCCTATTTTGGGAAACGAGAGCTTTCCGGAATCCATACCCGTAAAGATGCTTTTCATCGGCAGTTTATCCATCAAGGAGGACAAAAATCCGCCCGTTGCAACCGTTTCCTCGCTTTTTTCGGGCGCAACTTCGGTGCTAGCGGTCAGATTGGGGTCGGGCGGCTCGGGCGCGGTAAATCGCACGTCCAGGCTTTTCGCCACGCTTCTTGGGGCGTCGTCGGGAATTTCGGGGACTTCGGGCTCTCTGAAGGCAACTCCGCTGTAGCTGTCGGGAATTGATATGCCGTCGCCGTCCTGCTTGTAGCTTCTCGAATACATACCTATCTCCCCCTCATCGCATCAAATACGTCGGCAAAGGTCATCATCGAGTCGATAGCCTTCTGCCTTTCTCCCGAGAGATAGGGCTTTAGCGCCGAGAGAAGCTGCGCTCGGCGCTCCCGCGAGCTTCGGCTGTTACTGCTCTCATATGTAGGCTCTACTGACGTCGCAGTGTTTTCCGTTTGCTCTTCGGGCTCGGAGCTCTTTTGCTCCTCGCTTTTTGCCAGAGCCGATATTTCCTCTATGAGCTTTGGGTTTTCCATAATTAGATTTACTATTCTTGAAAGATCGGGCGTTTTGCCTTTTATCTCCTCGCTCATTTTGCGCTCTTTCTGTAATCGTTTATTATTCTGAGCGCCGAGCCGAGATTTAGTCTTGAGCCGCCGCTTGCAGCGCCTCTGATTTTTTCCATATCCGCGTGGCTTGGGGTTTTACTTGGAAGAGTAAAGCCGTGTTCGGCTCCCATTTTTACTATTTCAGCCCAAAGCGCATCGTCGGGCATAGCGCAAAGCTCGTTAATTTTATTTTGGTCTATTCTCATTTTTTCCTGCCTTTCTTACTTTCGTTCTGGTAGAATTATATGAGAGGTAGAAATATTTGCTACTTTGGCGGCAGGTGAGTGTTATAGCTTATCCGATGAAATTTTAAAAAAATCGCTATAACATCAAAAAATACAACTTAACATCAAAAAATACATTGCAATATTCGGACTTTTGTGCTAAAATTATAAGGTAAAAGTTTGTACGGTAAAAAAGTAAGCTTTTTAGATAGACGTATAGGGGGAAGGGTAATATGGCAGAATTTGGCATACCTCCGAGAAGAAAAAGACTAGAGGACGGTATAAAAAAGCCCGAGAGGCTTCGCGACTATCCCGCGTATTTTTGGAAAAAGACGACGGGATTCCTTTTCAGACTCTTTTACATAATAGGGCTCGTATGGGCGGCAGCTCCGATTATGCTGGTGCTGATGGCATTGCTTTGCGTTCTCGACGGCGTTTTGCCTGTGCTCGGCGCGTATATTTCAAAGGACATACTTAATGAGGTAGCGGCGCTCATAGGCGTGGTTTCAAAAACGGGCGATATCGAAAACGAGATTTTCGTGCAAATGCAGCCGGTTATAACTCTCTTTATTATATACTTTGTCTATACCTTCGTAAAGAAGATACTCGGCAGACTTAACAGTATGGTTACCGCGATTGCGGGAGAGAAGGTTTCCAACCATATAAAAATGAATATAATCACAAAGGCGCGCGACGTCGATTTGCGCTCCTTTGACGACCCCGACTTTTACGAGAAGCTCGAGAATGCCAACAGAGAGGCGGGAATGCGACCTCTTCACATTCTCTCGGCTACCTTTAACGTAATAAGCTCGGTTATAAGCGCCGTTTCCTTCGTTGTGGTGCTTGCCACACTCAGCCCGATAGCGCCGCTTCTTATTATCTGCGCCGCAGTCCCCGGAGCTATCGTTAATTACGTTTACCGCAATCGCAATTTCCAGTATATGCGCCGTCATTCCAAGGAGCGCCGTGAGATGATGTACTACTCGGGGCTTATGGTTAACAAGGATATGGCAAAGGAGATTAAGCTCCTCGGGCTCGGAGATACGTTCATTGGCAAATATAAGAGCGTTTTTGAAAGGTATTATAAGGGTATTCGCTCGCTTATTGTAAGAGAGGGAGTAACGCAGGTTATCGTGGCATTCTTGTCGGTACTTGCAAACTGCGCGCTCTTTGTCTATATCGCTTACAACATTGTTTTCGAGGGTGGAATGATAGGCGATTATTCGCTTTATACGGGCGCTCTCACCTCAATATCGAGCTACGTTTCAACGCTTCTTACCGCGACGGCAACGATATACGAGGGAACGCTCTTTATCAATAACCTCATTGACTTCACAAAGGAAGAGGTTACGGTAGTTCCCACCGTAAAAGAGCCGATAAAGCCGAACCTCGACGCGCCGCATACTATTGAGCTTAGGAACGTTTCGTTCAGCTACCCCGGCACAGACAGACGCGTAATTGACAACGTCAGCCTAACGCTTAATCCCGCCGAGTCGGTTGTTCTCGTCGGTCTTAACGGCGCAGGAAAGACCACGCTTATAAAGCTCATTACAAGACTTTACGACCCCACGGAAGGCGAAATTCTACTCGACGGCAGAGATATCCGCGAGTACGACGTCGCGGCGCTTCACAATATGTTCGGCATAGTTTTTCAGGATTTCGGAAAGTATGCCGAGAGCGCTAAGGAGAATATCGTCTTTGGCGATATCAACAGAAATTATACCGACGAGGAGGTCGTTGCCGCCGCTGTGCACGGCAACTCGGACGGCTTCATATCCGAGCTTCCCGACGGCTACAATACCCCCCTTACGAGAATATTTGAGGAGAACGGAATTGAGCTTTCGGGCGGTCAGTGGCAGAAGCTTTCGGTGTCGCGTGCCTTCTATAAAAAGTCCGAAATACTCATACTCGACGAGCCGACAGCCTCGCTTGACGCCATTGCCGAGCAGGAGATATTCAACCAGTTCCGCGAGCTCTCACGCGGCAAGATAACCGTGTTCGTTTCGCACCGTCTGTCGAGCGCTGTCGATGCCGACAAAATCGTCGTTCTCGAATACGGCAAGGTGGTCGAGGAGGGCAACCACGAAGAGCTTATGCAAAAGAAGGGAAAATATCACACCCTCTTCACAACGCAGGCAAGCCGTTATCAGTCTGCGATGGAAGAGAGCGACTGCGAGCCGCCTCGCCCCTGATTCTATGATAAGAAATGCACCCCGTGCGGTTAGCCCCGGGGTGCATTTTGCTTTGTAAAGACGGTTGTTATCAATATCTTTTGGGGTTGTTGGTTTCGCCGAGTAAATAGTCAATGCTTGTGTTGTAAAACCGCGAAAGCTTGATAAGGATTGCAGTGGGAATATCGTTTTCGCCCGTTTCGTATTTTGAGTAGCCGGTTTGCGACATTCCGAGCATTTTTGCTACCTGAGTTTGATTCATATCTCTGTCTTCTCGCATATCACGAATTCTAGAATAAGGCATACTCACTCCTAAACAAATTATTTGCTTTTATTATAAATAATCTGTTTCAGGTTATTGACTTTTAATCTGAAATAGGTTATAATATGCCTTGTCAACGTTATAAAACCACAAATAAGTGGGTAGAAAAGGTTCAGTAGAGAAAATGAAGGTATTAAAATTTTTGTTGTTGATAGCCGTTATACTTTCAGCTATCCATATGCTTGTCTCTTGCGGTGAGTGTAAGCACATAAATTCCGAATGGCGCACCGTCACGGAAGCAACGCGGGAGAGCGAGGGCGTAAAAGAAAAGTTTTGTGATGATTGTCACATGATTGTTAAAACCGATGTTATTCCTGCAATAGGCTCTCTTGGGCTTTCGTATGCGCCTAATTCCGACGTAACAACCTGCACGGTAACGGGTATGGGCACATCTTCTGATACGGAGATTTATATCCCATCGTACATAGATGGACTTAAGGTCACTGCGATAGGTGAGAAGGCATTTGCCGACTGTAAAGATATAACCTATATCAAGATTCCCAATACTGTAGAGAGCATTGGCAACCGTGCCTTCTACGGTTGTACGGGTATTACTGAGATTACCATTCCCGAGGGTGTAACCGATATAGGTACTCAGATATTTTATAAGGCATCAAATCTCACTACCGTTTATTATAACAGTTCCTACGGCTCACAGTATAACTCGTTCTTGAATCTTAGTCATATAATCAAGATAGTCTTTGGCGGAAGCGAAGTGCCGGCGTACGTTTGTTATAATAATAATTCTGTTAAGACTGTTGAGATTCTTGATAGCGTAACCAGTATAAGCTATGGTGCGTTCTATTATTGCTCAAGCCTTACTAGCATAGAAATCCCCGACAGCATTACAAGCATCGGCTATTCTATGTTCTCCGGTTGCTCAAGCCTTACTAGCATAGAAATTCCCGACAGCATTACAAGCATCGGCTCTTCTGCGTTCTTTAATTGCTCAAGCCTTACCGGCATAGAAATCCCCGATAGCGTAACAAGAATCGGCGATTATGCTTTCTCTAATTGCTCAAGCCTTACCAGCATAGAAATCCCCGATAGCGTAACAAGCATCGGCGATTATACTTTCTCTAATTGCTCAAGCCTTACCGGCATAGAAATCCCCGATAGCGTAACAAGCATCGGCGATTATACTTTCTCTAATTGCTCAAGCCTTACTAGCATAGAAATTCCCAAAAGCGTAACAAGCATCGGCAAAAAAACGTTCTATGGCTGCGATAGCCTTACGAGCATAAAGTACCGCGGAACAGAGGAAGAGTGGAATGCAATATCCAAAGGTTATTGGTGGGATTCAAGTACGGGCAAATATACTATAACATACGAATACACAGGAGAGTAATTTTTTTCGGTATTCATTTATATATGATAAATACAGCGCCTCACTCAAAAGAGTGGGGCGCATTGCTTCTCTATGAGTAAGATATTAAGAAAAAATTCTCTCAGCAGAGTGGATACAGGGGACAAAATGTACGAAAACTATTGAATTTTTTTCGACAATGTGCTATAATTTTGGTAATTTATTTATTAAAATCGGGAGATTTTAAATATGAGAGTTGTTATCAAGATAGGAACGTCAACTCTGACGCACAAGAGCGGAAGAGAGAACATAAGAAGAATAGAGGAGCTTTGCAAGGCTGTCAGCGATATCAAAAACTCGGGAATTGAGGTAATACTCGTTTCCTCGGGCGCTATCGGAATGGGCGTTGGAAAGCTCAATCTCAAGGAGCGTCCGAAGGACATCGCCGGAAAGCAGGCGTGCGCCGCCGTCGGTCAGTGTGAGCTTATGTATATATATGACAAGGAGTTCTCGGCGTACAATCACACGGTAGCGCAGATTCTTCTGACCGCCCCCGACCTCAAAAGCGAGGACAGGCACGAGAAATTCAAGGATACGATGTCAAAGCTGCTTGAGCTTTCCGCGCTTCCCATTATCAACGAGAACGACACCGTCGCAACCGAGGAGATAGTATTCGGTGACAATGACACTCTTGCCGCACTCGTTGCGGAGAGCGTTTCGGCAGACCTTCTTATACTCCTTTCAGATATAGACGGGCTTTACACCGCTGACCCCCACAAGAACCCCGACGCAAAGCTTCTTTCCGAGGTTCACGAGCTTACCGAGGATATAATGTCGCTTGGCGGCGGCTCGGCATCGGCGCTCGGCACGGGCGGAATGGAAACCAAGCTTCGCGCGGCGAAGATAGTGACCGACGCCGGCTGCGATATGATAATCGCCAACGGCAGTGACCCCGAGCTTCTTTACGATATTATGGACGGAAAGAGCGTCGGAACGAGATTTTACGCTAAAAAATAACGGCGCACGGCGCTTTTAAGGTGAAAAAATGAATTCAACCGAACTGATTTTAAAAAATGCAAAGGAAACCGTCAAGCTGATGGCGGGCGTGTCTGACGAAAGGCTCAACGAGGCACTCTTGGCTATGGCTCGCGCGATAGATGCTGACACCGAGGTAATACTCGAGGCAAACGCGCGCGATATTGAAGCCGCAAGAGGCTCGATATCCGAGGTTATGATAGACAGACTGAGGCTTACAGCCGACAGAATTCACGCAATGGCGGAGGGGATACGCGAGGTTGCAAAGCTTCCGTCGCCGCTTGGCAGATGCCTTCGCAGAGTTGAAAGACCAAACGGGCTTGTGATAGAAAAGGTATCCGTTCCTATGGGCGTTATCGCAATAATTTACGAGAGCCGTCCCAACGTGACTTCCGATGCGGCGGCACTTGCGATAAAGAGCGGAAACGTGGCAATTCTGCGCGGAGGCAAGGAGGCTTATTCCTCATCTTATGCGATAACCGAGGCTATGAGGCGAGGTCTTCGCACGGTGGGAATGCCCGAAAACTGCGTTCAGCTTGTTTCGGATACCACAAGAGAGAGCGCGTCTGTTCTTATGAAGGCTCGCGGCTTCGTTGACCTGCTTATTCCGCGCGGCGGGGCAGGGCTTATACGCGCCTGCGTTGAAAACGCCACCGTACCCTGTCTTGAAACCGGTACGGGAATATGCCATATTTACGTTGACCGTGACGCCGATATTGAAAAGGCTCTTAACATAGTCGAAAACGCGAAAACCTCGCGCCCCTCGGTATGCAACGCGGCAGAGGTCTGCCTTGTGCACCGAGATATTGCAGCTAGCTTCCTCCCGCTTCTTCGTGAGAGGCTGGTCGAGAAGAGAAGTGCCGCGAGTCTTACCCCTGTTGAAATGAGATGCGACGGTGAGGCGCTTTCCATAATCGGCGGAGTGCCTATGACCGACGGGGATTATGATACCGAGTTTCTTGATTACAAGCTCGCCGTAGGCGTCGTTGGCTCGGTAGAGGAGGCGGTTGACCATATACTCGCTCACTCCACTCATCACAGTGAGGCAATAGTGACCGAAAGCTCTGCGAGTGCCGACTATTTCACGACGGGCGTTGACTCGGCAGCGGTGTACGTTAACGCTTCCACCCGCTTCACCGACGGCGGTGAGTTCGGTCTTGGCTGCGAGATGGGTATATCAACTCAGAAAATGCACGCAAGAGGTCCTCTCGGAATAGAGGAGCTCACGACCTACAAGTATATAATTCGCGGAGAGGGACAGGTAAGGTAAATGATTAAGGTAGGATTTATAGGCTGTGGCAATATGGGCGGCGCACTCGCGTCTGCCGTTGCTAAATGCAATAATGCCGAAGCGGTGCTTTACGATAAGGATTTAAAGAAGGCAGAGGCACTTGCCGCTCGCATAGGAGCGCGCACGGGCAATATTGACGCGGTATGTGAGAGCAACGTCGTCTTTCTCGGCGTTAAGCCTAACATAATAGCCTCGGTTGCAGGTGAGATTTCCGACAAAATTCGCGCCTCGGGCGCTACCGTCGTAAGCATGGCGGCAGGCGTTTCGGTAGCCAAGCTTGAGGAGCTTCTTGGCGACGCTCCGATTATAAGAATTATGCCCAACACTCCCTGTGAGGTTGGACACGGTATGATACTTTATACCTCAAACGCAGGGGGCAGAGCCTCTGTACCCGCATTCCTTGAAATTATGGCGGCGGCGGGAAGGTGCGACGCCATTGAGGAGCGCCTCATTGATGCGGCATCGGCTATATCCGGCTGCGGACCTGCATTCGTTTATATGTTCATTGAGGCTCTTGCCGACGGCGGCGTTATGAGCGGACTTCCGAGGGACAAGGCTATGATGTATGCGGCAGAAACGCTTATCGGCGCGGCTGAGGTCGTAAAGCAGACAGGTCGTCACCCCGGCGAGCTTAAGGACGCCGTATGCTCCCCCGGCGGAAGCACTATTGAGGGCGTGAAGGCGCTCGAGGACGGAGCTATGCGCGGTGTGGTTTCCGGAGCTGTCGCGGCGGCGTACAAAAAAACACTCATTCTCGGAAAGTAAAAGTCATTTTGCATACGAATTTGACCTGATTGTGCCTATTTTAATACAATTCAAACAAATTTTGATTTTTTTTGAAAAAAGACTTGCTTTTTTGCTCCGAGTATGCTATAATACTCGTTGTCAATTTATGATAAAAAATAATTTATATAAAATTACGTCTTAAAAGACGGGATTTTAGGAGGTGTCAAAATGGCTAAGTGCAGTATCTGCGGCAAGGGCGTGACCTTCGGTCATAACGTTTCTCACTCCAACCGCAAGACCAACAGAACCTGGAAGCCCAACATTCGTAAGGTTAAGGCAGTTGTTAACGGCTCTAATACAACCGTTTCCGTTTGCTCCCGTTGCCTTCGTTCCGGCAAGGTTGAGCGTGCCTAAGGCGTAAAAAGAAGTGTTATAGCAGTCGTTCATTGACTGTCAGTAACACTTCTTTTTATATTGAGAGGGGGATTTTCTTGGTAATTGCGATAGTTGACGAAAGAATAAGTCCTGCGGCAATGGCTGAGCTCTCAGAGCTTGGCTTTTGCGTATTTGCGCTTCCGCGCTGTGAAAGACTGCCGGAGGCTACCGCATCTCACCCGGATATGCTCGTATTCAGGCTCGGGCGCGAGCTTTTTGTTGAGGCGAGGTATTACGAGGAAAACCGGGCACTTTTCGCCAAGCTTAAGAACAGCTTACCTTTTATTGATATAAGGACGGTGAGCCTTCCGCTCGGTAGCGAGTACCCGCGCGACTGCGCCTTGAACGTGCTCCGTATGGGAGAGCGCATTTTTGTGAAGAGTGACAGCGTAGCTCCTGAGATTTTGAGCGCCGCGGGTGAGCTTGGAATTAAGACCGTGTCGGTAAAGCAGGGATATCCTGCCTGCACGGTTTTAGCACTCGGAAAATCCCACGCAATTACCGCTGACAGAGGTATGGCAAGAGCACTTTCGGGCGAGGGGATAGAGGTGATTCTGATAGATGACGGAGATATTTCTCTTCCGCCTCACGAGTACGGATTTATCGGTGGTGCAAGCGGCGTTTTCGGAAATACGGTGTATTTTCTCGGCGACATTAAAACGCACAGACAGGGTAATGAAATATGCCGATTTTGCGAGAGGGCGGGCTACGAGCCCGTGTCAGTTGACCGCGGTATCCTTCGTGACCTCGGGCGTATCCTTTTTATAAATTCCGAGGAGAATTATCAATAAGGGTAATAGGAATATTCCCGCAAATCCGAAAAACGCGTAGCCGATATAGATAGAGGCAAGCGTTGCCAACGGGTGAATACCCAGATGCCTTCCGAGTATTTTAGGCTCGGCAAACTGGCGTACGGTTTCGTTCACCAGAAAGAGAATGATAAGACCTATGCCTAGAGAGCGGTTTCCCGAGATAAAGCAGAAAATACTTGCAGGGACGAGAGCCGTGCCAACTCCTATAACAGGCAAGAGGTCAAGAACCGCTATAATGATAGCAAATAGAAATGCGTAATCCACTCGAAGAATTAAAAGTCCTGTAAACATTATCGAAAACGTCATTAGCATAATGAGAAAATAGGAGCGCAGATATTTCACGCCGAGTGTCAGCGCACCGTTTTTTATACGCACGAGAAGCTTGAAAGCTGAAGGCGGCAATATCCGTCTTACACCGTGATTTATTTTTTCTAAATCAAGCGCGAAATATATGGCGGCGATAACGGTTATCACGATAAACAGGAGTATTCGGGGAATAGCTCCCGCAACAGAGCTTAAAGCCGTGCCGAGCGAGGTCAGAAGCGTTGTTACAATGCCAGAGAAGGCTTTTGTCACGGTATCCTCAAGCTCTTTTGGAAGCTCTAATCTTCCGAATATACCGAGCATTTGCTCCGAGAGGGAGTTTACAATTTTACTGATTTTGTCACCCTCGCCGAGCTTTGAGAGTAAATTCCAAAGCTCACCGAGAATTATTTTGCCAAAGAGCAGCAGCAGTGCGATAACTCCTAGTGTTGCAACGGCAGATATTACCAGCCGCCACACTCGCACCGATATGCGTGTGCTTTTTGAAAGAGCTGAAGCAGGTGCGTCCGAGGCAAAGGCGGCAAGCCAACCGAGCAAAAATGGCAAAATTGCCAAAAGCGCATAGCGAAAGAAGATAAATCCAAAAAACGCTATTCCTAATGCGGAAATCACAAAATAGGCAAAATACTCGATTTTTTCTTTTTTCATAATACGCTCCTTTATAGACTTTTAAGTAAGTATATCCTTTAAAAATACAAAATATTCCAACAAAGAAAGAGGTAGAAAAATGGTAGTAATTGAAATGGAAAACGGCGGTAAAATCGAAATAGAGCTTTCCCCTGAGGCAGCGCCCGTAACCGTGAAAAACTTTGAAAAATTGGTTTCCGAGGGCTTTTATGACGGACTGATTTTCCACAGAGTTATCAAGGGCTTTATGATACAGGGCGGCGACCCTCTTGGAAACGGTATGGGCGGCGCTGACGAGAAAATCAAGGGAGAATTTGATGCAAACGGTCACAAAAACCCCTTGAAGCACACTCGCGGCGTGATTTCTATGGCTCGTGCATACGACCCTAATTCCGCGTCCTCGCAGTTCTTTATAATGCACAGAGACGCACCTCATCTCGACGGTCAGTACGCCGCATTCGGTAAGGTTGTATCCGGTATGGACGTTGTCGATGAGATTGCCGACGTTGCCGTTGATTACAGCGACAGACCGAGAATTGATATGAGAATGAAGAGGGTTTATCTCGTATAAGAGCAATACCAAAAAACGCGATTTTAGAGGCTTTTTTGATTGACAAACAAAATAACATGTGCTATAATCAAGTATAACCGTAGGTTATAACTTGAAACAATATTTAAAATTCACCTACACAAAATTTGGAGGAACATTTATGAGAAAAATCGGAATGAGTTGCTTGCCGGGATTTTTAAAACAATATGGCATCGACAGAAGCCTCGAAATAATCAAGGAGAGCGGATTTGACGCGGTAGATTTCAGTTTGATGCAGTACGGGCTGAGAGGTAAGATTTACGGAGGCTCTGAGGACGAATTCTGCTCGCACTTTGATGCTATACGCAAAAAGGCGGAGGACCTCGAGCTTGAAATCTCGCAGACCCACGGCAGAACCTGTATGTACGAAATGAAGAACGACGCCTACAACGCAGACGCGATAGAGGTCAGTAAGCTTGACCTTAAGGCAACGTCTATACTCGGTGCACCGTCCTGTGTAATTCATTTCCCCAGTACCAGCGTTACGGGAAAGCAGACGTCCGCGTTTATGCAGGAGATAACCTCGAATATTTTTGATTCACTCGTTCCCTATGCTGAAGAATATAAGGTTAACATCGCATACGAAACCTTTGGCGCGGCTAACCTTGACGGCTCTAGAACCATTCAGTATTTTGCATACCCCGATGCGTTTATGAAGCAGTTTGACGCACTCGATACGAAGTATAAGACGATATGCGTCGATACAGGACACACTCACGAGGTAGAGTCGTTCTGGCTTCCTTCGCCTGAGGAGATTATAAAAAACTTTGGTAAGAACGTTACGCTTTTACATCTTCACGACAATGATGGCAAGAAGGACGACCATCTGCTGCCCGGTCTTGGCAACATAAACTGGCCCGCAGTTTTCGATGCACTCGACGAGATTGATTATACAGGCGTTTGCAATTTTGAGCTAATCTACAATTTAGGCAAATACCAAGAGGATTTTGCAAGATTTGCCGGAAGATACCTCAGAAAATTCGTTGACAGACGCGGCAATCTTAAGGGTTAATTTCCATAAATCGAATTTGAGAAAGAGAGATGGATTATGAGAAAAATCGGAATTAGTTGCGGCTCTATCGTAAAGACTTACGGTCTTGAAAAGGGATTTGAGTTGATTAAAAGGAGCGGCTTTGACGCTGTAGACTTCAACCTGATGGCATACAGACTGAACGCGGGCGTTTACGCCGCATCCGAGGACGAATTCTGTTCGCATTTTTATGATATACGTAAGATGCTCGACAATTACGAGCTCGAGATTTCGCAGACTCACGGCAGAACCGGAATATACCGTATGAACGACGAGCAGTACAATAATGACGCGGTAGAGGTCAGCAAGCTCGACCTCAAGGCAACGGCAATGCTCGGTGCACCCTCCTGCGTAATTCATTTTCCCAACACGAGCCTGATTGGCATACAGCCCCCCGAGTTTATACACGAGATTACGTCGGGAATTTTCAATCAGATGATTCCCGCGGCAAATGAGTATAAGGTAAATATCGCCTATGAAACCTTTGGCGCGGCCAGACTTAGTGGACGCAGGAACGTTCAGTTTTTTGCATATCCCGATGAGTTTATGAAGCAGTTTAACGCTCTCGACACAAAGTATAAGACGATATGCGTCGATACCGGACACACCCATGAGGCAGAGGCATTCTGGGTTCCCTCGCCCGAGAGAATTATAAAAATCTTCGGCAAGAACGTAAGCGTTCTTCACCTCCACGACAACGAGGGCATTAGCGACGACCATCTTCTTCCCGGACTTGGTAACATAAACTGGCCCGCAGTTTTCGATGCGCTCGACGAGGTGGAGTATAAGGGCGTATTCAATTTCGAACTGCTCCTGAGCTTTGGAAACCTGCTTGACGAATTTATAAGCTTCGCCGGACCGTATCTCAGGGCATTCGTCAACAACAGAGGAAATCTGAAGGATTGACGCTCCGCGTCTAATTGCAATAAAAATACGAAATGCGACTGTTCAATGCCGAAGCGGTGAGAACAGTCGTTTTTTGTGTTATTGCGTTTGCGGATACAGTCAAATTCTTACAAAACCTCTTTACTTTTCGCGCGCAGTATAGTACAATATATATGAACACTTCTTTTTTTTAGGCTTTCGGGATTAAAATTTGCACAAAAAATTAAGTGAAGAATATTTTGGTATATAACGGGAAAATTTTAGGTTTACAAATCATTATATTTAATATATAATGAACTAAAAGGAGTGGAAGAATGAGGACTTATCTCCGACACAAAATTGAGAACGTAATAGACATCAAGGAGCTTATTGCTCTTGAGTATCTCGATTTCGAGGGAAAATACAAGAACTACGAGGAGAAGCACGCATTCTGGGAGATATGCTACGTCGAGGAGGGTGTCATAACGCTTTCGCTTGACGGAGAGAATACCCAGCTTTCTGCGGGTGAGCTTGTATTTATAGCGCCGGACGTTGTACATTCCTACACTTCGGAAAAGGGCAATCAAAACCGAGCCTTCGTCGTATGCTTTGAGAGCTTTTCGGTTTCGATGAGGTCGCTTGCATCTGCCAGGTTCAGTCTTGACGAGGGGCAGAAAAAGTGCATAGACCTTGTGATAGATGAGAGCAAAAACACCTTTTATATGAATTCGTGCGACCTGCTTGAAACGGTATCGAATCCTAACTTTGGCGGAGCGCAGGCTATAATTCTTCAGCTTGAGTATCTCATTCTCTGTCTTATGCGCCGTCTTTCCGCAGAGGACGATTCGGCGATAGTTTTCCTCAGAGATGACAGATTTTACGCAGACCTTGTAAACGTTATAATCAGATATTTCAGCCGACACGTAAACGAGAGGATTACCCTTGACGACGTGTGCTCCAAGGTGAACTACTCGCGCTCCTTTATATGCAAGACCTTTAAAGAGCAAACGGGAGAAACCCTCTTTGCTTACTTCAACCGTATGAAAATAGATGAGGCAAAGCGACTTCTCGCCGAAACCGAACTGACGGTTACCAATATTGCGGGCAGGCTTGGATTTTCCGAGGTCAAATATTTTTGCTCATTATTTAAGAAGCTTACGGGCACGACGCCTGTGGTTTATAGAGAAAGGAAGGGAAAAAAACAATGAAATTATCAGACAAATTATGGAACTGGGGACATCTTGAAGGTTCGCATAACAAGTGCACTTGGCTTGATTGCAGTATGACTCCCGAGCAGTATGCAGAGGAGTACGGCATCAGAAATTCCTTCATCGTTTCCTACGGTGGAAACATTCAGCCTCCCTTTAACCCCTATGCAAAGAGATTTTCGGGTCTCAGAGAGGTGAAATTCTCGGTACTTGGCGATGCAAGCTCCCCCTTGCCCGAAGCCGAACTTGGAAATACAGAGGATATTCTCGCGGCGCTTGGCGATGCGGATAATATTACCGGCGCAATAGTTGACGACTTCTTCTCGCCCAAGAGAATGGACCGCTTCACTCCCGAGGTCTTAAAGAAGATTAAGGCTGCTCTTAACGCAAAGGGACTTGACTTCTGGTGCGTTCTTTACGCTCATCAGCTTGACCTTGACCTCGAAAAATATATGGACTGCTTCGACGGTGTCACCTTCTGGATTTGGAGATCCACCGAGCTTAAGGATAACGTGCAGTACGTTGAAAGAATAAAGGCAATCGTTAAGAATAAGCCCTTGATGCTCGGAGTTTACGTTTGGGATTACGGCGGAGGCGGAAAGCCCCTCTCGGCTGAGCTCTTCGAAACCCAGCTTTCGTACTACTTCGACCTTCTCAGAAAGAAGGATATTGAGGGTGTCGTATTCTGCTCGAATACTCTTGGCGACGCGCCTCTTGCAACCAACAGAATACTCAAGGATTATATCAAGCGCTACGGCGACGAGGAAATTCCCGACTGATTACCGACGGGAAATAAGCACGGTTAGTTTCGTATTTTAATTTTATTCACGATAGAAAGGGCAAAAAAATGAAATTATCAGACAAATTATGGAACTGGGGACATCTTGAGGGCTCGCACAACAACTGCAGAGGCTGCGAGGACTTCAATTGCAAGATGACTCCCGAGCAGTACGCAGAGGAGTACGGCATCAGAAACTCCTTCATCGTTTCCTACGGCGGAAACATTCAGCCTCCCTTCAATCCCTTCGCAAAGAGATTTTCCGGTCTCAGAGAGGTAAAATTCTCGGTGGTTGGCGACTCGAGCTCGCCCTTGCCTGATGCAGAGCTTGGAAATACCGAGGACATTATTGCGGCGCTTGGCGAGGCGGATAATATTACCGGTGCAATAGTTGACGACTTCTTCTCTCCTAAGAGAATGGAGCGCTTCACTCCTGAGGTGCTTAAGAAGATTAAGGCTACTCTCAACGCAAAGGGACTTGACTTCTGGTGCGTTCTCTACGCTAACCAGCTCGACCTTGACCTTGAGAAGTATATAGAGTGCTTTGACGGTGTTTCCTTCTGGTTCTGGACAACTCCCGAGCACGCTCACCTTGAGGAGAGCCTTGATAGACTCTTTGCTCTTGCAAACGGCAAGCCTGTAATGCTCGGAATTTACGTTTGGGACTACGGAACCGGCGGAAAGCCTATGGATATCAATCTCTTCCAGCGTCAGCTTGACCTTACTTCGACTTCTTAAGACAGAAGAAGATTGAGGGTATTGTATTCTGCTCGAGCACTCTTGGAGATGCTCCTCTTGAAACCAACAAGATGCTCAAGGATTATATCAAGCGTTACGGCGACGAGGAGATTCCCGAATGATTACCACCGTACTTGGAGAGATAAATGCCGACAAGCTTGGCGTAGCGCTGTCGCACGAGCATATCTTTATTGATATGCGTAACTGCGTGACCATCACGGGTAACGAGCCTCGCGGTTTTTATGACAAGTTCGACGTCACTTCGCGCGCTGACGTAGCGCTTGACCCATATGCAGTGCTTGATAACGCGCTTCTCGACGGCTTTGAAAATGCAAAGAGCGAGCTTGAATATTTCAAGGCATACGGCGGCGAGAGCATTATCGACTGTACTCCTGATGAAATTGGCAGAGACCCTCTTGCGCTCAAGAAGCTTTCGGAGGAAACCGGAATTAACATCGTTGCCGGCTGCGGTCACTATTATCACATAGCGCACTATCCGTATGTCAAGGACGCAAGCGTTGCCGAGCTTGCCGACGAGATGCGTAACGATATTCTCGTTGGAATTAAGGGTACTGACGTAAAGGCGGGCATTATCGGTGAGATAGGCACGAGTGCCACGGTTACCGACGACGAGAAAAAGGTTTTGACTGCTGCGGGAATAGTTGGCGCGGAAACCGGCAAGGCGGTACACGTTCACACCGACCTTTATACCGAAAACGGCGTCGATATAGTTAAGCGACTTATAAACGAGGGAATGAAGCCCGAGAAGATATGTATCGACCACATTGACGTTTGGCTTCGCCCCGATTATATCAAGCGCCTTCTTGATATGGGCGTTTACGTTGAGTTCGATAACTTCGGCAAGGAATTCTACGTTTCCGAGGCAAGACGTTTTGCCTACGACCTCGAAAGAATAAAGGTGCTTAAATCGCTGATAGACCTCGGCTACAAGGACAGAATACTCGTTACTAACGATATATGCCTTAAGAGTATGTGGAAAATGTTCGGCGGTATGGGCTACGCTCACGTTCTTCGCGGAGTAAGACAGATGGCGTACGAGAACGGAATAAGCGAGGCGGATTATAACGCTATGCTTACTGACAACGTGAAAAAATTTATTGATTAAAGGAGATAAACAATGAACTATCCTAAGATTGAAGCAAAAGAATACTTAGCAAGAGTTAACGCTCTCCGCAAGAAGATGGCAGAGAAGAACGTTGACGTCGTTATCGGCTTTTCCAACCTTCTTGAGATTGGAATTGTCCGTTACTACTGCGGATTTGCTCCCGTAAACGAGAGCTCTGCAATAGTTATTCCCGCAGACGGCGCAGTTACCGTTTGCAGCGGTCAGGCATCTTATGACTACTGCCTTGTACAGAACTCTCTTCCTCAGAGCCGTATCGCTATCCTTCCCGAGATTGGTGAGGTAAGCGGATTTGAGTACGACACCGAGGGACAGCTTGACTTCGCAGAGCTCTTTGCACAGGTTAAGGCTGAGCACCCCGGCATTAAGAGAATTGGCTTTATCGGCAGACTTATCTTCCCCTCAATCATTATGAAGAAGCTTGAGAAGGTATTCCCCGACGCTGACATTGTTGACTTTGACGACGTTCACTACGAGCAGAGAATAATCAAGAGCGCAGCCGAGATTGAGTGCCTCAAGACCAACTGGGAGATGGTTAGCGAGATGTTCACTAACGTCGTTCCCAAGATTGAGGTTGGCATGACCGAAAGACACATCGAGGGTATGTTTGAGGCAGAGATGATGCGTCTTGGCGCAGAGAGCTACGTTCAGTCCTTCGCTCCTATGGTAGCGACCGGCCCTAAGAACTCCTACATAAGCATGTGCAGAAACACTCTCAGAAAGATTGAGGAGAGCGAGATTATCAACCTTGCGGCAGGCGTTTGCTACGAGGGATACAACGGAATTACCTGTAGCCCCCTTGTTCTTGGAGCAATTCCCCAGAAGATTAAGGACGCTGTAAGCTGCGCTTACGAGGCTCTTAACTACGCATCTGCAAAGATGGCTCCCGGCACTCCCTGTGACGTAGTTCTTAATGCATACACCGATTACCTCACCAAGTACGGTTACATCGATTATTGTCCTTACGGAAGCCTTCACAGCACCGGTATGCTCGAGTGCGAGGCTCCTATCTTCTCGGTTGCTAACAAGAGAGTTATCGAGGAGAATATGGCAATCTGCATCGACGCTTACTTCAAGGGTATGGAGTGGGGCTCGTTCCGTATTGAAGACTGCTACCTCATCGGTGCAAACGGCGCAAAGCGTATGACCACCTACAACGATAAGGCATTGCCCAAGATTTTCAAATTCTAAGGAGATTTTAAAATGGAAAAGGGAAAAAACAATTGGGTCTTCTGTGACGGATACCTTCCCCCTCACGGCAATGACCCCGAGTTCGAGGGCCACGAGGCTCTTATGATAACCAACCTTAACGATAAGACCGCAAATATAGAGCTTACCTTCATCTTCGAGGACAGAGAGCCCGAGAAGGACATCAAGGTTACTCTTGACGGTATGAGAACCACTTGCATACGTCTTGACAAGCCTCTCGGCGACAAGGGCTTTATGCTTGGTGAGTCTGTTCAGTACACCGTTTGGGTACAGAGCGACGTTCCCGTTTGCGCTTGCTTTGGCAGACTTGACGTCCGTCAGACAAATATGTCTTATTACAGCGTAGAGGGATATTCTTTCTAATCTAATCAAAACAAATGAGCCGCTTCCTCATTCCGAGGTCACGGCTCGTTTTTTTATTGTATGGTTTTTTGGTATGCAGACGGGGTTAATCCTATATGCTTCTTGAAAACCTTGGTAAAATAGGTCGGACTTTCGAATTTCAGTTGATTGGAAACAGAGGAGGGGGAGGCGCTCTCGCGCAGAAGCTCCTTTGCGCGCTGTATCTTCAGCTCTGTGTAATACTTCATAATAGAAGTGCCCGTGTTTTTCTTGAAAACGTTGTTTAAGAAGGTTTTGCTGTAAAAGGTATGTCGGCAAATGTCATCGAGCGTTATTCGTGCCTCCACGTTTTTCTTTAAAATGATAATTATATCATTTACGAGAGTGCTTTCAAACTCAACGCTGTTCATCACCATTTTAATATCGCTGCTTTGGTTTATAATATCGCGAGTCAGGTGTATGAGAAGCCTTTCTATGTTGTTTTCAACCAGCTGCTGCGCGCCAAAGGTGGGAGTGTCAAGAAGCTTAAGACGCCTCTCAAAAGGAAATGAAAAGGCTTTTTTAGACTCGCTAAGTATATCAGATACCAGAACCCTTGAATTTTTGTCAAGGGATATTTTTTTATCGAAAACCGCAAGTATTTCCGAATTACTGCGGAAGCAAACGATGAATATAGCGGCGGGAGTGGCCTTTACTGCGGAATAGTAGTGCCGTGTCTGTCGGGGAATGAGCATAAAATCGCCTTGGTTCAAGACGGTTTCCTTTCCGTTCATGATGCACTTGATTTTTCCGCTGTCAATATAGGCAAACTCGTAAAAATCGTGCACTTCCTCAGGATAAGAAAAGTTAGAGGAGGTATCAAGATATTCTACGGTTATCAAGTTTTTAACGGATATGATTTTGTTTATCTGGTAGTTAAAATATTTCTTCATATCTACCACTCTTCCTTTATGCTATTTCATAATGAGTATAGCATACTTTTAGATCGTTTTCAAGCAATTTTGAAAAAAAGAGAAAAAATCGAATAGAAATTCAAATATTTTATTTTTTACCATTTTTGACACATTTTTTCCCTTGTTAATAAAAGCATGTAAATGTTATAATTCAATTAGATAAACATAAAGTTTCAAAGGAGAAGGATATGGATATTATTATTGCCTCTTATCAATGCGAGTCTAACACTCTTGCAACGCATCACCCAGGCAAAGAAGACTTTGAATATGCCGCCGGAGATGCCGTTTCGAGAAAGCTTGCCGTAACCGAGCTGTTTGAGAGGGAGGGCTTCACGGTCATTCCTTCGATATACGCCGACGCGCTTCCCTCGGGTACTGTCGAGCAGGATATTCACGCATATTATTCCGAGCAGATTTTAGATACTGTCAGAGCCAACCCCGACGCCCACGGCGTATTTATCTTCTTCCACGGTAGTATGGAGGTTGACGGAATTGGAAGCGGAGAGCTCGATATTCTGAAGAAAATTCGCAAGATACTTAAAAATAAAAGCGCACTCATCGCCATCAGCCTTGACGCGCACGCTAATATAACCGACGAGCTCTGCGACTACGCCGACATTATCAGCGGATTTAAGACGATACCTCACGTCGATCAGGCGGAGTGTCAGAGAAGATCTGCTGAGGCACTTTGCTACTGTCTCAAAAACTCGGTTAAGCCCTACTCGTATATGCAGAGAGTGCCCTTCTTACTTAAAAACGATACAGTTCAGACGGGATACGAGCCTCTTAAGAGCCTTATTGAAGAAACCAAACGCCTCGAGAGCACCGAGGATATACTTTGCGCGAACCTCTTCCTCGGTCACTGTTGGATAGACGCACCCAACACCTCTGCCTCCACGCTCGTAACCGCCTTGAAGCCCGAGGTAGCGCGCGACGTTGCAAAGGAGCTTGCAGTCAAGCTTTGGAACACAAGACGCGACTATAAGTTCACGGTTGAAGCCGAAGAGCCCGAGGAGTGCGTAAAGCGTGCTATCGAGGGCAAGGAGAGAAGAATATTCATTACCGACAGCGGAGATAACACCACCGCAGGAGCAGAGGGTGACACAACCGGAATACTTGAGCTCTTGCTTGCCGAAAAGCCCGAAAAGAAGGTCTGCGTTGCAGGTATAACCGATTTTGATACCGTTGACGGTCTTTGGAGCTGTGCTGACGGAGCGCAGGTTGAGCTTAAGAAGCTCGGCGTTTCGGGAGTCGTTAAGGCTCACGGTAAGGTTCTCGGCTGGACGGGAGAGTGCCTGGGACGCAGCCTTGCGGTTACCGTCGGAAACATCGACGTTATATTCACCGACCTTCGCAGCTCCTACACGAGAAAGGAAAGCTTCGACGCCGCAAACGTCGATCTCCTCGCGTACGAGATAGTCGTAGTAAAGCTCGGCTATCTTTTCACCGCCTTGAAGCCCTACGCCGACAGAGAGCTCTTCGCTCTTTCAGAGGGCTCTAGCTGTGTTGAGCTTAAAAAGCTCGGACTGAAGAGAATTCTTCGTCCTATGTTCCCACTTGACGAGTTTGAGTTTGACCCCTATAAATAAAATAAAAAACAAAATTATATAAAGGAGAAAAATCATGGCTTATTACAACAAACAGGAAACCGAAAAGAGAGTAGCGAAGGTTGTTGAGCTTCTTAACGAGAAGGACACCGATATTGCTATTATCTACTTTGACGAGCTTAACGTTGCTAACGGCTGGTATCTTACCGGTTGGTGCGGACAGTTCGAGAAGGGTGCGGTTCTCGTAGGAAGAGATGGAACTACCATGCTTCTTGGCGGACCCGAGAGCGAGCCCTTTGCAAAGCAAGACTCGGCTATCACCGACGTACGTTGCTTCCCCGTATTTATGGTTCCCGACGAGGAGTATCCTCTCGCAACCATCATTAGCTTCAGCGACCTTTTCGCAGAGCTTACTAAGAAATTCCCCGTAAAGAGAGTCGGACTTGTAGGCACTACCGATATGCCCTACGCAGTACACGAGGACCTCGTACGCGGCTTCGTTGGCTGTGAGCTTGTTGACCTCACCGACGACTATCTCAAGTTCCGTTACATAAAGAGTACTGGGAGGTAGAGCAGGCGAGAGCGGCTACAAGACTTGCATGCAAGGCGTACAAGGCAATGGCAGAGAAGGTAAAGGCAGGCAATAAGGAGTACGAGGTAGCGGCAGCAGGCGAAACAGTTTGCCGTGAGAACGGAGCTGACAGCTTTGCTTACAGAACCATCGTAGGAAGCGGAATTCGTTCAAACGCAGTAGTTCCTACCGCAACCAACAAGGTAATGCAGGACGGCGAGATGGTAATGCTTGGTATCGCTCCCCGTATCAACGGCTACGCAGGTACCTTTGGACATACCGTTCCCGTAAGCGGCGAGTACACTCCCGAGCAGAAGAAGTGCCTTATCGATATGATTGAGGTTATGAAGCTCACTAAGAGCATGCTCAAAATCGGTAACACCGGACGTCAGATAGACGAGGTCGGCAGAGCGCTTTACGAAAAGGGCGGTTACCTCAAGTATCTCGTTTGTCCCTTCGCACACACTATGGGACTTATGGAGGCAGAAGCACCCTTCTTCGGACCTAACAGCGACGACGCGCTTGAGAAGAATATGATAGTCAACGTTGACGTTTCCTTCTTCGGACACCCCACTCTTCACGGACTTCGCGTAGAGACCTGCTACGTTATCACCGAGAACGGCGCAGAGCCCCTTTGTCCTGAGTTTGAGGAAGAGCTTTTCAACTACGTAAAGTAATTTTAAAGGAGAAACAGAAATGAACGGAAAGAAAAACTGGGTATTTTGCGACGGTGACCTTCCTCCTCACGGAGATAATCCCGACTTCCTCGGCCACGAGGCGCTTATGATAACGAACGTAGGCAAAAAGGACGCAAAGATTCGCATCAAGGTAATCTTCGAGGATAAAGAGCCCTACGATAACATTACGATAGACCTCGGAGCAGAGAGAACCACCTGCCTTCGACTTGACTATCCTATCGGCAAGGAGCAGTATCAGATTCCCTTTGGTCAGTACGCGCTCCATATTAAGTCGAACGTTCCCGTTTGCGCTTGCTTTGGCAGACTTGACGTCCGTCAGACCAATATGGCTTATTACAGCCTTAGCGGATACGCGTTTTAATTGAATATCAGAAGAGCCAAGACCTCGAAAGAAGTCTTGGCTCGGTTTTTGTTTGTAGGGAGTTGCGTCCCGCCCTATCTTTCGGGGTGCAACGCCATGCTTGCAAACGAGGCCTATGTATTTTTTGTTTTTCTTACAACCTGTGTTTTTGCGATGGAATCACCTAAGCGTTTGCCTTTGTTAACTAAAACAACAATGCCTTCAATCTGCACGATTACATATGTAACGTTTCTCAATATCAAACTTCCAAAAGATGCTTTTTCTCCGGTTTCGGAATTTTGAATTGTCAGCCCACAGATAAGTTTACCCAGACTTCTTCTTCCAAACAAGCAATCCTTGAATAAACAATATAGAGGTAACCATGCAAGCCCCATAAGGAATCCCGCAGAACTTAACATCTTGATGCTTGGATAAAGTAGGTATTCAGGGTTGCTTCCGGGGCCGTAGAACATAAGCACCATGGCAACACCGAACATAATATTCCAGTCAATTACAAATGCGAAAAATCTTCGAATGAGAAGCTTAAAGTCCATATTTTACCACCTTTCCATTTGCTTATATCTTATTATACCACAAATTTGTAAATATTTCAAATCTTTCGCAAGTTCAAATCTGTCTACAGCCCCGAAATGAATGAAATCGTGCGTTGCACGATGAAATCCGAGCGAGGCGCGGATGAAATCTTCGGCGTGTCGCCTTAGATGAAATTAAATCCGTCCTACCTCTCCCCGCAAAGCGGGATTTCATCACGAAGTGCTTTCATCCCGCATTAGTGGGATTTATCCCGTCCGTAAGGACGGATTTAGTTGAAAAAAGCACTTGCCGAGGCAAGTGCTTTTTTCTGGCAGGGGTAGCTGGATTCGGACCAACGAATAAAGGAGTCAAAGTCCTTTGCCTTACCACTTGGCGATACCCCTGTATTTACCCTAGCATTATATCATATTTGTTTTTCTATGTCAATAGAAATATTCTTATCGCATACCACGTAGATAAAATGAGAAGAGCTTTCAAGTTTTGCTATATAGCTTGTTGACAATACGTATGTCTTTATGCTATTATTTCACTATAAAATAATTAAAGAGCAGGGCGACGATATCTATGCAGTATAGCACGGGCTATCGCTGCCTGCATTGATCAAAAAGCAACAAAAACTATCACAAAACAAAGATTTTTCCCATCAAGGTACATATATACTATAATCCCGTCGGGAAATCTCGGAAAAAGAAAGCATATGAAACGATTATCATTCCTGAAGCTGATATCCTCGATGGCAATCTTCGGAACCATCGGCATATTCGTAAGATTTATTGATTTTGGCAGAGGCTTTATCGCTTCGTCAAGGGGCATAATCGGCGCACTGTTTCTCCTAGCGCTGGCGCTTATATTAAAGAAAAAGCCATCCCTCGCCGCCATAAAAGCAAATTTACCTATTCTCCTGATATCCGGCGCCGCCATAGGCATCAACTGGATCCTGCTTTTTGAATCCTATTCGTACACCACGATTGCGGCATCGACTCTATGCTACTATATGGCGCCGGTTATAGTTATCCTGCTGTCGCCCATATTCTTAAAGGAGCGCCTGACGGCAAAAAAGCTGATATGCGTCACGGTCGCAATAGTCGGTGCACTGTTTGTCAGCGGCATTCTTGAGAGCGGATTTGGCACAGGTGGAGCTCTCGGCTGCATATTAGCCCTTGGGGCTGCGGCCTTTTATGCTTCCGTTATTATATTAAATAAGAAGCTAAAGGACATCTCCCCCTACGACACGACGGTCGTTCAACTCCTCGTTGCAGGCATCGTCGTCCTGCCATATGCCGCTTTTGCAGAGGACAACAACCTTTTTGAGGCTGAGCCTATCGAGCTATTACTGATCCTGGTCGTCGCTATCGTTCACACCGGCATCGCCTATGCGCTATACTTCTCCTCGATCAGGGAATTAAAGACCGAAACCGTTGCTATCTTCAGCTATCTTGATCCCGTTGTCGCCGTTTTATTATCGATCGCACTATCCGAGCCCATGTCGCCCCTTATGGCGGTTGGCTCGCTCCTGATCATCATCTCCCTCGTTGCCGTCGAGCTGCCATTCGGCAAAGGCAAAGAGCGTAATAATGACGATGTCAATTACTAAAGCAGTATTAAGATAAGCCAAGTGGGGGATTTCGTCTTAGCGCGAATAGCAAGGCGCATTCCCCCTGATACAAAAAGAAAAAATACTCTCATCCAAGCAAAAATTATTTTGAAAAAACTATTGACAAACCCTCAAGCTTCTGCTATAATACTAAATGTTCGGTGCGCTGGTGTGGCTCAATGGCAGAGCAGCTGATTTGTAATCAGCAGGTTGTTGGTTCGACTCCGATCACCAGCTCCATGATTAATGGGGGAATTCCCGAGCGGCCAAAGGGGGCAGACTGTAAATCTGTTGTCACTGACTTCGCTGGTCCGAATCCAGCTTCCCCCACCAAAAATTCTCGTTCCTCGGAACGAGAATTTTTTTTACCCTTATCATATCAATCGAGCATTTAATAAGTAAACAAGGAGGGGAAGCATGGCGAAGAAAAGGTTTTCACGTATCTACGTTGAGATAACCAACGTATGCAACAGGTCCTGCTCATTCTGCCCAGGCACGGCGAGAGCACCCCGTATGCTCTCAGTCGATGAGTTTTCGATAATTGCCGAAAAAATATCACCCCTCACCGATTACGTTTATCTCCACGTTATGGGCGAGCCTCTGATGCACCCCGAGCTTTTTGATATCATCTCCATAGCAAAATTGGGCGGCTTAAACGTCGCCATAACCACAAACGGAACGCTCCTCGGTGAGCTTTCAGAGGAGCTGATCTGCGCCAAGCCGTACAAGGTAAACGTTTCTATACATAGCTTCGAGGAGGGCTCGACCGAAGAGTATCTCGAATATATAAACTCGGTTTTCAATTTTGCCGATAAAGCCTCTGATGCCGGCATTCTCGTCACGCTCAGACTATGGAACAAGGGCTATGACGAGGGCAGAAACATAAACACTCTCGAGCTGATGAAGGCCAGATTTCCCGGTGAATGGGCGCTTGGTGTGCGGGGAGCCAGGATAAAGCATAAGCTTCATCTTGAGGAGGGCGAGCGCTTCTCCTGGCCGGATATGCGTGCCGAGCTGTTAGGCGATAGAGTATTCTGCCACGGCCTCGGTGATCACGTGGCTATCCTCTCGGATGGAAGCATAGTTCCTTGCTGTCTTGATAGGGAAGGGGCGATAACCCTCGGGAACATCTTTAGTGATGACCCGTGTCAAGTTTTATCATCTCCGAGAGCCGAGGCGATCAGAAGCGGATTTAAGAATAAATGCGCAACGGAAGAGCTTTGCAAGCGTTGCGGATATGCAAGAAGATTTAAAATTTAAACAATTTTGTAAATAAAAATTTGCTTTTTGGCAGAAAGGAGACCTTATGAAGCTTAATCCGATGGATTTACCCGAAAAAGTTCTTTATATTATCAACGAGCTTAGGTCTGCGGGCTATCGTGCAGACGTCGTTGGCGGAGCCGTAAGGGATCATCTGCTCGGCAGATCCGCCCCCGATTATGATATCACAACCTCCGCAACACCGGGCGAGGTGAAGGCTGTTTTCTTCGACAAAAGGATAGTCGACACGGGCATAAAGCACGGAACGGTAACGCTCGTCCTTGACCACGAGCCATACGAGATAACTACCTGGCGCCTTGACGGCGACTACCTTGACCACAGGCATCCCGACGGTGTCAGATTTACCGCATCTCTTGAGGAGGACCTCGCTCGCAGGGATTTCACCGTCAATGCGATATGCTATAATCCCTATGACGGATTTACCGATCTTTTCGGCGGCATGGATGATCTCGACAACAAGGTTATCCGTGCGATAGGCGACCCAACACGCAGGTTTACGGAGGATGCACTGAGGATAATGAGAGCTATCCGCTTTTCGGCTACTCTGGGCTTTACTCTTGAAAAAGCTACGCTCGATGCGGCGATCTCGCAGAGGCACACGCTCGATAACGTCAGCCGTGAGCGGATTTTCACCGAGCTTAATAAGCTGTTTTCGGGCAGCTATTCCTATGACGTAGTAGCTGGTTGCCCCGAGATAATCAAAACCGCCGTCCCCGAGCTTCTGCACATTGATCTGCCCGAGCGTAGACTATATGATGCAGCTACACCAGAGCTTCGCATACTGTCGCTCTTTGCGCTCAGCACGACCGCCCCCGCCGAAGCCTTCGATGCTGCTTATCTTTCGCTTAAGAGCGATAAGGCGAGCAGAGAAAGAGGAAGGGCAATTCTCGATGCACTGTCCGAGCCTCGCCCGAGCGACGAATATTCCGCACTCAGGCTCCTCTCCTCCTTTGGAGTGGATGTCGCACAGGCCTCGGTCGAGCTGGGGATGATCCTTGGCAGAAGGGAAGAGGGGGATCTGCTTCGTATAAAAGAAGCGGTATATTCGGGCAAGCCTTATAAAATATCGATGCTGAGTGTCGGCGGCATTGATCTTATCAAAAAGGGCATCAAGGGCAAGGCGATCGGAGAGACGCTCTCTCATCTTCTCGATCTTGTGATGCAGGGCAGACTCTCAAACGACGCTGCGAGTCTTTTATCGTATCTTGACGCTTAGTGTCGCATTTTCCCATCCGTCATATAATGTACTATATGCCGTATCGGGAGCAACACCTATGAAAACCGAATTTTATACCCCGAGGGGCGCTTTAGTGATCGAGTCACTACCCGAGCGCCCTTCTTCTTTTTATTCCTTTGGCGATTCGCTCACTCTTTTTCTTTATCCATCCGAAAGAGCCGACCTTGAAGCAAAACTGATGGCCCCAAGCGGCGTTGAGCTGTATTCGCCGGTAGCCGCAACGCTCTATGCATCTCAGTACCTTTCCTACAGGGGTATACCTACCGAGGCGCTGACTCTCTGCACCTTAAATATGATAAGCGAGGTACCACTGCCAACTAAACCGCAGGATAAAAAGTGCTATAATACCTTTAAATGCAAACAATTATCGTCAAAATACGTCAATTTATCCGGAGGTATGCCCCATCTTGTCCACACTGTCGATTGCGGAACGAAAACGAGAGTGATAGAGGCTCCGGCGAGGGTCAATCTTCCTCATCAGCTTCTTTGCCGCCTTTTGGTTGTAGACGGCATGGATGACTGCGTGCGCTCGATAGCCTTCAGAGGAGAGGGGCTGGTCTGGTATATGGCATCCACGGACGAGACTTTAACGGTTGACAGCGTCTTACCGTTAGCTCACGTTCTCTCAAAGCGGGGCATCGTCGGTGAGGTGACGGTTATCTGCCGTGGGGAGAGCTTCTCCTTTTATATTGCCGAGCCTCGGGATAGATACATTTATTTGCCTGCGATAAAACTTGACTACGTGCGTAAATTATGATAGAATAAAGGACGTTAAAGATTACGGAGGGCTGCTATGGCTTTTGATGCGTGTATGATGCGGGCTGTGCTCGGCGAATTCAGTAGAGAGCTTCCCGATGCGAAAATTGAAAAGGTTCTTGAGCCGCAGAGCTGTGAGATAGATCTCGTTCTGAAGTCGGGCAGGCGTCAGCGCAGGCTGGTGTTTAACGTTGGCCCCAACGCTCCCCGTCTTCAGCTCTCGGACGTGCAAAAGGAAAATCCCTTGAAGGCGCCGATGTTCTGTATGCTTTTAAGGAAATACCTGCTCGGCGCAAGGATCGTCGGCTCGGAGCAGCTCGGCTTTGACCGTATTGCCGTATTTACTGTTGCCTGCTATGACGAGATGGGCTTCCCCACGACTAAAAAGATCATCTGCGAGATAATGGGCAAGTATGCAAACCTTATTATAACAGACTCCTCCGACAAGGTCCTCGGAGCTATGAAGATCATTGATTTTGCGGCAAGCACGATAAGGCAGGTCCTCCCCGGACTTAAGTATCAGATCCCCGCTTGTCCTGACAGGATCTCGCCGATCGACGCTACCCGTGCCGAGTTTTTGTCGTTCTTTGACTCCTTTAGCGGTGAGCGGACGGCTGAAAAATTCATCACCTCCACCTTCTCGGGCATCTCAACGCAGGTTGCGCACGAGCTCGTCTTTCGCACTGCGGGCGCCATCGACGTTTCAGCTCGGGATATAGACCGTGAGCGCTTCTGCTCAGTCTTTTTTGAGTGGCAGGACCTCCTCCTCTCCGAGCGCTACGAGCCTACCGTCGTCATCGATAAGGAGGGAAAGCCCGTCGATTACTGTTATATGGATATCACCTATCTCGGTGATAGCGTTTCTAAAAAGCATTACGCCTCCCTCGCCGAGATGTTCGACGATTACTACGCCGAGCGCGACAGGCTTGAGCGCATCAGGCATAGAGCAAAGGATATCGTCACCCTGGTTTCAAATGCAAAGGCGAGGACGGAGAGAAAGCTTGCGATCCAGAGAGAGGCGTTACGAGAGAGCGCAAGAGGCGAGGAATACAAGCGAAAGGGCGACCTTATCACCGCAAACATATATATGCTCTCCCGAGGTATGACCTCTTTTGACACCGTCGATTATTATGACGAAAATTGCCCTACCGTAACGGTTGAGCTTGATTCAAGGCTTTCCCCCAGCGCAAACGCACAAAGGATGTACAAGCTGTATAACAAGGCAAAAACCGCCAAGGAGGTGCTCACCTCGCAGATTTCTCTCTGGGAAAAGGAGCTTGAATACCTCGATAGCGTCGAGGGCTTTATCTCGAGGGCGGCGTGCGAGGAGGATCTCGTTCTTTTGAGGGACGAGCTTTACCGCTCGGGATATGCGTCAAGGATGAAAAGCTATCAGCCCGCAAAGCAGCTGAAGGCAAAGCCTATGCGCTTCGTCACCTCGGGCGGCTATCCGGTCCTCGTCGGCAGAAACAATATTCAAAACGATCAGCTCACCTTTAAAATAGCAGAGAAGACCGATATCTGGTTCCACACCAAGGATATTCCCGGCTCTCACGTCATAATGCAGACGGGTGGGGAGGAGCCCTCCGCCGAGGACTACACCGAGGCGGCGGCCATAGCCGCTTACTACTCCAAGGCAACCTCGGATCTCGTCGCCGTAGACTACACGGAGGTGAAAAATATCAAGAAGCCACAGGGCTCAAAGCCCGGCTTCGTTACCTACAAGACCAACTATACGGCATTCGTTAAGCCTATGTCGGGAGAGGAAAATGTAAATAATGGTTGACTTAACAGGGCTTCATAAGCATTTTTTGCTCGAGCATTTATCCGAGGGTGATGTAGCCGTTGATTTCACGATGGGCAACGGAAACGACACGCTCTTCCTTTCGAGGACGGTCGGAGAGGAGGGAAGAGTATACGCCTTTGATATCCAAGAGGAGGCGCTCATCTCGACCGAGTCTCACCTGAAGGAAAACGGCGCCCCCGATAATTACACTCTCATCTGCGCCTCTCACCATAGAGTAAAGGAGTTTGTCAAGGAGCCGATCAAGGCAGGCGTGTTTAATCTCGGCTATCTTCCGAGAAGCGGTAAAAAGGCAGTCACGACGATGCGTGAAACGACCTTCCCTGCGGTAAAGGCGGCGCTTGAGCTTCTTGCACCCGACGGAGCGCTTATAGTTGCCATCTATCCGGGTCACGAGGAGGGCGCCCTCGAGGGCGAGATGCTCAGGGACTATTTCAAGACGTTATCCCGCTTCCGCATCTGTGCGTCGGAGTTTCACATTTTGAATTCTCCTACCTCACCGTATTTCTACCTCCTCGAAAAGAGCGCTAAGGCTTCGTTCGGTGAGATATAAGATATACGTTAGGCAAAAGGAACAACTGTTCTTTTATCGCATTGTGCTAAATAAACAAACTTATTTGAAAAATATTAAGAAAACTCATTAAGCCTGTCAAATATCGGTTGACTTATAATTTTATTAATGGTAAAATGTTTCTGTACTATTTTTTGAAACGGAGATTTAATTTATGAAAAGATTATCGAGGTTTGTCGCCTTGCTTCTTCTCATGGCTCTTATCGTATCTGCGATCCCGGCGGTCGTATCGGCGGAGGATTCCGCCCCTGTCGACGGCAGTAACGAGGAGCTTGACGTCCCCACTGTTATTCCCGACAGCGAGGATACCGAAAATAAGACCAGAGTTCAGATCTACAACGAGCAGGGCTTTAATTTCCCCGAGGAGGGCGATCTTACCGTGCCTAAGTTCAAGCTCGTTTACGAGGATGGCACTGAGGAGATCTTCTATGACACCGCTATGATGTCCCGCAGTGCGAAGACTGCCCCCAGCGGAACTACACTCGTTCTTCTTTCGGATCTTTATCAGTCTGTCGACTATGTAAATAAGGTTTATAACGAGACGGGTCTTCATCCGCTTATGTCCTTCACCTTTGACGATCAGAGGACTCTCGGCTTTGACTTTGCGGGCCACACGATCTTCTCCGAGTATAAGCAGGCATTCTTCCAGTCCGACAAGCTTGGAACTCTGAATATATATTCCTCCCTCCCCGGCGCAAAGCTTATCTGCCTTGAGCAGGGCACGACAAAGGGCGGCAGCATCGCTAACAGCAACGGCGGCTCCACCGTTACCATTGGTAAGTTCGGCGACTATCCCGGCTCCAATCTCTCCACCTATTCCGCGGGTGGCGTAGGCACGGGAAGCTCTTCCACGCTTATCGTTGAAGGTATCTCTATGTACCGTGTTGCGACCGACTACGTTTCCTTCTTCTCCTTCTCGGGATCGGGTTCCACGCATTTATATAAGGATGCTCGTCTGTTCGGCGTTGGAAGATATCTCCAGTTTGCCTGCCGTGAGGACGGTACGGGCAGAGCGGGTAGCGTTCACGGAAACGTCGGCACCTTTGAAAACTGCGTTATTTCCAACATCGGCTCCCCCGGAGTCGTTGCAGGCTCCTTCTTCCGTTATATGGCGGATGACAACGAGCTGCATTTCAAGAAGACCATCTTCGATCAGGTCTCCTTTAATTGTGATAAGTATTACGAACACGAGAGCGTCACTGACTTCGACGGCACTCCCCTTCTTCCCAACAAGACGGCAAGGATAACCCTCGATAAGGACTGCACCTACAATCAGGTTCCCGACGTTTTAGGCATTTACGGCCTCGCTCCCTCCAGCTCGAAGTATGCGATGTTCGAGTTCCCCGAGCTTACGCCTCTTTACGGCATGAGCGAAAGCGTGCCCGAATTCATTATGGCTAACGGTCTTGTTAACAACGTTTATACCTTCATCACCGACGAGGCGTTCATCACTGAAAACGGCTATCGCAACATAGTCTTTGAGGATCTCACCGCAAACGGCGAGGATATCTCGGGAATGTTTGCTCTGCCTTATCTCGGCTATGAGGAGGACGTCGTTGAGGTTACCTGGAGCTTCCAGGGCGCTTCCTACAACGAGCAGGAGCTTTGGGTAAAGGGCTATCAGCCCGTCCCCTACAGACTTGACATACCCGAGGACAACGACTATATCAAGTACGTTATCGAGCAGGTATACGAGGACGAGGAGTCTGCGCTCTATTCCATCTCCCCCGAGGTGGATCTTACCTTCAAGATCAACTACACGTTTGCAAATCAATTGCTTATAAATGTTTACATTCCGATGCTTGAGGACTTCCCCCTCGAGAGGATAGTAAACAGAATCACGATCGCGGGAACCACAAAGAAGCTTGCAGATATCCGCAACGAAAAGGATAACGTCGTTGAGATCGGCGGCGCAAGCTATTATAAGGTTTCGGCACCGGTCGAGTTCTCGAGAGTCACGGATTTCTTCTACGTTAACGTTGATATCCCGAGCGGCACCGCATCGACCTTCTCCGTTTCTAAAAAGATTGAGCTTGCCAAGGAGCTTGTAGCGCTCCTCGATTCCGAGGATGCACAGCTCAAGGCGAATATGGAGGAGGCTCTCGTCTACATAGTTAAGAACACTGCGGTTGCAGGTGCCATCACGGGCATCTCCAAGGTCGTTAACGAGAGGTTTGCCGACAAGCTCGTCAAGGAGGAGCCCAAGGAGGAGCCTAAAGAGGAGAGCTTCTTCGATAAGCTCTTCAAGTGATCGGATAGATATATCTCATAGATCATATAAGCCGTTAAGGCGGGGTATGTCGTATTGCGTCCTACGCTAAATCGACATACGCTCTGCCGAAAGCAAAAGGGCGAGGAGTCATTAAAGCTCCTCGCCCTTATTTATTATAATCAATTGATAAAAAACTTACTTTATAAAGCCGTTCAGCTTAAACCATTCTACGGCTCTCGGAGCCCACGACGTCATATACTCCTCGCCGACAAACCTCTCGTCGTTAACGACAAGTCCAATGCCGTGTCTGCCTCTGGGGTATATGTGCGTTTCCTGCGAGATGCCAAGCTCTAATAGGCGCATGGAATATTTCAGAGTGTTTGCCGCATTAACGACCTTATCGCCCTCGCAGTGCCACATGAAGCAGATGGGAGTTTTCTCGTCTGCGATCAAGGCGGGTGCAAACGCAGGCCATTTTGTCTTATATTCCTCCTCACCGAGCAGGCGGATAAATGAGCCCGGGTGACCCTCGGGATCTAACACGGGGTAGCAGAGAACCTGTGCGTTAGGGGTAGGATCAACGTCATCGATGGCATCAACGCCTTCGCCCTCGATAGCAGCTCTATACGTAGAAACGAGAGCGGCAAGATGCCCGCCTGCCGATGAGCCCATAACGGCGATCTTGTCGGGGTCTACGCCAAACTGCTCGCAGTTCGCTCTGACGTATCTTACGCCTCTTCTCGCATCAAGCAGCTCACAGGGGAAGAGGTCGGGGTTGGTGCGGTAATGCACGACGAAGCAGTGGAAGCCCTCCTTGCTGAAATACTCAGCATAGCCCTCGCCCTCGTGCTTAGCACGGTGTGAGTAACCGCCTCCGGCAAATATCACGATCGCCGCCTGTGACGGCTTCTCGGACGGATAATAGGTCATATAGGGGACGTGACCCCCAAGCATAGTTAGCGGAACGCTGTCCCAAAGCTGAATATCCTTCATAAGAACCTCCATAAAGTGTAAATTATTGATATAAGAAAGTGTCTTAGCCTGCATCCGGTCGCTCATCCTCGACGTCCCCGTCGGGAGTCTCACTCAAGTCCCGTATAGACCTTCCTCCACGGAAGAGTAACGTATGAGTCAGGATCCACAAGAGAAGAACGAAAACAAAATCCCAGACGATGGAGAGTATAACGTCGCCTCCAAGCGACGAGCCCTTGTCGATAATGGTAAAGACCGTATTTACGATGACGGTGACGAGCTGCTTAAGTATCGATCCCGTAGCCAGAAGTGCGATAGCCGCAGAAAAGGCGTTTCCAACGTCGAATCTCGGAGCCTCACTTGCGGCATCCTTAAGCTGATCGGCAACGCTCACTCCCGTTTTCTTGTACCTCACGAATGCAGGCAAACAAGCTAGTGCTGAAACGAACAATACTTCAAAAATGTAAACTATTATTATGAAAAGTGATAAAGGAAGCAGCAAAAGCAGGGCTTCCACGGTGTCGTATCCGGTCGAAATGAATGACATATAATAGTGGGGCACCAGATATACGAGCCTCGAAAACGAGAGGACGGAGGAGGTTATCAGTGCGTCCTTGACGCCGCCGCTCGCCAGGGCGTTTACCGTCCTTAACGCAAGATAGCCAAGTGCGATGACGTCTACGGCTACGACGGCCATATTGGCAAAAAGACCGATACCCGAGAGAGCTTGTGCATCAAGCTTGACAGCACCCGAAAAAACAGCGTCTCTCAGTAGGTAGACGAGATGCTCGATGCCATACTGAACGGCAAATAATATGAGGAAGAAGGCTATGCCTCCCAGCACTTTTTTTATCTTTTCCTTAAGCATCGCAAAAACTCCTTAGCTAATAACAAGGTCATTTTAGCATAAAGGAGACCTCAAATCAAGAGGTCGGAGCAAATTTTCACCTCTTCGGACCTTATCGGCAAAGAAACGGAGGATATAATTGAAACTTTTTGCAAATTACCTCTTGACAATTAACGCATCGTGTGCTAATATAATATATGCGTGTTTTATGCGCAATAAAAATACACACGCAGCGAGTGTGTGAGTCGCCGGTGCTCGGAATCGGGTCGCGCCTCTGTGTCGCTGCGGTGGAAAAAACCAAGGAGGAACATAAAATGTTCGAAATTACTATCAAGCAGCTGCTTGAAGCGGGCGTTCACTTCGGTCACCCCACCAAGAAGTGGAACCCCAAGATGGCTGAGTACATCTTTACTCAGAGAAACGGTATTCACATCGTAGACCTTCAGAAGACCGTTAAGAAGTTCGAGGAGGCTTACAACTTTGTTGCCGAGCTTGCTCAGGAGGGCGGCACCGTTCTCTTCATCGGTACTAAGAAGCAGGCAGCCGAGACCGTTAAGGAAGAGGCTGGCAGATGCGGCATGTACTACACCAACGTTCGTTGGCCCGGCGGTATGCTCACCAACTTCCAGACTATCCGTAAGTCCATCAAGCGCCTTAAGGATCTTGAGAAGATGCAGGCAGACGGAACCTTCGATCTTCTTCCCAAGAAGGAAGTAGCTAAGAAGCTTAAGGAGATCGAGGATCTTGAGAAGTCCTACGGCGGTATCAAGGATATGGACACCCTTCCTTCCTGCGTATTTGTTGTAGACACCCGCAAGGAGAGAAACGCTGTTCTCGAGGCTAAGAAGCTTGGCATTCCCGTAGTTGCAATCGTTGACACTAACTGTGATCCCGACGATGCTGACTACATCATCCCCGGTAACGATGACGCTATCCGCGCTATCAAGCTTATCGCCGGCGCTCTTGCTGATGCTGTTATCGCAGCTCGCGGCGGTGCTGACGAGGTTGCTGTTGAGGCAGAGGCTGACGAGACCGTTTCCGAGTAATTTAACCCTTCGATTAAAATTTAAGGAGATATTAAAATGGCTGAGATTAGTGCAAAGGCCGTTGCCGAGCTCAGAAAGCAGACCGGCTGCGGCATGATGGACTGCAAGAATGCTCTTAAGGACGCTAACGGCGATTTCGAGGCAGCTGTAAAGCTTCTTCGTGAGAAGGGCATGGCTGCAACCGCAAAGAAGGCTGACAGAATTGCAGCTGAGGGACTCGTTGATATCATGACTATCGGCGACGTTACCGCTATGGTTGAGGTTAACTCCGAGACCGACTTCGTTGCTAAGAATGCGATCTTCCAGGAGTTCGTTAAGAACGTTCTTAAGACCGTTATCGTAAACAAGCCCGCTGATGTTGAGGCTCTTCTTGCTTGCAAGATGGCTGACGGCGAGGGCACCGTTGCAGAGGCTCTCACCGAGCATACCTACAAGATCGGCGAGAAGCTTTCTATCCGTCGCTTCGTTATCGTTGACGGCGTTGTTTCCACCTACATCCACGGTCTTGGTAACACCGGTGTTATCATCAACTTCGAGACCGACGTTGCAGAGAAGGACGGCTTTGCAGAGTGCGCAAAGAACATCGCTCTTCAGGTAGCTGCTATGTCCGTTGCTTACCTTGACAAGGAGTCCGTTCCCGCATCCGTTCTCGCTGAGGAGAAGAGCATCCTCATCAAGCAGATGCAGCAGGATCCCAAGATGGCAAACAAGCCCGAGCAGGTTCTCGCTAAGATCGTTGAGGGCAAGCTTGGTAAGTTCTATGAGAACAACTGCCTTCTTGAGCAGGCTTACGTTAAGGACGATTCTCTTTCCGTTGCTAAGTACGTTGCAGGCGTTGCAAAGGAGCTTGGCGGCTCTATCAAGGTTATCGGCTTTGTTCGTTACGACAAGGGCGAGGGTATTGAGAAGAGAGAGGACGATCTCGCAGCTGAGGTTGCTAAGATGGTTCAGGGCTGATAGCCCCTTGATAAAAGGAGCAGGACTCGTTCCTGCTCCTTTTTCTATGCCCTGAAGCCTCGTCTTTTGCGCCTTTTTGTGTATTTTACATAAAATATATAGTTTATTTTGTACTTGCTCATAGCCTTTTATTTAAATAAACGCCTTGACAACCTAAACCGTGGATGTTATACTATTTTATGTAATAGTATATTATGCGCGAGCGTTATCATTACCAACACTCAAGAAAGGTAAGTTATTATGAGAAAGATTTTTGTTTTACTCATCTCTGTGATGCTGGTGCTTGTATGTGCAGTTTCCTTCAGCGCGTGCAGCATTGCTGATCTTGCGGGCGTCGTTGACCTCGTTATCGGTGCATCTCAGGATAAAGCAACAAATGATGGAGATGGCGACGTTGTATTTGACACCACGTCGGATAGCGAGTACGGTGAGGGAGTATCCATCCCCGTTATTGAGGCGCCCGATCCCAATCCCGCTACCGAGGGCGTGATTTTCGCTCTCAATAATGACGGAACGGCGTATAAGGTGCTTGGCTACGCTCCTTATTACGTTTCCTCGAAGCTTGAGGTGGTTCCCGTTGACGTTTACGTTCCTTATTCCTATCGCGGTCTGCCCGTCGTTGAGGTAGCTCACGATGCGTTCGGTGATAAGGATATCAAGTCCGTCACCCTTCCTTGGACCCTTCTCAAGATCGGCGAGACTGCGTTCAGAGATTGCTCTGTCCAGACCATAAATATGCCTGCTTCCGTAGTAGAGATCGCTGCTGATGCCTTTATGGGCGCATCTAAGCTCTCTGCCATCAACCTTGAGGGCGAGGGCAAGTATTCCGTTGTTGGAAACGCCCTTGTAGAGGACGGCGTTAAGATCGTCCGCGGTCTTGGTGACGTAGTTATCGGTGAAGAGATCAGCGAGATCGGCGCATATGCGTTCGACGGATGCTCGGCTCTTACCTCTATCGAGGTTCCCGCTACTGTGACAGCTATCGGCCAGAGAGCGTTCACAAACTGTAAGGCTCTTACCTCCGTTGTTATCAACGCAGAGATCCCCGCACTTGCTAATAATCTCTTTGACGGCTGCTCTGCACTTGAGTCGGTTTCCTATCCCGAGTCGGTTACCGAGATTGGCTTTGCGGCATTCCGCAGCACCGGCCTCAAGAGCTACGTCATTCCCGCTTCTATCACCGATATAGGCGCCTCCGCATTCGAGGGCTGCCACCTCCTTTCCACCGTTGAGTTCGCAGGAAACAACGTTAAGGAGATCGGCGGTAGCGCGTTTGAGAGCTGTATTCGCCTTAAGAGCGTTGTCATCCCCGAGGGCGTTACGCTCATCGGTGGCAGAGCGTTTGCTGAGTGCGCATCTCTTTCCTATCTTAAGCTTCCCGAAACCGTTCAGACGCTCGGTGGCGCCCTTCTCGCAAGATGCGTCAAGCTCAGATATCTGTTTGTGCCCAAGAGCGTTGTCAACGTTGGCGGCTATGTTGCATACGGCTGCGGCGAGGATCTTATGCTCTTCACCGATCTTGGCTATGAGGGCACCGGCTGGTCAGGTAACTGGAGGGTCAGATACGTTTCAAACGGACTTATGAGCGGAAATCCTCCCGCTGAGTCCTTCTACCTCAGCATCAAGTTTGGCATTCAGTTCCTTAAGCCCGATGCAGACGGTAGCTGCGGTTCGATTACCACCCCTGCTATGAACAGCTCTCAGAGCGCAGGCTATATTTATAACGCCTTTGCAGCTGAGACTCTGACCATCACCTCCGACAAGGAGAATCAGAAATTCGAAATCTCGGTTTACGGCGAGGACGCAAGCGTAACCAGCTATACCCTTTCCGGCGCAGGCGAGCTTCAGCCCATCTCCCTTGGGGCGGGTGATCTCGTTTACGTTAAGGTCTCGGTCAACAACCTTCAGCTTGACCTCGCAGGCAAGGAGATCAAGGAGCCCGCTTCCTTCTCCGCTGTTATCGCAGCAGCTGAATAATTTATTTGATCTACTCAGAGATCGACAGGCTTTTTCCTGTCGATCTCTTTTTTTGCTTCTTCTTTTCCCTTGCTCGTCATATCCTTTATTATATATATTAACGCCGTATATCTGCGGCAACGGTCAGGTGATGGTATGACGAGAAGAAATCGCTTTATCTATAATGGAATCGTAATGAGCACCGTAGGAATACTCTTAAGAGGCATAACTCTTGCCTTTGGCGTGTATCTGTCGCACAGGATCGGGGCGGAGGGTGTCGGCTTAAACACGCTTATCATGAGCGTCTACGGCTTTGCTCTCACCTTCGCAACCTCGGGCATATCACTTACGGTAACAAAGCTTGTTGCTTCTCACATAGGCGAGGGCAGGGAAGAGGAGATCCGCAAGACGCTATCGGGTGCGGCACTCTATTCGCTGGCGTTTTCCTTGGCAGCCACGCTCGTTCTGGCGGGCTTCTCAGGCTTTTTTGCGACCGTATGCATCAAGGACGCAAGAGCAATAATGCCCTTGCAGATATTGTCTCTTTCGCTTATTCCATCGGCAGTCATCGGTATAATAAACGGATATTTCGTCGCCATAAGAAGGATAGGGTTCAGCTCGGCTGTTTCGCTCTTCGGTCAGCTGATGAGAATAGCCTTGACCGTGCTGATCCTTATGGGGGCCGAGAGCGGTGACGTGGAGGGCTCGGTCTTTGCCCTTTGCATCAGTGCAACGCTGTCGGAGCTATCTGCGATGCTCCTCGGGCTCGTCCTCTTCCTTATTAATATTGCCGGAGCAGGCGGAAGGCTCAAGGGCAAAAGGGGAGCTAACGTCAAGGCCGTGGCGGAAATGGCGCTCCCCCTATCTGCATCAGCATACATAAGGTCGGGTCTTCTTTCCGTCGAGCATAATATCATACCCGAGCGGCTGAGAAAAGGAGGGCAGAGCCCGTCGCAGGCTCTGTCCTCCTTCGGAACTATGCACGGCATGGCGCTGCCGATGATAACCTATCCAATGACCCCCCTCACCTCATTTGGCTCGCTGCTTTTGCCCGAGTTCGCTGAAGCGGAGGCAAATAAAAACAGTGCAAGGCTTTCTCGTATAGCAAGAGAGGCGATATCGGCGACGCTATCCTATTCCGTGCTTTGCGCTACGCTGATGTATATCTTCTCGGAGGACCTCGGCTATGCGTTTTATAACTCCTATCGCGTAGGCTATTTTATATCCATACTTGCGCCGATAATACCGATAATGTATGCCGATCACGTCGTGGACTCCATGCTTAAGGGGATCGGAGAGCAGGTCTATTCCATGTGGGTAAACATCATAGACTCAGCGCTCTCCGTCGCTCTCGTATGGCTGCTGATCCCGGTTATGGGCATCGAGGGCTATGCAGTGGTCATTATCGTAATGGAGCTTTTCAACTTCTTTTTATCGCTCCATCGCCTTTTGCACCGCATAGTGCTTAAGCTTGATCCGATCAGGTCCTTACTGATTCCTCTTTTATGCGCAGGCATTTCCGCTATGGCGGTGAGTCACCTGTTTGCCTCAGGGTCAACTCTGCCCGTATGGTGCCTGGTTTTAAAACTAATATTTACATTATGCATGTATTTTGCTCTATATATCCCCGCATCGTGCTTATATTCAAAGCTCGCCTCAAGAGGTCATAAATGCGGCAACCATCATAGCGCAATAACCGAAGATCAAAAGAAAGGCGCTTCGTCTCGGACCCGCCAGTGAGCATTCGGGTATCATCTCCGAGGAGATTACGTAAAGCATCGTTCCACCGGCAAACGCAAGGACGAAGGGCAAGAGGGGGGCGGCTACACCGCCTGCGGCATAGCCGACAAATGTGCCTAAGACCTCGGCGACGCCCCCTGCGAGGGTCAGTATTATCGCCTTCGCCGGCTTGACACCCGAGCTCACCATAGGGAAAACGGTTATCATCCCCTCCGGCACGTTGTGTATGGCTATCCCGATGGCAACCAGCAGACCTCCGTGCGTATCACCCGTGCCAAACCCTATTCCCGCTGCGATCCCCTCGGGCAGATTGTGTATAGCCATCGCTATCGCAAAGAGAATGGCTGATCGAAGCCCCTTTCCGCCATTATCGGTTGGTAAAAGCCGCTCCGTCAAATATAAAAATGCGGCACCCGAAAACATGCCGACAATTCCGAGAAAGCAGCTAAAGCCGTCAGCGTCGTCGAATGCGGGAGCTATAAGACTGCTGACAGCGGCAGCAAGCATAACCCCGGCGGCAAAGGAGCATATAGCTTCGCTATGCCGCCGTGCCCCGGAGCGAAAAAGATAGCCGAGGATGGCGCCAAGCACCGTCGCACCTCCTACGCCGGCGGCACAAATTATTAAAGTTTGCATATTTCTTCCTTTAAACGATAAAAAAAGGACTGCCGTGAGCATTGCTCTTTTGACAGTCCTTTTCTTTTTTTAATTCTATTATTCTTCTGTTTCGGCAGCGTCGTCGTCAGCCTCGTCATCCTCGCTCACGCGCGTGTCAAGGATATGAAGATTCTCGATCCTTCTGCCCTCCATTTTAAGAACCTTAACGGTGAGACCGAGAGCCTCAAAGCTATCTCCCTCCTCAGCGATCTTGCCGAGGATGTCCATAGCCCATCCGTTAACGGTCATAGCATCGGACTCCTCCTCGCCCTCAGGCAGCTCGATATCCAATTCGTCAAACAGCTTGTCGATATTAGCCTTGCCCGACACTATGTATTCCTTTTCCGAGATCTGCTTGATCTCCTCGACGATCTCGTCATGCTCATCCCAGATCTCGCCGACGATCTCTTCGATTATATCCTCGAGAGTCACGATGCCGGCAGTGGATCCGTATTCGTCCGAAACGACGGCAAGATGCAGCTGCTTTTCCTGTAGATCCTTAAGCAGATCGTTTATCTTCTGCGTCTTCGTGACGAAGATAATGGGCTTAACGATCTCGGATATAGGCGTATCCGTGTGATAGCATTCGGTGAAGAAGTCCTTATAATATACTATGCCGGTGATGTTATCCAGGTCACTCTCGTAGATCGGAATTCTCGAGTAGCCCGATTCGGCGTAAACCTTCGCAAGCTCCTCCTTCGAAACGTCGCTTCTCACGGCAGTGATATCAATTCTGGGGGTCAGGATCTCGCTGACCTCCATATCGTTGAACTCAATGGCACTCTTGATCAGCGTACCCTCCTCCTCGTCAAGGCCTCCGTCCTCCTCAGCCTCCTCGATGATGGAGATGAGCTCCTCCTCGGTCATGCCCTTGTCGTCGTCATTCTTAAAGATCTTGGAAAGGAACTTCTGAAGACCTCTGAAGATGATGCTGATGGGCCAGAGCACGATGCGCAGCAAATTGATCAACGGAGCGGAGAACATTGAGAACTTCTCGGGGAACTGCTTTGCCAGCGTCTTAGGTACGATCTCGCCGAAGGTAAGCACGATAAGCGTCATAACGACGGTCGAGAGCGTTGTGGAGAGTCCCTCGTTTCCTACGATCCACATAGCGAATAAGAGTGTCGCAAGTGAGGATGCAAGTATATTTACGATGTTGTTTCCAATGAGAATGGTTGAGATAAGGGTGTCGTAATTCTCAGAGAGCTTAAGCACCAGCTCGGCGCGCTTGTTTCCCTTTTCTGCGATATTTTTCATCCTGATCCTGTTGAAGGTAGAGAATGCAGTCTCGGTAGCCGAGAAATATGCAGACATGACCACACAGCAGAGTACGATGACTAACATTATTTCCATTTTCGTTCGATTTTTCTTGTTTTTCCCGCTTTCTCGGGAAATTTAAAGCCTTTCTTGTTTATAAATATTCCGTGCAAAATCACGGTGGATAACGGTGCGGGGAGTGGGGAAGGGAAATTAAGACAAGCAAAAAAAGGCATAGCCATACCCCCGTCCGAGAGTGCGGCTGTGCCTGTATATTAACGTATATTAGCGGTGTGACAAGTGTCCGCGTCCGCGTCGTCGTCCATTTCTTCCTCCAAAAAAATGCTTTACTGTATCCTGCAAAGCGTTACTGGCAGTTATTATATCATATCCTCTCCGACTTGTCAAGCCCATTTTCAAAAAGCCTTCGATATTAACCGTTTGTTAACCGACGGATTTTCGTTATCCGCATTGACATTCACGTGTCGTTCGTGTATAATAACTAGATAGATAGTATGATCTTTCACCTATGGTGAAAGCTTGCGTAAAGAAAAAGAAAGGACAAAAATGCTGAAAACGTTACTTAAGAGCGTCAGAGAATATAAGCTCGTTACGATACTGACGCCCCTGCTTGTGTTTTTTGAGATAATCATCGAGTGCATCATCCCGATGGTCATCGCCGAGCTTGTCAATAAGCTCCAGTCTGAGAGCGGAATGCGCATAGAGGATATCCTCGCCTATGGCGGCGTGGTCGTCGTTCTCGCCATTCTTTCGCTCGCCTTTGGCGCCCTCGCCGGTCTCACCTGCTCGACGGCGTCCTGCGGCTTTGCCAAAAATCTCAGAAGAGATATGTTCGTTGCGACTCAGGGCTTCTCATTTGAGAACATAGACAGGTTTTCAACCTCCTCGCTCGTCACGAGGCTCACCACTGACGTCACCAACGTTCAGCACGCCTTTATGATGATCACGAGGATGGCTGTCAGAGCCCCCTTCATGTTTATCTTCGCTATAATTATGGCGTTCATTATGGGAGGACCTATGGCATGGATCTTCGTCGTAGTCGTTCCGATCCTCCTCACCGTCCTCATCCTCGTCATTAAAAGCGTTATGCCTCTTTTCAAGAAGGTTTTCAAGAAGTACGATAAGCTTAACGCCTCCGTCCAGGAGAACGTAAAGGGCATCAGAGTTATCAAATCCTTCGTGAGAGAGGACTACGAGGAGGAGAAGTTTGCCCGCGCATCCGAGGAGGTCTGCCGTGACTTCACCCGTGCCGAGCGCATCCTCGTTATCCAGAATCCCACGATGCAGCTCTGCCTTAACATCGTTATGGTTTTCGTCCTCTCCTTTGGCTCCTATATGGTAGTTTCCTCGGGCGGCGAGGCTCTTGGTGTCGGCCATCTGTCTGCGCTCCTGACTTACGGATTTATGATCCTCTCCAGCCTTATGTCGCTCTCGATGATCTTCGTTATGCTCACTATGGCGACCGAGTCGGGCAGGAGAATAGCTGAGGTCCTTCTTGAAAAGCCCGCACTCTCCGAGCCTGCCGATCCCGTCCTCGCCGTTAAGGACGGCTCGATAGACTTCGACGGCGTTTTCTTCAAGTATTCCCAAAATGCCGAGCGCTTCGTCCTCTCGGATATAGATCTTCATATCGCCTCGGGCGAGACGATAGGCATCATCTCGGGCACCGGCGCATCGAAAACCACGCTAATCCAGCTTATCAGCCGTCTTTACGACGTGACCGAGGGCTCGGTCAGGGTCGGCGGCGTCGACGTAAGAGACTACGACCTCGAGACCTTAAGAGATAATGTTGCGGTCGTCTTACAGAAAAACCTTCTGTTCTCGGGCACCATCGCAGAAAACCTCAGGTGGGGAGACCCGAACGCAACTCTTGACGAGATAAAGGAGGCGTGCAGGCTTGCCGCCGCCGACGGCTTCGTCGAGTCCTTCCCCGATCAGTACGATACGTATATAGAGCAGGGCGGAGCAAACGTATCCGGCGGTCAGAAGCAGAGGCTCTGTATTGCCCGTGCGCTCTTAAAGCGACCTAAGATCCTCATTCTCGACGACTCTACCTCTGCGGTAGACACCGAGACGGATGCACGCATCCGTGCCGCAATGCGTGAGTATATCCCCGAAACAACTAAGATTATAATTGCCCAGAGAATATCCTCGGTTGAGGATGCCGATAGGATCATCGTTCTCGAGAGCGGAAGGATCAGCGCCATAGGCACTCACGCCGAGCTCATCCGTTCCTCCGAGATCTACCGCGATATCTATCTCTCGCAGAACAAGGCAGGAGTCGAGGAGGTAGCAAATGGGTAGTCAGAAAATGAAATCCAAGGCGAAAAAGGGAACGATGGCAAGGCTCATCAAAACCGTCTTTTCCTTCTATCCCCGTATGCTGCCGCTCACTCTTATGTGCATCGCCTTTGCGGCAATAATTTCGACCCTACCGTCGATCTTCCTTCAAAACATCATCGGTCTTGTAACCGACGCACTCGACACGGGTAAGGGCTGGGATGAGATCTCCTCGTCCGTTTTCAGCTTCGTTATCATCCTCGTGTGCTTATACGCAGTATCTCTCACGTCGGGCTTCCTTTGGAATCAGCTTATGGCTGTCATCACTCAGGGGACGCTTAAAAAGCTCCGTGATAAAATGTTCAACAAGATGGAGAGACTCCCCGTCAAGTATTTCGACACGAACAATCACGGCGATATTATGAGCCATTATACCAACGATATAGACACGCTGCGCCAGGTGGTCTCTCAAAGCCTTCCTCAGCTCGTTATGTCAAGTATTGTTGTCATTTCGTTGCTAATTATAATGGTATACTTCTCACTTTGGATGACTCTCGTAGTTCTCGTCGGTGTGTTTGCGATGCTGTTCGTAACCAAGAAGATAGGCGGAGGCTCGGCTCGACACTTCATCCGTCAGCAGGTGGCTATCGGAAGGGCTGAGGGCTTCATTGAGGAGACCATCCACGGACAGAAGGTAGTCAAGGTCTTTTGCCACGAGGAGGCGTCGATTTCCGATTTCGACAAGGTAAACGACGAGCTGTTCCGCGAGGCAGACAGGGCAAACAAGTATGCAAACACCCTCGGACCTATCCTTAATAATATAGGAAACGTTCTTTACGTTATCGTTGCGATAGCGGGTGGCATTATGTGTCTCCTTATCCCCGAGTATAACGTGTCGCTCTCCGGTCTTGCCTTCTCGGTTGCCGTCGTCGTCCCCTTCCTTAATATGACCAAGCAGTTCACCGGCTCGGTCAACCAGGTTTCCCATCAGATCAATTCGGTAGTTATGGGACTTGCAGGCGCATCCAGGATCTTCGATCTTCTTGATGAGGAGGAGGAAAAGGACGAGGGCTACGTAACTCTCGTTGACGCAGAGTACGTAAACGGCGAGCTCACCGAATGCGATCACCACACAGGCATATGGGCGTGGAAGCATCCGCATAAGGAAACGGGCGAGACAACCTACGTGCTGCTTCAGGGTGACGTCAGATTTACAGAGGTCGACTTTGAGTATGAGCCGGGAAAGCCCGTACTTAAAAACATAACCCTCTACGCCGAGCCGGGTCAGAAGGTCGCCTTCGTTGGCGCCACCGGTGCAGGAAAGACGACCATCACGAACCTCATCAACCGCTTTTACGATATCGCCGATGGCAAGATCCGCTACGACGGCATCAATATCAACAAGATATCCAAGAGAGCGCTCAGGCGCTCGCTCGGCATCGTCCTCCAGGACACTAACCTCTTCACAGGAACGGTTATGGACAATATTCGCTACGGCAAGCTTGAGGCATCCGACGAGGAGTGCATCGAAGCGGCTCGTCTCGTAGGCGCAGACGATTTCATCACGAGGATGCCCAAGGGCTATGCAACCGAGATAACCAACAACGGCGCAAATCTCTCGCAGGGTCAGCGTCAGCTTATAGCGATTGCAAGAGCCGCTGTTGCCGATCCTCCGGTAATGATCCTCGACGAGGCAACCTCCTCGATAGACACGAGGACCGAGTCGATAGTTCAAAGAGGTATGGACACGCTTATGAAGGGCAGGACGGTGTTCGTCATAGCTCATAGGCTCTCAACGGTAAAAAATTCCGATGTTATTATGGTTCTAGACCACGGTGAGATCATCGAGCGAGGAAGCCACGATGATCTGATCGAAAAGAAGGGACAGTATTATAAGCTTTACACAGGAGCCTTTGAGCTCGAATAAAGGAGGCAGTATGAGCCCGGGATGCTCGTTTACAGGACATAGAAATATCGATCCTATGCACAAGCGGCATCTCGAGCCGCTTCTCGACCGTGCTATCGCATATGCGTATAACGAGGGCTGCAGAGACTTTTATCTCGGTGGTGCCGTAGGCTTTGACACGGTGGCTGCAAGGCAGGTCTTAGCCTTCAAGCTTTCCTATCCGGACGTGCGGCTGCATCTGGTATTGCCCTGCCGTGATCAGACGGATAATTGGAGCTTTATGGCGGCGGATATGTACGACTATCTTCTCTCGCAGGCGGATAGCGTCGAGTATACGAGCGAAAGATATACGAAGGGCTGCATGCTGAAGAGAAACAAAAGGCTCGCAGAGCTTGGCGACATCGTTATCGCCTATCTCGGCCACGGCAGAAGCGGCGCATCACAGACCGTAAGGCTTGCTGAGGAGCTGGGAAGGCGCATCTATAATCTGTATCCAACCTTGGATAAATATGCAGGCAGATAGCCTGAAGGCGTCGGAGCGTGTCTTCGGCGCCTCTTTTTTTATTCGTAACCTCCCCTGCCTTCGCCGCCCATCCACGCTAAGGATAAAAAAGACCCAGCACCTATTGACGGTGTAAAAAAATGAGAGAGTCAACAGATAGGATGCCCAAAAGCACGAGCGTGCTTATCCTACACGTGTGACGTGCGCTCGCGCGATAATAAATAATGAAGGGAAAAATCATAGAGGTGCGCAATATACGGCAAAAAGCAGCAGGGAAGCGTGACTTTTAAGCGCCGTTTTTTAGTTATTATCCCCGATCCTTAAATAGGCGTGAAAATTTTTTAAAAAAGTTTTTAAAAATCTATTGACAAACAGACTTTAATGTTGTATAATGATAACACTTTAACAGGCTAAAGCGCTAAAGCGAGCCAACAAGAAAGGAATAAAAAAATGAAAAAGCTTATCACACTCGTACTCACCGCTGCGTTGCTTCTCGCTTCGCTCTTTACCTTCGCATCCTGCGAAAATCCTAATCCCGAGGACACCCTCGTTTGCGGTGTCACCCCCGTTCCCGGACTTAACGAGCAGCTCCCCGACGGAAGCTGGACCGGCTTTGACACTGAGTTTGCTATGGCAGTTGCCGAGAAGCTCGGTATGAAGATCAAGTTCGTTGAGATCAACTGGGAGCAGAAGTATAACGAGGTCAATTCCGGTGCCATCGACGCTATCTGGAACGGCTTTACCGCTAACTCCTCCGACGACGGCGTTGCCCGCAAGGATCTTGTAGATTTCTCCTACGGCTATATGCTTAATCAGCAGTGCATCGTAGTTAAAAAGGATAGAGTAGAAGAGTTTGTAGACGAGGCTGCCCTTGAAGGCAAGAAGGCTTGCGCAGAGAGCGGAAGCGCCGGTCAGGCATACGCTGAGAGCGTTACCGATGAGGCAAAGGTTGAGGGTGCGTCCACTCAGCTTGCAACCTTCCTTGAGGTCAGCTCCGGAGCAGTTGACTTTGCAGTAGTAGATATCGTTCTTGCGCAGAACGTATGCGGCAAGGGTGACTATGAGGATCTTGCTATCGTCGAGGCGATCGAGCTTGAGTCCGAGGTCTATGCTGTAGGCTTCAAGAAGAACAGCGAGCTTACCGCTAAGGTAAATGCCGCTATCCTTGAGCTCGAGGAGGACGGAACTCTTGCAGCTCTTGCAGAGAAGTACGGCTTCGAGAACGTCGTCAAGGTTATGAAGACCTTCGAGTAATTATTAAGGAATAAAGGAAGATAATATGGGTTTTTGGGAAGTCACGCAGTCCCTCGTATCAGGACTCGGGAACACCTGCTTAATATTTGCGCTAACACTCGTGTTAGCGCTTCCTTTAGGTTTGGTGATATCCTTCGGTTCTATGTCGAGCTTCAAGCCGCTCGCATATTTGGTTAAGATCATCGTCTGGATCGTCAGAGGAGTTCCTCTGATGCTCCAGGTCATCGTCATATATTACGTTCCGGGTATGCTTCTGGGCGTTCCCGTATTCAGCAGATTCGTTGCGGTCATCGTCTCCTTCGTTATCAATTACGCCTGCTACTTCTCCGAGATCTACCGAGGCGGAATAGAGAGCATACCCAAGGGGCAGTACGAGGCGGGCAAGGTGCTTGGTCTTTCTCGCACGCAGGTGTTCTTTAAGGTCGTTCTTATGCAGGTCGTAAAGCGCATTATGGCGCCTATGTCAAATGAGGTAATCACCCTCATCAAGGACACGGCGCTCGCCAGAGTAATTATGGTCGTTGAGATCATCCAGGCGGCGCAGAATTACGCAGCCTACGGTCTAATGTGGCCGCTGTTCTACACGGCTGTATTCTATCTCGCATACGTAGGTATCCTGACTCTCTTGTTCGGATATCTTGAAAAGAAGCTTGATTATTATAAGGCGTAAGGGGGAAGCATGCCGTTACTTGAAGTTAAGAATTTAAGAAAAAGCTTTGGCGAAAACGAGGTGCTGAAGGGCGTTTCCTTTACTCTCGACGGCGGCGAGGTCTTATCCGTCATCGGAGCGTCGGGAGGCGGTAAAACAACCCTCCTTCGCTGCCTCAATTTCCTAGAGGTTCCCGACGGGGGAGAGATCCTCGTCAACGGAGAGCGTGTTTTCTATATAGACGATGAAACGGGAAAGCCCGTTACCGTGCCCGGAGTGCAGAACATAATGGGCATGGTCTTTCAGCAGTTCAATCTCTTTCCTCAGTATAGCGTAAAGGAAAACCTGACCCTTGCCCCCATCCTCCACGCCAAAAGCGATAAGCGTCGCTTTAAGGAAAATAAGCGTGAGATATTAGGGGAAATAGACAAGAGGGCAGACGAGATTCTGTCCGTCGTAGGCCTTACTGACAAGGCAGCTTCCTATCCCGGCTTCCTCTCGGGAGGTCAGCAGCAGAGGGTCGCTATCGCAAGAGCGCTTATGCTCTCTCCAGAGGTACTGTTCTTCGACGAGCCGACCTCCTCCCTTGACCCCGAGCTGACGGGCGAGGTGCTAAAGGTCATAAAGGGGTTAAAGTCCCACGAGCGTGCCATGGTCGTGGTAACGCACGAGCTTGAGTTTGCGCGCGCAGTATCGGATAAGGTCATTTTTATGGCAGACGGCGTTATCGTCGAGCAGGGGCCACCCTCTGCAGTGTTTGATAATCCTCAGTCGGAAAAGACTATGGCTTTCCTCAACAGATCAGAAGCTTACTGACAACTATTATTGTCATTTAAGGGCGACAATGCGTGAGTCGCCCTTTTTCCTTTGTCGAAAAGCGCTATAAGCTAATCGCCGTTTTGAGAATAAAAATGCCCCGGATTATTGACCGGGTGCGGCATCGGATGCTATAATCAAAGCCGATAAAAAAGCTCTGTGCTATTCCAAAAGGAGGATGCTTATGCAGTTTTCGGATCTGGTATTCGGGCGGCTCGACCTTGCTTTGATCATCGGAGAGGCGGAGGCGGTGCTGAACGGCGCTATCGCACATCCGGCAGTCTCTCCCGTAGTCGATGCCGTTGGTGGATATCTGGAGGATGCCCCGCCGGTATTGCTTATCATCTTGCTCGTTTCGTCATTTTTGCTTTGCCTGTTTGGCAGCCGTCTGATAAAGCTGCTGATTCGGTTGGTATTTTTCATCCTCGGCTACGTCATCGGCGCATCGCTTGTTGCAGGGCTTCTTCTGCCGTCAGCTCCCATCCCATTTTGCATTCTCATCGGCGTCATCCTTGCGCTCTTGCTGTCCGTGGCATCGGGGCTGCTCTTTCCTCTTGCACTCACGCTGAGCGGAGGGGGTGGTATGTATATTATGGTTATTTACGGCGTTCTTTTTCCTCAGCTACGATGCATGGTTCCCGTCGCTATCGTAGGCTTTGGCCTAGGGGTGCTTTTATCGATTATTTTCTACGACTATATAATTGCTTTGCTTACGGCGGTGGCGGGTGCTTATTCCTCGGCTGTTATACTGAGCGCATTCCTTGACTACGCATCCTACGGTATATCAGAAACCGCTCTTGCGCTGATCCTTTCTCTCGCCGCCTTCGTTATCCAGATCGCCTTCTATCAAAGAAAGAAAAAAAGCAAGCAGCAATCTCACCAGCTCTGAATAGACCATCCCTCCGCCGCAGCCGTCTTTTACTTGACAGCGCTATCCTTTTATGCTAAACTATCTCTTGACGGATCGGCAGCTCACGCCTTTTCCGACTCTGCTTTTATGAATAAACAGGAGAGGCTATGTTTAATATCAAGGATTACGGTGCGGTCGGCGACGGTTCGACGCTCGATTCACACGCTATACAAATAGCAATAGACGCAGCCGGCGGAGCCGGTGGAGGAACGGTTTATATCCCCGAGGGCAAGTACCTTTGCGGAACGATGCATATGAGATCAAACGTGCACGTATGGCTCGACAAGGGCGCAACCATCCTCGGAAGCAAGGATCACACCGATTTTGATCCGTATGAGGATAACCCCTCAAACGCACTGTACCAGGATAGGAGCCACAGCTATTTCCATCACAGCCTCTTCCACGCCGATGGCGCAAACGACATCGCCATTACGGGCTATGGAAAGATTGATATGCAGTCCGCTTGGGAGGATCTCGAGTTTACCGAGTTTGGCGACGGCGAGGAGAAGGGCGTGAAGTGGTGCAGGGGAGCCAAGGCGATAGCCTTCAAGGAATGCACGAACGTCGTGATCAGAGATCTCGTCATCAGACACGTCACCGATCTCGCAGTTTACGTCGCCGGATGTGAAAACGTGACGATCTCCGGGCTTAATATATTTACTCACGTTGACGGCATCAGCCCCGACTCCTGCAAGAACGTAACTATTTCTGACTGTATAGTTGACTCGGGCGACGATGCCATCGTTCCCAAATGCTCTTATACGCTCGGCCGCTTCAAGGCTATGGAAAATCTAACGATTTCAAACTGCACCTGCAGAAGCTCGGCATCGGCGATAAAGTTCGGCACCGAATCAAACTCTGCATACATCAACACCACCGTCACGGGCTGCACGGTATACGACACGGGCCTTGAGGGAATCTTCATTATGACCTCGGACGGAGCAAGAGTTGAAGGGCTCTCTATCTCGAACGTCACACTGAAAAACGTCGCTCAGCCGATAGCAATAATAGTAACCGACAGAGCGAGAGGCCCTGAGGGAACGAAGGTTGGCTCTATCTCAAACGTTGCGATCTCAAACGTCATTATCACCGGCCCGTATTGGGATGAGGTGGTCGAAACGATGGCGCAAAATTCCGCTGATTATTACAGTAATAGCCTCACTAAGCCCTTTATTCCAATGCCGATTTTTATATCCGGCCTTGAGGATAGCGTCATTAGAAATCTCAGCCTGTCAAACGTGATATTCGACGCTCCCGGAGGGGGCAGAGAAGAGGATCGATCGGTCTTTATTCCCGAGGTCCGCACCGAATATCCTATGGTCTTAAGCTACGCATCCGTAGCCCCCGCATACGGAATGTATGCACGCTTCGTGGATGGTCTCAGGCTCTACAACGTCGCCTTCTCGACCGTTAAGCCGGATGCGAGAGAGCCCATCGTACTTGAGCGCGTTACGGGATATAAGATGGTTTGACCGTTTAATATAATGTAAATAAAAAAGATGGCATAGCCTCCGCTAAGCCATCTTTTTTGCTAAACAAGTTAACTTTTATTTACAAAACCGTTGTTAATTTAAAGAAAAACTGCAGCTTTTACATCTGCCTTTTATATTTTGCCGGAGAATATCCCGTCTGCTTTTTGAATTCTCGGCTGAAATACGAGGCGCTTGCAAAGCCCGACCTTTGTGCCAGCTCCTCGACCGACACAGCCCCCGAGTGCATAAGCTCGATCGCATATTCGATCCTACGTAGCCTGACGTATTCGCTAACGGTAACTCCGAGCGACGAATGAAAGCTTCGGTAAAGCGCACTCTTTGAAACGCCCGCACCTCTCGCTATCGCGGAAACCGAAAGATCGCCGTCGAGGTTTTCGGATACGTAGCGGATAGCCTTTTCTATATTGTCGTCGAAGCTAGGCTCTAAGAGCTTTTCTAGCAGGATATATTTTGCCAGCATTATTGCGACGTTGACGGTGCTCTCTATTCGTGCATCGCTAAACACTGGTATGCTCTCGTAGTAACGCCCGATCCTCTCGCGCTCTCCCTCCGGATATCGGGAAAGATCCGGTCGGGCTTGAGTATATCCCGGTGTCTTAAGACATCCGAAGATGATATAGCCGATTATCACGTCGTCGTAGAAGAGCGGAACGGCAACGTTTACAAGCCCTGCGTGGCAGACCGTCATCTCCGCCTTTTTGCTCTCACGGCATTTTTTTAGCAGCTCCTCGTCAGACATATGGCACGCCGCCTCTCCCGTCACCCTTTGGACAGCCTCGCAGTAGGGCAGCCTCTGTACCGTCCTGCCTCCCGCGGGCGAAAGGTCGGGCTTCAGTATTCCGATCTCTATCCCCGTAGCCTGGCGGAAGTCGTCCAGTGCGCTCCTTAGCTTCTCGGCATCGTAGTTGACCTGCATAACGCATCTCCTCTCACCGTCTTTCGTTATTTATTATAAAAAACTCCCGCAAATTTGTCAATAGTTTCCACGACGTGGGAATATAGTTCATAAAAGTGGGAAGATAACCTCTTTTCTTCCGAGACAGGATATATTATAATTATTGTAGAAAGGAGATATGGCATATGAATGAAATTTTGCTTCTGGAAAAGCGCATCCTCGTAGACGAGTCGCCCGTGGTTTTATCCTATTCCCCTGATGAGAATTGGGAAAAGTATTTTGAAAATATGTGCGGCAACTGGTATGAGAAGGACGGATATCTTATCGGCAGCGAGCCCGAAAACAAGGGCGGTATTCTTCTCACAAGGGAGAGCTATCCCTATGACGTTATGCTCAGCTTCACGGTCAAAAGCGTCCTGCCCGCAACACGCGACCTTAACGCTGTGTTTGCCGTAGAGTGGGATCACGATGCAAATTACCTTAAGCGCGCCTATATCTCCGGCGTAAACGGATGGTATGACGGAAAGTCGGGCATCGAGCGCTTTCCCGAGGACGAGTTAAGGGTGCTCACCCCCTCCTACGCCTATACACCCGGCGAGGAGATCAGGATAACCACCGGCTCGGTCGAGGGTCACGCATTTTTAATGGTCAACGGCGAGCTGATCATCGAGATGGTCGACAACAGAGATTCCATCAAGGGTGGCAGAGTCGGCTTCTCACCTTACTCAACCGTTCTCGCCATAAAGGATATCGAGATAAGGAAGATAAGCTGGCAGAGGCGTGAGCAGAGCTACATTCCCGAGTTCTGAGTGCATCCTTCATCTCAGAGCATTTAAATAATACGTATCAAACACTATAAACATATTCATAAGGAGGCCTATTATGGCAAAGCAGACAAGCGATTTCAGATATAACACGGGAGAAACCAGAGTGCCCTGGGCTGCCGTCGGAGAAAACTATAACGTTAACGATCTTATGGAGGTCATCCGTTTCCTGATGCAGGGCGAGGGCGAGGAGTATAACAAGGCGCTCGAGGCAGTGTGGGAGCAGGTCAAAAAGCTCGATCTCCTCTCATCCCCTCCCGGCAAGCTCTCGCTCGGCAACAAGGTCACCGAGGCAGAGGCTGCCTGCAACGAGTATCTCGGCACCGACAGCTCCACCTTCGTTATGAATGCGACGGCAGGCTTCGAGATCGCATATAAGTATGCAAACCTCAAGCCCGGCGACGAGGTCATCGTCCCCGCCATCACCTTCGTGGCTACTATGGCGTATCCCCTCTCCATCGGCGCAAAGCTCGTCTTTGCCGACGTCGATCCGAGGACCATCAATATGGATCCCGAGGACGTCAAGAGAAAGATAACCGACAAGACCAAGATGATCGTTCCCGTTCATATCGGCGGCTATCCCGTTGATATGGATCCCATAATGGAGATCGCACGTGAGCGTGGCATAATCGTCCTCGAGGATGCGGCGCACGCCTTCGGAGCAGAGTATAAGGGCAGAAAGATCGGAACGATCGGTGATTTTGCGGGCTTCTCGCTCCACGAGGTCAAAAACATAACCTCCTTCGGCGAGGGCGGAATTCTCACCTCCACCATCCCCGGCTACGGTCCCGAGCTTAAGCGCGCACGCTTCCTCGGCCTCGATTTTTCCTGCCCCATCAAGGATTGGCTCTATAACATCACGCCCATCCCCGGCAAGGAGGAGCCCTTCGTGCCCGGAAACTCCTCGGCTACGGAGATCCAGGCGCTCGGTCTTTCGCTTCAGATAAAGAGAAACGAGCAGATCATCGCAAAGCGCCGCCGTGCAGCAGAGTATCTCACCAAGAGATTTGCCGAGAACGACGCCATCATCGCCCAGGATCTCGGAAGCGAGGACATCAAGCCCACCTTCCATCTTTATCTTCTTCAGATCGATCCCGCACGCGCAGGCGGCGATATCCAGACGCTCAAGGCAAAGCTTACCGAAAAGGGCGTAACTCAGATCGCTCACTTCGGCCCTCTCTACCGCTTCAGAATAGTTGAGGAGATGGGCTACGACCCCGACGAGATCGCTCTCACCTGCCCGAATTGCGAGGAGGTGTTCTACAAGCGCTTCACTCATCTGCCTCTTTACGGCCTCTCGGACGAGCAGCTTGAGTATATGGCGGACGCAGTCCTCGAGTCGGTAAAGGAGATGCAGGAGGGAAGATGATCCATTGAGGGCGCATCCCGTATGAGCAGCTCTCGGATCCGAGTGCAAGTCGTGAAGCTCTTTTCAGGGGCACTTGAATCCGATTTTAGCAACAATTATTTGCATATTACAGGGTCGAGCCGCAAAAGGCTCGGCCCTTTTTGTTTTCTTTTTTCCTATTTTTTAATTCGCACGTCGGCATGATTGCACGGAAATAAAAGATGATAAAGGCTTAAAAAACGCATCCTGTCAAAAATTGTTATTCTTCGGGAAAATCTATTGACTTTGTAATAATAATATTGTAAAATATTTAATAGTATTAAAAAGCATACGCACCCGAAGGTGCGTGCGTGATGGAGGATCAAATGCAAGAAGCAAAGATACTTGAGTTAAAGCGTATTGCCAACAACATTCGTATAGGCATCATCGAGGGTGTCTATAATGCGGGATGCGGCCATCCGGGAGGATCTCTCTCGATCGCTGATATCCTTGCATATCTCTATTTTGAGCATATGAACGTTAAGGTCGATGACCCCCGCTGGGAGGATAGAGACCGCTTCGTTCTCTCGAAGGGACACACCGCCCCCGCTCTTTATGCAACGCTCGCTGAGCGCGGCTTCTTCCCCAAGGAGGAGCTTAAGACCTTCAGAAAGACTGCATCGAGGCTCCAGGGTCACCCCGATATGAAGGGCGTTCCCGGCGTAGATATGTCGACCGGCTCGCTCGGCCTCGGCTTCTCCGCAGCCTGCGGAATGGCTCTTTCGGCTAAGGTTTACGGCAAGGATTACAGAACCTACGCTATCCTTGGCGACGGTGAGAGCGAGGAGGGTCAGGTATGGGAGGCAGCTATGTTTGCCGCTCACTACAAGCTTGATAACCTCGTTGCTATCCTCGACCTCAACGGTCTTCAGATCGACGGCCCCATCGCCGAGGTTATGAATCCCGCACCCCACGATGAGAAGTTCCTTGCCTTCGGCTGGAACGTCATCACCATCGATGCTCACAACTTTGAAGAGATCGACGCAGCGTTCAAGGCCGCTAAGGAGTGCAAGGGTAAGCCCACCGTTATTATCGCTAAGTCGGTAAAGGGAAAGAACGTTTCCTATATGGAGAACAAGTGCGAGTGGCACGGTCAGGCTCCTAAGGAGGATCTCTATAAGGTAGCTATCGCAGAGCTTGAGGCGATAGCGGAAGGTTTGAGGTGATAAAAATGGCAGATAAAAGAGCTACAAGAGAGAGCTACGGCAGAGCACTTGCCGAGCTTGGCGATAAGTATGATTTCCTCGTCTTTGACGCTGACCTTGCTGCAGCAACCAAGACGGGTATGTTCAAGAAGAAGTTCCCCGAGAGGTTCTTCGATTGCGGTATAGCTGAGGGCAATATGATGTGCGTTGCGGCAGGCGTTGCCTCGACGGGCAAGAAGGTGTTTGCATCCTCCTTCGCAATGTTTGCTTCGGGCAGAGCCTATGAGCAGGTCAGAAACTGCATCGGCTACCCCCACATCCACGTTATCATCGGTGCTACCCACGCAGGCATCACCGTTGGCGAGGACGGTGCTACCCATCAGTGCATCGAGGACTTTGCTCTTATGAGAGCCATCCCCGGCATGACCGTTCTTTCCCCCGCTGATGACACCGAGGCGTTCGCAGCCGTTGAGGCGGCTATCAATCACGATGGCCCCGTCTATATGCGATTCGGCAGATACGCCGTTCCGGATCTCACCCCCGAGCTTGTTAAGGATTATAAGTTCGAGATCGGCAAGGGCGTTGTTTACAGAGAGGGAAGCGACGTTACTATCTTCGCTACCGGATATATGACTCACCTTGCAGTCGAGGCTGCGGATATGCTTCTCGCAGAGGGCATCAAGGCTGAGGTCATCAACATCCACACCATCAAGCCCATCGACAGTGAGCTTATCCTCAAGTCGGTTGCAAAGACCGGCTGTGCGGTAACTGCAGAGGAGCACACCGTCATCGGCGGACTCGGAGATTCTGTAGCGAGCGTAACGAGCGCAGCCTGCCCCGTCCCCGTAATGAAGGTCGGAGTTGAGGACGTGTTCGGCAAGTCGGGTCAGGTCCCCGAGCTTCTTGAGATCTACGGTCTCACCGCTGCCAACATCGCCGCTAAGGCAAAGGCGGCTATCGCACTCAAGTCTAAGTGATTTTTCCGGGGGTTGACAGTGAAAAGAGTACTACTTAAGCTTTCCGGCGAGGCTCTTGCAAACGGCAAGAACGGAATTTACGATCATAGCTTCGTTGATAGAGTGGCTTCCGCACTTCATAATGCGGTCAAGGACGGTTATCAGATAGCCGTCGTAGTAGGAGCAGGAAACATCTGGCGCGGCAGGCAGGGCGGCAATATGGATCGCACCGATGCCGACAGGATGGGCATGCTCGCCACGGTCATCAACGCCATCTGCCTTAAGGACGCCCTTGTCAGGGACGGTGTAGGCGCCGTCGTTATGACCTCCGTGCCTATGTCTCCCTTTGCCGAGCCCTATTCGGCTGAGGCGGCGGTCGCACATCTTGAGGCGGGCAGAGTTGTCGTTCTCGGCGCAGGCCTTGGAATTCCCTTCCTCTCAACTGACACGACCGGTGCGGTCAGAGCCAAGGAGATGGCGGCAGATGCTATGCTCATGGCAAAGAACGTTGATTACATATACACCGCAGACCCCAGAGTAGACCCCGAGGCTAAACGGCTTGAGAAGGTTGCGGCATCTACCGTCCTCAGCATGAATCTCAAGGCGATAGACGCAACGGCAACAGCCTTCTGCCTCTCGGTCGGCATGCCTATTATGGTCTTCGGACTCAAGGATCCCGAGGATATTACCAGGGCGATCCGAGGCGAGAAGGTCGGAACGGTCGTTACCCCCGATTGATCTATAAATTTGAAAATTAAGGAGTTACAAATATGAAGCTCGATACCAAAGATTTCGAAGCAAGAATGAAAAAGACCATCGCTGCTTACAGCGACAATCTTTCTACCATCAGAGCGGGCAGGGCTAATCCCGACGTCCTCAAGAGGATCACCGTAGATTACTACGGCTCGCCCACACCCATCTCCTCCATCGCAGAGATCAAGGTAGCAGATGCACGCACCATTACCATCACCGCATGGGATAAGTCGATTATGAGAGGCATCGAGAAGGCTATCCTTACATCCGATCTCGGCATCAACCCGCAGAACGACGGCTCTGTCATCCGTCTTTCCTTCCCCCCCACCACCGAGGAGCGCCGCCGCGAGCTTTCTAAGCAGATCTCCAAGATGGGCGAGGATGCTAAGGTCGCTATCCGCAATATCCGCAGAGACGCTACCGACACCATTAAGAGTATGAAGAAGAATTCCGAGATGACCGAGGATGAGGCTAAGTCCAGCGAAAAGAGCGTTCAGGACCTCACCGATAAGTACGTCAAGGAGGTCGACACCGTTACCGCTGCTAAAACCAAGGAGATCATGGAGATCTGATCCCGTTAGGAGATATAAGTGAAAAATGATAAGCTTCCTTTGCCCAAGATCGATTCGCGCCTTAATTCCATCGGAATTATCATGGACGGAAACGGCAGATGGGCAAAGAAAAGATTACTGCCTCGCTCCGCAGGGCACGTCGCAGGCGCAAAGATAATTAAGCAGGTCCTCTCCGACCTTCGTGAGATGGGTGTCCATCACGTCACCCTCTACGCCTTCTCTACCGAGAATTGGAAGAGATCCAAGGAGGAGGTAGACGGGCTTATGGAGCTGTTCTACAAGTACCTTGACGAGCAGGTCCTTGGCGCACTCAGAAGCGACAAGAGCTTTGGCGTGCGCATCATAGGGGATAAGTCCGGGCTTCCCGAGCGCCTTCGGAGGAAGTGCATCGAGGTCGAAGAGGCGTCGGGCGACAGAGAGTTTATCTGCAACGTTGCGATCAACTACGGAGGCAGAGACGAGATCCTCATGGCAGCAAACGCCGCATTCCGCGAGCGAGGCGGTGAGATCACCAAGGAGGACCTCGAGAGGCATCTGTATACCTCGCATTCTCCCGACCCCGATCTCATTATCAGGACAGGAGGGGAGAACAGGGTCTCCAACTTCCTTTTGTGGCAGGGGGCTTATTCCGAGCTTCACGTCACAAGCACTCTATGGCCGGATTTCGGCAGAGCCGATATCATCAAGGCCGTTGAGGATTTTTATTCCAGGCAAAGGCGCTACGGCGGCGTAATAGAGGAGTAGCTCTATAATTTTCAGCCGATGCTCGAGATATTCTCGTCCTTGAAAGGGTAAAATGAAAACTAGAATTATTACAGCGGCGATATTTGCCGCAGTCTGTATACCGATACTTCTCTTGTCGGAATATATAGTCTTCCCGATAGCTTTGGCGATCTTTTCGCTCATATCGGTTATGGAGCTGCTTCGTGTTTTCGGACTTCACAGGTCCTACCTCGTTGCCGCCCCTTCATATGGTCTTGCGCTCCTTTTGCCCTTCTTTGCATATAAGGATTTTTCAGGGTGGTTCGTGGGCATCTTCGGCAGTGAGCCTGCGTTTGCTTATCTTACGTTCTCATCCACGTTGATGTTCTTATTCCTTCTCTATATGGCGTTTGCTTCGGTGTTCGCAAGGGGCAAGCTTGAGGTTAAGGATATCTCTATCGGCTTTATGTCGGTGGTGTATATCGTAATAGCCTTCGTCTCCTGCGTCGTCCTCCGCTATATGGATTACGGCTTCTACCTGATCATCCTCGTCGTTATTATCGCCTGGGGCAACGACATCTCGGCTTACTTCGTCGGCACGATCTTCGGAAAGCATAAGCTCATCCCCGAGGTCAGCCCGAAGAAGACGGTCGAGGGGGCTATCGGCGGCGTTATTCTCGCCGCAGGACTCAGCGCACTCTTCGCATTTATCGTTACACTCTTTGACAAGTCGGTCAAGGTCAATTACCTGTCGCTCGTTATTATGGCGCTCGTTCTTGCCGTGATCTCGATCCTTGGCGATCTCTTTGCATCGACGATAAAGAGGCAGTATGGCGTTAAGGACTTCGGCACGGTTCTGCCCGGCCACGGTGGTATGATAGACAGATTTGATTCTATAATAGCTATCAGCACCCTTACGGTGTTTATATGTATGGCGTTCCCGCCCTTCGTTGCGGTTTAAGAGCGACCTGACTTTTGAAATTTGCGAAAACCGTCGCGGGAGCTTCTGCGACGGTTTTCACACCAAATGAGATTTTCGCACGTTGATTTTGGCGTGCGGGAGGTTTTATGAGTGAGAAAATTATCGGCGTTCTGGGTGCCACGGGCTCCGTAGGTACACAGGCGCTTGACGTAGCCAGAGAGAGGGGCTATAAGGTGGACCTCCTCTTTGGTAATAAAAATATAACTAAGATGGAGTCGCTTGCCCGTGAGTTTTCGCCGGCAAGGGTAGTTATGGCAAGCGAGGCTGCCGCCTCCTCGCTGAGGCTCGCCCTCAAGGACACAGCCACCAAGGTCCTCGGAGGCAGGGATGCGCTTGGCGAGGCGATAGCTCTATCGAGTGCCGAAACGGTAGTAAACGCCGTCTCGGGCTCGGACGGTCTGTTGCCGACTCTTGAGGTTATCGAAAGCGGCAAAAGGCTCGCCCTTGCAAACAAGGAGTCGCTCGTCGTCGCAGGCGATATCGTTATGGAGAGCGCACGCCAAAGAGGAGCGCAGATCCTCCCCGTAGACAGCGAGCATTGCGCTATCTTCCAGTCCATGATGTCGGGCAGCCACGGCGAGATCAAGAGCATTATCCTCACCGCCTCGGGCGGCCCTTTCAGGGATAAGAGCATCGAGGAGCTTGAGTCCGTCACCCTTGAGGACACCCTCGCCCATCCCACCTGGTCTATGGGGCAGAGGATAACCGTGGATTCAGCAACCCTTATGAACAAGGGCTTTGAGATAATCGAGGCAGTGCATCTCTTTGGCATTCCCGAGGATGCGATAAAGGTCGTCGTCCACAGAGAGAGCATACTTCATTCAGCGGTAGAATACATTGATAACAGTATTATCGCCGAGATGTCCGTGCCCGATATGAGGATGTGCGTTCAGTACGCCGTCGATTTCCCCGAGCGCAAGAGCGGGGTAGCAGCTCCGCTTGATCTCGCCGCCATCGGCAGGCTGAGCTTTGAGGAGCCCAGGCTCGACGCCTTTCCTCTCCTCTCGCTTGCCCGCTGCGCAATTTTCGAGGGCGGAGCTATGCCCGCAGTGCTGAACGCTGCAGACGAGGTTGCGGTTGCCGCCTTCCTTCGCGGCGAGCTTCGCTTTGCGGATATAGCACGTGTTGTCGAGTCGACCTATCTTAAGCTTGGTGAAGCGGCAGAAATCACCGATCTCGGCGGGATCCTTTCTATGGATCTCGAGGCCAGAGCCGCAGCAAAGGAAGCGGTGAAGGCAATAATCGCATAACTTTTTTTGGAGAAATAAATGTTTGATACCCTGATTACAATCCTCGTGTCCCTTTTAGCGTTTGGCTTTCTTATCTTCATCCACGAATTTGGTCACTTTATCACCGCTCGCATCTTCGGCGTTACGGTAACGGAGTTTTCTATCGGCATGGGCCCTAAGCTCATGTGGTACGATTCAAAGAAGAGCGGAACCAGATATAGCCTTGCGATGCTACCTATTGGTGGCTTCGTAGCTATGGCGGGTGAGGACGGGGAGTCCGATGACCCCAACGCATTCAATAAAAAGCCCGCCTGGCAGCGCTTTATCATAACTGCGGCAGGCGCATTCGTCAACATCGTTTTCGGCTTTCTTGCTATGTTCCTCATCGTCGGAATGATCAAGATCGGCGGCACGACCGTCGGCAGATTCAGCACGAACGAGGAGATGCTCGAGATGGGCGAGAGCGTTGATCTCACCGACCGCACGAGCTCGGTCCTCAAGGTGGGTGACGTTATCCTCTCCGTTGAGGGCAAAAAGGTCTATATCGCCGACGAGCTTTCCTATGAAATTATGAGGCACGGAGATAAGCCAGTTGATCTCGTCATAGAGAGGGATGGCGTGGTAATGGAGCTTAACGACGTCTCCTTCCCCAAGGTCACAGACCAGGGGCAGGTGTTCGGTGTCCTTGATTTCCGTGTCTACGAAAAGGAAAAGACCTTCGGCAACTTCTTCTCGATCTCATTCAGAAAGACGGGGCTCGTGCTTCGTATGTGCTGGGAGTCGATATTCGATCTTATCACGGGCAGATATAGCTTTGCGGCAGTTTCGGGCCCCGTTGGTATATCGGGGGCGATAGGCGATGCCTTCAGCGCAGGCTTCCTCTCGCTTTTAAATATTATTGTAATAATCAGCATCAACCTCGGCTTTATGAACCTTCTGCCCATCCCCGCTCTTGACGGCGGCAGGCTGATCGTACTTTTCGTCGAGATGGTGTTCAGAAAAAAGCTTCCCGAGCGTGTGGAGGCTATGATAAACACCGTCGGTCTTGCCATCCTTCTCGGCCTCTCGGTATTAATAATGGTAAAGGATATATTCACCCTCTTCTGACGGGAGAAAGGACGGTATGCTTATGGCAAACAGGAGAGCATCGAGCAGCGTTAAAGTCGGCTCGCTTACGATAGGCGGCGGCGCTCCTATACTCATACAGTCGATGACCAACACGGACACGCACGACCTTGTCGCAACACTCGAGCAGGCAAAAAGACTTGAGGCGGCAGGCTGTGATATCCTGCGAATAACCGCTCCCGACGTCGAATCGGTAAGAACCTTTGAATATCTTAAGGCAAGCGGCATAAGCATGCCCCTCGTCGCTGACGTCCACTTCAGCCATAAGATCGCCGTCGCCTTAGCAAACAGCGGCGTAGATAAGATCAGGATAAACCCCGGAAACATCGGTGACGAGACGGGCGTCAGAGCGGTAGCAGAGGCATGCCGCAGGAATAACGTTCCTATCAGAATAGGCGTTAACTCCGGCTCGGTCGAGCGCTCGATCCTCGAGAAGCACGGCGGCCCGACCCCTGAGGCGCTCGTGGAGAGCGCACTCTATCACGCCTCCTTGCTCGAAAAATATGATTTTCATGATATAGTCCTATCCGTCAAGGCGTCAGGTGTCCGTGATATGATAGCGGCAAACAGGCTCCTCGCCGAGAGGACGAGCTATCCCATTCACCTCGGCGTAACCGAGGCGGGAGGAGGTGACGAGGCTCTCGTTAAGTCTGCGATAGGCATCGGCACGCTGCTTTCCGAGGGCATAGGCGACACGGTGAGAGTGTCGCTCACGGCGGATCCCGTGGATGAGATCTCAGCTGCTAAAAAGATCCTCGGCGCACTCGGACTTGACAAAAGCCCGGGGATGGATATAGTAGCCTGCCCGACCTGCGGCAGAACGAGGATAGATCTTATCGGCATGCTCGCAGATTTTAAGCGCCGTGCCGAGGAGTGCGGTTTGACCTCCTTGCCCGTCAAGGTCGCCCTTATGGGCTGTGCGGTAAACGGACCGGGTGAGGCACGTGAATGCGATATAGGCATCGCAGGCGGTGACGGAGTTGGACTCCTATTCAAGCACGGAGAGATAGTAAAAAAGCTCCCCGAGCGCGAGCTCGTGGACAGCTTGATCGCAGAGCTTCTGATAATGAAGAAAAACTCAGCGCAAAATTAACAGGAAGGACTAAATGATGGCAGAGAGAAAGACCTTTTTCGACGTCTTTACGAGATATCAGCCAACGGAAGAAAAAAGAGCGCTCTTGCTCCGTGCTACCGAGGTTAAATTCAAATATAGCAGGGAGCCGCAGCTGCGCTTTGAGATAGAGCTGTTTTTCCCCTTCCACGAGGATGCGGAGCTTATTTATGAGATAGAGGACGAGTGCCGACTGCTTTACGAGGCGGCGTCCTTTAAGATCATACCCCATTTCCCCGAGCGTGAGTTTGATATATCGAGATTTGGCGAGATAACCTTTGAGGCGGCTCAGTGCGGAGCGATAACCCACGGCTTCTTCAACGGCGCAAAATATAACGACGACGGCGAGACCGTCGAGATCTCCATACCCTTTAATGAGATAGGCATAGATTTCGTCAGAAACGCAAACACCGAAACCATACTATCGAATATTCTTAAGTCAAGATACGGTATCGACCGCAAGGTCAGAATTACCGAGTCGGCAGACGCCGAGCAGTTCTCAAGAGGAGTTGAGGCTTGGCGCCATGAGGTGCTTATCGAGGCTGAGAGGGAAGGGCTTGAGCGTGTCAGGCAGGAGCGTGCGGCAGAGGCTCAGCGCAAGCTTGAGATCGAGCAGCAGGATCCTCATTACGGCTTTGAAAAGAAGGCGGGCATCTCCTCTCTCTCGGGCAAAAACTCCGTGCTTGGCGAGCATATCTACCGTATGGGTGCATCCACCTATAACGTGGAGGGCGCCTCCGTAATAGTCGGAAATGATTTTGACCTTATCGAGCCTACGCCTCTATCAGAGCTTGGTAAATCCGGCTCCGCAACCGTATTTCTCGGGACGGTCTATTCGGTCGAGTATAAGGAGACCAGAGGTGGCGATAAATTCAGCTGTACGATAGGCTTCTCGGACGGAGCCTGCGGTGCCACGGCAAGAAAAATGGAGACCCCCGAGGGTCTCGACTGGGTAAAGGGGCTGAAGCCCGGAACCCACGTTGCCGTATTCGGTAAAGCAAGAAGAGATAAATTTGACAACGAATACGTGATAGATCTTCGCGCAATGAAGAAGATCAAAAAGCAGGAGCGCACCGATGACGCTGAGGAAAAGAGGGTAGAGCTTCACCTGCACACCAATATGTCGCAGATGGATGCGATCATCACACCGAAGGAGCTTGTCGACACGGCGATCCGCTGGGGTCACAAGGCTATCGCCGTTACCGATCACGGAAACGTTCAGTCCTTCCCCGAGGTCATGCTCGCCGTCGAAAAGGCGGAGAAGGCGGGTCAGGGACCGCTCAAGGTCCTCTACGGTATGGAGGCTTATTTCGTAAACGACACGGCAAAATGCATCTTCGGCAAGTATTATCCCGCCTTTGAAGACGAGATGGTCGTTTTCGATATAGAAACCACGGGTCTGTCAAACAAGACCTCAAAGATCATCGAGATCGGCGCAGTAAAGATCAAAAACGGCGAGATAATCGACAGAATGGACATCTTCGTCGACCCCGAGTGCCCGATTCCCGAGCAGATAACCGTCCTCACCTCGATAACCGATGAGATAGTCAAGGGCGCACCGAAGGAGAGGGAGGCCCTCGAGATCTTCTTCCGCTTCGTCGGTGACGATATGCTCATCGCCCATAACGCAAACTTTGATGCGGGCTTCATCCGCGTTGCCGCCGAAAGGCAGGGCATGCCCTTTAATAACACCTATCTTGACACGGTAGGTCTTTCAAGGTACGTAAATCCCGAGCTTACCAAGCATAAGCTCAACATCATAGCAGATCACTATAATATAGTTCAAGAGCATCACCACAGAGCAGACGACGACGCAGAGGTCCTTGCCAGGATCTTCTTCGTTATGCTCGACAGGCTTCGCTCGGAGGGCGTCAACACCTTCCCCGCGATGATCGACGCTATGAGTGAAAACACCGATCCCTTAAAGCTCCGCCCCTATCATATGATCCTCTTTGCAAAGAATAAGGACGGCTTAAAGAATCTCTACAAGCTCATCTCTGCGAGCTATCTTGATTATTACCACAGGTTTCCGAGAATACCAAAGACCGTTCTCGAGGAATATCGCGAGGGTCTTATCGTCGGCTCCGCCTGTGAGGCGGGAGAGCTGTACCGTGCCATCCTCGACGGCAGGAGCGAGCAGGAGATTGAGGAGATAGCCGAGTTCTATGACTATCTTGAGATCCAGCCCCTCGGCAACAACCGCTTCCTCATCGAGGATCCAAAGGTCGAGAACGTGCGCTCGGATGATGATCTTATAGCAATAAACAAGCATATCTACGAGCTTGGCAAAAAGCTTGGCAAGCCCGTCTGCGCAACCTGCGACGCCCATTTCATAAACGAGGAGGACGAGATCTACCGTAGGATCCTCCTTGCCGGAATGAAGTTCAAGGATGCGGACAAGCCTACTCCCATCTGGCTCAGAAACACCGACGAGATGCTCGCCGAGTTTGCCTATCTCGGAGAGGATATATGCCGCGAGGTCGTAATCACAAACCCAAATATGATCGCCGATATGTGCGAGGTGATGAGGCCTATCCCCGAGGGCAGATACGAGCCCGATCTTCCCGGAGCTAAGGAGGAGCTTACCGAATCCTGCTGGCGAAGAGCGCACGAGTGGTATGGCGACGAGCTGCCTAAGATCGTTGAGGAGAGGCTCGAAAAGGAGCTTAACTCCATTATCAAAAACGGATTTGCCGTTCTTTATATGATCGCCGTCAAGCTCGTTGCCTATTCCGAGAGCCTTGGCTATCTCGTAGGCTCGAGAGGCTCGGTCGGATCCTCCTTCGTAGCTACGATGTCGGGCATCTCCGAGGTCAATCCCCTCAAGCCGCATTACAGATGCTTAAAGTGCCGCCACAGTGAGTTTATTCTCGACGGCTCGGTTGGCTCGGGCTTCGACCTCGAGGACAAGCGTTGTCCCGTCTGCGGCGAATGGATGTATCAGGACGGCCACGATATCCCGTTTGAAACCTTCCTCGGCTTCTACGGCGACAAGTCCCCCGATATAGACCTGAATTTCTCGGGTGACGTCCAAGGCAAGGTCCATAAGTACACCGAGGAGCTGTTCGGAAAGGGACAGGTCTTCCGTGCGGGAACGACTACCGGCCTTGCTGATAAGACCGCGTGGGGCTATATCAACAAATACCTCGAGGAGCGCAGGATAACCATCCCCAAGGCCCAGATCGCATATATGGTAACCAGGATCATGGGAATCAAAAAGACGACGGGTCAGCATCCCGGCGGCATCATAGTCGTTCCTAAGGAATACGATATCTACGATTTCACGCCTGTTCAGCATCCCGCCGACGATCCTAAGTCGGATATCATAACCACACACTTCCAGTTTACTTATCTTCACGATACGATCCTTAAGCTTGACGAGCTTGGCCACGATATTCCGACAAAATATAAGATGCTCGAGAACTACACGAACACCAGCGTCCTCGACGTTAAGATGAACGACAGAGCCGTCTACGAGCTCTTTGCATCGACGAAGCCTCTTAAGATCAAGCCGGAAGATATCGGCGGCTGCCTGCTCGGCACCTACGGCATCCCCGAGATGGGAACGAAGTTCATCCAGCAGGTTCTTCTTGACGCAAAGCCTAAAAACTTCGCCGACCTCGTTCAGATATCCGGCCTTACTCACGGAACCGACGTCTGGCTCGGAAACGCTCAGGAGCTTATCAAAAACGGCACCTGCACGATATCCGAGGTTGTTGGAACGAGAGACGGTATCATGATATACCTTATGGATCACGGCATGGACAATTCTATGTCCTTCAAGATCATGGAGGACGTAAGAAAGGGCAAGGGCTTAAAGCCCGAGTACGAGGCTGCGATGCTCGAGCACGGCGTGCCCGAGTGGTATATCTGGTCTTGTAAAAAGATCAAGTACATGTTCCCGAAGGCGCACGCAGCCGCTTACGATATGTCGGCTATCAGACTTGGTTGGTATAAGATATATTATCCTATGGAGTTCTACGCCGCATTTCTAACCGTAGCTCCCGGCGGCTTCGACGGAGAGATCGCCGCTAAGGGCTATAACGGCGTTAACGAGGCTATCGGAGCCCTTGAAGCAAAGGGCAACGAGGCGACAGCAAAGGATAACGCCCAGCTCACGACCTTCTACCTCGTCAGAGAGGCGATGGCAAGAGGCGTTGAGTTCCTCGGTGTCGATCTTCATAAGTCGGATGCAAAAGCCTTCCTGCCCGAAAATGGCAAGATAAGAATGCCCTTTAACTCTCTGCCCGAGCTTGGTGACACTGCGGCGGAAAAGATCGTCGAAACGAGGGATAACTACGAGATCCTGTCCATAGAAGAGCTGAAGCTCAAGGCAGGCCTCAGCACCAAGATCATCGAGATCTTAAGGCGAAACGGCGTCCTCGACAAGCTCACCGAAACAAATCAGCTCTCGTTCTTCTGATAAATAATCATCCGAGCGCTACCCATAGCGGCGGCGCTCGGAACTAATAAATGATCGTTTTATGTAAATAAAACTTGACTTTTATGAGATGAAGAGCAATAAAAGCAGCATCAGAGCGCATTCCTTATCCCCTTCCTTTGAAAAGAGGAGAAAGAGTGCCGTTCCGCCGATCAGCAATTCCTCAATGCCGAATTTCATGTTCTTCAAGAGCGGCAGACCTTTAAACGCACCTATCCCTGAGGAAAACAGGCTGCCAAGGAAACCCGAGACGGGTGCGGCGTCGTTGCCTTTCTTTTCCTCTTCCTCCTCGGGAGGCGGTGCGGCTATATGCTCGGGCTCCATCATAGTTCCGCTGTAGCCCTCCGGCAGGCTGATCCTTTCCTCTTCATCATAGCTACGGGTATACATTATATCTTACCTCTCGTTACGTCGAGGATGTCTGCGATGCTTATCATTGCGTCGATTGCTCTCGCTCTTTCCTCGGATAGATAGGGCTTCATTGCGTTCGCAAGTGTTATTCTGTTTTTACGTCGGCTTGAGATGCTGTGCGCAGGCTCCGTCCTTTCTTCGCTGGGCGCCTCTGCCACCACCTCTTCGGTCACGGCACCTCCGTCGCTATCGCTTCGGTTATCCGCCATTTTCTTTATCTCGGAAATCAGCGTCGGGTTTTCCATTATCATGCTTACGATAGACCCGATATCAGCCGTGTCAGCCATTATCTGTTATCCCCCTTATATTTGTTCATTAGTCTGAGTGCGTCAGACATAGTTAGCTTCAGGTCCCCCGAGAGCGCTTTGCGCACCTTTTCCAAGTCCTCGTGCTGCGGAGTATTCTCCGGGAGCTTGAAGCCGTGGCTTCCCGCAAGCCCCCTAATCGCCTTCCACAATTCGTCGTCATTAAGGCGGCTAAGCTCGCCGAGCTTTTCTTTGCCTATCTTCATTAAACGTATCTCCCTTCATATATTCGTTATCAGCATATGACGGGGAGATAAGAAAGGTTCTCGTTATGTATATGCCACCTCCCATGCATCGCAGGCCGCCATCCGACGGCATCGAAAAGCCAAAGGGCATAAAAGATCTGCCTCGCTATTGGTTTCAACGTGCTAAGGGCTTTTTCTCGAGGCTGTTCTATATAATCGGACTTGTCAGACGTGCGGCACCTCTGATGCTTGTTTTTATGGCACTGCTTTGCATTCTCGACGGTGTTCTTCCCGTCGTCGGTGCGTTTATCTCGCGCGATCTCTTAAACGTCATAGCAGAGCTTATCGGTCAGCGTCAGCTCGGCATTTTACCCGACGACGTCCTGGAGGCGCTCTCTCCGCTTATCTTCTTATTTATTCTTAACGTCGTCTATCTGTTCTTTAAAAAGGTTCTCTCGCGCTTAAACACTATGGTCACGGGTATCTCGGGCGAGCTTGTCGTCAACTATATCAAGATGATGATATTAAAGAAGGCCAAGACGGTGGATCTTTCCTCTTTCGATCGCCCCGAGTTCTATGAAAAGCTAGAGAACGCAAACAGGGAAGCGTCGATGCGCCCTCTGCACATCCTCTCCGCAACCTTCAGCGTTATCAGTGCTCTGATCAGTGCCGTATCCTTCGTTATAGTTCTTATCGGGCTCAGTCCTATCGCTCCGATAATTATCCTTTTAGCCTCAATTCCCGGCGCTATTGTAAACTTTTATTATCGAAATCGCAACTTCAGATACATCAGGCATCATTCTAAGGATCGCCGCGAGATGAATTACTATTCATCTATAATGGTCGACAAGGACATGGCTAAGGAGATCAAGATCCTCGGCCTCGCCGACACCTTTATTGCAAAATACGAGCGTGTTTTCAAAAGATATTATAAGGGGCTGAAGGGGCTTATCCTCAGGGAGGGCGTAGTGCAGATCATCGTCGGGCTCGTCTCCACGGTCGTTAACTGTGCGCTCCTCGCTTACATAGCCTACAACGTTATTTTCCTTGACGGACTTATCGGTGATTATTCGCTCTATTCGGGAGCTATATCCTCTATCGGAGGCTACGTTACCACTCTTCTTACGGCAACTGCGACCATCTACGAGGGCACGCTGTTTATCGACAACGTTATGACCTATATGAAGGAGCCCTCGAGGATCGTCGCTCCCCCTGAGGCAAAGCTACCCGTTAAGGGCGGCTCTCACGTCATCGAATTCGAAAACGTCAGCTTTATGTATCCCGGCACCGATCGCTACGTGCTTAAAAACGTTGATCTGCGCTTCGATGCAGGCGAGTCGGTTGTTCTCGTCGGTCTTAACGGCGCAGGCAAAACGACCCTTATTAAGCTCCTCACGAGGCTCTACGATCCCACTGAGGGACGCATACTTCTCGATGGCGTTGATCTTCGCTCCTATGATCCCGAGGCGCTTTACGATCTGTTTGGCATCATCTTCCAGGATTACGGCAAATATGCCGAAACTGCGGGCGAAAACATCAGGCTTGGCGATGCAGACCGTGAGTATGACGAGGGCGAGGTGTCCGTCGCTGCTAAAATGGGCGGTGCGCATCCCTTTATCTCCGAGCTTCCGGACGGTTACGATACGCCGCTTACACGCCTGTTTGAAGAAAACGGCATAGAGCTTTCCGGCGGTCAGTGGCAGAAGATCTCGGTCTCCAGAGCCTTCTTCAAGGAGTCTGACATCCTCATCCTCGATGAGCCTACCGCATCCCTCGACCCCCTTGCGGAGCAGGAGGTGTTCAATCAGTTTGCAGCCCTCTCTAAGAACAAAACGACAATATTCGTTTCTCACAGGCTCTCGAGCGCCGTCAGCGCAAGCAAGATCGTCGTCATTGACAACGGTGAGATCGCCGAGGTCGGAAACCATAAGGAGCTTATGGCAAAGGGCGGAAAGTATTACACGCTCTTCTCGGTTCAGGCAAAGAGATATACCGGCGAGGACGTTGGCGAAAACGAGCGTTACGCTCAGCGCTTTATAGAAGAGAAGCGCGGGGAGTGAACGGCTCGTCGCATCCGTCCGTGTCACGAGCCGGATGCTCGTATTATTGGTACTCAAAGCAAATAAAAAAAAGACCCATCGGCTCCGCACGAAAAAGCTGTGCGGATCGATAGGGTCTTTTTATTCAGGCAACGTTAATGCCCTCGTCAAGCTCGGTCTTATAGTATCTTCCCGTCATATAGAAGAACAGCTCGTTGCTGATGTCGTCGAGCAGCCCGTCCTTGAAGGGAGATGAAAGCCCGGCCTCGCCAAGTGTTAAGAGGAAGGATTCCTCGCCGTCTCTGTATATGATCTTTTTATATGCACCAACTCCTGCGCCTTTCTCTTTATATTCTGAAAGGAATATCTCAAGAGACGGCACGATGGACGTCGCATATGACTGAACGTACATAGGGGCGATGAACATATGAGGGATGAGGACCGATGAGATGGAATATGTAGCAGTCGTTCCAAGCATCTCGCCTACGGTCTCGTTGACGAGCTGGTTAAGAGATGCCTCGTTTACGTTATCTTTTCCAAGCTCGTAAACGGCATGCTCGATCGCAGCATACATAGACTGGAAGATAAGCACCTCAAGAGCGTTCCTCATAGCGGTGTATTTAAGATATTTGAACACCGTTTTATTAGACACGTCTTTAGCATAGATAAGGCTAAGAAGCTCATAGCTCTGACTGCAGGTCTCGGCGATTTCGAGCGAAGAAGCCGAACTATTGTTTACATAATAGTCGATAAAGTGCCCAAACTCGTGTGCTATCGTGGCAAAATCATCAAGAGTGCCGGCAGTGGTAACGAAGATGAACGGCGACGTATTCGTATATAAATAGGTTGTAAAAGCATTGTCAAAGCGTGTCTCGCCGGCGGACTGGATATCGTAAAGCTTGTGCTGAAGCATATACGAGAATATCTCGCCAAACTCTCCATCGATGGTGCCCGAAAGGCCGTGAAGAGTGTTAATTATGGTGTTGTGCTGACGCTTTTGTGATTGTGCCGTCTGAAAATAGGGATTAAAATAGGAGAGCGAAAGCTCGTTATATACCGGTACGACGTACTCTGATATATCCTCGATAAAGGATCTGAGATCCTTCGAGGTGTAGTCGTAGCCAAGCGTGCCGTAGGCAAGCTCGGTATAGCTGTCGTATCCGAAAGCATCCGCAAGCTCATATCTCACTTTAACGATGTCGATGTAGATATCCGTCATATACGCTCTCGACGCAAGATCGTTCAGGTTAGCAAGGTAAAAGGCGTAGTTAGGATAGCTCGAGATCCTGTCCACGTGATTCTGATATGTGTCGGTAACACCTAAAAAAGATAAGGTTAGGTCGGTAAAATCGGGATTTCTGTAGCAGCTCTCCAGCCTTGCCTCCTCCGTCATAAGAGCTACAACCTCGTCGGAATACCTTCCTCCGTCGGAATACTCGCTGATATCCGAGGTGAAGTATTCCTCCTCAAACCTATCCTTATGCACAGACTGTGCACACGCAACGAAAAGCTGCTCGATAGAGCGTGAGAATCGTGCGGAATTAGTGGACAGATATTCGTATTCCCCCGCCCAATAATCATTCGAGGTGTCCTTGTAGCTGTAGATCTCGGAGAGCGAATACATTGAGTAAAAGGTGTTGTATTTAAGCTCGAGGGAATTGATTACGGCGAGCTGCTCTTCAAAGGGAACTGTATTTTCATTAATCAGCGCGCAAGCCTCTTCAAACTCAGCGCAATATGCGTCAATGTCAGGGCGCGAGTAATCGAGGGCGTAAAGCTCAAAGTCGCGTGTTCCCCTGCCGTAGTCCTTGTATTCGGGAACGATGATACCGTTCTTATCGTATTCGGGCTTATCCTCGTCATCCGGAGTGTCGGGATTTTCGGGGGGGATTACGTCACCATCGTCGGGGTCCTCGTTATCGGGTGTTGAGCATGCAGCCATTGAAAGAAGACAGGTGCATAGTAAAAGTAATATGAGAAATGCCGAGATCAGCCTTCGCATTAGTCCTCCTGTGCCGCCGGGCGGAATTAATATAGTATAATTATAATATTTTTTGTAGGCTCAGTCATTATAAAATGTGATAATAATTTGTAAATAAAATGTAAAAGAGGTGGAAATAGCTGACGGTCAGATAAGCTCGCTTCGCCCAAGGCCTGCTGCGCCAATGATACCTGCGTCGTTTCCAAGTGCCGCACACATAACTTTGGTCTTGACGGATCCGCCGTGGGCGTACTGCTCCTTTTCTACTATCAAAGATAGGGGGCGTGTCAGGTTTTCGCCCTCTCCGCTGATTCCACCACCTATAAGGATGAGCTCAGGCTGAAAGATATTTATTATGTTAGTGATGCCCGTAGCCAGATAGGAAATATATTCGTCGACGAGCTTTATTGCCTCTGCGTCACCCTCTCTTGCGCATAAAAAGGGCGTCCTGGCGGAAAGCTTTTTATATTCGCTCATTTTGGTATAGGTGCCGATGCCATCAAGCTCCGAAAGGCGCTCGCCAAGCATTCTCTTAAGTGCGCTCGCAGAGGAGTACTGCTCCCAGCAGCCTCGCCTGCCGCATGCGCAGGGGCGTCCTCCATGTACGATGACTGTGTGGCCAAGCTCTGTGCCCGCATCGTTTATACAGCCGGAAAAGATCCTTCCGTTCATGATTACGCCACCGCCAACGCCTGTTCCGAGCGTGATCATGATCAGCGATCCTGCGCCTCTGCCGGCACCCGCAAGAGCCTCGCCAAGCGCCGCAGCATTAGCGTCGTTAACGATCAGAACCTTTTCGATATTGATATACTTTTTGAAGGATTCACGGAGCTTTAAGCCCGAAAATGTCAAGTTTGGTGTGCATTCCACGACACCGTCCTTAGCATTTACTGCCCCGGGCACGGTTATCCCGACGTAATCTATATCGGACAGCTTCAGCCCGTTCCGCTCTATGATGGCAGCTGTGTTATCCGCCATGTCCTTCACGATGAGCTGAGGGTCTCGGCTCGCTCCCGTCCTGACGGATAGCTTGTCGATCATATTCAGCTCCACGTCACACAGTCCTATCGCTATGTTCGTTCCTCCGAGATCGATTCCAATAGTATACATCAGACGTCTCCTTGTGTTGATTTTTTAGAGTGTGATTTCCTTTTCTCAATTATAGCCTTATATCAATTCTTTGTCAAGCACAGCTTTTTGCCACGATGTTGTTTCCGTTCATAAAAAATTAACATAATTTAACGCCTTTTTTTCTCACACGTATTGAAAAGAACACTAAAATGGTATACAATAATCACGGAAATAAAAAGTCAATTAATATAAAAGGAAGTAGAAAAAAGTATGGCAAGATTTGTTTATGCCGACAATGCCGCTACGACCGCCCCCTCTCCCGAGGTCATCAGTGCTATGTCCTCCGTGTTTGAAACCGCTTGGGGCAACCCCTCGAGCCAGCACAGCAAGGGTTATGAGGCAAAGGAGCTTGTCGACGGCGCTAGAGCTAAGATCGCTAAGATCCTTGGCTGCTCGGCAAATGAGATATATTTTACCTCCTGCGGAACCGAGTCTGATAACTGGGCTATCAAGGGCGCCGCTTACAGGATGCGTAAAAAGGGAAGAGATCACATCGTAACGACTAAGATCGAGCACCACGCCGTTTTAAACACCTGTGCAGCGCTTGAGGCCGAGGGCTTCTCGGTGACTTACGTAGGCGTTGACGAGCAGGGAAGAGTTCTTCTTGATGAGCTTCGTGAGGCTGTTACCGAGCGCACGGCTCTCGTTTCCGTAATGTATGCAAACAACGAGATCGGAACGCTTCAGCCTATCGACGAGGTCGTAAGGATCGCACACGAAAAGGGTGCGCTCGCCTTCACCGATGCCGTTCAGGCTATCGGAAACGTTGAGATAAACGTAAAGGAGCTTGGCGTAGATATGCTCGCCCTCTCGGGTCATAAGATCCACGCCCCTAAGGGTATTGGGCTTCTCTACGTCCGTAAGGGGCTCTCGATCACCAACCTTATCGACGGTGGCGGTCAGGAGCGCAGACGCCGCGGAGGAACCGAAAACGTCGCATACATCGTAGCTCTCGCAAAGGCTCTTGAGATCGCAACAGAGCGCATCCCCGAGCTTGACCGTGTCAGAGCGATGAGAGACAGGCTTATCGAGGGACTTTTGGCGATCCCTTATTCCAAGCTTAACGGTCATCCCACCGAGAGGCTTGCGGGAAACGTAAATATCGGCTTCGAGTGCATCGAGGGCGAGAGCATTTTGATGTGGCTTGATATGGCGGGCATCTGCGCCTCCACCGGCTCGGCTTGCTCCTCTGCATCTCTTGAGCCCTCACACGTCCTGCTCGCAATTGGCGTCCCTCACGAAAAGGCGCACGGCTCTATCCGTCTCTCGCTTTCGCACGAAAACACCGATGAGGACGTAGATTATATTTTAGAGACCCTTCCTCCTATCATCGAGAGGCTTCGCAAGATGAGCCCCCTGTGGGAGGAAATTGAAAGAAAAGAAAGACTTACTAAGTAAAGGAAAACGGTTATGCAGTATAGCGAAAAGGTAATGGATCATTTCACAAATCCGAGAAACGTCGGTGAGATCGAGGATGCAAGCGGCGTTGGCGTCGTTGGAAACGCTAAGTGCGGAGATATTATGAAGATCTATCTTAAGATAGATGAGAACGATATTATTACAGATTGCAAGTTCAAGACCTTCGGCTGCGGTGCAGCTATTGCAACCTCCTCTATGGCAACCGAGCTTATCAAAGGTCACACCGTCAAGGAGGCTCTCGAGCTTACGAACAGCGTCGTCGTAGAGGCTCTCGAGGGGCTTCCTCCCGTCAAGGTCCACTGCTCGGTGCTTGCCGAGGAGGCGGTCAAGAATGCGATTGCCGATTACTACAACAAGATCGGTCGACCCATCGATTTTGAGGTCGTATCCGACGAGCACGAGGACGAGGACTGATCACGGTCATCATTACAGGGCTGCGCTATGCAGCCCTTTCATTTCTCTATGAAAGGAGTGGATGGCTTTTATGAAGATGATCGTTGGAATGAGCGGTGGAGTAGACAGCAGCTACACGGCCCGCAAGCTCCTCTCTGAGGGCAATGAGGTTATAGGCGCGTTCCTCGCAATGCACGGCTTCGCTGAGGCGGATGCAGCGCAAAATGCCGCAAGCAGAATAGGTATTGAGCTATACACTCTTGACTGTATGGAACGCTTTGACAGCGTAGTTAAAGCGAACTTTGTTGGTGAGTATCTTGCGGGCAGAACACCCAATCCTTGTATAATATGTAACCCGAATGTAAAGTTTAGTTCGCTTTTAGAACTATCTGACCGACTCGGAGCCGATAAAATCGCAACCGGGCACTACGCCCGTGTGATCACGACGGACAAGTATGGCACAGTGAAAAAGCTCATAGCGATGGCAAATGACCGCTCCAAGGATCAGAGCTATATGCTATATCGCCTGACGCCCGAAATAATAGACAAGCTCTATCTGCCTCTCGGAGAGATGACTAAGTCTGAGGTAAGGGATGAGCTGACAAGGCTTGGCTTATCAGACCTTGATAAAAAGGATAGTCAGGAGATCTGCTTTATCCCCGATGACGATTACGTTTCGTATATTGAGTCTAAGGTGGGCAGATCGGAGGCGGGAAGCTTTATAGATGAAGAGGGCAGAGTGCTTGGTCGGCATTCTGGAATAATTAATTATACGGTAGGTCAACGTAAGGGGCTTGGCATCTCGCTTGGCGAACGTATGTTTGTAACCGAGATAGACGCTAAGGCAAACACCGTCCGCCTCGGTAGACGCCCGACAGAGAGCGATCGCGTAGAGCTGTTCAATATGGTTATGCACGTTCCCGCCGAGGTTGTTGAAGGCTTGGATACACTGTCGGTTAAGCTTCGTTATGCACAAAGCACCGTTCCTTGCAGGATAAGATTTATGCAGGGGGGCAGAGCAGAGCTTATCCTCTCCGAGCCCGCAAGGTCGGTGACACCGGGGCAATCCGCAGTCGTTTACGATGGAGAGACTGTTGTTTGCGGCGGTATAATTTGTAAATAAATTGTTAACTTTGTACTTTTTCAAGGGCATAGCAAGTGTGAGAAAAGTATTGTTTCTCTCACAAGCTTTGCCCCTTTTTTTGTTCCCAAAAAGCTCTCAGACGGTGTAAAAACGGGATGTTTTATCGCCAAATCAGCCACCTGCGGAGCGTAGAAAAAAACGCTTTAATTTTATGCATAATATACAAAATACGACCTTGCATACTATAAAAACCGACATAAAATCTGTTTTCCGGGTAAGGTAAACTAAATTTACATATCGAGTATCAAAATAATCAAAAAACTACCGAAAACCTTGAAAAAACCTAGTAAACATAAATTACATTTGGTTATTTTTGCGATCTTTGTTTTCTTTTGAGCGTAAATAAATGATTACATTAACCATAAAATGGAATTTCCACTCTTCCTATTTCTAATTTTTGCGCACGCCCTGCGCCTTAAATCATTATTGACTTTTTAAGGTAAAATATGTTATAATCCTTTGTGCATATAGGTTTTTAAATAATTGTAATGTCATCATCTTGGCGCCTCAGTACGAGCACAGACGCCACGGTGATGCTATTGCAGTTTCCCGGAAACCTTAATTATCGCAAATTTTGGAGGATTCAGGAATGAAGAACAAACTGTTTCAGAAAGTGTTGTGTTTGATCCTTTCTGTAACGCTTCTGCTCGGCTCAATGGGGCTTACGGTCTCCGCAACGTCCCTTAAGTATGATCCTAACGAGCGAAATCCCTACAAGGCTACCACCCTTGAGGAGATGCAGTCCCTCGTTGGAACGCTTCCTTACGCCGAGTACAGCGCAAACAACGCGGGTGTTAAGCCCGGTCCCTACGTCTTGAAGCTCGACGTTACTAACTTTACCGAGGCTACCAACAGCGAGATCAAGGTAGTTAAGGACAGCGAGGTTGTGTCGAACGCCATCACACAGGACGGCAGCAACTGGGTTGATTTTGATTACGATGCCAATGCGGGCAGCTCGATCTATCTGCCTTCTACCGGCTCGGTCACCTGGTCTTTAAAGGTAGGTGAGAACGCCGAGGGCATCTCCGAGGCAGGTCTCTATTACATAAAGATCGAGTATTTCAGCTGTATCACCCCCGAGAGCAGCGTCTCTCCCATCGAGCGTGGCTTCCTTATTAATGGAAAGATCCCCTTCTCCGAGGTCGCAAGCATCTCGCTTGACAAGACCTGGACGTTCGATTATATCTCGTCTGAGACCACCGACGCTCCCGGCGAGCCCGATAGCTACGACGTGGACTATGTATGGGGCAACGGTCACGATTCATATCAGAAGATAGTTACCTCCGTTGTGGACGGCAAGAAGACCGTTACGACCTACACCCTCTCGCAGGACATTATCGGAAACTCGATGTCTCCCGGAGCAGAGGCGACTCCCTCTTGGTCTACCTACTATCTCCAGGATGAGACGGGTTACCATTCCGGTAACTTTGCTTTCAATCTCATAGAGGGCGACCATCAGATCACCTTCCGCGCCGAGAGAGATCCCGTCATCATTAAGTCCATCGAGTTCGTTCCCGCTGAGAACGCTGAGGAGACTAAGAGCTACGAGGAATATCTCAAGGAGCACGAGTCCCTTGCCGACAAGGATGCGTCCTCCGGCGATATCATCTTCATCGAGGCGGAGTTCCCCGATGCAGTTTCCGACTCCTCCGTTTCTCCCTCCAATGATAATACCTCTCCCGTAAACTCTCCCGTAGTTTCGGGAACTCAGCTTTACAACGTTATCGGCGAGACCGGCTTCAGCTCCATCGGCCAGTGGGCTTCCTATAAGTTCAAGGTCACCGATTCCGGCTTCTATAATCTCGGTATGAGATTTAAACAGAGCGTCCTGCAGGGTATGTTCGTCTGCCGCACCCTCAAGCTTTCCGGCGGTGAGTATGGCGAGGGCGGAACCGCAACCGTTCCCTTTGACGAGGCATACAACCTCAAGTTCGACTACAGTGATAACTGGCAGAGCAGCTACGTCACCGACGGTGAGCAGGTGTTCAGGTTCTACTTTGAGGAGGGCGTTGAATATACGATGTACCTTGAGTGCTCGCTCGGTACGTTAAAGGAATACATCCAGGCTGCAGAGAACGCACTTTTAGAGGTCAACGCCGCTTACCTCCGTATTCTCCAGCTTACAGGAACCGACCCCGATGAAAACAGCGACAGCTACAACTTCATGGAGGTCATGCCCGACGTTCTTATCACCATTCTCGAGCAGGCGGTAGCCCTGGAGCAGGCGCATAAGAGCCTCAAGGAGATCTGCGGAACCAACGGTCAGCATATCGCAACTCTTGAAACCATTTACACCCTCTTCGATAAGGTCGGATCTAAAAACGGTGAGAACATCGCCGCAAACCTCTCGACCCTTAAGTCCTACCTCGGTACTCTCGGTACCTGGATCAACGATTCCAAGTCAAGCACGGTGATGGTCGACTCCATCGTCGTCGCTCCTATGAAGGTCGTTGACGGTGAGCTTAAGGAGGATGAGTCAAAGCTGCCAAGAGTTGAGGCAAACTTCTTTGAGTCCATCTGGTTTGAGATAGTTGCCTTCTTCTCCTCCTTCTTCATCGATTACGATAAGATGGGCGTTACCGCCGAGATTGAAGAGAATATCGAGCATATCGACGTTTGGCTCGCATCCGGTAGAGACCAGTCGCAGATCTGGCGTACTATGATCGACGCTCAGGGCGGCTTCACCGATAAGACCGGTGTTTCGGTTGCTCTTAAGCTCGTCACGGGTGGCACGCTTCTGCCCTCGATCCTCTCGAGAAAGGGTCCCGACGTCTATCTCGGTCTCGGCTCCGCCGAGGTCATTAACTACGCTATTCGTGATGCCGTCCTCGGTGTAAACGGTCTTGAGCCCAGATTCACCGACGAGCAGAACGCTATCTTCACGACAGAGCGCTACACCTACAAGAATGCCGACGGTACGTTCGAGACGACTCTTACGCCTATCGATGGCAAGGAAGTTAGCTTCACAACTCTACCTTTTAATAAACTTATAGTTGATGAGTACGGCGAGGAGATATTCTCCAAGGCGGCTCTTGACACCGTTATGATCTCTCCCGGTATCGAAAAGGATGAGAACGGAAAGATCACGGCGCTTCCCGCAGTTTGTTACGGCCTTCCCAGGACGATGCAGTTTGCGATGATGTTCTACCGTATGGACGTTCTTGCAGACCTCGGCCAGGAGGTTCCCGAGTCCTGGGATGATCTGCTTTCGATCCTTCCCGTTCTCCAGGCAAACAACATGCAGATCGGCGTCAGCTACGTATCCGCACTTGACTTCATGATCTATCAGGAAGGCGGAAACATGTGGAAGTACACCGACACCGACCGTTACGACGCCGCATATGCAGGCGCAGCGATCGACATCGATTCCGAGGTTGCTCTTGCGGCCTTCGACTTCACCTGCCGCCTTTACAGCGATTATTCCTTCCCCGTAAGCTACGATGCTGCTAACCGTTTCAGAACCGGTGAGATGCCCATCCTTATCGGCTCCTATGCAGACCTTTATAACCAGCTTGTCGTCTATGCGACCGAGATCGCCGGACTCTGGGAGTTCTGCTCGCTTCCCGGCTCTTACAGAGAGGAAACCGGTGAGTTCAACTATAACTCCCTCGCTCAGGTCACCGCAACTATTATTCTTAACGGCTGTGAAAGCAGAGGAAACCTTCTTCCCGCATGGCAGTTTATGCAGTGGGAGACTGCGGCAGAGCAGTCTGCCGAGTTCGGTAACAGAATAGTTGCTATCATGGGTCCCTCGGCTAAGTACGAGACGGCAAACCTTAATGCGATCGACGACCTCTCCTGGACCGCCAGCGAGAAGGAGGCTATTATGAACCAGATGGATCATATGTCCTCTATCGTCAACTATCCCGGCTCTTACATCATCTCCAGATACGTTTCCTTCGCATTCCTTGACGCAGTAAACAACGATGCAAACGCAATTGACGCAATGAGATCCTACATCGGCGCTATCAACTCCGAGATCGAGCGTAAGCGTGCAGAGTTCGGCCTCTGGGTTCCCACCGAGGAAGAGCCTGTTCCGCCCGAGAAGGAAACCTACAAACCGCCCGTGCAGCAGTAAAGGAGAAACAAAATGTCACAAATGAATAAGACACAGGGTCCGGTCAAGCGCGGAGAAGTGTCGAAGCTTAGGTGGACATGGGAAGAGATGAAGAACAATAAAACGGCATACTTCATGGTTGCCCCCTTCCTTCTTCTCTTCATTATATTTACTGTCCTTCCCGTATTCCTTTCGATCATTCTCAGCCTTACCGACTTCAACATGCTGCAGGTGCCTAACCTTGTCGGCATAGACAACTATATGAGACTGTTCATGGATGACGAGATCTTCATCCTCGCCTGTCAGAACACTCTTATCTTCGCTTGTATCACAGGTCCCGTATCCTACATACTTGCGCTGCTCGTTGCATGGTTCATCAACGAGCTTCCCCCTAAGATCCGTGCGGTCGTAACGCTCGTCTTCTACGCTCCCTCTATCTCGGGTCAGGCGTACCTCGTATGGAAGACGCTCTTCTCGTCCGACTCCTACGGTTGGGTCAATGCGGTGCTATTAAAATACGGACTCATCTCCTCGCCCATCCTCTGGTTCAGCGATGCTGACTACGTTATGCCTCTTTGTATCGTGGTTGCGCTCTGGACCTCGCTCGGAACGGCGTTCCTCTCCTTCATCGCAGGTCTTCAGACCATCGATCGCTCGATGTATGAGGCGGCAGCGGTTGACGGAATCAAGAACCGTTGGCAGGAGCTCTGGTACATCACGCTTCCGACCATGCGTCCTCAGCTGATGTTCGGTGCGGTCCTCTCTATTACAAACTCGTTCGGCTTCGGCGGCGTCGTTACCGCTCTTTGCGGATTCCCCTCGGTCGACTATGCGGCGCATACTATAATGCACCACCTGAGTGACTACGGTGGATCACGTTACGAGATAGGTTATTCCTCGGCAATAGCCGTCATTCTCTTCATTATTATGTTCTCGGCTAACATAATAATCAAGAAGGCTCTATCGAAGGTAGGTGAGTAAGGATGGCACAGAAATTAAGAACTCGCGGCCACAGAGTCGTCCTTAACAGATCCTCGGGTGGAGATCTTGGTATAACCATCATGCTCACCATCCTCGGCTTGTTCATGTTCATCCCTATGTACTACGTAGTGATCCAGTCGCTCAAGCCCCTTGATGAGCTGTTCATGTTCCCCCCTCGCTTCTACGTTATGAAGCCCACGCTTGATAACTTTGCAGATCTCTTCACCCTTATGGGTGACTCCTGGGTGCCCTTCTCGAGATACATATTCAACACGGTATTTATCACGATCTGCGGTACTCTCGGTAACCTGATCTTCGCTTCCATGGCGGCTTATTCGCTTGCTAAGCTCCGTTTCCCCGGACGTAAGATGATATTCCAGGTCATCGTCATGTCTCTTATGTTCCATTCAACGGTAAACCAGGTTACGCACTTCATCATTCTGTCCTCCTTCGGATGGATTGATACTTATCTTTCGATCATCATCCCCTCGCTTGCATCCACTATGGGTCTTTACCTTATGAAGCAGTTCATGGAGTCCTCGGTTCCCGACACGGTCCTTGAGTCTGCACGTCTTGACGGCGCAAGCGAGTTCAGAACCTACCTGACTATCGCAATGCCCATGGTTAAGCCCGCTTGGCTTACCCTTATGGTTGAGTGCTTCAAGAACCTGTGGAACGAGGGTTCCTCCGTCTACATTCATTCCGAGGAGCTCAAGACCTTCAACTATGCGATAGGTCAGATCCTTGCGGGCGGTATCGCGCGTTCGGGTGCAGGTGCGGCTTCCACGGTCCTTATGATGATGGTCCCCATCATGGTATTCGTATTTAACCAGAGTAAGATCGTCGAGACGATGGGCTCGTCGGGAATGAAGGATTAAGGAGGGGCTATGAAGAATAAATTAAGCAAAATCATCATACTTGCCCTCACTCTTATCCTCGTGTTCGGCAGCGTAAGCACCTTTGCTTACGAGTCTTATGATACCTACACCTATTCTATCGACGGTATGCCGCTCCTCTCCCCGATGGCTTATTCGGCAGACGATAGCTTCAATTCCTATGACATCGGTCTTGTCGATATGACGGGCAAGGCGCTCACTCAGGCGTCCGACCTCGCCGCAGACGAGGACGGTAATCTCTACATCACCGACACGAAGAACAACAGGATAGTCGTCCTTAACAAGTATTACGAAGCTACTCACATCATCGATTCCTACGTCGATGAGTATGGAAATGCGCAGACCTTCAGCGCTCCCAAGGCAGTATTCGTAAGCAAGAGAGACGTTACTACCGACGTTGAGTCCGATCCCTATCAGGAGAGCCGCATATACGTATGCGATACTAATAATGAGAGGATCGTCGTCTTCACTCGTGACTATCAGTATGAGAGAACGGTTGAGCAGCCCTCGACTCCTCTCATCAAGGACGGAGATTTCAGACCCGTTTCGGTTGCCGTAGATAAGTACGGAAGGATCTTCGTCATCTCCGAGAACCTCTATCAGGGTGTCGTCGTTCTTTCCAGCAAGGGCGATTTCACAGGCTTTATCGGCGCTCAGAAGGTTTCCTTCAGCCTTCTCGATCAGATCTGGCGTAACTTCCAGACCGAGGAGCAGAAGGCGGCAAGCCTTAAAAACGTCTCCGTCTCCTATAACAACATCACCGTTGATGAGGACGGCTTCGTATACGTAACTACCGATAAGATCGCTAAGTCCGAGCAGTATGCAGCGATCAGGAGCAAGTCCGCTACCTACTCCCCCGTTAAGAAGCTTAATTCCACGGGTGTCGAGATCATGAAGCGTAACGGCTTCTTCGATCCCGGTGGAGAGGTCGTCGACTCCTTCAACCAGAACAGGGTATCCACCATCACGGATATCACCCTTGGCCCTGAGGGCTCTTGGACTATCCTTGACTCCAGCCGTTCGAGGCTCTTCACCTACGACGAGGAGGGCAACCTTCTGTTCGCCTTCGGTGATAACGGAACCCAGCTCGGAAACGCAGAGAGCATCGTCGCAGCAACCTATCAGCTTGTTGACGGCGTATGGCGTATCTGTATTCTCGATAACAACCAGATGGACGGCTATAAGATCACCGTCTTCACTCCCACCGAGTATTGTGACACGATCATAGCCGCTCTCCGTAACCAGAACGAGCATAACTACGATGCATCGATCGACTATTGGAGAGACCTCCTTACCAGCAACAACAACTTTGACCTTGCTTATATAGGTATAGGTAAGGCGCTTTACAGCCAGGGCGAGTATGCCGAGGCTTATGCAATGCTCCAGAAGGCGTATGAGACCAACTATGCGTCCGATGCCTTCGCAGAAATGAGAAAGGATATCATCGAGGACTCGATCCTTATTATCGTTGCAGGCGTTATCGCTCTCATCGTCCTTTTCGTTAAGTTCCTTGGCTATGCCAAGAAGCTGAATAAGATCACTACGCTAAAGGTCGGAAGAAAGAGCTATTGGGAGGAGCTTGTTTACGCCTTCCATCTCGTCTTCCATCCCTTCGATGGCTTCTGGGATCTTAAGCACGAGCAGCGCGGCTCCGTAAGAGCGGGTACTACTTATCTCGCTATTACGATAGTCTGCTTCTTCTACAACACCGTTGCTCAGGGCTACCTCTTCAACACCAGAGGCAGCTTCACTAACATTTTCGTAACGCTCATTTCCGTCCTCGTTCCCGTAATGCTTTGGATAGTAGCGAACTGGTGTCTCACCACGCTCTTCGACGGAGAGGGAAGCTTCAAGGATATCTATATCGCAACCACCTATTCCTTGGCGCCTCTTCCCATCTTCATCGTTCTCTCTACCGTTCTTTCCAACATTATGACCACCACCGAGGGCACGATGGTAACCATGCTTATCACTATCGGACTCATCTGGGTAGGAATCCTTCTGTTCTTCGGAACGCTCGTTACCCACGATTATTCGCTTGGTAAGAACTTCGTCACCATCCTCGGAACGATCGTAGCCATGGTAGTTATCATGTTCATTGCGATCCTCTTCTCGAGCCTTGTCATCAAGATGGTTCAGTTCGTAATTTCGATATTCGCCGAGATCGGCAACAGAGTCTAGTAAAGCGGAGGTTAATATAAATGAATATGAAAAAGATTTTATCGTCCGCTTTGGTGGCTCTGATGCTCTTCGCCTCTGTGGTTGGTCTTATCCCTGTTAAGGTAGATGCGGCAACGACCGGATCTATCGCAGCAGCTGATAAAACCGTCACCGAGATCAAGGCGATCGTCGAAGCGACCTACAAGTACAAATTCGAGACCGCACAGGAGATGCTTGATTACGAGATCTCCAAGGGCTATATCGATCAGGTCAGCTCCAAGGGCGGCGACTACACCATTTTCGTAAACAGATATACCGGAACTGTTTACTACAAAAACAATCTCACCGGTCAGATGCTCACGAGCAACCCCTATGAGACGGGTATCTATACCTCTCTTGAGACTCAGAGAGCACTGATGAATCAGATAACCATCAAGTATTCTCACGACAACGGTGAAGCTCCCGCCAACAACGGCGAGCTTACCAGTGCAAAGGACGCTGCAGAGCGTGGTCAGGTCTCCACGACCCTTATCCCGAACGGTATCAGAGTAAACTATACCATCGGTGACACCACGACCAGGTTCATCGTTCCTATGCAGATCACGGGTGATGATTTCGTTGAGTATATCCTTAATCCCATAATCTCCTACTACGAGGAGCTCATCGAGGAGCATCTCGTCGAGGAGTTCGACCTCGTTGACACCGACTATAAGTTCTATTCCGTAGACAAGTGGAAGAAGGCTGAGATCTATGACGAGTACGGTTATCTCGATCTCAACGCTGCGGTCAGATACGCAGAGGTCACCGAGGCGCTCTACCTGAAGAAGAATATCGACGCCGACGTCAAGACTCTTCTCGTAGACGTTAACCTCGCTATCAAGAACCTCAGAAACTACTTCACCTTCCAGTATCCCGAGAAGTATGAGGACGGTGACTACCCCGAAAATATTCCCGTCCTTGCTGATGGAACTGCGGTGTATATCTGTAACCTCAATAACGAGACCAAGCTCAGAAAGCTTGAGAAGAATCTCGCTAAGTACGCAGGATATAACGTAACCATTCTCAACAAGCACGAGGAGGCTTGTGAGTATGAGCACGAGGCGATGGAGCATCCCGTGTTCCGCTGCTCGATCGAGTATAGCTTCAATTCCGACGGCTCTCTCTCAGTCAGACTCCCTGTCAACTCTATCAGCTTCGATGAGGAGGTCTACAACCTCGAGTCCATCACGCCTCTCCAGTTCTTCGGTGCAGGCGACCTTAACACCGACGGCTACGTATTCATCCCCGACGGTGCGGGCTCGGTTATCGAGTATGAGGACTTCTACGTTGAGAACAATAAGCAGAACGTCTATATGAAGCTCTCCGTTTACGGCGACGACTTCGCTTATGCAAACCCCTCGGGCAAGCATAAGGAGCTCATTACTCTCCCCGTCTACGGTGTAACCACCGAGAACGAGCGTGGCGGCGTTATGTACAACGAAGGATACTTCGCTATCCTCGAGGAGGGTGCATCGCTTGCTACGATGTACGTTGCATTCGGCGGAAGCTCGCATAAGTATTCCGACGTTTATGCATCCTATTCTCCTTACCCCTCCGACCAGTACGTGCTTAACGCTTCGACCGGCGGATCTAACGCAACCTACACCATCGTATCCGATTCTAAGTACACCGGATCCTACGTCACCAGATACGTTATGCTCGGTGATGAAACCGATCCTACTACCTATAATGCAAGCTACGTTGGCATGGCGACCTACTACCGTGATTACCTTAAGGCAAACGGTATGCTCAAGTCGCTTGAGAACATTGAGGATAATCTTCCTCTCTACATCGAGGCGCTCGGCTCTATGTCGATCGTTGAGAAGTTCCTCACCTTCCCCGTGACCGTTTCTAAGCCCCTTACCACCTTCGCTGACATCGTCACGATGTATAAGGAGCTCTCCGACGTAACGACCAAGTTTGAGTCCAAGGCTAAGGAGTATAGAGATAAGTCGGCTCTCGAGGTCGATAACAAGACGCTTCGCGAGAAGTATCTCGCAAGAGCAGAGGAGTATGATGTCCTCGTCGATACGATGAAGAGCATCACGAACGTAAACTTCAAGCTCACCGGCTTCGCTAACGGCGGTATGTATTACACCTACCCCTCCAAGGTAGCTTGGGAGAACGCTTGCGGAGGCTCCGCAGGCTTCACCGGACTTATCAACTCCGCAAAGGAGATCAATGCGGTCGATGGCTCTCACTTCGGCGTGTTCCCAGAGTTTGATTTCTCTTATATGAGCAACTCCGCCTGGTTCGACGGAATCAGCGAGGGAACCGATCTCTCCCGAATGGTCGATAACCGTTATGCCTCCAAGCAGGTTTATAACTCCGTTCTCGGCATTTACGAGTCCTTCTATTCGATGGTCATCTCCACCGATGCCCTCGACAGACTCTACACTCAGTTTAATAAGAGCTATTCCGCCTTCGGTCACAAGGCTCTCTCGCTTTCGACCCTCGGCTCGGATCTTAACTCTAACTTCGATAGCGAAAATCCCATTAACCGTGACGATTCCTCCTCGAACGTCGTTGCCCTCCTCGACAGGATCGCAAACACCGATGGCTACGAGGTCATGATCTCGGTAGGAAATTCCTACACCCTCGGCTATGCGGATCACATCCTCGACATCGCTACCGACTCCTCTCACTTCACATACTCCTCCTATACCGTACCCTTCATCGGCATGGTGCTTCATAGCTACGTAAATTACGCAGGCTCGCCTCTTAACTATTCGGGCTCTCCCGACTACGAGATCCTTCGTGCGATCGAGAGCGGCGCTTCGCTTTATTACATCCTCTGCTATGACAACACCGAGTTTATGAAGGAGGATGAGATCCTTAACGATTACTACGGTATCGACTATCAGAACTGGTATGATAACCTTGTCAGACAGTATAACAAGCTGAACAACGCTACCGCTCAGTATCAGTCCTTCGAGATCGTAAACCACGAGATCATCCTTGCAGAGCGTGTGATCGACAGTAAGGAGAGTGCGGCAAACGCCGAGCTTATCAAGAACGAGTTCCTCGCTCTCGTAAGACGCGAGATTGAAAACGCTATTAACGATGCATTCAACGCTCTCGGCTCCGCCAACGTTGGCGCAGGCGTTAAGATCACCATTAATGCGGAGACCCTCGTCGCACAGGCTGAGGACGTCCTCAACATCGCTGACCTCGACGCTACCACCGATAACGGCGTCGCCGACACCTTCTACGAGAAGCTTCTTGAGATCAAGGCTGAGTACGAAAGTGCTTATTCCTCCTCTACGAGTGCTCTTGGCGAGGTGTCCGTATCCACTCTTGCAGACTACAAGAGCGAGTATGACTTCGTTACCGACTCTACGGCATACGACGATGATTACGATTATACCGATTACACCGCTGATAACAAGCGTGTAGCCGTCGTAACCTACAAAAATGCCGAAACCGGCGAGATCGCACAGTTCATTCTTAACTACAACGTATTCACAGTCAAGGTTGACCTTGGCGATGGCAATCCGGTCGAGATTCCTAAGTACGGATTCCACAAAATTTGATGAAAGGAGACACGAAAATGGAAGAAACTGTTGTAACGGTAGCACAGCCTACCGAGAAGAGAAGACGCCGTCGTTCCGCTTCGCTTGAGAAAAGGCGTGCAAGAGCGGGTTACGTATTCGTGCTCCCCTTCATCCTTGGTGTAGTTCTCATTTACCTGCCTATTCTTATCGACTCTATCTGGTGGAGCTTCTTCGTCAGATCGACTCAGTATGTAAACGGCATCCCCACCGAGATCTATACTCCTAACTATTTCAACTACTACATTAACGCATTCACTCAGTCACCCAACTTTGTCACGACGCTTCTTGCATCTATTCAGGAGCTGCTCTTTGAGGTCCCCGCAATTATTATCTTTGCGCTCTTTATCGCAGTAGTCCTTAACCAGAAGATGCTTGGCAGAGCAGCGTTCAGAGCTATCTTCTTCGTCCCCGTTATTATCGCGACCGGTCTTATGGATTCGATCAACGGTGCAGATATTGCAACCGGTCAGACCCAGGCAGGTATAGACGACGGTACGGGTGCCGCAGCAGGCGCGGGAATTATCAACGCACTCGACGTTCAGGTCATCTTCCAGTCCATGGCTATCGGAGGAGAGCTTGTAACCTACGTCGTTGAGCTTGTAAATAATATCTATAATATTATTAACTATTCCGGCGTTCAGATGCTTATCTTCCTTGCAGGTCTTCAGTCGATATCTCCCTCGATTTACGAGGCGTGCCGTATCGACGGTGCAACAGGCTGGGAGACGTTCTGGAAGGTTACCTTCCCGATGATATCGCCTATGATCCTTGTAAACGCCGTCTACACGGTTATAGACTCGTTTACCAGATCGAGCAACCCGATGATGGTGTTCATCGACGGTCAGACCTCCGTCGATCCTCACTACGCTATTGCGATGTATTGGATATACTTCGTGGTCGTTCTTCTCATCATCGGTATAGTGGCGGCGGTAGCGTCTACGATGGTATTCTATCAGAGAAAGGATTAAGGAGGTGCAGACATGGCTTCAATGAACAATGAATCTACTCCGGTAGTAAAAAGAGAAACCAAGAACAGCATCTCTGTTGACTTCGAGGGCAAGCTTACCTCTAAGGAAAGGCTTATGAACAAGCTCAAGGAATCCAACACCTGGATCACCGCGGGCGTAAACCTCGTAAGATTCCTCCTTATGCTTGGCGTTTCCTTCGTAATTCTCTATCCCTTCCTTGCCCGTATTGCAAACTCGTTTATGACAAAGGAGGACGTTCTTGACGCAACGGTTTCTCTCGTTCCCAAGAACCCCACCCTCGAGATCTATCAGGCGATCATATTCGAGAACAATTATTTCGAGGCATTCTTAAACACGCTTCTTCTTTCCCTGATGTGTGCGCTTGTTCAGATGATGGTATCCTGCCTTGTAGGCTACGGTCTTGCTAAGTTCAAGTTTAAGGGAAATGCAGTTGTTATGATCGCAGTTATCGTAACGATGGTTATCCCCCATAGCGCACTTCAGACCTCGCTGATGAAGCACTTTGCGGCCTTCGATCTTGCTACGGTAATCTCCTGGGGCTACCCCGGCATCATCGAGCTTATCACCGGGCAGAACGGCCTTGACCTGACCTTCACGTTCTGGCCTCTGTTCATCCTGTCCATCGGCGGTCTCGCATTTAAGAACGGACTCTATATCTATCTGATGCGTCAGTTCTTCAAGGGCGTTCCCGATGAGCTTGAGGAGTCCGCATACGTTGACGGATCCGGCGTATATCGTACGTTCTTCCAGATCATTCTTCCTCTTGCGGTTCCTATGATGATCACCATATTCCTCTTCTCCTTCTCCTGGCAGTGGACTGATGAATTCTATCACGGTCTGTTCTTCTACACGAAGGATCCGAGGTATCAGGTGCTTCTTATGCCCGATATGTACACGACCATGCCTCCCTCGCTCATTCCTCCGAACGGCTACGGCGCAACCACGCTGTACACCAACATCGTTCAGAATACGGCAGGTATGCTCATTATCGCTCCCCTTATCATTATGTATCTGTTCTGTCAGAGATATCTCGTTGAGGGCATCGAGCGTTCGGGTATCGTTGGCTAATCCACTTTTATGCGTTTTATGCATATCTTGGGCGGCTTTTAGGAATAAAAGCCGCCCTTATTCATTAATTATGGAAATTTATTCAGTTAACTATGGGTAATAATTCACTAAAATGCAACGTTTCAGCACCCCATTTATGTAACATTGTATGAAATTTGCAACAACTGAAAAAAACCTGTAATTTTTCCTTGACAAAGATAAGCAAAAAATGTATAATAGTAACATCTTTAATTTTTTGGGACATCCAATTAAAAAAGAAAGTGAGAACACGAAATGAAAAACACAGTTAAAAAGCTTGTAGCCGCTATGCTCGTTGTAGTGCTTGCAGTAACTGCTATGTTCGCGCTCACATCTTGCGGTGAGACGAACTATGCTAAGGATAATACCGAGTTTATTATCGGTCTCTCCGGTCCCCTAACCGGCGGTGCTTCCGTCTACGGTATTGCAGTTAAGAATTCCGCAGAGATGGCTGTTGAAGAGATCAACGCTATGGGCGGCATCAACGGTATGAAGTTCAAGCTCGTCTCCTATGATGACCAGCATGACTCAACTCTTGTTAACACCGGTTACGCTTCTATGTTCGAGGGCGGTATGCAGGTTTCCCTCGGATGCGTTACCTCCGCTCCCTGCCTTGAGTTTGCAGCTCTTTCCGCTGAGGATAACCTCTTCTTCCTCACTCCCTCTGCTTCCGCTGATTCCGTTCCCGCTGAGGACAACGCTTATCAGATGTGCTTCGCAGACGGAAACCAGGGCTCCGTTGCTGCTAAGTACGTAAATAGCCTTGGTAAGGATACTATCGGCATCTTCTACAAGGCTGACGATCCCTACTCCAAGGGCATCTACGATCAGTTCAAGGCTTCTCTTAATTCTTCCATCACCACCGTTGAGGCTAACTTCACCGGCGATGCTGATAACTTCTCCACCCAGATCGACAAGCTTGCAGGCTGCGACTTCATCTTCATGCCCATCTACTACGGTCCTGCTCAGACCTTCATGACTCAGGCAAAGGGCAAGATCGCTGATGACGCTACCTACTACGGCTGCGACGGCTTCGACGGTATCGATTCTCCCTCTGAGGACAGCACCTTCGACATCAACGAGATCCCCCAGGCGGTTCAGATGCTCTCGCACTTCAACTCTAAGGCAACCGACGGCGATGCTAAGGAGTATATTGATAAGTACGTTGCTAAGTTCGGCGCATCCGCTCCCCTCAACCAGTTCGGTGCATCCGCTTACGACTGCGTATACGCCATTTACTATGCGATGAAGGCTGCTTACGAGGCTGATAACAACAGCATCTACGTAACCATGTCTCCCTCCGCTCTTTGCGATATCCTTAAGGATTCCTTCAACGGCGGCTTCACCTTCAACGGCGCTACCGGAACCAACATCAAGTGGGAGTCCACCGGCTTCGTTAACAAGCAGGCTATCGCTTACTCTATCAAGGCTGCTGACTAATTCAGCTCTGACCTATAATAGATTAGTATAAGATTTGCTGACACGGTGCGCCGTGTCAGCAAATTGTCATAAATAAGAGGACTGTTATTTTCACGATTAATGCTACATATTGTCAACAATAGTTGAAAATGCGGTCGTTTGGAGTATCAAATGGAATTTATTTCAGCAATCATCAGTGGACTCAGCATGGGTGGCACTTATGCGATGATCGCACTCGGATATACGATGGTATACGGCATCGCCAAGATGCTTAACTTCGCTCACGGCGACGTTATCATGGTTGGTGCTTATATGCTCTTCGTTGCGATCGTTTCCGCTAAGCTGCCCGTTTGGGTCGGTATTATGATAGCGATCCTGGTCTGCACCATCTTCGGCATCGTTATCGAGCGCCTGGCTTATAAGCCTCTTCGCGGTGCATCTCCCCTTGCCGTCCTTATCACGGCGATCGGTGTTAGCTTCCTTCTTCAGGCTCTTGCGCAGATCGTATTTGGCTCCGAGCAGAAGAACGTTTCCGCTCTTATGATCAACGGCTCGCTTAAGCTCGGCGAGGTCAGCATCGATTACAGCACGCTCGTTACACTTGCGGTAGCCGCTGTAATAATGGTTGCGCTCACCCTCTTCGTTAAGCTCACCAAGGTCGGCAGAGCAATGCTCGCCGTCTCCGAGGACAGAGATGCGGCAAGGCTCATGGGCGTTGACGTTAACTTCGTTATCATGATCACCTTTATCATAGGCTCGGCTCTTGCAGGCGTTGCAGGCGTATTCAAGCTTATGAAGTCTCCTGCGGTGACGCCCACGCTTGGTGCTATGCCCGGCATCAAGGCGTTCACGGCTGCCGTCATCGGCGGCATAGGCTCTATCCCCGGCGCTATGGTCGGCGGCGTTCTTCTCGGTATCGTTGAGGCTATCTGTCTTAAGACCCCCATCGCAGCCTACACCGATGCGATAGAGTTTGCTATCCTCATCATTATCCTTCTTGTTAAGCCCTCCGGACTCTTAGGCAAGAAGAGAAGGGAGAAGGTATAATGAAAGACTTCTTAAAAAACGTTAAGTGGAAGCATTATATCAACTATATAGCAGTTGCCGCTTTCGCTCTTATCTTCGGAATTATCGGTCTTGCAGGCGGTCTCAAGGGCTCGACGGAGTATATGCTTGAGAAGTTTGCGATCGCAATCATTCTCGCCGTCTCTCTTAACGTCGTCGTAGGCTTCCTTGGCGAGCTTTCGCTCGGACATGCAGGCTTTATGTGCGTCGGCGCTTACATCGGCGGAAAGGTTGCATCCTTACTTGATAAAGGCGCTGATAATATCGGCGTTCTCCTCCTCGCAGTTATGATCGGTGGCTCGGTTGCCGCAGTTTTCGGCTTTATAATCGGCCTGCCCGCTCTTAGGCTCCGCGGAGACTATCTTGCGATAGTAACTCTTGCGTTCGGCGAGATAGTCAGAACTATCTTTATGAACACCTCCTCTGAGAGCTTCGGCGGCACTCTCGGTCTCCGCACCCCCCGTTACGACAGCTCCTACCTCTTCATCTTCGGTTTCATCCTCGTTCTCATATGCCTTGCCGTAACGCAGAATATGATGCGAAGCAAGCACGGAAGGGCGATAACCGCCATCCGTGATAACGAGATCGCCGCAAGAGCAACAGGCGTTAACGTAACCAAGTATAAGCTCATCGCCTTCACCGTTTCCGCATTCTTTGCAGGTGTCGCAGGCGTGCTTTACAGCCATTCGAACTACACCGTTCAGTCCTCCGTCTTCGATTATAACTACTCGATCGAGATCCTCGTTATGGTCGTTCTTGGCGGCATGGGCTCTATCAACGGATCTATCATCGCAGCAACCCTTATCACGTTCTTGAACCTTCAGCTCTCCACGGTCCTCACCGGAGACCTCGCAGTCCTCAAGAACCTCATCTACGCAGTTATTCTCGTTCTTATAGTCATTTACAACAACGCTCCCGCTCTTAAGCATTTCCGCGAGAGATACAATCTCAGGGCTCTTCTTGATAAGATCATCAAGAGGAAAAAGGATCCCTCTGATCAGAAGGATGACGAGGGCGCTTGGGACAGAGTTCCTACTAAGATCGAGATGAACGAGCTGCTCTCCACCGATATTATCGTAACCGAGAGCGTTCAGGATCCCGACAAAGGAGGTAAGAGCTGATGTCAGAATACGTTCTTGAAACAGTTGGCCTCGGCATCTCCTTCGGAGGTCTTAAGGCGGTCCAGGATTGTAATATAAAGATCAAGGAAAATGAGATCTACGGTCTTATCGGACCTAACGGAGCAGGAAAGACAACCGTCTTTAATATGCTCACGGGAGTTTATCAGCCCACTTATGGAACCTTCTATCTCTGCGGCGAGGAGCTTAAGGGCCACTCTCAGGAGGTCATTAACCGCTGCGGTATAGCAAGAACCTTCCAGAACATCCGTCTGTTCAACAATATGACGGTCATCCGTAACGTTATGGTCGGCTTGCATAACGACCCTAAATACAGCTGTAATTTCTTTGAGAGCATTCTCCGTCTGCCCAAGCATTTCAAGGCAGAGCGTGAGATGAGAGCGAGAGCAAAGGAGCTTCTCGACATCTTCGGGCTCCTCGAGGATAGAAACCAGCTGGCATATAACCTCCCCTACGGCAAGCAGAGAAAGCTCGAGATCGCCCGTGCTCTCGCAACCGGTCCAAAGCTCCTTCTCCTCGATGAGCCCGCCGCAGGTATGAACCCCCACGAGACCGAGGAGCTTATGCAGACGATAAAGTTCGTTCGCGATAAGTTCGATATGACCATACTTCTCATAGAGCATGATATGAGCCTTGTATCGGGTATCTGTGATAGACTCACCGTGCTTAACTTCGGTCAGACGCTCGCTGAGGGCGGAGTAGAAGAGGTGCTTAACGACCCCGCTGTCGTTAAGGCATACCTCGGAGATTAAGGAGGAGCTATGGCATTACTTGAAGTTAAGGACCTCGAGGTCTCCTACGGTCTTATCAAGGCTGTTAAAGGCGTCTCCTTTGAGGTTGAACAGGGCGAGATAGTCGCCCTCATCGGTGCAAACGGCGCCGGCAAAACAACTATCATGCACGCATTAAATGCGATAATCCCCAAGAGCGGCGGCAGCGTTAGCTTTGACGGCGAGGATATCACCTCGATCGCTGCGCATAAGCTCGTCAGCAAGGGCATGGCGCAGGTTCCCGAGGGAAGAAGAATATTCCAGGAGCTGAGCGTTCTTGAAAACCTTAAGATGGGCTATTACTGCAAGAAGGGAAGAGCAGAATACGAGGCAAAGCTTGCCGAGATGTATTCATATTTCCCCATTCTTAAGGAGCGCTCGGGCCAGATCGCAGGAACCCTCTCCGGCGGTGAGCAGCAGATGCTCGCTATGTCGAGGGCGCTGATGTCGAGCCCCAAGCTCCTCCTCCTTGACGAGCCGAGTATGGGTCTCTCTCCCCTGTACGTCAACACCATCTTTGATATGATCAAAAAGGTAAACGAGAATGGAACGACCGTGCTCCTCGTTGAGCAGAACGCTAAAAAGGCGCTCTCTATCGCAAACAGAGCATACGTTCTCGACCTAGGCAAGATGACCAAGTCCGGCAGCGGAGAAGAGCTGCTTAACGACGAGGACGTCAGACGTGCATACCTTGGAGGCTAATATAATCGTCGGTTTTTCTTTGAAAAGTACCATTATAGGACGATAACCGACACAAAGAAAAGAGAGGTGTAAGCCTCTCTTTTCCATCCTTACGAAAGGGGCAGAAATGGTAAAGATAGAAATCAGCTTGCCGATAGGCTATGCGGACGACGACGTGCGCTGTGCGGTACGTTCCGTGCTTCCTGTCGATAAAAGTGAGATCCTTGAATACAGAATAATTAAAAGGGCGCTATCTCTTATCGACGGTGAGGCGCCGAAATATAAATGCACGCTTGCGCTCTCATTCTCCCCCGAGCGTGAGGCGGGACTTTTAAAAATGAGAAACAAGGTCAAGCCCTACGAGGAGCGTATATTCACTCCCACTCCCTCAAGGATGGAGAAGCGCCCTGTCGTCGTCGGCTTCGGCCCCGCAGGCATATTTGCCGCACTTATCCTTGCCGAGGCAGGCGTTCGTCCGATAGTTATAGAAAGAGGGCTTGACGTAGATTCACGAAAGTCTAAGGTAGATCTGTTCAACTCTTGCGGCGTTCTTGACCCCGAATGCAACGTTCAGTTCGGCGAGGGCGGCGCAGGAACCTTTTCCGACGGAAAGTTGAAGATGGGAACGAGAGACGAATATAAGCTGAAGGTGATCTATGAATTCGTCGAAAACGGCGCAACCGAGGATATCGCATTTTCACAAACCGCACACCTCGGGACAGACAAGCTACCTACTATTCTGAAGGGCATAAGAGCTAAGCTGTTGAGCCTTGGCGCTGAGCTTATCTTCGGTGCAAAGATGACAGAGCTTGGCACGAAGGACTGCAAAGTAACCTACGTTGACTACGAGAAGGACGGCAATACCGAACGTATTGAAACCGACGCCGTAATACTTGCTATCGGACATAGCGCAAGAGATACGATAAAGCATCTCTATTTAAAGGGCGTTATGATGACGCCGAGGGGCTTCGGTATCGGAATGAGGATCGAGCATAACCGCGAGAGGATAAACAGGCTCGTATATAAAGATAGCGCACCCCTGATCGATGAAACCGCAAGCTACCATCTCGTCACACACCTGAGGGGCGGAAGAAGCGTTTATAGCTTCTGTATGTGTCCCGGCGGCAGCGTGGTTGCCGCAACCTCCGAGAAGGGAGCAATTGTAACAAACGGTATGAGCGAGTTTGCCCGTATGGCTGACAACTCAAACTCTGCGCTTCTCGTCAGCGTGACTCCCTCCGACTTTGGCAGTGAGCATCCTCTTTCGGGTATAGCTTATCAGGAGAAGATCGAGAAAGCGGCGTACCTGCTCAGCAATAGCTACAAGGCACCGTCCATCTCGCTTGGTAGACTTTTATGTCGCTCCTCAGACAACTCCTCTGCGGTTATTCCCTCATACCCACTAGGAACGGTTGATGCCGACCCTACCGATTATCTGCCGGATTATATCACCGCTTCCCTCAAGGAGGGCATTCTTGATTTTGATGCCTGGATGCCGGGATTTCTTGACACGGGTGCGGTCTTAACAGGTCCGGAAACACGTTCTACCTCCCCCGTGAGAATGGAAAGAGGTCAAGACGGCGAAGCGCTTTGCATAAAGGGTCTTTATCCCGCAGGAGAGGGCGCAGGCTATGCAGGCGGAATAATCTCCTCAGCCGTTGACGGTATAAAAGAGGCGGAAAAGCTGCTCCTTTCATACGCAAAGCCGTTACGTTAATAAAGTCAATAATCAAAAGAAAAAGCAGGCTTAGCACATCGCTAAGCCTGCTTTTTGTAAACTAAAGTATTAAAATCAGACCTCAAAAGCCCATTCGCCACCCTCAAAGATCTTAACCTCCTTGCCATCAGCTGTAATACCTGTGATGGACATATCCTTGGTTCCGATCATGAAGTCCTCGTGTACGATGGAGTCGTTGATACCCTTCTCGTGGATCTGCTCCTCTGTCATGCTCTCATAGCCGCGATAAAGGTTTGTAAAGCCTCTGCCGATGGCGAGGTGGCACGCCGCATTCTCATCAAAGAGAGTATTGTAGAAGAGTATGCCCGATTCACGGATAGGAGAGGTGTAGGGGACGAGTGCGCACTCTCCGAGATAAGGAGCGCCCTCATCCATAGCAAGAAGCTCGCGAAGCGCCTCCTCGTTTCTCTCAGCCTTTGCCTCGACGACCTTACCACCCTCAAACCTCATAGAGAAGTTTTCGATAAGAGCTCCGTTATATGCAAGAGGCTTGGAGGAGTAGACGATACCCTCTGCCTGTCCCTTCATTGGAGAGGTAAAGATCTCCTCGGAGGGGATGTTGGGATTGAAGTATATTCCCGAGCCGAGAGCATTCTCACCGCCGCCCATAAACAGCACCTCGGGCGAAAGACCTACTACGAGGTCGGTTCCGTTTTCAGCCTTGTAAACCAGCTTGGTGAGCCCGAGAGAGTTGAGGTAGTCACATCTCTTGGCGAGCGTCTCGTTATGCTCCTTCCAAGCGCCGATAGGATCCTCGCCAACGCGGGAGGTGTCAAGGATGGCCTCCCAGAGCTTCTCGATAGCTGCGCTCACTCTCATCTCGGGGAACACCTTCTTAGCCCATGCAGCGCCGGGAACTGCGGCGATGCACCACTGATACTTGTTCTCCATCTTCTGTCTGATAGGCTTAATGAGCTTAGCTCTCTTAGCCATAGCAGAGGCGTATTTTTTCATGTTCATGCCGTTAAGACCGTCGGGGTCCTCGGACATAAGATAGATCTTACAGGGGATGACCTCGGTCTGTCTCTCCCATTTAGCGAGCTGCCAGTCCTCAAGAGAGCCGAGAACCTTTTCGGAGCAGTATCTCACGTGCGAGCGGGTGAGGGGCTGATAGCTCCATTCAACCGAAACCTTCTTTGCACCCAGCTTGTAGCACTCGTCCATAACCATTTTAACGAATTCGGGTTGGTCAAGCTCCGCTTGGATGATGACCTCCTGACCCTTCTGGACGTTGACGCCCACCTTTGCAATAAGCTCGGCATATTTCTTTAATCTTGTTTTTTTCATATTTTTTCTCCAAGTTTTTATTTTATGGTAATATTTTACCATGTTGCGCTCAATTTTTCAAGCAATAAGTTGACTTTTTTGGGCTTCGGTTGTAAAATATATATGATAATGATTAAAGGAGTGTAATTATGAAGAACATACGTGAGCTTCTTGATTTTATAAATGCGTCAAAAACCTCCCATCACGCAGCACACGAGGTAGCCGTAAGGCTTGACGCTGCCGGCTTTACCGCCCTCAAGGAAACAGAGGCGTGGCAGCTTTCAGACGGCGAGGGCTACTATCTTCTTCGCGGTGGTGCGATTATTGCCTTCAAGTATAAGAAGGATCCCACCTCCATGGCGATCATATCAGCTCATTCGGATTCTCCCGCCTTCAAGGTCAAATGCATTCCCGAGAGCGTCGGCAGCTACACCCGTCTTTCGGTCGAGTCCTATGGCGGAGCGATAAATTATACGTGGTTTGACAGACCGCTTAGCGTGGCTGGCAGGGCGCTCGTTTCTTGTTCGGGCGGCGCAGAGATGAGGCTCGTTGATATAAGTGAACCCATCGCTGTTATCCCGAGCGTAGCGCCTCACCTTAAAAGGGATATTAACTCAAGCTTCGCTCCAAATCTTGCGACCGATCTTCAGCCGCTCTTCTCAATATCTCAAAACTCCTCGCTGATGGATCTCGTTGCCGAGCGCCTCGGCGTCGAAAAGGAGGATGTTCTCTCACACGACCTCTATTTATACTGTGCCGAGAAGGCATCCCTTGTAGGCAAGGATAACGAGCTTGTGTTAGCCCCCAGAATTGACGATCTCGCATCGGTATTTGGAGCGCTTGACGGACTTCTCAACTGTAAGGATAGCTCTGCTATGCCCGTGCTTGCCGTCTTTGATAACGAGGAGGTAGGCTCCTCTACTCTCGAGGGCGCAGCCTCGGATCTCTTTGCCGACGTCCTTGAAAAAACACTTTCGGACTCCTATCAGAGGGTCGTAAGAGCATCCTTGATGCTCTCCTGTGACGGTGCGCACGCACTCCATCCCAATCATCCCGAGCTTTCCGATCCCGCTTGTCGCCCTGTGCTTGGCGGCGGTGTGGTGATAAAGTATAACGCAAACCGAAGATATTCGACCGATGCCACCTCCGACGGTGCGCTCCGTGCTTTAGCAAAGAGGGCGGGAATTGCTCTTCAGTGCTACGCTAACCGTGCAGATCTCCCCGGCGGCTCGACCCTCGGCTCTATCGCAACCACCCGTGTGCCCGTCACCACGGCGGATATTGGCGTGGCACAGCTTGCTATGCATTCGGCTGTCGAAACCTGCGCAGCTTCGGATATCTATTCTCTTTGCGATCTCGCCAGAGAGTTTTATTCGGCAGGCTTGGTTATCGAAAACGGCGGTTTTAAGCTTTGATTTGCACATAATAGTTGTCATATTATAGCTTAAAACAAAAAAGAGGAGATCACGTCTCCTCTTTTTCAAGACAAATCCTGTCGAAAGTGCTTCTTAAATACTTCTTATTAAGTATGTATTTTTCTCCATGCTCGGCAAGATCGGTAAACACGGTTTCGATAAACTGCATGGTCTTTGGATTTCCGTCCACCTTGTTGCCGTGTCTGTGCCAGTGCTTCAGCGCAAGATCCTCGGAATAGTTCTTTCCCGCATAGGTCTTAGTTGCCGACAGCTTGTCGCAAATGCATTCGACGGCGTATTCGTACGGCATAAGCGGCGTGACCTCGCAGTCGCCGTCCAGCCAGTATTCGATATGGTGCTTGTTTCTGCCCTTGTGATGCAGCCACGCCATGCTTACTCCGGTCTTCTCTCTGCATACCCCTATGGGAGAACGCACACCCGTGTAGTATTTTGCGCTCTCAAAAAGCTCGGTCGGCGAGAATTTCGAAAGGTCGTGAACGATTCCTCTCCAGAGTATCCCACACTTTGCGCAGTGGATCAGCACCTTGTGCTTGTGCCTGATCACAAGGCCGATATGTCGAAAGAAATTAAGAAATCCCATAACTGTCTCCATTATCGTTTCTCAACAAAATTATACAACTATTCTTCACCTATGTCAAGGAGGAAAAAATGCTAGAGAATATTGATAGGTCGGTTCTCAGGATTGAGAGCCTTACTAAAAGATACGGCGATCACGTAGCCGTGGATAACCTTTCGCTTTCGATCTCAGAGGGCGAGATCTGCGCCTTCATCGGTCATAACGGCGCAGGAAAAACGACCACTCTGAAGTGTGCGATAGGAATTCTTGCTCCCGATGAGGGCGACGTGTATATTGACGGCATCTCGATCAGCGAGGATCCGCTTCTCGCTAAGGCCAGAGGCGCTTACATTCCCGACAACCCCGATCTCTACGAGTTCCTGTCGGGTATCAAATATCTAAACTTCATCGCCGACGTTTACGGCGTTGACACCGAGGTGAGAAACGCTAAGATCAACGATTACGCAGAGCGCCTCGGTCTGACCGAAGCCCTCGCAACGCAGATATCATCTTATTCACACGGTATGAAGCAGAAGCTCGCCGTTATTTCTGCGTTTCTCCACTCCCCGAAGCTCATTATGATGGATGAGCCCTTCGTCGGCCTCGATCCCGTCGCCTCTCACACACTCAAGACGATGATGCGTGAGCATTGCGAGGCGGGTGGATCTATCTTCTTCTCGACTCACGTGCTTGACGTTGCTGAGAAGCTTTGCGATAGGGTTGCGATCATCAAGGAGGGCAAGCTCGTTGTGACGGGCTCTATGGACGACGTGCGAGGAGATGCATCTCTCGAGGACGTATTCCTCGAGCTTCAGGAGAGTGATGAAAATGCTTTCTAAACTGATAAAGATCAGGCTGGCGTCGCTTTTCACAGGCAGAAAAGGGAAGAACGTCAAGCCCTCCCGCTTCGGCAAGATAGGAATTGGAATTCTCTTAGGATTTTTAGCCCTTATCTTCCTCCTTTACTTTTCGGCCATCGCATCGATCTTAGCTATGGTCCTCGTGCCTGCAGGGCTGGATTCGATGTACTTCGGCATATTCGATCTTCTGATCTTTGCTATCGTGTTCGTGCTTTCGGTGTTTGAAACCAAGAGCGAGCTGTTTGAATGCAAGGATAACGATCTGTTGCTTTCAATGCCGGTAAAGCCGAACGATATAGTGCTTTCAAGAGCCTTTACGGTCATTATAATGAACATCGTTGAGGCATTCTTTGTGATGTCGCCCGCCATCGTGTTTTACGTCTTGGAGGGAGGAAATCCCTGGTATATCGCATCTGTTGTTCCGGTTACGGTATTGCTCGCCCTGCTTGCGACGGCGCTTTCCTCCGGGGTTGGCTTCCTCGTAGCTAAGATATCCGCAAGATTTAAGAACAATACCCTCGTATCCGTCGTTCTTACCATTGCGTTTTTAGTCCTCTATTTCGTCGGCTTCGATTGGCTGATGACCGCTATGGATCAGCTTGAGATCGATCCCGAGGGCGCTATCGCTTCGCTTTCCGAGTCGATGGGCTTTATTGGCATTATCGGTGATTGCTCCTTGGCTAAGCCGCTAAATCTGTTAATATTTATTGTCATTTCCGTAGCAATATCGCTTGCAACCTTCCTTATCATAACCAAAAACTACTTTGCTATTATTTCGCACACCGGTTATTCCGGCAAGAAAAAATACGTAAAAACCACCCTCCGCTCAAGCTCCCTTCTCCTGGCACTATCCAAAAAGGAGCTTGCCACCCTCTTCTCGAATTCCGCCTATATTTTAAACGGCGGCATGGGTGTTATATTCGAGGTGTTGATGTCGGTCTTACTGCTCGCAAACGGCGAGGGGATATCCGAGATGCTCTTCCTGTTCGGCTTTGGCGCCGACGAGGGTATGCTGGCTACTTTAGCCTCTGCGTTACTGTTTGGCTTTGCATCTCTTAACTCAGTTTCCGCATCCGCGCTTTCTCTTGAGGGCAAGTATTTCTGGATCGTCAAGTCCTCTCCTATCCCCACCGAAACGCTGATCTACGCCAAGCTGGTGCCGCATCTTGCACTGTCGTTGCCGGCATCGCTCGTCAGCTCGGTTATCGTATCTATCGCACTTGGTCTTACCCCTCTTTGGTGGATCCCCGTTATCCTCATCCCCATCCTCGGATGCTTCGTATTTGCTATGCTCGGGCTAATTCTTAATATAGCTATGCCTAAGCTTGAGTTTGAAAATCCCACGCAGGTAGTAAAGCAGTCCATGCCCGTATTTCTTCTCTCGTTTGGTGGAATGATATTCCTGATGGCGGCGGTTGCGGTGTCGTTTATGGCTGTTGCCTTCCTCGGCTCGCTCGTCACCGTCCTGCTTATGCTTGCGATATCCATTCTCCTTTGCGTGGTGCTTTATCTCATTCTTATGGGTCCCTCGGCGAGAAGACTCGGGAAAATATCCTAGCGGAGGTCATATGAGCCAAAAGTTCAGGCTTAAGGATTATGTGCCGACCTGGGTCGTCGTCTCGGCGGTGCTCTTCGGCGTTTGCACGGTGCTGACTCTCATCAGCAGAGTCTCGGTGCCTCTTGCGGATTTCATAAACTCCTTCGTCGCAACTCCTCTTCGCGCCTTCTTCGCCGCTCTTACCTATATTCTTCCGTTTTCTCTTTTTGAGCTTATACTTATCCTTCTTTTGCCCGCCCTCGCCCTACTGATTTTTATCCTCGTAAAGCGAGCGGGAGACCTGGCTTCAATGATAAGAGGTGCTCTCTCCGTCGTTGGCGTTATATTAATACTCATATCCTGGTACGATATCGTAATGGCTATCCCATATAACGTAACGCCTCTTGCCGATAGGCTGGGAATTGAGGAGAAAAAGGACATATCAAAGGATGAGCTTTATTCCGTCACTCTCGAGGTGCTGGAGCGTGTTAACGAGCTTTCTCCGTTAGTCGACCGTGAGGACGGAATAGGTGATATCGGGCTTACGGATCACGAGCTTTCCGTACAGATCTCACGTGCCTACGAGGATCTACGTGACCATTATCCCTTCTATTTCAGCTTTGCCTCCAGGCATAAGCCTATCTTTTTCAGCGGCATTATGACCGATATGGGCATCACGGGCATCTACACCTATTTTACGGGCGAAGCTAACGTAAACACCCTTTACCCCGATTATGACTACGCCTTCACCGTCGCTCACGAATTTGCTCATCAACGAGGGATAAACCGTGAGAACGAGGCAAACTTTATGGCGTTTCTCGTTCTTTCACACTCCGAAAGCACCTTCCTTCAGTATAGCGCCTATCTTAATCTGTTTCAGTATCTCGCCTCGGCGATCTACTCGACGGATAAGGAGCTGTACCGAGAGCTATACGCATCGCTGGACGAGGGGGCAATTTCCGACGTCAGGCGCTCGAATGAGATAACGAGAGAGCATATGGACAGTCCTCTCTATAAGCTGATGAACAGCGTCAACGACGCATATCTGAAATCCAACGGGACGGAAGGCGTCGTCAGCTACGGCTACGTCGTTCGTCTTGCCGTAGCGTACTTTAATAAAAACTGAAAAACTATAACAAATCAAAGACCGGGAGCATCATGGGTAGCTTATTCTGCTACCTTGGCGCTCTCGGTCTTTGTGTCACTTTCCCACCCCACGAATAGTATGTACTGTATTGCTTCTCATTTGGAGGTGGGTGTGAAAAAGCTTGTTATCAACGGTGGCGTGCCGTTATTTGGCAGAGTCAGGGTCAGCGGATCGAAGAACGCCGCACTGCCCATCATTTTTTCATCTCTTGCCCTCCGCGGCATATCACGTATAAAGGGCCTCGCCGATATCGGAGACGTGCGTGTCGCACTCGACCTCATCGGCTGTTATGGTGCAAAAGTAAAGAGGGAGGGCAGAGATACCCTGATTGACACCACTACGCTGAAATACGTTTCTCCGCCACCAGAGCTTACCTCTATGCTCCGTGCTTCTACCTACCTTATGGGAGCCTCTCTTATCCGCTTTGGCAGAGCCGAGCTGGTCAACCACGGCGGCTGTAATTTTTCCGCCCGACCGATAGATATGCACCTCGATGCTCTTGCTTCGCACGGGGCTGTGATAGCAGGCGACGTTATCAGCGGGGGGAGGCTCGTCCCCTCAGTGGTTAGGTTTAAAAAGCGCTCCGTCGGCGCAACCGTAAACGCATTGATATCTGCCGCAGGGATCGAGGGCGAGAGCGTTATCGAGGGCTGTGCCTTAGAGCCGCATATATTCGTATTGGTCGATTATCTTCGCTCTGCCGGTGCAAGCATAAGCTTCGTTGGTGACAGAGCTACCGTGCGTGGCGGCGAGCTGTCGGGAGCAGAGGTCAGCATTCCCGGAGATATGATCGAGGCGGGCAGCTACGTTGCCGCATCGATTGCAAGCGGTGGCAGAGTGCAGGTGCAGGGCTTTGATCGCTCCGAGCTCTCGTCATTTATTGAAGCCCTCGGTGCCTCCGGCGTCTCATTTGAGGACGGCGAGGACGTAGTCGCCTACGGCAAGCCTGCGAGGCGCTTTTCGGTTTGCGCCGCGCCATATCCGGGATTTCCGACCGACCTCCAGCCCGTCGTAGCACCGCTTATGTCTTTTGCCGGCGGATGCCTGAAGGATGAGGTCTGGCGTGAGCGATTCGGTTATCTCGACGGTCTCGGTGCCTTCGGCTTAAGATCAAGAGCACTCGGAGATATGCGCGAGGTCTTTCCATCCGAGCTGCATCCCGCACGGGCTTATGCGCCCGATCTCAGAGGCGGCTTTGCTATGCTTCTCGCCGCCCTTATGGCAGACGGGGAGAGCGAGATCTATAACGCCGACGTTATACTTAGAGGCTATGAAAATATCACCGAAAAGCTAAGCGGTCTCGGCGCCGAAATATCGCTTTGCGAAATGTAACGTGAGTTTAATAATTTTCCTATTGACAAAATGCGAATTATGAGTAAAATAATAATATAAACTAGGAAAATCGAGGTAAAAACGATGAAAAGGATAATGACTATCCAGGATATCTCCTGCGTTGGTAAATGCTCGCTTACCGTAGCTCTGCCTATCATATCAGCTGCGGGTGTCGAGGCGGCGGTTCTTCCGACGGCGGTACTATCCACGCACACACAGTTCGCAAAGTTTACCTTCTGCGATCTGACCGGGGAGATTCAGCCTATATCTGATACGCTCGATGAGCTTGGCATTACCTTTGATGCTATCTACACCGGCTATCTCGGCTCGTTCGAGCAGCTTGGTCTCGTCTCTGACTTTATCGATAGATTTGGCAAGTCCGCCAAGGTCGTCATCGATCCTGTAATGGCAGATAACGGAAAGCTATACACGGGCTTTACCCCCGAGTTTGCCAAGGCTATGGCAGGCCTCTGCGGCAAGGCAGATCTCATAATTCCTAACCTTACCGAGGCTTCCTTTATGCTCGGCGTTCCTTATCAGCCCGACTATGACGAGGAGTATATAAAGGCGCTGCTCAAGCAGCTCGCAGGTCTCGGCGCCAAGGAGGTTGCCCTCACGGGCATCAGCTTTGAGGAGGATAAGATCGGCGTTTATTCCTATTCTAAGGAAACCGACACCTATGCCTACTACGCAAATAAAAAGCTCCCCCTCACCTATCACGGAACCGGTGACGTCTACGCCTCCGCAGCTCTCGGTGCACTTATGAGAGGCTTTTCGACCGAGGATTCGCTCGCTATCGCCGTTGATTACACGCTTAGGTGTATGGAAAAGACTGCCGAGGATCCCGACCATCGCTTCTACGGCGTAAACTTTGAGGAAGCGCTTCCTTATTATATTGAACTGTTAAATAGATAACCAACCGGTACCCGAGGATCAAGTCCTCGGGTATTTATCTTCTTTTCCTCTTTGCACTAAACCTCTGCGACAGTACTGAACCTACCAGCGTCGTCATCGTGAAGATCAAAAGATTTATCAGCGTGCTTACGCTCACCCCTCCCGAGGCGATGCTTCCCACCGCAAACAAAAGGGCAGAGAAGAGCAGCGAGGCGAGCAGAGTGCGCGCGACACTCCCTCCCGAAATACGATAAGAAATAAAGCCCGAAGCAAGCCCGGAAGCAACGACCGCAGCGATCGCCCCGACGCCTATATACGATAAGGGGTCGTCGGTCAGCCCGATCACAAAAGCGGTAAGCAGCAGGACCGCAAGCATCGCTCCGACAGGTATAGACAGCAGTATGAGCAGCTCCTTAATCGTCCCACCTCCGCTGTTCCTTCTTTTTATTTGCATAAAAAACTCCTTTCCTTCGCCAGAAGGCGGTAAATGTCGTCGAACCTCGCCCGAGCCAATGTAGCCTTCAGCGAGAGGGATCGGCACAAAAACAATAAAAAAAGACCCGCCGACCGACTTTTACTAAAGCCTATTCGACGGGTTCTTTTATTATGACAGAAGCAAGAGATTACTTGCTCTCGTCGGCCTTCTCGGTCTCCTGTGCGGGAGCCTCCTCGGGGGTCTCAAGCTTGGGAGCGAGAGTGTCCTGGATCCTTACGTCAACGCTTCTGATAGCGCCCTTAAGGAAGCGGATATGGGTCTTCGCCTTGGTGGTCTCAAGCACGAAGGTCTCCTCTCTGATAGAAACGACCTTACCGATGATGCCACCGATGGTAGTAACCTCGTCGCCAACGGTAAGAGCGTCGCGCATCTCCTGATCCTCCTTCTCCTTCTTCTTCTGAGGACGGATCATGAAGAAATAGAAGAATACGAACAGAAGCACGATACCGCCTATCGAGAAGAGGCTGGAGAGATCAACTCCTTCAAGTAAAAACGAAAAGCTCATTTTCAAATTTCCTTTCATATTATCATTATTAATTCCAAACTATTATACACCAACGAGCGAGGAAAATCAAGTCAAACTAAATAAATTCAAAAATAATTAAACAGTTCCTTCCTCTCCCCGTGATCTCGACGTCGTTGCAAGGTGATGAATAACCGTATGAATAAATGCATATTTTGTGCATATTCTTATCGCTGTTTAGCTTTAAAAAGCGAAAGGAGCAAGGCTGCAATGCGGCAAAAATATTTTGCAAGACTCCAAACAAAATATTTTATCATGCACAAAATATTAAAGAAAATCAAGAAAAATCAAAAGAATTTGACTTTTTTTGAAAAAGGGGTTGACAACTGCGAATTAATATGCTAGAATGTGTGCATATTTATTCAATCGGAGGTTCTGAAAATGAACAAGGAAAATATCAAAAAGGTAGTCCTGGCTTATTCGGGAGGCCTCGACACCTCGATCATCATCCCGTGGCTTAAGGAGAATTACAACAACTGCGAGGTCATTGCCGTTTCGGGCAACGTTGGCCAGGCAGACGAGCTTGAGGGCCTTGAGGAAAAGGCGCTTAAGACGGGTGCATCGAAGCTTTACGTGCTCGACCTCACCGACGAGTACGTTGACGAGTATATCATCCCCACGATGAAGGCGGGCGCCGTCTACGAGGAGTATCTTCTCGGCACGAGCCATGCTCGCCCCTGTATCGCCAAGGGACTTGTTGAGATAGCTCTCAAGGAGGGCGCAGATGCGATCTGTCACGGCTGCACCGGAAAGGGCAACGACCAGGTTCGCTTCGAGCTTGCTATAAAGCATTTTGCACCCTCGATGCCTATCATCGCCCCCTGGCGTGAGTGGGACATCAAGTCGAGAGAGGAGGAGATCGACTACGCCGAAGCTCATAACGTACCTCTTAAGATCAACCGTGAGACAAACTATTCCAAGGATAAAAACCTCTGGCATCTCTCCCACGAGGGTCTTGACCTTGAGGACACGGGCAACGAGCCTATGTATGAGAAGCTTGGCTTCCTTGAGATGTCTGTCTCTCCTCTCCAGGCTCCCGACGAGCCCACCTATGTTACCCTTGAATTTGATAAGGGCGTTCCCGTTAAGCTTGACGGAGAGGCTATGAGCGCTAAGAACATCATTCTGAAGCTTAACGAGCTTGGCGGAAAGAACGGTATCGGTATCATCGACATCGTCGAGAACCGCCTCGTCGGTATGAAGTGCCGCGGAGTTTACGAGACCCCCGGCGGAACGATCCTTTATAAGGCTCACTCGGTTCTCGAGAGCATCTGCCTTGACAAGCTTACCCTTCACGAAAAGCAGAAGCTTTCCATCACCTTTGCGGAGCTTGTATATAACGGTCAGTGGTTCACCCCCCTTCGCGAGGCTCTCAGCGCCTTCGTTGATAAAACGCAGGAAAAGGTCACGGGCAAGGTCAAGCTCAAGCTCTACAAGGGCAATATGATAAATGCGGGCGTCTGGAGCCCCAATTCGCTCTACAGCGAGGAGATAGCAACCTTCGGCGAGAGCGACTACAACCAGAAGGACGCAGAGGGCTTCATCAACCTTTGGGGTCTTCCCATCAAGGTTCAGGCTCTGCTCGACGGAAAGAAATAAAAGATTACAGTGGGGCTGACCGGGTCAGCCCCACCTTCAAGTGGAGATACAGATGGCAAAGATGTGGGCAGGCCGCACCGACGGCAGCACGAATAAGCAGGCAGATGATTTTAACTCCTCGATCAGCTTCGATAAGAGGATGTATAAAGAGGATATCACCGGCAGCATCGCTCATGCGGCGATGCTCGGCAAGCAGGGGATAATCACCCCGGCAGAGGCAGAGGAGATAATAGGCGGTCTCGGCGGTATACTTGATGACCTTGATTCGGGAGCGCTTGAATTTAATATGGAGGCGGAGGACGTCCATATGTTCGTCGAGGAGGTCTTGACCGAGCGCCTCGGTGACGTAGGTAAGAAGCTGCACACCGCAAGGAGCAGAAACGACCAGGTCGCTCTCGACTTTCGTATGCACCTTCGGGGCGAGATAGACGCCATCTCCGAGCTTTTACGCTCGCTCATCGCGGCGGTGGTAGATAAGGCAGAGGAGTATAAGGCCTCCATAATGCCGGGCTATACGCATCTTCAGCGTGCCCAGCCTATAACCCTCGGCCACCATCTTATGGCTTACGCTATGATGCTCACCAGGGACCTCGGCAGGCTCTCGGATTGCAGAGCGAGGATGAATTATTCTCCTATCGGATGCTGCGCCCTTGCCGGCACGACCTACGACACCGACCGCTATTTCGAGGCGTCAGAGCTCGGCTTCGACGGCATATGCCAAAACTCTCTCGACGGCGTCTCGGACAGAGATTTTGCGCTTGAGCTGCTCAGCTCCATCTCGGTTGCGATGATGCATCTCTCACGCTTCTCCGAGGAGATCATACTGTGGTCCAGCTGGGAATTCAAGTTCATCGAGCTCTCGGACGATTTTACCACCGGCTCGTCGATCATGCCACAGAAAAAGAACCCGGATATGGCAGAGCTCGTGCGCGGTAAGTGCGGCAGAGTATACGGCGATATGATGGCTCTGTTTACCACACTTAAGGCGCTTCCCCTAGCGTATAACAAGGATATGCAGGAGGACAAGGAGAGCGTCTTTGATGCGATCGACACGCTTAAGAGCTGCCTTGAGATCTACGTCGGGATGATAAGCTCGATGAAGGCAAATGAGGCTAATATGCTAGCTGCCGCAAGGGGCGGATTTATCAATGCTACCGACCTTGCCGACTATCTCGTTAAGCGTGGATTGCCCTTCCGCTCGGCGTATAAGATCTCTGGCGGCATCGTCGCAGATTGCATCAGGTCGGGCTATGCGCTCGACGATTATCCCCTCTCAAAATACAAGGAGTTCTCCGAGCTCATCGAGGAGGACGTATATGGCGAGATCTCGCTTGAGACCTGTGTAAACAAGAGGATCTCCGAGGGCGGCACCTCGGTCGCATCTGTTGAAAAACAGATCAAACTTGTAAGAAATCAACTGAATTGCAAATAATTATTAGCAATTCTAGACCAATTTTAGATTAACCGATATGACAAAGAGTTTAAAAGGAAAAAGTTTTTTAAAGCTGTTAGATCTGACCTCCGATGAGATAGGTGGGCTGGTTGACCTCGCTATTGACTTGAAGGAAAAGAAGAAGGCAGGGATAGAGCATAAGTATCTTAGCGGCAAGAGCATCGCATTGATATTTGAGAAAACAAGCACGAGAACACGCTGCGCCTTCGAGGTTGCGGCAAACGATCTCGGAATGCATTCTACCTATCTTTCTCCCGACGCCTCCCAGATAGGTAAGAAGGAGAGCATACCCGACACGGCGAGAGTTCTCGGTAGAATGTATGACGGAATCGAGTATAGGGGATTTGGCCAGGACATCGTTGAATGCCTCGCCTCCTATGCGGGCGTCCCGGTTTGGAACGGCTTGACAAATGAGTTCCATCCCACGCAGATCATTGCCGATCTGATGACGATCAAGGAGCATCTCGGTTCTCTTAAGGGCAAGCGCCTCGTGTATATGGGAGATGCGAGATATAATATGGGAAATTCTCTTATGGTCGGATGCGCAAAGATGGGAATGAATTTCGTTGCCTGCTGTCCCCGCAAATATTTCCCCTCGCCGGAGCTTGTTCTCGAGTGCGAAAGGATTGCAGCAGTGAGCGGAGGAACGGTAGAGCTTATCGAAAACCCGCTTGAGGCCACACTTGGCGCCGACGTTATCTACACCGACGTTTGGGTGTCTATGGGCGAGCCCGACGAGGTCTGGGCTGAGCGCATCCACGATCTCACCCCCTACCGTGTAACGGCTGAGCTGATGCAAAACGCCGCCGAGGGCTGTAAATTTATGCATTGTCTGCCCGCCTTTCACGATCTCGGAACTAAGGTTGGCAAGGAGATCCACAAAAAATTCGGCATCGACTGCATGGAGGTGACCGACGAGGTATTTGAGTCGGAGGCATCCATCGTGTTTGACGAGGCGGAAAACAGGATGCACACGATAAAGGCTGTCATGCTTGCTACGCTTCTTGGCGGCGAGCCTGTATAGCATTATAGCCTTCCGTTTGTCTGCTAACCGCTTCGGAGAAGGATGGTGGAATCGAGCTGAAGAATAACCCGCTGAAAAAGACAATCATGCGGTTCTTTCAGCAGAGCGGTATGAAATTGAATATACCTACCGACAGGGAAAAGGACGAGAAATCGCTAAAGATCTCTCGTCTTTTTTATTAAAATCTTTATAGAAAATGTTAAAAATATTTCAAGGTGATTGACAGCAAAAAATGAGGATGATATAATAGTTAAGCATTAAATTATTAACTAATTAATTTATTCCGAGGAGGAAGGATATGAGAAAGGATCTCATAGAGAGAGCGATAAAGGGAAGCATGCTTTCATTCAGGCTCCACAGGCAAAAGCTTGACGAGCTCGTTAGCAGGATAGGCTTCCACAGGACGGCACATAGGATGCTTATGTATCTTGCCGAGCATGATGTTTGTAGCGCACAGCGTATACTTGCGGAGCGCTTTTCGATCACCCCTGCCGCCGTTACGGGCATTCTTAAGAGCCTTGAGAATGACGGATATATCAGCCGCTCGTCGGGCAGAGACAGCCGCTATAACATTATCAGCATCACTCAAAAGGGAAGGGAGATAATAGAGGTTTCTAAGGAGTCCTTTTTTGAGATAAACTGCAGGATGTTCGAGGGCTTTTCTGAGGATGAGCTGTTGACTGTTATTGATTTTATGACGAGAATGAATAAGAACCTTGGATATGACCCGGAGGCAGAACAATGAGCAAATGGCTTAAATATGTAAAGCCTTATTGGCATTTCTTTGTTCTTGGTCCGCTTTGCATGATCCTTGAGGTAGTTGGCGAGGTTCTTATGCCTCGCTTCCTTGCTCAGGTCATAGACGGCGCACAGAGCGATCTCGGCGTGTCGATCACCTCAATGATAATGATGATCCTGACAGCCCTTCTTATGATGGCGGGCGGCATCGGCGGTGCTTATTTCGGTGCTAAGGCGGCGATAAACTTCGCCTCGGATCTGAGAAAGGACGTATTCAGTCAGATCCAGACCTTTTCCTTTGCGAATATAGATAAGTTCAGGACGGGCTCGCTAGTCACCAGGCTTACGAATGACGTAACGCAGCTGCAGAACTTCGTTAATATGCTTCTGCGCATGGCGCTCCGCTCGCCCGGAATGCTGATAGGCGGACTTATCATGGCTATCACGATGCAGCCGAGTCTTTCTCTCGTTTTTGCCGTCACTATCCCGATGCTGCTTATCACCATCGCCATTCTTATCGGACTCGCATTTCCTCGCTTTGCGGCTATGCAGAAGAGGGTCGACGGCCTTAACGCAACCGTGCAGGAAAACATAACTAATATCCGTGTCGTAAAGTCCTTCGTCAGAGAGGATTTCGAGAGCGAGAAGTTCGCAGGCGCTAACGCAAATCTAAAGGCAGCAGGCATGCACGCCACCAAGCTTATGATCGCCATCATGCCGCTTATGAATTTCTTTATGTATTCAACAATTATAGCCGTCGTCTTCTTCGGTAGCGGCATCGTTCTGGACGGCGAGATGCAGATCGGCGATCTATCTGCGTTCGTCACCTACGTAAACCAGATCCTCTCCTCGCTTATGATGGTCGCTATGCTCTTTATGAATACCTCACGTGCCCTCGCATCGGGCAAGAGGATCGGCGAGGTCCTCGACGAGCGATCGGATATCTCCGATGAAAATTCCGAATATCCCGAGCTTGAGGTCAAGGAGGGTGCTATAAGCTTCCGTAACGTAAGCTTCAGGTATTATAAGGACACGGAGGACCCCGTGTTAGATAAGATCGATCTTGAGATCCCCGCGAGGTCTACTGTCGGCATCATCGGCTCGACGGGCTGCGGCAAGACCACGCTAGTCTCTCTCATCCCGAGGCTATACGATGCAGACGAGGGCGAGGTGCTTATCGATGGGGTAAACGTTAAGGATTATTCGCTCTACAACCTTCGTGAGGGCGTGGGCATGGTCCTTCAGAAAAACGTGCTGTTCTCGGGCACGGTGTATGAAAATCTCAGATTCGGCGATCCTGATGCCTCCGACGAGGAGGTCAAGCGCTTTGCAGGCTACGCCGCCGCTGACAAGTTCGTTTCCGCCTTTAAGAACGGCTACGACAGCGAGATAGAGCAGGGCGGTGCAAACGTCTCGGGCGGACAGAAGCAGAGGCTCTGTATCGCAAGAGCGCTCCTTAAGCGCCCCAAGGTGCTTATCCTAGACGATTCGACCAGCGCCGTAGACACTGCAACCGAAAGGCAGATACAGTACGCACTTTCCACCGAGCTTAAGGACTGCACCAAGATAATCATCGCCCAGAGGATCAATTCGGTAAAGGATGCCGATATGATCGTAGTTATGGACGACGGGCGCATCACCGACGTCGGACGGCACGAGGAGCTTCTTGAATGCTCCGAGACCTACCGCGAGATATACGAGTCGCAGGCGTCTATGGCGTCCTCGGCAATAGAGGAGGTGAGAGGCTGATGGCAAGAAATCTCGAAGAGCTTCAGCGCCAGTATAACAGTGCCGCACAGCCCGCAAAGGGAGGCATGCCCATGGGCCCGGGCAGAGGAGGCCCCGGCAGGCGAGGACCCCGTCCGAAGGGCAAGCCGAAGAACCTCGGCAGAACGGTCAAAAGGCTTCTCGGCTACGTAGGCAACTATAAATGGCTCTTTATCGTCGTGCTTCTGTGCATGCTTACGAACACTGTGTTCACCCTTCTCGGAACCTATATGATGGCTCCGATAATCAATCGCATTTCCCTTATCGTCCTCCCCGACGTGCCGATCAACCCGAGCTTTATCGAGGTCTGGGCGGACGGCGTTATCGAGGCGTTTACCAAAACGCCCTTCATCTCGGCGCTTATGGGCAGCACCGCACTTGAGATAACCGTTTATATAGTTGCCGCACTTATCCTGCTTGCGCTCATATACGCCGTATCCATAGCGACCTCCTATATTCAGGCGAGGCTGATGCTCAAGATCTCGCAAAGCTCCATTGAGAAGCTGCGCTCGGATCTCTTTAACAAAATGCAGAAGCTTCCGATCAAGTATTTCGATCAGCGCCCCACGGGCGAGATAATGAGCCGCTTTACAAACGATATCGACAATATAGATATTATGCTCAACAACTCGCTCACCTCGATCATATCGGGTGTGGTAAATCTCGTCGGAACCCTCTTCTTCATGCTTTCAACTAACATCTGGCTCTCGCTCGTCACCCTTTGCTTCATCCCCGTATTTATGTTTGGAGCATCGGCGATAGCAAAGCTATCGAGCAAGCATTATTCGGGTCAGCAGGCCGCCCTCGGTGCCGTAAACGGCTACATCGAGGAAACGATAGCGGGTCAGAAGGTGATGAAGGTCTTTAACCACGAGTCCGAGTGCATCGAGGAGTTCTCGCTTCTTAACGAGGATCTCAGGAACAAGCAGTTCTTAGCCTCCTTCTTCGGTGGCATCACCGGCCCCGTCATCGGCAACACGAGCCAGGTGTGCTTCAGCGTGACCGTCGGCGTCGGCGGCATTCTTATGTTCACCACCGGCATGACCCCCGGCGCACTTACGCTCTTCGCCGGTTATTCAAAGCAGTTTGCTCGTCCCATTGATATGATCGCAATGCAGATGTCGACGATCTTCTCAGCGCTCGCAGGTGCTGAGCGTGTGTTTGCGGTCATGGATGAGGAGCCCGAGGCAAACGAGGCGGACGGAGCAGAGCCTCGCAAGATCCTCGGCGACGTAAAGCTCGAGGGCGTCAGCTTCGGCTACGTAGAGGGGCAGACCGTTCTCAAAAATATTTCCCTTTACGCTCATCCCGGGCAGAAGATCGCCTTCGTCGGCTCTACCGGTGCAGGCAAAACGACGGTAACCAACCTGATCTCGCGCTTCTACGACGTAGAGGAGGGAAGCATCACCATCGACGGCATTCCCATCAAGGAATACGACAAGGATCACCTCCGCGAGAACATCGCAATGGTCCTTCAGGATACCCACCTCTTCACTGGCACGGTAATGGAAAACATCCGCTACGGCAGACTTTCCGCAACCGACGATGAGGTCATAGCCGCGGCAAAGACCGCAAGTGCCCATAGCTTCATTATGAGGCTTGAGAACGGCTACGACACGGTCCTTGAGGGCGACGGTGCAAATCTCTCGCAGGGTCAGCGCCAGCTCCTCAACATAGCAAGGGCGGCGCTCTCAAAGGCTCCTATCCTTATTCTCGACGAGGCGACCTCCTCGGTAGATACGAGGACGGAGCGTCATATCGAGCGTGGTATGGATCGCCTTATGTCAAACAGAACTACCTTCGTCATAGCGCACAGACTCTCGACCGTAAGGAACTCAAATGCGATCATGGTTCTCGAGCGCGGAGAGATCATCGAACGCGGAACACACGAGGATCTCCTTGCTATGAAGGGAAGATATTACGAGCTTTATACGGGCAAAAAAGAGCTCGACTGATTAAAACTCTAAAAAAACAACAGGTTATGCAAGCAATTGTTTGCATAACCTGTCTTTTTGTTTATAATCGATCAGTTTCCAAGCAGCAGCTTTTTATTTTTTTCAGCTGCTCCGATGATGGTTCTGACGACCCTTGCGGGCGACAGCCACCAGTCACGGCACCAGATCCTGATCAGCGTCCAGCCCCTGGCTTCGAGGAAGTGTGGCTTATAGACGTCTCTTTCCATCGAGGAGGACGAGCTTGCAAAGGCATCTGCATCCAGCTCGATTCCTACGAGATATTTGTCAAGCTCCTTGTCGTAGACGGCAAGAGAGATGCGGTTATTAAAGCTTCCAAGAGAGGTATCTACCGTATAGCCCTGCTTTTCAAGCCTATCCTTGATCTCATTGGCTATATCGAGCTTTTCGAGCCTTACTCGGTCGTGTGAGACCTCTTTGACCGAAAGCTCCTTGAGTATAGCGTCGACCTCGTCGGTCTTTCCGTCGCTCACCGCTCTAACGTACTTAAGGTACTTCTGCAGCAGCTTAGGTCCGACGTTCTTTGCCGTATCAACACGCAGATCCTCAGGCTCTATGCTCGTTACGACGTAGATCTTTTTCTTGGCTCTCGTTATCGCAACGTTAAGCCTGTTCTGACCTCCCTCGGCAGAAAGTGAGCCGAACGAGGTATAGACCTTGCCCTCCTGGTTTTTTGCATATCCGATAGAAAAGATGATGATGTCACGCTCGTCACCCTGAACGTTCTCAAGGTTCTTGATGAACAGACCGGTGTCCTCACCGTTTTCCATTCTGTGCGTCTCAAGGAGAATTGCGGAGCGGAATTCGGGATCCTCGGCACCCCTCTTGTCGATAGCATCGGCAATGGCCGACTGCTGCTCTGCGTTAAAGGTTATGATACCGATGGATTCGTTATCCTTACGGGTCTTGAAGATGTCAGCGAGCAGCTCGGTGACCTTATCCGCCTCGACGAGATTCTTTCTGTTGATCCACTTGCCGTCGACCTTAAACCGAGTGATGGGTCTATGCTCAGCGTCCTTCGAGGTGTTAGGTGCGATCTGCAGACCGGATGAGTAGAATGCCGCATTCGAGAAGTCTATAAGCTCCTGGCTCCTCGAGCGGTAGTGATACGTGAGGTTTGCACTCTGATATCTGGAAACCGCAAGGTCAAGCAGACTGTCGACCTCAAGAGCCGCCTGAACGGAGTAATCATCCTCTGAATCCGGGTCAGCACCGAGATACCTCTTCATAAACGTAGAGGAGGGGCGGAGCTGCTTATCATCTCCCGCTACAACGATGGTCTTTCCGCGGTAGATGGTGGGTATGGTATTTTCTATGAACACCTGCGACGCCTCGTCGAAGATAACTATGTCAAACATATTCTTCTCAAGAGGCAGAAGTGAGGAAACGTTCTCGGGCGAAAGCAGCCAGCAAGGGAAGAGCGCAAGCACGAACTCGCGATAGACCTCCAGCGTCTTTCTGATGGGCCAGAACTTCTGCTTTTTCGATATCTGATAGAGGAAGTCCTGCTTGTTCGGCGAGGAGTCGTAAACTCTCTCGTAGTCGCCGCTGTTTTTGATAGAGCATATCTTGTAGGCGAGCTCAAGCTGCGACTCCTTGAATTTGTAGATCTTTGAGGTTATATCCTCAAATTCCGTAAGCCTTGCAAGCTCCGCCTGACATTCGGTCTCGTATCTGAGCACCTCGTGATAAATGCGGATCTCGATAAGCTTCGAGATTATATCGTGATAATTTGAGCGGTTGCGAGACGTAGTATATGCGAAATTAAGTATTGAGAGCTTCGCATCGTCTAAGGTACCAAGCAGGCTGGCAACGTCTCTTTGCGAGATGTAGTTGTCAAGCGCATCGTAAACGAGCTTAATGTATCCCGTGTTACCCCTGAGGATATTGTCTATAACTGCTATATACCCGTCCTCAGTGAGTGCCTTGTGTAAACAATTATAGTCACTTGCAAAGTTATCGATGGCTTCAAGCGTCTCTACAAACTGAGCCCTGATAAACTTTTCGGTCTTACCCCTCTTGAATAGACCGGGCTTTTCAAGCATAGTGGCAAGCTTTACCGCAGCGTCGAAATTCTTCTTATCCCTAAGCTTTGAGTAGAAAGCAAGCACCTGTCTGTAATAGGGGTATTTAGCGATATTGAACAGGCCTCTTCTCGATTTTGAGATGTTCTCGAGCTGCCCCTTAACCTCGGATAAGGTCAGCAGGTCGAGGCCGGGGATGGTATAATCTATAAGCGGATTCTTTTCCTTCGCCTGCATGAAGTCGTAGTATGTGTCCTCGAGCTTCATATCGTTGATTCCGAAAACGGCGTCGGAGAGCTCCTTGTAGTTGAGCTTCATTATCTCGGGATGCTCGATCAGGGAGGTGTAGATCGTGTATTCTCCCGAGTTCTTCTGAATATTATATGAGGAGGTATACATCTCCGAGAGCGAAAGACCGAAGGGCTTTCTCGGTTGGGTAAGGGTAGCGTAGATCTTATCGAGATTTGCAATCTCCGCTCTTATCCTTGCCTCAAGCTCATTATACTGAGCGTCAAATCTCTCAAAGTCGGAGGTTCCGTGCTCTATATTTTTCGTATGCGCGGCAAGACACCTTTCGTAGAAGCTGCGCTTTTCCTTCGACTCGTCCGAGATGTAGATCGCCTTCTCCGATAAAATGCCAAGCCTGTTATAAACGACGTCGAGTGCAGCCTTCTTCTGGGAAACCACAAGCACACGCTTGTTTTTTGCCATCGCATCGGCGATAATGTTAACTATCGTTTGCGATTTACCGGTTCCGGGAGGGCCGTATATGACCATGTTGCCATTTTCCTCGACCTTGCGCACGACCTCGGATTGAGCGTAGTCGAGCATCTTGATGACGTAGCTGTTAGGCTGCTTTTTGCGGCGGCGTCTCTCCTCTCGGATCTCACGCCTCGTCTTTTTGCTGGGCTTTCCGATCTTGAGCAGCTCTGCGAGAGCATCGTTAGAAAGCTTTTTCTTCTCGAGGGTGGTGTAATCGGCGTAAATGGAATTAGCAAGGGGGAAGCGCGCAAGAACCGCCGCCGTTCTGAGCGAAAGCTCGTTCTTAGCCTCGGGCTCCTTGAACTTTGAATAGTTTAATATGTTTTTCGTCAGCGCCCCGGTGATCTTGATCCCGTTTTTATCGAGATATTCAACTATATCGTGGACCGAGCCGAAGCTCTCCTGGATCTCGTCGTATTCAAGCTCGAGCGCATCGATATTCAGCTTCTTAGACTGTGCGTAAGCGTAGATGAGGGCGTGGTTTATATGTACCTGCTCCTGCTTATTCAGGCTGATCTCGACGGTGTAGTCATCGATGACGTCCGCCTTAACGGGGAAGAGCAGAAGCGGCGCCTTGATCATCGTCTTGTTCGGACCCTGCGTGATGCAGCCGAAAACGAATGGATATCCAATATAAAACTCACGTCTGCCCGTCTCTCGCTCTATCTCGTCGATCTCACGGCATAGATCCTTTACGTGCGAGACCTCGTTTTCAAGTATCTGATGCACCTGCTCGGAGCGTGACTTGCGCTTTTTCTTGCCCTGCTCCTCGGGTGCCTCCAGCAAGGGAGAGACCCTGGTGCTGCCGGCCTCGATAGAGGTCGCAAGCTCCTCACCCTCCTCCTTGGTTATCAGCGTGAGGACGTAACGCTTCGATCTTCCGAAAAGGAAATCGACAAACTCGGTGCTCTTATCGTCGCGACCCTCAAAGATCCTGCCTATATCATACGCATTTTTGCGCACGATACTCTTCAGATAGAGGCATCTGTTGCTTCCGCCGATCTCGATAAGGCGTTCTTTGTAGTATGTAAATATGCTTTTTCTCATCGCGATGCTCCTCTTCGGTGGTCTGCTTTTTGCACGTGCATTCAAGCGTATGCAGGTCTATGCTTTTGTTCGCATACTTTTTCACATTACATTTTAGCACACCACATTCCGGATTTCAAGTGACGAAAATAAAAAAAGCCAAAAATAAAACCGATTTATGCCGCATTTTGCATCTCCCGGTCAGTGTCTGCGCTCCGGATCCTAAGGCATTTGTACAAATGTGACAAAAGGGTAAATCATTTTTTGCCATATTGCTCCCTTGATTTTTCGGGGGGCAAATGTTATAATTATTATAACTTATAATACGCAAATATTTTTAAGGAGACAGAATATATGAAGATTGCAAAGAGAGTTTTGGTAGGCCTGCTTGCTTTTGCAGTGCTGGTATCCGGCTTGCTCGTTTCATCCTTCGCTATCGACGTTCTTGACGACGGAGCGGCTGGTGGACAGCTTCCCGACTATGCCGACGTTCTTAAGTACTACGACCCCGCATACTCGAGGCTTTACGACCTTGAGGATTTTGAGGACGGTGCTTACGAGGCTGATATCCTCCTTATGGATGCGGCTCGTCCGTATACCGACGTTAAGGTCATGGGTGTTGGCTCGGATGCCTATCTCGCTATCACCTTAGGACATATTCTTAACCCCGATGCAAAGACCGATGCTGCTTACAGCGTGAGCCTTGACGGCGATGCGCTTGCTAACGTGGTCATCAATGCGAGCATAGCGGCTGTCGATACCGGTATATCCGGCAAGGTTTGCCCCAAGTGCTCCAATACTTACGATAACGTAAACAAGTCGCTTTGCACCAAGTGCGGTGCGGAGCTTGCCTCTGTCAGCAGTAAGGTACCCACGGTGGGCGTTTACGTTACCGAGACCGACAAGATCGGCGTTGCTCTCATCAAGTTCGATTATGTGAACGGCGTTGTTTCCTACTACAATGGCTCTGCGTATTCTATCATCGACGGCTTCGTTCCCGCAGCCGAGAAGTGGTATGACGTATCGGTAGTTTATGATGCTACCCAGTATAGCTTCTCCATCACCGATGGCGAGCGCACCTATACCGCAGAGGCTGTAAATTCTCCCGTTTATACCGTTAAGGGCGTCAGCATTGGCACGGGTTACGCTGATGACGGCAGAGGCGGCATGATGATGATCGATGACGTTTTCGTTCAGGCAGGCGTTGATAACCGTAATAAGGGCGTCGATCTTGCCGCAGTCACCGAGAACGGTCTTGCAGTCATCAACTCTCTTGTTCAGGATGCTGATGTCGACGTTGAGATCAAGAACGACGTTATCGCAGTCTACGACGAGCTCGTAGGCAAGTATGCTGCCGAGCTTGCGGTTTCCGAAGCTATTACCGCTCTCCACACCGAGATCAAGGCTAATATGCTTTCCTTCTTCTCCGCACAGCTTAAGGTTGCAGTGGATGCGATCGACACCTCCGCTTCCTATTCCAACAGACTCACTCACGTCGAAGACAATGCGGCTTATGCCACTCGCATCGCCGAGCTTTCCACCGATGGCGTATCCGAGGAGGATGCTGCCGTAATCGAGCTTTACAACCTTGAGAAGGCTGCTCTTGCGGCTCTTGAGGCGGCTTCGCTCGAGTTCATCGACTACATCAACGGTGTTTCCGCCGACAGTGCTTACGTATTCTCCTCTGAGGATTACGAGGAGCTTAAGGCCTTCGTTGACGCTACCTCCGCAAAGTTTGACGTTGACGGCGTTCCCACCTATTCCGCTACGTACCCCACCATTGGCGAGACCTATTCGCTTTATTTGACCGCATATAACAGATATTCAAACGGACTTGCAGCAAGCAAGATCTTCTGTGAGAACGTTGCTATCGCCGCTGCCGTTGAGGCTAACTTCGACGCCGCTACCGACGAGGAGTTTGCTGCAGCTCTCGGCGCATACGAGATTGCGGCAGAGCTTGGCTTTACTAACGAGACCTATCCCGGAATGGAGGATGCAATCCTCACCTTCGATTCTCTCGTTAAGATCGAGGCTATATCTCTCGTTGCCGAGCAGTTTATTGATTCAGTCTCCACCGCTGATAAGGCTATTTACCTCTTTAAGAAGGAGGAGTGGCTTGATAAGTGCGCTCCCGACTATGACACCGTTGACGTAAGATATCCCGGCGTTTCAGACGCTAAGGCTCTTTACGATTCTATCCGCAAGCAGATCCAGGACACCAAGGATGCAGCTGCTGAATACATCGCAGCCGTAGCCGATATCGAGGGCAAGACCGGTGATGCTCTTATCGCAGCTATCGAGAAGGCACTTGCTCTTAAGGAAAACGGCAACGTTCCCGGCATTGAGGGCGTTAGCGAGGCTAACATAGCTCTTGACAACGCTTACAATGCATCTCAGCTCAAGCTCGCTTATGCAAACAAGTTTATCACCCTTGTTGCAGCTATCGAAGAGGCGGACACCATCGAGGAGCGCTTCGCAGCTATCAATGCCGCAGAGGGCGCGCAGGGCAACGCTGATGACACGGTTGCCGGCGTTTCCGAGGCTAAGATAGCTTACGTAAAGGCTGTCGGTGCTTACAACTCCGAGATCGCCGCTATCAACGCTTCTTATGATGACGTTGCATCGGTTGCCGCTAACGTCTCCGGCGGCGCTACCGTTCTTTCGGACATCATCAAGCTTGTCGTCTCTTCTATCCAGAAGGTGATCGGCTGATTCTGACCATTTACCGGGCTGCTCTCGTATCAAACGGGAGCAGCCCTTTCTTCAATAATTATATATAGGAGGGAAATAGCAATGTATAGCGTTGAAGAGCGTATAGACGAGGTAGCCAAAAGACTTGCGGAAAGCGACGAGGGCAGACGAAGGTATTTCAGCGATAATATGAATATGGTTCCGTCGAGAAAAGCGGTGATATCGATCATCAAGTCTATACAGTCGCTCATTTTTCCAAGGTATTTCTTGATAGAGGAGGCATATTCCGAGACGTCCGAAAAGATCGACCGCCTCTTTTATGAGCTGAAGCGACAGATCAGCGTTGCTTATTCCTTCTCGTCCGATCGCCAGGTCGTTGACACCGAGGAGCTTGCGATGAGGATAATCGATGGCATCCCTGACATCAAGGAGGCTCTGATAAAGGACGTCCAGGCTATCTACGAGGGCGACCCCGCAGCTCGCAGCCCGGAGGAGGTAATCCTTTGCTATCCCGGTTTTTATGCTATAACGATATACCGTATTGCGCATCGCTTCTACGTTGAGGGCATTCCCTATATCCCAAGGATGATGACTGAATACGCTCACGAAAAGACAGGCATAGATATCCACGCAGGCGCAACGATAGGCGACAGCTTCTTTATCGACCACGGAACGGGTATAGTTATAGGTGAGACCACGACGATAGGCAAGAACGTCAAGATCTACCAGGGTGTAACACTTGGCGCCAAGAGCTTTGAGCTTGGCGACGACGGAAACCCGATAAAGGGGACGAAAAGGCATCCCGACATTGGTGATAACTGCATCATTTACGCTAACGCTACTATCCTTGGCGGTAATACTAAGATCGGCGATGGCTCGGTCATCGGTGCCAGCGTCTGGATAACAAGCTCCGTAGCTCCCGGAACGATCGTATATTACGGTAAAAACAAAACGGAGAAGAAGTAAATGAAAAGCTTGGAATTGACCTATCCCTCTTACACTAAAAAGGCTATCACCTTCACCATAGACGACGGCAGGCTCGAGACGGATAAGCGTATGATAGAGATCCTTAAGCCCCACGGTATAAAGGGAACCTTTAATCTTTGCAGAAGCAATGACGTTTCACCCGAGGAATACCGTGAGATCTACGAGGGCTTCGAGATAGCGAATCACTGCAAGGAGCATCCGAATTGCTTCTCTGACGATACCGAATATAAGCTCTCGGAGGATGAATTTGATAAAGAAGAGGCAGATCCCGAATATATCTATAAGCACCCGACGAAGGACGGGATGTTCTATTACAGGAGAGCGGTCGGCTGGAGACTGATAACCGATCCTGTAAACTACGTCAGGCTTATAGACGAGTGTCACGAGGAGCTCGAAGAGATCTTCGGCAAGGGAAGTGTAAACAGCTTCGTCTGGCCCTTCGGAGAGCAAAAGAGCAAAGCGGTCGTTGAGCATATCAAAATGCGAGGCTATTACGGCATCAGAAAAACGGGATGTCTCTCGGATTCAACCGCCTTTGCGCCGCCTGCGGATTGGTTCGCATGGAGCTATAACGCCACTCACTCAAACCTCGTCGAGGTGGCAGAGCTCTATGACGCCTATCACGACGACGGAGAATTAAAGATGTTCAGCTTCGGCGTCCATTCCGTCGATTTTGAGCGTTTTGAAAAGTGGGGAGAGCTTCAGGTGTTCGCCGATAAATTCGGAACCCGTCCTAACGATTTCTGGTATGCTACGGTAGGCGAGATCTATCATTATACAGAAGCGGCAAAGCGTCTGTCGATCGTCGGCGGATATGTTAAGAACGAAAGTGATATTGCACTTTATGCGCTATCAAGCGGTGAAAAGATGACGATCCCTCCACATAGCACGATCAAGCTCTAAAGGCTTGAATATGCAAACAAAAGATAACAAAAAGAGCGCTTGCGCAAAGTCGCAAGTGCTCTTTTTGTATTAACGGTAGAATATGTGTATAGCTTTTATGATAAAGCGGGATATCGTCGATGGAGTATATCAGTCCTCGAGCTTACCTGCATCGGGATACCTACCCTTTTCGGCAAAGCCGTCGATGCCGGCGTGGCACATAGCGTGGAAGATCCTGTGCTTAACACCCTTGTTAGTCTTCTCAAGCTCCGAGAGCAGCTTTTTCATATTCTCACGCTCGGTAGCGTGATCCTCAGGGCAGAGCGACTTAGCGACGGGGAGAGATCTTTTCCTCGTGAAGTATTCAACGTCCTTTTCGGTCGCATAGATCATAGGGCGGATCAGTGTGATTTTGCGATTTGAAAGATAGGAGACAGGGGAGAAGCAGCCGAGCCTGCCCTCAAACATCAGATTCATCATAAAGGTCTCGACGGCATCGTCGTAGTGGTGTCCGAGTGCAACCTTGTTGCATCCTGCTTCGACCGCTTCGGCGTGTAAGGAGCCGCGGCGCATCTTAGCGCAAAGCGAGCAGGGGTTCTTTTCCTTTCTCACGTCGAAGATTATCTTAGCTATATCGGTTTTTACGATGCGATATTCAACCTTGAGCCTTCTTGCAAACTCCCGGACCTGCGAGAGATCAAATCCCTCAAAACCCATATCGATGGTAATAGCAACGATATCAAACCTTTTTGGATAAAATCTCCTCAGCTCGGAAAGCACCTCGAGCAGGGTGAGGGAATCCTTTCCGCCCGAAATACCGACGGCGATCCTGTCGCCTTCCTCAATCATATTATAATCGTCAACAGCTCGCCTTACGAAGCTGAGCATTCTTTTCATTTCATTCATAGTAACTCCGGGGAATGGGATATCATATACTGTAAGAAGAAAGCTTGGGAGGATAAAATGAGCGTAAAAATCTATATTGACCAGGGGCATAACCCCAGAGATTTTAACACGGGTGCCGAGGGGAACGGACTCTATGAGCAGGATATTACTTACGATATCGGCATAAGACTTGCCGACCTCTTACGACGAAACGGGAACTATGAGGTCAGGCTATCAAGGCCCACGGAGGACACCGTTCTCGGCTTCAGCAATTCCTCTAGCCTCAGCCAAAGGGTAAGGGAGGCAAACGCCTGGCGTGCAGACGTCTTTATCTCTCTGCATACGAATGCATCGACAAACTCAAGAGCCACCGGCTCCGAGGCATTGATCTATTCGGACAGAGCCACGGTCGCACGTGAGCTTGCAGAGGATATTATAGAGGAGCTGACCCGTGTAACGGGGCTCAGAAACCGTGGGATAGTAGAGCGTCCGGGGCTTTACGTTCTGAAGGAAACTACTATGCCCGCAGTTCTCGTTGAGATGGGCTTTATCAGCAATCCGAGCGATGCCGCACTGATGTCTCTGGAGCCCGAGCTTTTTGCCGAGGGAATATACCGTGGAATAGTCAGATACTTCGGGGATAGATAGCTTTAACCTAGATGTAGAGCGTCAAGCCCGAGATAGCTCTCGGCTGCAGAGCCCGAAAGTGCGTGGAAAACGAATCTTGCGCCGCAGGAGTCGCAAACTGCCTCTGCACCCTCGGGTGCAAACCTGAGTGAATAGGGTCCCTTCTTGCAAGGACAGGTGACTCCGCCAGCTTCCGTCAGATCCCGTAAAAGGAAATTGAGAACGTCAAATACGGCGGGGTCCGGAGCAGCCTCCGCATCGTCAATATCCATAGGCTGAATATCCTTGATATCATCTGCTTCAAAGCTTTTGAGGACGGTTTCAAGATCTATCCTTGACCGCTCAAGCTCAGCCCCCATCGCCTCCTCATCGGCTATAAACAGTATCTCGTGATGAGAAAAAGGGCAGAGAAGACTAAACGGCAGGTCTCGGTTAAGTATATCGGAGGAAACCGAAAAGCTATGCTCCTCCTTGCAGTAAACGCAAGGAACGCTCAAGCGCACTTTTTCCCCTTCGGGCTTGATCTCCAGTGCGGATTCCTTGCATTCGCACCTGAGCCTGAGCATATCCGACACCGATCTTAAACGGCCGAGAAAGCCGAGTGTAGCAACTCCGCAGTCGGGGCATCTGTATGCGATTTGTTGCCTTAAATTGTTAGACATAAACTAAAACCTCAATTGAAAAGAGATCGCCAAAGAAAGGCGTAAAGTGGTTGATGGCGCAAGAAATGTATATTAATGGTTACATTTCCGTGCGTATGTTATTACAAAGTAAAGCGTTAACGAGCGAAAAAGCAACGGTTATTTGTTCTTATCAGCAAGCAATAAACGTACAAGCTCGGTAGCAAAATACAAGGAGCAGGTCATATCCTTTCCCGTCGTGATATCCCCGTCGGTTACGACCGAGCCACTCGTGCATTCAGCGCCCTTAAGCTCACCCTCGAAGCCGGGATAGCAGGTTGCCTTTTTGCCTTCAAGCAGCCCTCTTCTGCCAAGCACGAGAGGTGCCGCACAGATGGCCGCAAGCCTACCGCCGTTTTTCTTAACTGCTGCGATCACTTCATCCGTAAAGGGGGAAGCGTCAAGATTAGTTGCACCGGGCATTCCACCGGGAAAAACAACAGCCTCGACCTTGTCAAGCTCGACCTCGCCGACCCTCACGTCTGCAACGACGGGGATGCCATGCGCACCTTTGACGATCTTATCCGAAATACCCACGGTCAAAACCTCGATTCCGTGCCTTCTCATCATATCAACCGGGGTGAGAGCCTCGATCTCCTCGAAGCCCTCAGCAAGTAAAACTAAAACCATTGATTTAACCTTTCTAATTTTGACAGAGCGCAAGAGTGCGCAAAACGGAAACAATACCTTACATTTTAGCCTATATCGACCCTGGAAAGCTTTTCTCTCCATTCATCCATAGAGATCAGCACGTCACGGGGCTTCTGGCCGTTAGGCTCGGAAACTATTCCTATGCTCTCCATTCCGTCGATAAACCTGGCAGCCTTTCCGAAGCCGATCTGCAGCTTTCTCTGCAAGAGAGAAGTAGAAACCTTACCCGATCTGATCGCAAGCTCGACAGCATCGAGGAACTGCTGATCTCTGTATAGTCCGGTCTCCTCGTCACCGTCGTCGTCAACGTCCTGGGAGCCCTTCTTGTCCTTGCCGCATTTTGCTGCCGCCTTGTTGATCTCGGCGATGACCTCCTCGTCATACTGCTCGCCGTTTGCAAACTGCTTGATATATTCCATAATAGACTCAACCTCTCCGTCCGAAACGAAGCAGCCCTGAACTCTGACCGGCTCGGTCCTGTCCGTAGGCTTGTAGAGCATATCGCCCTTGTTGAGCAGCTTTTCGGCTCCTGCCATCTCAAGTATAGTCCTAGAGTCGACCACGGACGTTACCTTGCAGGATATACGTGTGCCGATGTTAGCCTTGATAGTACCGGTAATGACCTTTACGTCAGGCCTTTGAGTACCGATGATGAGGTGTATGCCGGCGGCTCTCGCCTTCTGCGCGATCCTCATTATGAGATCCTCGGCCGGGTCTCTCACCTGCATCATAAGGTCGTTAAGCTCGTCGATGACGATTACGATCTTGGAGAGCGGCTTGCCGAGCGAGGGGTCATTTGCCACCTTTTCGTTATAAGCCTGAATGTTTCTGAGGTTGAATTGCTCGATCAGATCGTAGCGGCGCTCCATCTCCTCGACCGCCCACATAAGTGCGCCTGCCGCCTGCTTAGCCTCGGTTACGACGGGGACAAGCAGATGGGGTATACCGCTGTATACCTTAAACTCAACCTTTTTGGGGTCGATGAGGATAAACCTTACCTCGTCGGGTCTTGCCTTGTAGAGCATACTGATGAGTATAGAGTTTATGCAGACCGACTTACCCATACCCGTAGCACCCGCTACGAGCGCATGAGGAAACTTGGCGATATCGCCGAAGATGGGATTTCCCGCAACGTCCTTACCGATGCAGGCGTAGGTGGTAGAGGTCGAGCTCTGGAATTCGTCGCACTCAATAAGCTCACGCAGCCTTACGTTCTTTGGATGCTTGTTGGGGATCTCGAAGCCTATCGCCGATCTTCCCGGGATGGGAGCCTCCATTCTAACGCCCTCAGCGGCGAGCGCAAGCTTGATGTCGTCAAACAGATGCGTTACCTGATTGACCTTGACGCCCCTTGCGGGGACGACCTCGTATCTCGTGATTCTCGGTCCGCGGTCAACGCCCTTGATCGACGCCGTAACGTTGAAGGATTGAAGCGTTTCTATAAGAATTCTGGTGTTTTCGTTGATCTCCGTGCTGATCTCGTCCTCGTTTCTCACGGGGTCAAGACCGAGAAGATCTATCGGAGGGATCTTATACTTGGAGAAGTCGGGCTCCTTTTTCTTGGGAGGCTCGGGCTTCTTTTCTTTTTGTGTGGGAATTGCCCTCACGCTGCCGGTAGTATCGATAAAATCAAATGGAGGCTCGTCGTCATCATCAGCCTCGGAAACGATCTCGTCCTCCACGACGTAGTCGGCGTGCGTCTCTTCCGGCTCGTCATCTTCCTCAAAAATAACAGCGGCATCTTCGATGACCGGCTCGATTTCGGGCTCTTCATCCTGTGCCTCTTCGGGCTCGTTATTAAACATAGCAAATCTGCTTCTCGCCTCGGTAATGAAGGGGTTCTGCTCCTCGGGAGGTATCTCCTCATCAGAGCCAAAGCTATCCTCCTCGGGTGCGATAGAGGCGGGAGCTGCGATCTCGTCCTCGTCATCGTCGAGATCCTCGAACAGGGTCTGGACAACCGACTCTGCCGATGGGGGCTGATATCCCGGAGCTGCCTCCGCATCTTTTTCCTCTTCGGCGACGGGCTCCTCCTTCAGCATGGTCCTCTCGACCTCGAGCGTATCCTGGGTGTCAAACTCAAACACGAGTCCATCTCCACTGCTCTCTGGCACCGAGTAGTCCTTGAATTCTATCTTTACAGGCTCGGCAAAATTCTGCTGAGCCGCCGTTTTTTCAACAGGAGAAAATACGCCGGAGTATACGCTTCCAGAATCCTTCGTGACCGTCTCGGGCTCGTTATACAGCGAGGTTCCAAACTTCTCGATCGTAACGCTCACACGCTCGTCATCCGCCCCGGTGGGTGCAACGGTCTCGTTATCCTGGACGCGGAATTCAACGTTCTTTCTCGCCGTCTCCTGCATGGCTCTTCGCTCGGCGTCTCTCTGCCTCTGCTCTTCGAGCATGGCTCTCTTTCTGCGCTCGAACTCCTCCTCGCGTCTCATGCGCTCGATCTGCTCGGGTGAGACGTCGTCGAGGCTCTCCTTTACCGTGGGGTTTTCCTTCCGTGTTGAATATCCGCTCTCCGCCGTGCGGGAGGAGGGCTTATTCGCAAGCTTTTCGGCGCTTGCAAAGGCGTAAGGATCAAAGCTTGAGGTAAACACGCTGTCAGCCGAGTCGTATGCAAAGGGGTCGGAATATACCTGCTCGCTGGCGGTCGGCTCCGCCTCCGCCTCAAATATTATGTCGTCGTCAAGGATCTCAAAGCTGTCTGCTACCGTGCTCTCACTTCGGCTGTCGGCAGCTCCCGGCTCGTCCTCCTGTATGCCGTGATCCTCATAGAGGATCTTCCCTTGTGAATGGTAGACCTTTTCCTGCAGGGTGGGGTTAGCTTCCATGGCCGCCTTTGATCTGCTTTCGACTATTCCGAGCCCCGAGACCTCGAGCCTTGCTATACCGTTGTCAACGTCAAAGAAGTCGTCGTAGGCAAGCTCCTCGTTTATCTTCTGATCTTTCTTGCTCTTCTTGTTGTCTCCCGATCTTTTGAGCGAGCCGAAAAGCTTTTTGAAGAGCTGCTCAACGCCTGCAAAGACGGTGAGTATAGCGACTATGATAATTCTGCCTACCTCCTTAAGAGCTTTGCTCTTTGAGAAGAAATAGGTGAGATATATCGCAAAGAATGCGACGGAAAGAATGATAACTCCGATCTGTCCTAAGAACTTCATAAGCAGATAAGCGAGCAGGCCTCCGATAAAGCCTCCGCCAACCGAAACGGCGCCGTCGCTGTAAAAACTGCCGGGCTCAAGCGGTAAAAGAGAAACGTCAGTGCCCCAGTTTGCGATCGCATGCGCCAAAACCGAGATAGCGAGCAAAAGCAGAACCGAGAACACGGTTCTCGAAACGAGCCGCTTGTTCTTTACGTCTGAGGAGAAGAATAGAGCGTGCGATGCGAGCAGGAAGGGAATAGCGTATGCCCCGACTGAGAAAAGTCCGAGCAAAAAGCCCGATATCGCATATCCCAGCATACCGGTGTCGTTTTTCGTAATAAAGCATATTCCGATGAACACTGCGAGCGCCAGCAAAACTATCGGCACGGCACGTCCGGCTCCGCCTGTCTCTTTCCTGTTCTTAGCATCGTTGTTAGACATCTATCTTGACCTCTCCTCGGGGTAGTGTATTTTCATCCATCATATATTGTACCAAAACTTAACATCGAATACAAGCCCAAATGGCAAAATATTTTACACCCGCACGCTAAAAATATAATAATTTTTCTACTCTATTGACAAAGTCGAATGCGTTTGCTAAAATATTATAAAGAAAATTATAATGCCGTATTATGCGTTTTTTGCAGTACGGGAGAGGAGCAATATGTATCTTTATAATTCCGCATCAAGAAAGAAGGAAGTGTTCACTCCGAGAGAGGAGGGCAGGGTAACGATCTACACCTGCGGACCCACGGTTTATCACTTTGCTCATATAGGAAACCTTCGAACCTACACGATGGAGGACGTGCTTGAGAAGTATCTCAGATATCTCGGCTACGACGTTGACAGAGTTATGAACATCACCGACGTCGGTCATCTCTCCAGCGACGGTGACACAGGCGAGGACAAGATGCTCAAGGGCGCTAAGCGCGAGCACAAGACGGTTATGGAGATCGCACAGTATTATACCGACGCATTCTTCGCCGATTGCAATAAGCTCAATATCAGGATCCCCGACACCGTTGAGCCTGCGACCAACTGCGTTCCCGAGTTTATCACGATGGTCAGCGAGCTTCTTGAGAAGGGATTTGCATACGAGGCGGGAGGAAACATCTATTTCGACACCTCAAAGCTTGATAAATATTATATCTTCAACGATTTCGAGGAGGAGGATCTCGCAGTCGGAGTCCGCGATAGCGTAGAGGAGGACGGCAATAAGAGAAACAAGGCAGACTTCGTCCTCTGGTTCACCAAGTCCAAGTTTGAGGATCAGGAGCTTAAGTGGCCCTCCCCTTGGGGCATCGGCTATCCCGGCTGGCATATCGAATGCTCCTGCATTGCCAGAAAGCATCTTGGCGAGTATCTCGACATCCATTGTGGCGGTATTGACAACGCCTTCCCCCATCATACTAACGAGATCGCACAGAGCGAGTCTACCTTCGGCCACGAGTGGTGCAGGTATTGGTTCCACGTTCATCACCTGAACACTAATTCGGGCAAGATGTCTAAGTCCAAGGGTGAGTTCCTCACCGTCTCCCTCCTTGAGGAGAAGGGCTATGATCCCCTCGTATACCGCTTCTTCTGCCTGCAGTCGCATTACAGAAAGAACCTCGTGTTCTCCTGGGATAACCTCGATAACGCCCGCACCGCATATAACAAGCTGATCGCAAGAGTTGCTCAGCTCAAGGCGGGTGGCGACGTAGATAGCAACGTATTCGCAGAGGCTAAGAAGCGCTTTACCGATGCGCTCGACAACGATATGAACACCTCGCTTGCCGTAACCGCTCTTTACGACGTGTTCAAGCTTACAGCCGGCGATGCGACGAAGCTCGCTCTCATCGAGGACTTTGATAAGGTCCTCTCGCTCGACCTGATAGCAAAGGCAGCTAAGCTTAACGAAAAGGACGAGCAGAGCGATGAGGGTGCGGGTGTAGATCCCGAGCTTCTCGCTTACATTAATTCGATGATCGATGCAAGACGTGCGGCTAAGAAGGAAAAGAACTTTGCCGAAGCTGATCGCATCAGAGACGAGCTGCTTGCAAAGGGCATCACCCTTCTTGACACGAGAGAGGGAACGAAGTTTAGCATTAACGGCTGATCGAGGCGGTCTTGATTCCGCTTTGACGACAGCTTAAGAAAGGAGATCGCCGTGTCAGACGGAAAAAGAGGAAAGGTCCTTTTTCTGGACGGAGACTATTCGGGTGCGCTCGAGGTCTTTTATAACGCCGCAAGAGACGGCGACGCAGAGGCTTGCTTTGACTACGCCTTCTGCAATCAGTTCGGCTACGGAACTCCCGTGGATATGAAGACGGCGAGATCCTTCTACAATTTTGCTAAGGAGCGCATCCCCGAGGCGTCCTACAATCTTGCGGTCATGTATCTTCACGGTGTTGGCGTCGCACGTGATTACAGAGCCTCCTATGAGGCGATGAAAGACGCCGCAAACAAGGGCGTTATCGAGGCTGAGCTTTATCTTGGCGTGGCTCATACGATGGGCACGCTCTTTGAGCCGGATATTATCGCCATCTCAAGGATACCCTATCATACGCCGATAGGCAGAGACCCCTCGCTTATGCTTGAGGGTGACGTGCCAGATCAGCTTGCCGACGAGGAGGCGAGGATCAGGGCTGTCAGATTTGACCCGAACGAAGCGTTCCGGTGGTTTAAGACGGCCGCTATGAGGGATCACACATACGTCGAGGCGCTCAGCACGCAGAGTAAATATCTCTATGCAAGATGCTTCGTCGACGGCCTGGGCGTTGACTTCGACCGAACGAAGGCCGAGGAGCTGATGCTGATAGCCGCAAACGAGGGCTCACCCGACGCCTTGGCGTATATACAGGAAAACGCCCCGTACAGGCTAGCAGAGCTTAACGACCCCGAAAAGCTATCAAATATCCGCAGGAGCTGGGCTTTGCCCGACAGGACCTGACGGAATCGCATAAGGAGCCGCCGATGGATAAGAAAAAAGCTATCCACAGCATTTTCTTCTGGGCGCTGATCGCGGTGATCGGCATGACGGTCATTTTCATTTTTTCAAATTCGCTCATTCCTCCCGAGGAGTCGGGCAAGCTCACGGGCGAGATAGGCGAGGTTATATCCGGCGTGATACCACCCGAGAGCGGTATAGGCTCGTTTATATCTAAGTACGTCGGCAAGGTCGCTCATTTCTCGGAATATGGGCTTTTAGGCATAGAGGTTGCGGTGTTTGTATACTTTTATTTGCAAAAGTGCTACAAATGGGGTCCGCTGTCTCTCTTTGGTGCTATGCTCGTAGCACTGATAGACGAGACTATACAGTATATCCCGGGCAGAACCGCATCGGTCTTTGACGTTTGGCTTGACGTCGGAGGCTTTGCCTTCTTTTCGATCATAACATACGCTCTTTTGTACCTCTCGGCATACATCGTCCGCCGTCTGCGAAGCAAAAGAGAGGATACGGAGAATTAACATGGTTAAGATTACCGAGCTCGAGGAGGGCTCGCTCGCACATAAGGCCGGAGTCCGTGTCGGTGACGTTCTTGTCAGCATTAACGGAAACGCCATCAAGGACGTTCTCGATTATCGCTTCTATCTTGCCGAGAGGGGGGTTGAGCTTTTGCTCGACCGTGGCGGAGAGAAGTATTCGGTCAAAATCAAAAAAGGTGAGTACGACGATATAGGGCTGGACTTTGAGACCCCGCTTATGGATAAAAAGCAGTCCTGCCGTAACGCCTGCATTTTCTGCTTTATCGATCAGAATCCCGAGGGTCTGCGCGATTCGCTTTATTTTAAGGATGACGATTCACGCCTCTCCTTTTTACACGGTAACTATATAACCCTCACGAATATGGACGAGAATGATATCGCAAGAATAATCAAGATGCGCATCTCTCCCGTAAATATCTCGATCCACACTACCAACCCCGAGCTTCGTGTGAAAATGATGAAGAACAAGCGCTCGGGCGAGGTGCTGAAATACCTTGACGATTTCAAGAACGCAGGGCTCCATATGTGCGGTCAGATCGTTCTGTGCCGTGGCGTAAACGATAAGGACGAGCTTCGGAGAACGCTCTCCGATCTTACCGAATATTACCCCTATCTCACGAGCGTTTCAGTAGTGCCGGCAGGTCTCACCAAGCACCGCGACGGGCTTTATCCTCTCTCGGATTTCACCAAGGAGGAGGCTCTTGAGGTCATAGACACGGTCAACGAGTTTGGCGCTAAGTCGGTCGAGCGTCACGGGTGCAGGCTGTTTTATGCGGCTGATGAGTTTTATCTTAAGGCAGGCTTAGATATACCGGACGCCGATTATTACGAGGAATATCCGCAGATCGAAAACGGCGTTGGTATGCTTCGCTCCACGAGTGACGAGTTCGAGATGGCGCTTGAGGATCTCGATCTGATCGATCCCGGGCTTGACTCGGTTCGCCGTGTCACGGTCGTCACGGGTGCGGCGGCTTATCCTATGTTAAAGGATTTTGCCGAGCGTATAATGGCAAGATGCGATAAGCTTGACGTAAGGGTCAAGAAAATAGTAAACAGCTTCTTCGGTGAGAGCATAACCGTTTCCGGGCTTCTCACCGGACAGGATATAATATCGCAGCTTGAGGGCGAGGAGCTTGGTGACGAGCTTCTTATACCAAAGGCTGCTCTTAAGCACGAAGAGGAATTGTTCCTCGACGGTGTAACGGTCAGTGAGATGAGCGAGAGGCTCGGAGTTCCCGTAAGGGCGCAGGATGCTGACGGCTACGCCTTCGTCGAGTCGCTCTTTGGTGTTTGAGTGGATCTAAGAAAGGAAATTTTAAGATGTCTAAACCCATAGTTGCCATCGTCGGCAGGCCCAACGTCGGCAAGTCAACGCTTTTCAATAAGCTGATAGGCGAGAGGCGCTCGATCGTTGAGGATATCCCGGGCGTCACCCGTGATCGCATCTATGCCGAGGCGGAATGGCGCGATCACAGATTTATCCTCATCGACACCGGAGGAATTGAGCCTAAAAGCGACGACACCATACTTAAGCAGATGAGAAATCAGGCTGAGATGGCTATCGCCTCTGCAAGCGTAATTATTTTTATGTGCGATATCAGAGCAGGGCTCGTTGCCGATGACAGAGATATTGCCATTATGCTTAAAAAGTCGGGCAAGCCCATCATCCTTGCCGTCAATAAGATCGACAGAGTGGGCGACGTTCCCTTCGAGTTTTACGAGTTTTACGAGCTCGGCTTTGAGAAGGAGCCTATTGCGCTCTCATCTCTTCACGGCTCCGGCACGGGCGATCTGCTTGACGCAGTTATCGAGGAGTGCGATTTCGGAGACGGTGAGGAGGATGACGAGGGTGTCATCAACGTTGCCGTTATCGGTAAGCCCAATGCTGGCAAGTCCTCGATCATAAACCGTATGTGCGGCGAGGAGCGCGTTATCGTTTCGGATATAGCGGGCACGACGAGAGACGCCGTCGACACCCGTGTTGAAAACGATCACGGAATTTACAACTTTATTGATACGGCAGGCATCAGGCGCCACTCCAAGGTCGAGGACAGAATAGAGAAGTTCAGCGTACTCAGAGCAAAGATGGCTGTCGAGCGCGCCGACGTTTGCTTACTTATGATCGACGCTAACGACGGCGTCACCGAGCAGGACGAAAAGATAGCGGGCATCGCCCACGAGGCGGGCAAGTCTGTCATCATCGTTATCAATAAGTGGGATGCCGTGGAAAAGGATAATCACACGGTCTCCGAGTATAACAAAAGGATACGCGTATCTCTCGGATATATGACCTACGCTCCTATCATTTACGTGTCGGCTCTCACGGGTCAAAGATGTGCAAACATCTACGAAATGATAAATAATGTTTACAATGAGGCGCATAAACGTATCACGACCGGTATGCTTAACGACCTTCTTAACGATGCTATGACGAGAGTTCAGCCCCCATCCGATAAGGGCAAGAGGTTGAAGATCTATTATATGACCCAGACCTCTGTTGTGCCCCCCACCTTCGTCATTTTCTGCAACTCCGAGGAGCTGTTCCATTTCTCCTATCAGCGCTATCTTGAAAATTGCCTGAGGGATACCTTCGGCTTTACCGGGACACCCATAAGGCTCGTTATCAGGCAGAAGGGTGACGATTACAGACAGTAAAAAGTCGGGAGGTATTCAGGCTTGTTTATAGATAACATTAAAATTTACGTAAAGGCGGGCAACGGCGGCGACGGTGCGGTTGCCTTCCATAGAGAAAAATACGTCAGCGCAGGCGGACCCGACGGAGGCGACGGAGGAAGAGGAGGTAGTATCATCTTCCGTGTTGACGAGAGTGCAAACACCCTTCTCGCCTTCAGATACAAAAGAAAGTTCATCGCCGAAAACGGTGAGAACGGTAAGGGTGGCAAAAAGCACGGTAAAAACGGCTCGGACGTCATCATCTCCGTTCCTCCTGGAACGCTTATCAAGGACCCCGAGTCGGGCAGAATAATATACGATATGGCGCAGTCGGATGAGTACGTGCTTTGCAGAGGCGGCAGAGGCGGATGGGGCAACAGACATTTCGCAACTCCCACGAGGCAGATCCCGAGATTTGCAAAATCGGGCACCAAGGGTGAGGAGCGAGAGGTACTGCTTGAGCTTAAGATGCTCGCAGAGGTCGGACTGATCGGCTTCCCGAACGTCGGTAAGTCATCTATCCTCTCCGAGATATCCTCCGCCAAGCCCAAGATCGCTAATTATCATTTCACGACCCTCTCGCCGAATCTCGGCGTTGTCAGCATAGGCGAGGGCAAGGGCTTCCTTGCCGCAGATATCCCGGGTCTTATCGAGGGTGCGTCCGACGGTCTTGGCTTAGGTCACGCCTTCCTTCGACACGTTGATAGGTGCAGGCTTTTGCTCCACGTCGTTGATATAGCAGGCACCGACGGCAGAGATCCCCTCGACGACATCGATAAGATCGACACCGAGCTGATGAAGTATTCTCCGGAGCTTGCAACCAGACCTCAGATAATGGTCGCAAACAAGATCGATTCGGTAGATCCGGATTCCGACGTAATAGCCGCCTTCAAGGCTAAGTGCGAGAAGCTCGGCAGGGAGTATCTGTTCGTTTCGGCTTACACGGGCGAGAACCTTGAGGAGCTAGTCGCTCTCACCAAAAAGGCTCTTCTTGATCTTCCTCCGCTTACCGTTTATGAAACCGAGTACGTGCCCGAGGACGATGCCATTGACAAGAGTGTCGGCGCCAAGGAGACCTTCGTAAGGCGTGAAAACGGCAAGTATTACGTCGAGGGTGAATGGCTTTACAACTTTATGGGCCAGATCAATTTCGCTGATTACGAGCAGCTGAACTTCTTCCAGCGCGTCCTCGCTAAAAACGGTGTATTCGATATGCTCAGAGAAGAGGGAATAGAGGAAGGCGACACCGTTAATCTTTATGATTTCGAGTTTGATTTCGTGTATTAAAGTTTACAAAAGGAGATAAAAACGTGAAAATTCTTAATTTAATTGCTAAGACACGCTCCGTCCGCAGATATAAAGAGGACGAGAAGGTTTCGATGAAAAAGCTTATGTATATAGCAGAAGCTGCAAGAGTCGTCGGCTCTGCAGGAAACAGGCAGAGGCTCCGTCTCCTTCTTGTAAATGACGAAAGATGCGACGAGATATTCAAAGAGATAAGATTTGCATCGTACCTTGATTGGAATGGGCCGGAGGTAGGTCAGCGTCCCGCTGCTTATATCGTGGTCATGACGGCTGAGGAGCCCGACACCAACCTTTCCATTGACATCGGCATCGCAGCTCAGGCAATGCTTATGACCGCAACCGAGGAGAAGCTCGGAGGATGTATGTTCCGCAGCTTCGACCGCGAGAAGCTTGGAGCAATTCTCGGTAAGCAGCCTTATATGCCTGCCCTCGTTATCTCTATCGGCACTCCCGACGAGGTTGTTATTCTCCAGGATAAAAGGCCTGGTGACGACCGCCCTTATTACAGAGACGTCTACGACCATCATCTCGTTCCCAAGATCGATATTGACACTCTCGTGCTTGAATAATCAATGATTAAAGCGGCTGTTTGCAAACAATTATTTGCAAACAGCCGCTTTTTCTATCTTAAAATGCCAAAAGCTTGGTTTATCCCACCCGAGATGATTTTTGCCGCTACGTTAACTGTTTCGTCTATATCCTTAGGGCAAACCAGCATTCCGGAGGTGGGAGCCTCCCCCTCGCCCTCGACGAGCAGCTTAGAATCGATGACGGTCGGCACCCCGATCGAAATAACGGGCGCGCCCATCAGATCCTCGTCTATCGCTCTCTCGTGCGACCCTACTCCCGAGCCCGGGTGTATACCCGTATCGCAAAACTGTATGGTCGTTCCGAGTCTCTTTGGCGATCTCGCAGCCAGGCTGTCTATCGCTATTACGAGGCTTGGGCAGATCCTCTCCGCCAGCCCTCCGACTACGTCTGCCGTCTCTATTCCGCCCTGACCCCTTACGCCGGGAACGATTACCGCTACCTCGGAGCAGGAAAGCGCGTCGAACATCTCCTTGTCGGTTTTTGCTATATGCATCGTTGGCTCTATTCTGGATGCGGCACGGGGTCCTACCGCATCTGGTGTAAGCTCGCTGTTTCCGAGCCCGATTACTAGCACTCGGTGGGGCGATATCCTGTTTTTCTCGCAGAGCTTGCATAGCTCCCTTGAAACGGCGTCCTCCGCATCCTCAATATCAACCGAGTCTAATTCTCCCATAGGGGGAAGTGTAAGAGTGTCGTAGCTCCCTTTAGGTCTGCCGATCTCTCTTTCCGCATCCTCGCTCATTACTCTGATTCGCTCCCAGTGCCCTACGATCTCTTCGTCCTTCTTGTATTCTATCCCGGGGCACAGCACGTCTGCACGCCGCCTCTCCATGGCAAGATCAGAGTTAAATCTTCCGACTCTTCCGTATCTTTTGTTTTCCATACGTCCTCCTGTATTTGGTTTATATGAGGATTATTCCCGACTTTTGATTTTTTAAGCAGTAAGCTGTCGCTATTCGTGTTCATTTGAATGAAAATATTACACAAATTTATGCTTCAAATATTGTGCAAATAACCGAAAAAGCGACATATTTGATTTAATCGTTGAAAATACACTTCTATTATGTTAAAATATATAAGCATAATTATTTTCGCAAAATAAACAGTGTTCCAGGAGGAATTATGAAAAAGTTTGTCAGCATGCTTCTCGTGCTTGCGATGATTTCCTGCGTGGCATTTTCGCTTGCGGGATGCGGCGCACCCGAGGATGACGGCGCTCACATTTCGGTATATCTCGGTAACGAGGTCTATGACTTCGACCCCACCGATTATTACGTTGACAGCAATGCCGAGCAGCTTATGAGCCTTCTCTTTGAGCCGCTCTTCAAGCTCGAAAAGGGTAAGCTTGTTAACGGCGTTGCAGAGTCTTACAAGGTTGACCGCGAGCTTCGCAAGATCGTCATCACCCTTCGTGAGACCTATTGGTCAAACAATACGAGAGTAAAGGCGGCAGACTTTGTATATGCGTGGTCCGAGCGCCTGCTCAACCCCAATAACGCTAACCCTGCAGCTGCGCTCCTTTATGATATTGAGAATGCTGCCGGCATCAAGAGCGGAACTCTCAGCCCCGCAGAGCTTAAGGCTGAGGCTACCGACGTTTACGAGCTTACCATCACCTACCGCGAGGGGGCTGACTACGAGCAGCTTCTCCGTAATCTCGCCAGCGTTGCCACCGCTCCCATCCGTCAGTCCGCCGCTGAAACTGCGATCAACTATTGGTCTAAGGTCATTACCAGCGTCGTTACTAACGGTCCCTTCAGAGTTGCTAATTACGACACGCTTGAGTCCGCCCTCGTCCTTGCGAGAAACAACGGTTATCATCAGCCCTACGACGTAGAGAACTACGTCACCAAGGTTACCCCCGGCATGCTCGTCGGATTTACCACGGCGATCGGCGACACCGTTGAGGTCTCTTATTCGGACATCACCGACAAGACCGTTTTCTATCTTGCCGACGCTCCTCTTTCCGAGAGGCTCGCAAATAAAGACAAGGCTGTTGTGGCAGACGACACCTCTGTTTATACCTACGTTTTCAACACCGAGCGTGAGCTCTTCAAGATCCCCGAGGTAAGGCTGGCGCTTTCCCTCGCCATCGACCGCCAGGCTATTATTGATGCTATCGGCTTTGGCAAGGCGGCAGACGGCTTCGTTCCCGACGTCTCCGGAGGCTCCTCCGCTGATCTTATTGCAAAGACCGCAAAGACTCTGGAGGCAGAGGCGCTTCTTGCTGACGTTGATTTCACCGGCATCAACAAGTCCTTCACCCTCACCGTTGCGGCAGACGAGGAGAGCCTTAAGATCGCTGAGCTTGTTAAGGGCGCTTGGGATGCCCTCGGCTTTAACGTAAAGATCGAGAGCGAGACCGTCATCAGCAACACCGTCGGCTCGGATGAGGACACCTTCGAGATCCTCGATTCCGGCATCCAGGCGGCAGTTAAGCGTGCTTCTCTCGGTGAGCGTGATTTCGACGTTATAGCCGTTGATTGGCAGACCTACACCGACGATGCCTTCGTGGCTCTCGCATCTCTCTCCGGTCATATGAACGGATGCGGCAGAGTCCTTCCCGACGGCGGCGCAAGAACCTCCATCACGGGCTGGGCTGACGAGGACTATGATTATTACATCTCCGCTGCATATAAGTCCTCCGGTGAGGAAAGAGCGGCTGCCCTCGCCTCTGCTGAGGCTTATCTTTGCGAAGAGATGCCCGTTATTCCCCTTGTCTTCAACCAGAGCTTCGCTTTCGTGAGCTCCGAGCTTTCGGGTGTCACCTTCGACAGCCTTGGAAACGCCGTGCTCACCAGAGTCTCGCAGAAGAACTACAAGAATTATCTCGAAGAATAAGAAATAAACTGATAACCGCGGTGTGTCTATGACGCCCGCGGTTATTAAATGGAGAGCAAATGAGAAAGCGCAGAGATCTGATCCTGAAAACCGAGACCGATATTAAGGTTTTTCTTCTTTTCTTATTAGATAACATAGGCTATCCCGTCGAGTACGAGGTGCTTTTGTCTATCGTAGAGGAAAATACCGATGATATTTCCCTCGATTACGTCGAGTGCCTTGAGCGCCTCGTCGAGTCCGGGCATATCGAGCTTGATATGCTTGATAAGGATAGATATTATTCCATAACCTCCAAGGGTCGTATGGTCGCCTCCGAGCTCTACGACACGATCGATAAGGGCTTCCGTGAGCGCAGCCTTCGCTCGGCTATCAGATATATTTCCCTGACCGACAGCGGCAGAAGCATTAACGCCTTCATCACCGAGACCGAGAGCAAAAGATATATCGTAACCATGCAGGCGCACGATAGGTTCGGCGAGGTTATGAGTGTTTCCGTAACCGTTAATTCCCGTGAGGAGGCGGAGGCGATAAAGAAGAACTACGAGGCTAAGCCCGAGGGCGTTTACCGCGGCGTTTTATTCTCCGTGACGGGAAAGCTCGAGTATATGAAATAATGAGACTGCCACACTCTCCCGAGGGTGTGGCAGGGCTTTTTTGGAGCTTTCTATCAAATTTGTCAATTTTTGTTTCTTTCTACAAATCTTTGCAACACAAAAACTGATTTTTTGTAAAAAATATAGAAAAATTGTATCTTTTTTTTTACAAAACCCTTGACAAAGGAAAAATATAGGAATATAATTATGCTATCGAGATAATATGGTGGATTTTTGTTTATGCAGGATGAATTATCACTCGTCGTTAAAGCTAAAAGCGGAGATGAGGATTCCTTTTCCGAGCTGGTAGCCTTATATCAGCCTATGCTGGAGGGGCTCACGCTCAGATATTCGCTTGACCACGACGAGGTGTATTCGGATCTTTGCATGGCTCTTTTCCGTGCGGTCCAGAGCTTTGATGCCACGAAGGATGGGATCACCTTTGGTCTGTATGCAAAGATTTTATGCAAGAATCAGATCTACGATCTCCTCAGGGCGAAGGGCAGAGATCCCAGGGTGGATTTTGAAACCGACGTTGACGCTATCGCATACGATGGCGATCTTGAGGCAGAGCTTATCCTCAAGGAGGAGACGGAGGCGTTCCGCAGAGATGCACGCAGCCTGTTATCGAGGTATGAGTATTCCATACTTATCAAGTGGCTTGAAGGGGACAAGACCTCTGATATAGCTGCATCGCTTGAGGTTTCACCGAAGTCGGTCGACAACGCAAAGGCGAGAATACGAAAAAAGCTCAGAGAGGGCCTCCGCCCCGAGTGAGCGCAACTATGTTTATATGCCCATGTAGCTTAAGGGAGAGCGTTGGTTTACTACTAAAGGCGTCGGTTTAAATCCGTCTAAGGGCAAAAAATATACTCAAGAGGTAAAGAAAGCATGTACCAGGACGAGACATTGAAGTGTAGAGATTGTGGCAACGAGTTCGTGTTCACCGCAGGTGAGCAGGAGTTCTATGCATCTAAGGGATTTGAGAACAAGCCCTCCAGATGCAAGGAGTGCCGTGCTGCAAAGAAGAACGCAGCAAGAGGCGAGCGTGAGATGTTCGCTGCAGTCTGCGCAGAGTGCGGTAACGAGTGCCAAGTGCCCTTCAAGCCCACCGAGGGTAAGCCTGTTTATTGCAGCGAGTGCTTCGCTGCAAAGAGAGAAGCAAACGCTTAAGACTTCCCGAATAAAAAGCCTGTCGATTTTCGGCAGGTTTTTTATTTTTTTTGCCTCTTTTACTGTACAAACCGAATTGCTTATGTTATAATTATTATGTATATATATGCGCAAAATATTGCGAGGAGATAAAAATGGCAAATAAAGATAATAGAAGGTTCGACCGCGAGCGCCGCACAGCAGACGGAAGAAGGCGTGAGCGTGCAAGGGATGCTATGCCCGAGGTCGAGCTTGATGAAAATACAATAATTGGTAGAAACGCCGTTAAGGAGATCCTTGCCGGTGGCAGGGATATCGACAAGCTTTACGTTGCATCCGGTGACAGAGAGGGCTCGATCAATCTCATCATCGGCATGGCTCGTGAGCGTGGCATTCCCATCATAGAGACCGAGCGCTCAAAGCTTGATAACATGGCGTGCGGAGGCAGGCATCAGGGCGTCGTAGCAATTGCCGCAGGGCATAGCTATTCTACCATAGATGAGATACTTGCTTATGCCGGGTCCCGAGGCGAGCAGCCCTTTATCGTCGTTTGCGACGGAGTTGAGGATCCCCATAACCTCGGCGCCATTATAAGAAGTGCCGAGTGTGCAGGTGCGCACGGCGTCATCATTCCCAAAAGACGTGCCGTCGGGCTTACATCAACGGTCGTCAAGGCGTCGGCAGGAGCCCTTTCGCATATGATGATCTCCAAGGTAACGAATATTGCCTCGACGATCGACGAGCTTAAGGAAAAGGGACTTTGGATCTATGCCGCCGATATGGATGGCACTCCCTATTATTCAACTGATATGAAGGGAGCGGTTGCGCTCGTTTTAGGCAGTGAGGGCTTCGGCATTTCAAGATTGGTAAAGGAAAAATGTGATTTCGTCGTTTCCATTCCGCTTTACGGTCAGGTGAATTCCCTGAACGTCTCCTGCGCCGCAGCGATCCTTCTTACCGAAACCGCAAGACAGAGAAATTCTTAGGAGGTACACCCCTTTGGATGAAAATGTAAACAAATACCCCGAGGGAGAGGCCTCCGGCATAACCGGTCTTGAGTTTGAGATCGGCTCTACGGCCGGTGAGCAGCTGGTCTTTGAAGAGATAAGCGATAGCTCCGAGTCGCCCGCCGTCGTTGAGATAGATCTCAGCGGCTTGCCGAAGGAACAGCCCGAGGAGAAGCCCGTCAAGCCCGAAGAGCCGCTTATCCCCGAGGAGGAGTTCAGCTTCGACGGATTTATTGAGGATCGCCCCCTCTTCGCTCCCACCTACGTCCCAAGATTCACCGAGGCGAGCGAAAATTACAGAATGAACTACGTATCCCGTACGAGATCCAACCTCCCGACCAAGGAGGAGCATCCAAAGGATAACGTAGACCCCACGGCGGAGATTGATGAAAACACGCATACCCCTCACGTTGTAGTCACGCCCACCGCTCCCGTCGACCCTATCCTCAAGGATGAAACTATAACCATCCTTAAGTTCGACGAGGAGGAAAATGCGTCACCCGAGATAGACAGGGAAGAGCTGGAGGTTCGTGAGCTTCAGGAGGTCGTTATGGACGCAGTCCGTTCTGACGAGCCGACCGAAGAAGAGCCTGTGATCGAAGAGCCCCTCTGCGCTCCCGCCGAGCCGGAGGCAGAGCCCTTGACGCCTCAGCTGCCCGATCCCTTCGTCGACGTTACGCTGGTGGATTACAACGCCGAGGATGATGATTCCGAGTCGCTTTCCAGCGAGGATGCCCCGAGTGCTATCAGCTCGAAGAGCCGCAGAAGCGAGTTTGGAAAGCCCTCCGATGCTGACAGAGTAAAGGATAGCTTCCTTGATAAGCTGATGTCCGTCCGTATAAGATTGATAGCGGCATCCTGCCTTCTCGCTCTTATGCTGACGATAGACGTCCTAGCTCTGTTTTCGATAGATCTTTTTGAGTTGATCGGAATCAGCTCTGCGCCTTATACGGCAGCGTTCGTCGATCTTCAATGCTCGATTTGTCTATTTTTGTTTGCATTACCCGAGTTTATCCGCTCGGTAGGCAACCTAACGCATAAGATCTTTTCACCCGAGCTCGTTATGGCGCCTTCGCTGATCGCAGTCGTTTTGAATTCGGTCGCAACTATCACCGCGAGCTCTCCGGATTACGTTGGCTACGGCGTCCTGTTTGCTATCCAGGCAGTCCTTGCTATCCTCGGTTCATATTTCAGGGTGAGGGCTGATTTCACAGCCTTTAAGGTCATTTCTAAAAATCAGGAGAAGCGAGTTCTTGACAAGCGCCTGACCAGGACCCTCCCGAGGGAAAACCTTGCCCTCGACGGTGCTATCGATGAGTATAGATCCAAGATAGCCCGTATGTTCAGGACGGCGTTCATCTCTGATTTCTCGAAGAGAAGCTCTGCAGCTGTGGAAAACAGCTTCAACAATATCCTTATGCTGCTTTCTTCGCTCGGGATCTCTCTCGTGACTGCGATCGTTATGCTCGTCCTCGACGGCGGAAGCTTTACTGCCTTCTCCGGCACGTTTGCTTTCGTATTTCTCGTCTCCTTCCCGGCGTTCTCGATGCTTATTCATAAGCTGCCTCATCTCTATTGCTCGGGCGAGGCGGATCTTGAAAACAGTGCCTTCGTCGGCGAGGCATCCCTTTATTCCTGCTCGGATATCGACGTCGTTGCATACGATGACACCGAGATCTTCGGAACCGAGGCGGTCAGCATCAAGAAGGTCCATCTCTACGGCAAGAGCTACAACGCCAGCAAGGCTATGGAGGATATGCACGCATTATTCTCGGTTGTCGGCGGTCCTCTTGCTCCTATATTTGACGAGGCGGTCGGTGGCGTAGGTGCATCCGCCATCAACGTCGTGATCGACGACGACGGTATCTCGGGCACTCTCGCCGGCAGAACCGTTCGTGCCGGAACCCTCGAGTATATGCAAAGAAACGGCATCACCGTCCCCGATGATGATTATAAAACAAACCCCACCGGCTCGGATTCCACCAAGGTCATGTACGGAGCCGACGGCGACGGCGTCTACGTAAAGTTCTTCATCAGGTATTCCTTCTCCGAGGAATTCACCATGCTCCTTCCCGGCCTTAAGTCGGAGGGCATAGTCCCACTCATCTACACGAGAGATCCTAACCTTACCGCAGATTTCTTCAGGATCTTAACGCTCGGTGAGGATATCATCAGAGTTATGAAGAAGCACACCATCCCAGCCGATGAAAAGGTTTACAGGCGTGTCAGCGCCGGCATAGTCACCCTCGGCGGCAAGCTCGATGCTATAAATATGGTGCTCCTTGCAAAAAAGTATACCTCTTTCCAGTCGGGTCTCTCGGTCAGCGAGCTGATCTCGATGCTTGCAGGCTGCGCCCTCGCCGTAATTTTTGCGATAAGCGGCTCGCTTTCGATCCCCGTTGTCGCTCTCAGCGCTCTCCAGCTCGGCTGGTGCGCATATCTGTTTATCAGAACGGCGCACACCTTCAAGAATAAAAAGCACAAAGGAAAAGAATAAATGTCAACTAACCCACTGCTCGAGCAGTATTCCTCCGTCCTCAAATCGGTTGAAAAGCCGGGAAGATACATAGGCGGAGAATATAACAGAGTAATAAAGGACAAGGATGCCGTAAAATGCAGATTTGCCTTCTGCTTCCCGGACACCTATGAGATAGGAATGTCAAATCTCGGTGTCCGTATCCTCTACGAGGTCCTGAACAGAGATCCCGACGTCTGGTGCGAGCGTGTCTACGCTCCCTGGATGGATATGAAGGAAAAGATGGAGGAGTACAGCATTCCGCTCACAGCCATCGAAAGCGGCGATCCCCTCGATAAGTTCGATATCGTAGCCTTTACTCTTCAGTACGAGCTTTGCTACACCACCGTCCTCGCTATGATGAAGCTTGCAGGCTTCCCAATCTGGGCAAAGGACAGGGCAGAGGATTGTCCGCTTATTATAGGCGGCGGCCCCTGTGCCTTCAACTGCGAGCCGGTTGCCGAGTTCTTCGACCTCATCAACATCGGTGAGGGCGAGGAGGTCCTTCTCGAGATATGCAGGCTTTATAACAAGATGAAGGACGACGGAAGCTATACGAGATCGGCTTTTTTAAGGGAAGCCTCTCACATTGAGGGCGTTTACGTTCCCTCACTCTATGAGGTAGACTATAACCCCGACGGAACGCTCAAGGAGTATAAGCCTCTTTATCCCGACACGCCCAAAACCATCAGAAAAAGGATCGTCGCCGATCTCGACAACGCCCCCTACCCCGAGAAGCTCATAATGCCGTATATCGAAACCGTCCACGACCGTATAACCCTCGAGGTCTACCGCGGTTGTATCAGAGGCTGTCGCTTCTGCCAGGCGGGAATGGTGTATAGACCCATCAGGGAAAAGTCACCCGACGTGCTTTGCAAAACGGCAAAATGCCTCTACGAGAACACGGGCTACGACGAGATCTCGCTGATCTCTCTTTCCATCAGCGATTATTCGGGCATAAGAGAGCTTACCGATAAGCTCCTTTCCTGGACGGACCGTGCCCACGTCAGCCTCTCGCTCCCCTCGCTCAGGATTGACAGCTTCTCCGAGGAGCTGATGAAAAAGGTCTCCTCCGTCAGGACGGGCGGCATAACCTTCGCCCCCGAGGCAGGAACCCAGCGCCTTCGCGACGTAATTAACAAAAACGTCTGCGAGGAAGATCTTATGCGAGCGGTCGGAATAGCCTTCAGAGGCGGAAAAAGTAACGTTAAGTTGTATTTTATGAACGGATTACCCACCGAAACCGACGAGGACGTAGTTGGAATATCCGATCTGGCTTCAAGAGTTGTCAAGGAATATTATTCGATGCCTAAGTCGGATCGCCCGAGAGGCGTCTCAGTCACGATAAGCGTCGCTTGCTTTATTCCCAAGCCCTTCACCCCATTCCAGTGGGAGAGGCAGGCGTCGCTTGAGGAGCTTTCCGAAAAGCAGGCGCTCCTTCGCTCCTCCATCACCGATAAGAAGATCAGATATAGCTATCACGATGCTAAGGGCTCGATAATTGAGGCGGTCCTTGCGAGAGGCGACCGTAAGGTCGGAAAAGCTATCGCCTACGCCGTAGAGCAAGGTGCTATGCTTGACGCTTGGGATGAGTATTTCGATTACGACAGGTGGATGGACGCCTTCGAAAAGACGGGCGTTGATCCATCCTTTTACACCACCAGAGGCTACGGCCTTGACGAGGTGCTTCCGTGGGACATCATCGACTGCGGGGTAACCAAGGCATACCTGCGCCGTGAGCGTGACCGTGCGTACGAGGGCAAGACCACCCCCTCCTGCGCCGAGCACTGTAACGGCTGCGGAGCAAATAAGCTGGGAGGGAAGAATAAATGGTGCAACTAACTCAGAATCACCCTCACGTAAACCTCCGTGTAAAGTTCAAGAAGCTTGGCTCGCTTCAGTATATCTCGCATCTTGACCTCGTTCGCACCATGAACAAGATCGTGGTCCGTGCAGGGCTTCCTCTCTGGTATACCGAGGGCTTTAATCCTAAGCCTAAGATGACCTTCGCCGCCCCCCTGTCGATCGGCACCGAGAGCGTGGCGGAGTATATGGATATCAAGCTTGTGGACGATATGCCCCCCGAGGAGATCGTCCGCCGCCTGAACGAGAATATGACCGATGAGATGCAGGTCCTCGACGCCTACTACACCGACGAAAAGCTTACGAGGCTCCGTTGGCTTTCGTATAGGATAACCGTAAACACCCTCGGCGCCTCTGCGGAGCTTGCAAAGAAGTGTGAGGAGCTTTTCGATCGCGGCGAGGTCCTCGTCGCCAAAAAGGCGAAGGCAGGCGAGGAGCCGAAGCTCTTCGACGTCAAGCCTCTCGTCAGCTCAATTTCCGCACGCTATGACGAAGAGACGGGTCGCATCCTGATAGATGCTCTCCTCTCGGCTGATCCCTCTGCGTTCCTTAATCCCGAGTACGTTGTTAAGGCTCTCAGAAAAGAGGTCGGAATTCTCTCCTGCCCCGATATCACGCGCGAGAGCTGGTCGATTATGCGCCTCGAGGGTTATCTTGAGGATATGTCGGTGTTCAGATAATACTTTAAGGCTCACCCAAAGCGGATGAGCCTTTTTATTTGCTTCATTCCCTCAGCAGGAATTTAAAATACGGATTTGATATTAAAGCCTGCAAGCTCCCTTATATGCTCAAGCTCGATCCCCAATCTTCCTATAGCGCTTATCACGCCATCTCGGCTTTCTGCCTCGGCGTATGAGATAACGTCCGAGAAGGAACGCTCGATATCAAGCAGCGCCTCGTCGGAAATAAGAAGGGATAGCATAGATAGCTTTCCCGAGAAATCATCCCGCAACAGCTTAAAGTCGCTCTCCACTCGCTGAAAATCCAAGCTTCCCGAGGTTGGATAAGCCTCAACGCTCTCTTCTATCTCGCGTAAAACCGAGGAGAGAAGTATAGAGATGATAATAACGGTAACAAGTACACCGAAGAGTGCAAGCAGAGCATAAACGAGATTTTTCATTATTTCCCCTCCTTCATCACAAGCTCGAAGTCACCCCCATCGGTAACCGATAGCAGCAGTATATCACCGACGGATAGGCCCCTTGCCGCCATAAATCTATCGAGCCATCTTTCGTCACGTCCGGTTGCCATCAGCTCGGCTTCGTTGACGGCACCGTCGATGATCAGAGGATGACCAAGCTCCTTGCCCGCCTCCTTCTCTATTAGCGAGAGCTTTCCGTTAGCCTCAAGTATACCGTAGTCAATTTCTGTTATACTTCCATAGCCCTGCGATCTCATCTCGGCAAGCACCTCGTTTATGGAGACGCGGTTCTTCGTCAGCGCCTCGGGAATTATCCTTCCTTTATATATAATATAAGAGGGCTCGCCCTCGAGGATCTTCTTCGCCATCCTGGATTTATTCTTTATGACCGAAAGTGCTACCTCGAGTGCGCAGATAAACACGATCGGGATGATTGCGTTAACTATCGGGATAGACGAGTCGGATATAGGCATTGCCCCGATCTCGGATATCAAAAGGGTGGAAACCAGCTCGTCCGCCTCAAGCTCGCCTATCCTCCTTTTTCCCATGATCTTCATCATGAAGGTAAGTATAACGTATATAATTATAGTCTTTATAAATACAGAAAGCACAAAATCACCCCCTTTTAAAATAGTTATTTGAACAAATATATTAAAAAATACTAAAAAGTAAAATTTTTTTGAAAAATCGCTTGACAATCTGAAAATAATATTGTATAATAGTCAAGCATCACCGCAAGGGATGCACTTGATCATTGAAAATTGAACAACATTGAATTTCGAGCACTGAAAAGTGCAGAGATCTCGTTAAATTACACTTTGAAATAACTCAAAAAGTAAGAGAAATGCTAGAATAAAACTCTAGAAAGATTATTGGTTCCGGGGC
>JAFVXI010000027.1 GCA_017501245.1 Clostridia bacterium
CCGATCTTTTCGGTCGTGCCGAGCCTGTTTGCATCTGCCGCATAGGCCTCAAGATCCGAGACGTTGAGCGAGTAGGTCTTTTCGGTAGGAACGACTACCGCAGCTTCAACCTTATAGAAGTTGTTGTTGCCGCCGGAGTTACCGATATAATATTTGCCTGCTGCGGGGAGTCCGATAGTGGAAACGTAGAGGCCGTTCTTTGCCGAGCCCTCTGCGGTAACCGCTATCTGAGTGCCGTCTGCGTTAAAGACAGCGACCTCTCTGCCGTCGCCGCCGGATACCCACCATACCTTTATAGTGGAGGCTGCGTCGGTCGTGATCTCAAGAGCGTTCTTGATAACGTCGCCAAACGAGGTAGAGCCGCCCCAGTTAAGGCGCTTGGTGCCGGTGAAGTCGTCGCTGAAGGTCTTTTCGTTTGCTTCGACCTTATCCTTGTCGGAGTGATGGATGGTAAAGAAGCCATCCTGGCCGATCTTGTCGGTAGTGCCGAGCCTGTTTGCGTCTGCCACATAGGCCTCAAGATCGGAGACGTTGAGGGTGTAGGTCTTGACCTCTTCTGCGCCCGAGGTGACCGTGAAAGCGGGGATAAGCGCTACGACGGTCATCACCACGAGGGCGAGAGCCAAGAGTCTTTGAAGTGTTGTTCTCTTCATAATAATCCTCCAAAATTTAATAGCAAAAGTCGGTATATTTTCCGCTTTAGTCTATTTGTCTACATTGTACCATTTTTAAGCCTGAATTTCAATGCTTTTTAGCCAAAATATATAAATCGGTAATTTGACGAAAAGAGGTTTTTCAAAATGTAGAAAATGCATAAAAAACCAAGGGGAAACAGGGACGTTAGCATATTCTATATGCTAAAAATAAAAGAGCCAAGAGGGCACGAGGCGCCTTGGCTCTTCAAAATAATCATTGTTTTTTGGGGATGACCAGCTCGGTGTCGCCGTCGAAGAGGTATACGCTCTTTAAGGGGACGGTAAAGCTGACCTCGTCGTCGATGGCGGGAGTGTCGTGGGGATCGACCTTGAGGATAAGATCGGTGTCCTCCGAGCGGACGTAAACGTTGGTGTTGTCGCCGAGGAGCTCGGTCAAGACGACGTCCGCCTTAAAGGTGTACCCCTCCCCCTCGCCGAGCGAGATATGCTCTGGGCGGAAGCCGAAGGCGATCTCCTTGCCCTCGTAGGAAGCAAGCGTGTCGTCATCGAGTACGAGAGAAAGGTCAACGGGCGAGCCGAACAGCTCGATCCTTCCCTCCTCTACCGTAGCGTAGGCGAAGTTCATCGGCGGCTCACCGATAAAGCCTGCAACGAAGAGGTTTGCAGGATTGAAATAGAGCTCATAGGGAGTTCCTACCTGCTGGACGTAGCCGTCCTTCATAACGACAATGCGGTCTGCCATCGTCATAGCCTCGGTCTGATCGTGGGTGACGTAGACGGTGGTGGAGCCGACCTTGCGGTGGATATCCGTGATCTCGCGTCTCATCGTGACCCTCTGCTTGGCATCGAGGTTAGAAAGCGGCTCATCCATAAGGAAAATGCCGACCTTGCGTATTATCGCTCTTCCGACGGCGACCCTCTGGCGCTGACCGCCCGAGAGAGCCCTCGGCTTTCTGTCAAGATAATCGGTGAGGCCGAGGATGGATGCGACGGAATTCACCTTCTCGTCTATGACGTCGTCGTCGATGCCCGCAAGCGAGAGGCCGAAGGCGAGATTATCGTAGACGGACATATGAGGATAGAGCGCATAGGACTGGAATACCATAGCGATGCCTCGCTCGCGGGGTCCCTTATCGTTGGCGAGCTCGCCGCCGATATAAAACTCTCCGTTGCTGATATCCTCAAGGCCTGCTATCATACGCAGCGTCGTTGACTTTCCGCAGCCCGAGGGACCGACGAGAACTATGAACTCGCCCGGCTCAACGTCGAGATTAAAGTCGTGGACGGCGTGGAAGCCGTTGGGATATATTTTGTTTATTCCCTTCAGTGATAGGTATGCCATATCGCACTCCTTACTTAACTTTATGTAAACTATTGTTGATATTCTGCTATATTCAGAGCGAATTTATGATGCTCCTAAGCTTTTCTATTGCATAGGGAAGGTCGTCACCCGTAGTGCCCTCAAGCACGAGAGTCGCCTCCGGGTCATCGAGATTGATGCGGCGGATGAGGCGCTCAAGATCAAGCTCTCCCCGTCCGACTCCGACCTGACACAGCCGCCCATCCTCAACTACGAAATCCTTAATATGATAAAGGAGGATATTCCCCGAGAAGAGCTCTATCGCCTCATCGAGGATATCAAATGCGGATGCGTGATTAGATATATCGAGGTAGTTATAGAGGTCGATGATGACCTTGACGTTAGCTCTGCCGATCGAGTCAACGCAGGTCTTAAGCCTTCTCGGCGAGGAGAGGACGTGGTTAAATGCGCCCTCAAGGGCTATCGACGTTCCGTACTCCTCGGCGCGGGCAGCAAGATCAGCGAATATCTCGGTTACACGGCTGAGCGCCTCGTCCGATGCGTTATCGGGATGGTAGCCCCACGGGTCGCCCATATAAGAGCCCGACTCCGAGCCGACGGCAGGAGCGCCAAAGGTGCTTGCAAGCTTCAGATAGTCGGTGAAAACGGCTATGCCCCGCTCCACCTTTTCCGGATTTGGATGCACGGGATTAAAATATGCGCCGAGGAGGGCGATCCTGCCCAGCTTCGAAATGGCGTCGGCGATCTCTTCCGCACGCTTATTTGTGATAGAGCCCTCTTCATAAGCTACGTCATCGATCGATTTGTATGCGACGAGCTGAACGCCGTCGAGCCCAAGCTCACCAAGCCTGCGTGCGATGTTTTCCTCGCCGTTGACACCGAGGTCGTGGGCGCGAACCATTAATTTCATTTAAGCCTCCTGCCTCAGCACCTCGGTGTAAGCAAGCACGAAGGGCGCAACACCCTTGGCATCGTTTTCCACGATGGGCTCGGAGATATAGTAGCCGTAGCTGCCGTCGCGGCGACGGTTGTCCTCCGGTCCAAGCCCCGCAACGAGGCAGATGCCGCCGAGATTGAGCTTTCCTTCTTCGTCGGATGTGAGGTAGCGGCGGCAGATGCCGTCAAAGGTCTCCCTGCCGAGCCCCGCCTTGTCGGGAGTGAGCACTCCGAGCCTAGCACCCTTAAGCAGGGCGTAGGCTATCATGGAGGAGCCGCTCGTCTCAAGATAATTCCCTTCTCTGCCCGGCTGATCCACGACCTGCCAGAACATCCCGCTCTCCTTGTCACGGTAAAGCAAAATACCGTCGATAAGCTCGGAGAATATCTCGGATAACTTAACACGGGTAGCATCGTCGTCGACGATCTCTATGATATCCGCAAGAGCGACGGTAAACCAGCCTATGCTCCTGAGCCAGAAGCTCGACGAAAGGCCGGTCTCCTTATCCGCCCAGAAGGACTTACGTGACATATCTATGCCGTGGTAGTAGAGGCGCTTTTCGTTATCAAACATATAGCCTCTGACGTTTTCGATCTGCATAAGAACGTCGGAATAGTCGCCGCTCAGGTAATTCTTTGCGTATAGCGTGCTGAACACCTGCGCCATATAGACGCCGTCGAGCCAGATCTGGTTCGGGTAGATAGCCTTATGCCAGAAGTTGCCGCTGACGGTCCTCGGCTGATGAAGAAGGTGCGAATACTGAGCCTCGATCGCCTTTCGGTATTTTTCCTTGCCGGTTTTTTGATAGAGCTTAAAAAGCACTCTGCCCTCGTTGACGTCGTCGAGATTATACTTAGCTACGTCATAGCCAAGGATCCCTCCGTCCTCTCCTACGTAATAGTCGATAAAGCGCTCGGCAAAATCAAAATACACGCCGTCGCCCGTGATGGAGGACATCTCGATAAGGGCGGTTATCATACAGCCGTCAATGTAATTCCAGGATGGCTTTTTGCCCCCTCTTATAGCCTCGATATTCCACATCGGGCAGTCGGGAGTCGATTCTTCTATCAATCTTTTGATATATTTGTCAATATTTGTGTACATAATATCTCCTAATCCGAGATATATTCTCCGATGTTCGAGAGTACGAGCTTCTCGCCGAGATTTCCGTCAAGGCTCACGTCCTTGATGCTGAGGCGCCCTACGTTATCTATATAAAGCCCCACCTTTAAGAACTCATCGAGGTTGTCGCGCATAGCGGGCTTGAAGGGCTTTGCGTCCTCCTTATATGAGAATGAGAGGCCGTCAAGCGTGACGGATGCTATTGGCATCTCGGGTAGGCCGTCGATGTAGCAAGCCGCCGCCTCAACGTCCGTGCAGGTCATATTCCTGAAGGTGAACTCGCCAAGATAAGGCGTGCGCTCGTCCACGGGGAGAGCCTTGCGTGACCAGACGTACTCGGAGTGACGGTCGGGGTCACAGCAGTTATACCACATATTGATGACGATGGGGGTGATGACGCCCTCCATCCTGATGTTTTCAAATAGAACGCCGTCGATGCGTGCATCCTTGCCTCTGCCTCTGCGGGTTTTGATGCGGAGGCCTCTGTCGGTCTTGCGAAAGACGCATCTGTTTACGGTAAGGTTGGTAACTCCGCCCGCCATCTCGCTGCCGAGGGTAACTGCGCCGTGGCCGAACTGCATAAGGCAGTTTCTGACCGTGTGTCTGTTTGCGGGCTGCTTGAACTCCCTGCCTATCTCGATCTTGCCCGACTTTATAGCTATGCAGTCGTCGCCGACCGAAAAGCGACAGCCGATAATGTTGACTTCGTCGCACGCCTCGGGGTCGATAGCGTCGGTGTTAGGGCTATCCTTAGGCGCCTCGATATACATATCTATAAAATCTACGTTCCGGGAGAAATAGGGGTGCATCTGCCAGGATGCGGAGTTTTTTGCTGTTATGCCATGGATATGAATATCGCGGCATCTGTTGAAATAAATAAGTCTGGGTCTGCCTATCGGCTGATTTTTAACGTCTATCCACCAGCCGGCCGCCTCGGCGTTTCCGTCTACGGTTCCTCTGCCGACGATGCTGATATCCTCTGCGTGCTCGGCAAAAAGCTGCGACTGATGCATACTGACGGCGTTGCCCTCCCAGGTTCCGAAGTGATGCTCTGCGCCGCCCTTCAGGTCGGTGAGCTTGCCGGGGATGACGGGATATGACGCTCTGTCGGTCGAGCCGAGGAGCACGGCGCCCTCTGCAAGCTCAAGCGTGATATGGCTCTTAAGGGCGATCGGCGAGATGACGTAGCTTCCCTTCGGGAAATAAAGCCTTCCGCCACAGGGCAGGCAGTTTATCGCCGTTTGCACCGCTACGGTGTCGTCCGCCTTGCCGTCGCCCACAGCTCCGAAATCAAGGACGGACAGCGCCGCCGACTCGCCGAGCGTTTTAAAGCTCAGGCACTCTCCGCACTCCGTCGAGAGCTTATACTCCGTGTCCGGCGAGAGGTCGAAGAGCGAAAAGACGTTGGTGTCACCCGTATAAACGGGGCTGCCGTCAAGAAAAATGCTGTATTCCTTTTCGGTATAATATGGGCTGTCATTCTGCCATTCGAAGGCGGCAGAGGTGGAGGATGTAAACAAAAGTTTGATCATTTTGACTATTTTATCCCATTCTTCGCCTTTGCATCTCTGATAATGGAGGCGATAAGATTCTTCATACCGACGAACGCCATATCAACAGCCATATAGAATATGCCGAACCAGATAGGCTCTACACCGAGGGCGATAAAGCTCTCATCGGCGCCGATATTAAAGAGCACGTTTATGATGTTGTATATCCATATAACGATATACAATACGACGAATGAATAGATGATGTTTAAGGGGAAGGTCCAGAAGCTCTTTTTCGGAAAGATCATCCACTTATCGTTTTCACCCGGGGTGACCGCAAGGAAGCGGAAGGTGTTGTTTACGAGAAGGTCGGTGATCATACCGAGGGAGATCGCCATTACCACGATCATATCGAGATAATCGACGATGAGCATGCCGAGGCCCCACATAATGAAGTAGCAGGCGGCACCGCTGAACCAGAATTTGATAAACAGAGCCTTTGCCCAGGATGGGATCTTGTCAAGGAAGCCGCGCTTATACTTTTTCCCGGGGTCGGTGGGAGCGCTCTTCGGCGGCTCCATATTGCTTGCGTTGACGAGCCTGTCAACGGCATCGGTGTTTATCTTATATGGGTTTTCGCTTGGGGTTTTCTTTTTAGACATTCGGAATTATTCCTCTTCTGCAAGGTCAAGAGACGAGATCTCTGCTGCCGCCTCAAGCTCTACTGTGGTGTTGATCTTCTTAAGCAGCTTTGCAAACAGGGGCTCCAGCACTACCATGACCATAGTTATCGCGATCAATACGATATGGACGGTAAGCACGTTTTGTGCAGTGAGGATATACGCCGTGCTTGTAGTGATCTTGATGGGGTTATCGGCTCTTGTGATGGCGTTTACTATTCTGTCGATATACATAACGTCAGCAACGATAACGGCGGAATAAAGCACGAGCATAAGAGCCATAAGCAGATAATTCGGCTTTTTCCTCTTCGGGTATGCAGAGAACATACATACGAAGGAGAGGATCATAAAGAGCATCGTGACGAATGACGTCAGACCCATATTTGCGCCCTGTATCTTAGCCGTTGTGTCGGATATGGCGGTGAGATTTAAGGAATACTCAACGAAGGCGACGACAAGAGCGAGGAGCGGAATGACCGACGGGCTCTTCTTAAGCGAGACGAGAAGCTTGCGAAACGCCTCGGCAAACCACGCACCGATCGAGCGCATCACGTCCTTAAAGCTTTTCTTTTTCATAGGTGAAACCTCGTTTCTTAGGATAGGTGGCTTAAATGCGATTTGTCGTTTCCTTGTCGAAGAAATGCATCCTCGTAAAGGATACCGACAGCTCCTCGCCGATAGCGTAGGAGCCCCACTCGCGCAGCTTTGCAGTTATCTTATGGCCTGCGAGCGTGCCGTGAACGAGCGTGGTCTGACCGAGATTTTCACATCCCGAGACCTTTATCGCAAGGTCGCTTCCGTGATCTACATTCTCGGGGCGGACGCCGAGGGTGATAAACTTGCCGTCGTAGGGGCGAAGGCGCCCTGCCTCCTCCTCCGAGAGCGGGATGGAGAGCCCCTCGACCTCGAGCGTATCACCCGAAACGAGAGCGTCGAAGAAATTCATAGGCGGAAGGCCGATAAAGGATGCAACGAAAACGTTGGCCGGGGTGTCGTAGAGCTCGAGGGGAGTTCCTATCTGCTGGACGTAGCCCATAGACATACATACGATCCTGTCGGCGAGGGTGAGCGCCTCGGTCTGATCGTGGGTGACGTAGAGCATCGTGGCGCCGAGCCTCTTATGTAAAAGGAGGATCTCGCGTCGGGTCGCACCTCTGAGCTTAGCGTCGAGGTTTGAGAGCGGCTCGTCAAAGAGAAAGACCTTAGGCGTACGGACTATCGCACGTCCCATAGCAACACGCTGGCGCTGACCGCCCGAGAGCTGCTTCGGCTTTTTGTTGAGCTGGTCGGTGAGGCCGAGGATCTCTGCCGCTGCCATGACCTTTTCGTGGATGACGTAGGGGTTTTCCTTCATCAGGGTGAGCGAGAACGCCATATTTTCATAGACGGTCATATGTGCGTAGAGCGCATAATTCTGGAACACCATCGCAATATCCCTGTCCTTCGGGGGCATGGCGGTGACGTCCTTGCCGTCTATAATTAGCGTGCCGGAGGTGATGTCCTCAAGGCCGGCTACCATACGTAAAGTCGTTGACTTGCCGCAGCCGGACGGTCCGACGAGGACTATAAGCTCTCCGTCCTTGACGTCGAGATTGAAGTCGTAGACCGCCTGCACGTCGTTATCGTATATTTTATTGAGATTTTTCAAGCTTAATGAAGCCATCTTTTCCTCCGTATGCTGAGAGATTTTGAGTGCTTTTCCCCGTAGGATATCACTTCTCTACGCCTATCTCGCGCCTGTAAGCGTCAAGCTCGTAGGACTTTGTGAGGCAGATAGCGCCCGCCGCACAGCATGCCATGGCGGAGAGGACGAGCAGGACGGTTACGTAAATAAACTGCGAGAGCTCCATGACCTTCAGCTCCTCGCCCGCATAGGAGATAACGCTGGTGAAGGCGTTGAGCGGGATGCCGAGGATCCTGACTAGCTGAAGCACGCCGATGGCGATAGACACGTAGCCGTAGAGCTTGGCATAATTCTTTACACCCTCGCTGCAAAGGAAGGCGACGAGGAGAAAGACGAGGTTATACACGACGGAGACGCCGATGGTCATACTGTAATAGTAGTTGCCGACGTCGCTCGAATAGATAGAAACGAAGTAAAGCGCATCGAGGAGGATAGCGAGATAACAGAGGGTCGCCGAGATAGCGTTGTTCGTATATCTCATCCTGTCGAGCCTAAGATCCTTGATCTCTCTCATTTTTCCACCTCCACTGATCCTTCGAGCAGCGCCCTCTCACCCTTCATAAGCAGATGCTTCCATACGAGGTTTGCAATCGAAAGCAGGCTGACGAGAATGACGGGAACGAACACCACGGGGCAGACGTCAAACCAGAAGGTAGACTGATACGCCTCGATGCCGTAAAGAGGTGCGAGAACCTCGAGAGATGCAAAATCCACCTCGAGATACTGTGCTCTGTATGAATATATATTGATGATCGCCCAGACGGAAACAGCTACGTTTCCTACGGCGTTTAAGACGATGGTTATGTAATTTGAAAGATAATACCTTCTCCTCGATGCCGCACCGAACACCATATTTGCGAGGGCGGAGAGGATAAGAAGCACGCCGAAGAGCGTGAAGAGCTTGTTGAATTCCTGCATCTCCATATAGACCTCGGCGCCCTCGATGAGCGGATGCTCGGGGTCCTCGGAGAAGACACGCAGGGTGTCGTAAAGGTCGGTGATAATACCGAGCGAATATACGAAGATCAGCGCCGCTACGATGAGAAGGAGGTAGCAGGTGATCCTCTGGAGAGTCATTTGCTTTTTATACATTATGTGTCTCCCTTGCCGCTATGGCGGTTTTTCGTTGCCCTGTAAGCTTGGCAACCAAGCGCTTTGGGCGCCCCGAGGGATAGCCCCTCGGGACACGCCTTGATGTTTCATCTTTCGCCCGTCGGGTGCGGCTGTGTGCCGCACCCTCCGAGCTTTTGCGGCTCGTCGCCGCAGGTCGGGTCAAGCTTTAATTCTCGGCGTAAGGCGCCAAGAAATGTTTGCATTTCTTATCAGTTGCCAAGAGCCTCGTAGTAAGCAACGAGTCTCTCCCAAGCGAGCTGCTTCATGTAGAGGTAAGCGGAGCCCTTGTAAGCGTTGGCAACGGTCTCAAGAACCTCAGCGCGGGAAGCGGTGCCCTCGCCCTGGTAGCCCTTGTTGATTATGTCGATAAGAAGGTTCTTATTACCCTTGGTCTGAGAGAACGCACCGGTAGAGGAAAGATCGGTGAAGGTTGCGATGATCTCGTTCTCAGCCTTGGTGTTGGGAAGGATGGTGGGAACGGAGGTATACCAGGAGTTCTCGGCGATAGCGAGCTCGGGATGCTTGATAAGTCCGTAGCCGATAGCGGTGGAGATGTAGCCTGCGCCCTCCTTACCTACCTCGTGAGTGCACTGATACTCGAACGCCTGGCTCTTTGCGAAGGAGAGGGTGGAGCCGAGGTACATACGAGCGTAGTTGGTGTAGTTGCCCGAAGCGAGCGACCAGAGCTCAGCGAAGGTCTCGTCTGCGATAACGGGCATCTGCTTGCCGTTGAAGTTGAAGGTTACGTAAGAGCCGTCGTCCTTAGTCTTGATGAAGGCGTCGGGGCCGTAGGACATAAGGATCTGACCTCTCTCGGAGTATGCGAAGTCGATAAGAGAGAGAGCTGCATAGAGCTTGTCGGTGTTAGAGCCAACGCCTGCCTTGGAGATTGCCCAACCGTCGGTCTTAACAGATCTCCAGGACTCGGTAAATCTCATAAATACGCCCTTGTCGGTGCCGTCAACAACGTTGGTGCCGTCGAACCAGAGAGCAACGGGAACCATAACTGCCATATACTTCTCGCCGCTGTCGCCGTCCTTGTTGAGCTTGGTCTCGTTATAGACGGTCTGGGTCTGGTTGTAGTCGTAGTGCATGAAGCCTGCATCGTCCTCAAGCATGGTTGCGGAGGTGGAGCCGGAGTTCTCAACGTAGGACTTCGAGATGAGACCCTCGGAAACGAGAGCGTTCATTCTCTCGATAGCAACGTAGGTATCCTCCTCCTGACGAGCGTCATGGAGCTTGCCGTCGGTGCCTATATAGAGATAATCCTGTCTGGACTCAAGACCGCGGACGCCGAAGAGGGTGCCTGCGAAGCGGAACATATCAACCTTTCTCTGGTTGTTGTTGTCCTCTCTGGAGAAGAGGCCCTCTACGCTTTCGCCGCCGTTAAGGGTCTTGGGGTTAGCAACTACGCAACGAAGAAGAGCTACGAGCTCATCTGCGTCCCAAGCTGCGTTCTGACCGATGAAGAGGTCAGCACGGTTCTCGCCGTAGTAGCCGTCATAAGCCTCGTCGATGTAGTCGCGAAGCATATTTACAGCCTGTACGCCGTTGATAGCGCCTGCTGCGTTCATGGTAGCGATGATGTTGCCTGCTGCGTCATAGTCCTTGGTGATCTTCTCGGTGCCGGAGGCGTCAGCCTTAACGACGTCGATCTCAATCTTGCCGCTGGTGGGCATATAAGGAGTATAAACTGCTGCTGCGAGCTCCTTGGAGTCAGCTGCGGTGAACTCGCCTGCGCCGTTAAGGAGCTTCTCTACCCAGTCGGTACGCATAAGGGGCATACGCTCGATATCGTTTACACCGTCGAAGTAGGGGGAGAAGTAGATAGCACCGTTAGAGGTGTCACCCGTGATGGAGAGGCGAACGATGGGGTTAGCCTCAAGGTATGCCTTGAAGTTAGGCATTGCGTCAAGATACTCTGCGATGTTGATAAGGTCGCCTGCTACGCCTGCCTCAGTAAGCTGAGTTGCAGTGCCGGAGACCATGTCTACCTGGTCAAGCTGAGCCTGCCAATGCTTCCACTCGTTGGTAGCACTGCCGCCCTGATACTTATCCTCAAACACGATGTTGAGGAGGTTCTGAACCTCTACCCAAGTGGGCTTGAGGTCGCCTGCCTGATAGGTGTTGCCGTCTGCAAGCTTGATGCCCTCGCCTGCAGTCTCGGAGTCGAAGAAGAGACCGGTCTTCTTGCTGTTGTAGCCGGTAGCCATGCGGAGCACGGTGCCGTCTGCGTATTCAAGAACGATCTCATCGCCGTCGTCATCATCCGGAGGAGGGGTTACGGGTGTGCAGCCGGTCAGAAGACAACCGAATGCAAGCACGATAGTAAGAAGAAGTGCGATAAGTCTGGACTTTTTCATTTTGGATTTCCTCCTAAAATTTTTTATTATTAGGCGCATTTCTGCGGTAATAACCGTTGTTTTTTTACTCCTTGACGCCGCCCATATTTACACCCTTAGCGAAATACTTCTGGATGAAGGGGTAAATGATGAGGATGGGGATTATGGAGCATACGATAAGAGCGTAGATGACCGAATCCGAGGCGTAAGCCTTATCCCATCCGACCATCATCTCCGCATCCGTGAACTCCTCGAGCTTCAGTCTGATGAAGACCTGGAGGGGATGCTCGTTTGCATTTGAGATCATCTGCTTTGCCCAATAGTAGCCGTTCCATCTCGAGATGGCGAAGAAGAGGGCGACTGTCGCCAGAGTTGACTTACACATCGGCAGATAGACTCGGGAGAGCACCTGGAACTCGCTCGCTCCGTCAACTATCGCCGCCTCCTCGATCTCGGAGGGGACGCCCTCAAAGGCGTTTCTTAAAAGGATGATGTTCATCGCCGCCATACCCATGGCGATAACGACCAGCCACTTATCATCCATAATTCCGATAGAGTTAAAGACGTCCTTCGTGTTTATGTAGTTCAGATACTGAGGAACGAGACCTGCGGAAAACCACATCGTAAAGACGAGGAAGAAGTTAAAGCCCTTGCGGAAGAGCAGCCTCTTTTTCGAGAGGGCGTAGCCGCCGAGGATGGCGACGCCCATAGCCCAAAGAGTGCCGTAGAAGGTGATAAATAGAGTGTTCGTATAAGAGTTCCAGAACATATTGTTGTTGAACATCTCTGCGAACGCCTCAAACTGAATATCCTTCGGGAAGAGGACGATCTCTCCATGCTCTACTGCGCTGCGTCCGCTGAGGGCGGCTGAAACGGCGTAGAGGAAGGGATAAAGACAGCAGATGGCAAAGATCGTGAGGAAGAGATAGCTGAGGATCTTGAATATAAGCTCTGAGGCTTCAAGTCGTCTTTTCATTTTTCTCCTCCTATATTAATAAAGTGAAACGTCGGAAGCCTTGCGGGCTATGGTGTTTGCTCCTATTACGAGCAGCATACCTACGACGTTATTGAGCATCTCGGCAGCCGAGGCGACTCCGACGAGTCCCTCGCCTATTCCCTGCCTGTGCGCAAAGGTTGAAACGACGTCCGCCGTTACGTAGGTGTCGGGATTATAAAGAAGGAGGACCTTCTCATATCCGATGTTTAGCAGTGAGCCTATCCTCGTGATAAGCATAATGACGATCGTGGAGAGGATGCTGGGCAGGACGACGTAGCGCATCTGAGCGAGCTTTCCCGCTCCGTCGATCTGTGCCGCCTCGTAGCTCGTCGGGGAGATGGCAATTATCGCCGCAAAGAATACTATGCTGTCGTAGCCCGCAGTCTCCCATATACCGCTGATCTGATAGATAGCACGGAAGAAGCCGGGATCGTTTAAAAGTCCTGCCGCACCGACCTCGGGAGTGATGGCGCCGATGCCGACGAGAAGCTGGGAGATAACGCCCATCTCAACGCCCGTGACCGTGCCTGCCTGGCGGACGAGCATCGTGATAAGCGAGGTCATAACGACCGTGGACATAAACTTGGGAAGGTATGTAAGAACCTGATAGATGCTCCTCGCTATGTTCGAGCGGATCTCGTTGAAGAAGAGGGCAACTATAATAGGCATCGGGAAGCCGAAGCAAAGTCCGTAGAAGGATAGAAGGAAGGTGTTTCTGAAAGCACGCCAGAACTCTATCGAAAGCGAGGTCGTGCCCGAGAAGAGCATCTTGAAATACGAGAAACCGGCATAAAGCTGATCCGAGACCTCGATATTCGCATCGTAGACCTTAAAGGCTCCGAGCAGCTCGTACATCGGCAGATAACGCCAGAAGAGGAAGACGAGCAGCATGGGAACGAGCATCAGGTAAAGGCGCCAGTCCTTCAGCACGGTGCGCAGCACGTGAGACCAATGATGCTTCTCAACGTCGTCTCGCACGGCCTGCTCGGGGTCCTCCCGATATTTGCCGCTTAGCTCGTCGAAGACGAGATAGTGATCGCATTTCATTTTCATAAGATATCCTCCTATGCCTTTATTAGGATGGCAAAAATGCCTTCATTAATCGGTTTCGGGCGGGTTTTCCCTTCTCTCGCGGTCGAGGCGCAAAAGATAATGCTTCTGATCCTCGATCATTCCGTCGACGCCTCGCATCAGGACGAAGATTACGGCGGCGAATAGCAGCGAGATAACGTCGGTTGCGAGGAAGGCGACGATAGCACCCGGATCATGATAGATAGCTAAAGAGACGAGCCACCTGCCAAGCACCATGCCGAGATAAGCGACCGCTGCCGTAAGAATAAGAAGAGGAATGCTGGCTCTGACCTTCTCCTTGCCTACAGGGAGAATGACGAGCAGGGCAAGAAGGGCGCCGAGGTTGCCGATAGCGTAGATTGCGGCCTGCTGGGGACCGCCACCGCTGACGATAGCAAAGGTCAGCCCGCCGACCACCGCATAGATCGCACCGAAGCCGCTCCAACGCATCATCCCAATAAGAACGAAGATAAGCGTCGTTGATATAGCTATCGGCTGCGCAACGAACCACTTAGTGGTTGCGAGGGTCGTTATCGACTCGCTTATCAGCAAAAGAAGCGTGATAAAGCTAAGGTCGATCATTTTGTATTGCTTAAAGCTGATGTTGCCCATTTTTTTCCTCTCAATTATATGCACCGCGAAAATATAATTGTTGAATAATAATACAATTACAATCAAATTCTACTACATTTATATTGCAATAGCCTTCAAAAAAATGTTTGATGTAATTATTTTCTTAGATATTATGACATTTGATTGTAGAAGTTGTTCAACGTTTAAAACGGTTGACGGTTGAGCATTTGTGGATATTGCACAATATATGTGGTAACTATGAATAAAAACAACAAAAACGAGATGCCGACGAGCAAAAACGGTGGACGCGCGAAATATAAATATGAAATGACCGGGAGACCTCGAAGGTATGAAGGAAGAGGATGATCGGCTTGATAGTGTGACAAAAAATAAAGCCGGGTCAAGGCGACCCGGCGTGGTGAAAACGGATAAATATTCATATAACAATTGATCAGAGCAGAATGTGATCACCGACCTCGGGGATGGATATGCGAAGATCGGGATAATGACTTAGAGCAGCGTCGGCTATCAGCCTTGCATGCTCGGGGCGCCACATATCCTCGTACCGCCTGCCGTTTTCATAAAGGTGGGCAAAGACGATATGCTTTTTCGAAAAATGAAGTAAGAAGCGTGCGACCTCCTCGGGCTTATCGCCGAAGTCGGAGTCGTTTGCCGCACCGTCGCCGAGGAACACGTGAGAAAATACCACGTCAGCACTCGGTAGCTCGGGCAGCCCATCAAGAGAGAAATCCCTCACGTCGGTGGGAAAAGCCATAGAGGGCGAGCCCTCAGCCGTAACATAGTAGCCGTAAGCAGGAACGCCTTTTTTGGTCACGGGACGAAAATGCCTGCCTTCAAATGGCAGAAATGTCAACTTATCTATACATATCGGCTGATTTTTGTGAGCGACAATGATCTTTTTGGGTCGGATGCCCCACCTGAGAGCGGCTTCATACATAAAGTCGGGGATGATCCAGGTCATCTCGGTTTTTGCAAGCTCTCTGACCGCCTCCTCTTCAAAATGATCGACGTGCTCGTGCGTGACGACCATAAGCGATACGTCCTTCATCTGCACAGCGATATGATCCTTAGCATCCGTGAGGTAATTCACAAAGCGGAAGGCGGGGTCCATAGCCCATAGGTAGCCACCCGTGTTAAATAAATAGAAGGTAGGGTTGGCTAAGCTCATCAGCGTTCCCTCCGTCTTTTCACCATAGACTGATAGCGCACGGGATAGATCGTTTTTATACTCGAGGCGTATACGGCGGTATAGCTTAGCGAGGGGCGGAAGATGTGAGAGCAGGTGGTGCACCGAGCCGACGAGGGCATCCTCGGGGTCAAATAGCCCCTCAAGGCGGGGGAAATCAAGCTCGAGGTTGTAAGCGCCGAAATACTTATAGGAGAAGGGCTCGAGCATCTCGGACAGAGGAAGCTCGCATGCCGGGAGGGGAAAATGCGTCTTAAGCCCGTCGAGAGCGTGGATGTGCGTGTGGACGATTTTGTCCAAAAACTCGACACGGGGTAGGGTCTTTTCAGGATATAGTCCGTGCTTTTTGACGTAGTAGATATAGTGGCCGAGGTCGAAGCAGATACCGACCGACCTGTGGTCAGCCCTCGTCACCGCATCGAGAACGAACTCGGCGCAGTCGCCCTCCTTGCCGTTTGGCATAAGGCGGTTGTTTTCTGCGGCGATGACGACGTTGTAGCCCTTTTGCTCGGCATATTCGGCGAGAGATCTGAGGATCGGAGCGTTGTCCTCATCAAGAAGATGCAGGACGATGACCGTCCGCACTTCCCTTCTCCCCTCAAGAAGGCGGGACAATGGACTAAAGACGTCCTTTACTGCGCTCTCTCTGGTGTGCATATATGAATGGATGCTGACCGAGAAGCCTCGCTCTCCCAGCATATCCGAGATGCGAAGCACCTCGTCAGGGTCGTGGTGCGGAAGTATGGTTCTCAGCTCTATCTGCGATACGCCCTCCTCTTTAAGGGTGACGAGCGTTTTATCAACGTCGAGCTTTGGCACACGGCTCTCGCCTGTAAGCCAGCTATACGGAAGTGATACACCTATCATTTTTACTCCTTGCTCCGAGCGTGTGACCGTGGAGCTGCTTTATTTCGTTTCGTCGGTGTGGGCGGCGAGCTGCCTTTCGGGCTCAGCCTCCTCTATCTTATCCTGCTTCGTCTTTCTGCCGAATTTTGCCTTGATGCGTCTGCCAAGCTCGCTAAATGCCCTTGAGACGATGTTCTTCGGCTTGCCCTTTTTCTTTTCCTCGATGACGCCTGCCTCGGCTATGAGCCTCTCCCTGTTTTCGGGTGAGACGGTGTCCTCGTCCTCCCTCTCCTCACCTATGAAATCGTGGAGGAAGTTGCGTGCCTTGGTGACGGGCTTGGTGACGAACTCAAAGTCCATCTTGAGCGCATCGACGAAATAGGCGAAGCGGCGTGTGGCGTAGATCCTGATGACCTCGATGGCGACCTGCACGACCCAAAGCACGAGCGTTATAGGAGTAAGAACGAGGGTGAGCCTCGGAACGTCTGCTGTGGTTGCCCATATAGAGTAGATGACCGAGACGAGGGATATAGCGTTGATAAACAGCTTAGCCCAGCGGCAGACCGTTGCAGTTTTGCTCTTTGCCCGCTTTGCGAGCTTGCTCGTTCTGCCGTAGGTGAAGAGGTAGACGGCGAGGTTTACCGCCGAGAGTGCAAGAAGCACGCCGTTGATAATAAGGCTTCCGCTGCCGAGGATCATCGAGATGATCAAATAGACCAGCATAAAGCTCTGCATAACGGTGGTGGCAACGTGGGCGGCGAGCTTCAGATCGTTTACGATCCTCGTCACTGCCGCAACGGTATATTTTAACATATATGTATCTCCTTTACGTGTCGGGGTCGGGCGACGCTCGCCCGCTAGTAAGATTATAGCACGTTTATATAAAAAAAGCAAGTCGGCAGGGCGTGAAGCCACACCTATGCCGACTTGACACGGGATCCGGGGTCAGATCCTCGTTTCGATATAAGAGGCGACGTCGCCGACCGTTTCAAACCTTACGAACTCCTTGAAGCGGAAGCCGAAGGCATCCTCGATCTCCATAGACATCATCATCATAGCGAGCGAATCGAAGCAGAGATCCTCGATGAGCCTCGTGTCTGCATTTACGTTTGCCATATCTACCTCGGGCAGAACCTTGCCGAGGACCTCCTTAAGCTTTTCTATCATCGTATTTTTCTCCTTTTTTTATTTTTGGGGAACCTTCCTTGCCTGCTCTCTGTTATTCAAGGGTCTTTCTGTATGCACGGCGGCGCTTATGCTGTCTTGCCGTGAAATACTTCCACTGAGACATAACGGCGGTGTTGGTTTCAAGATTCAGATTCGTTTCGCACCTTTCGACGACTCCCGAGCATAGCATATCCACAAGCCCGTTGATAAGCACGGCGTTGATGCCCGAGGACTGATACTCGGGGCGGACGGCTATGAGCGCAAGATCCATGACCTTGGGCCTTGCGGCGGCCGAAAACAGCTTGATGAGGGCGGGCAGAGTGAGCCTTCCGCCGCTCTTTTTGACTGCGTCGCCGATGCCGGGTAAGCAAAGCCCGAAGGCAACGACCTTATCATCCTTGTCGCAGATAAAGACTGCGAGCTTGATGTTTACGATAAGCATGAACTGATCCAAGATCTCACGCCTCTGCTCGGGCGTTAGCGGCACCGTCCCGTAAAGCTTGCTGTAACACTCGTCAAGGCAATCGAAGAAGCTGTCGCCATAGCGCTCGATATACTTCTTCTTCGGCATATTGGTGTCAGCGATATGCAGGCCGTTAAGCTCAAGAGCACGCTGTGCGACCCTCTCGAGCATCGGGTTTTTCTTCTCGGGGGCGGTCAATTCAAACTCCAGCCAGTCGAGATCCTTCTTAAAGCCTGCGTCCTCGATGAGAGCGCCGTAATAATCGAAGTTATACTGCTCCTCGAAGGTAGAGTTTTCGGAAAAGCCCTCGATAAGCAGACCCTCTCTGTCAAGGTCGCTGTATCCGAGCGGACCGACGATGTCGGTGAGCCCACGCTCCCTGCCCCAAGCCTCAAGCGCCGAGAAGAGCGCACGCGAGACCTCGGGATCGTCTATCGCATCAAACCTCGTGAAGCGAAGCTCCTTCGTGCCGTGCAGGTCGTTATACTGCTTCTGGTGGATGCCCTGAATTCTGCCGACGGTCCTGCCGTCCTTCTCTGCAAGATAGAACACCGCATCGGCGACGGAGGTGCATCCGCCCGACCGAAGCAGCTTCTTTTCATCTGCGTAGAGCGGGGGAACGAACTGCCATACGTTTTTATACATTCTGAGGGGTAGCTCTATAAATTCCTTAATATCCCTTGACGTCCTGACCTCTCTTACGGTGATCATATTAAAGTGCCTCGTCCTCTCTTCTTATAAAGTATAAGCAATAGCCTGCGAGCCAGGGGCCGTTATGACAGCCGCTGACGGGGGAAAGGATAACGTCCTCGTGATTGGGCTTAACGCCGTACTTCCCCTCGATCTCTACGAGCTTTTCGAGCAGCGAGGGACCCGTGAAGGTGCGGCAGAGGATATAATCCTCGGGCGAGCGGTCGCCGATGTGACCTGCGATATACTCGCACATACGTGCAAGCGCCTTCTTAGGCGTTCTTACGCTCTCGACAGCGCCGAGCCTGCCGTCCTTATCAAATCTGACGACGGGGCAGATCTGTAGCATCTGACCCATAAACGCCTTTGCGCCCTTGAGCCTGCCGTTATAGATGAGGTAATCGAGCTTTGCGTCAACGCCGTAGAACTGCTGATGCTCCATAGCCCACTCGGTCTCCTTGAGTATGCGCTCGGCGTCGTAGCCCTTGTTTACCATCTCGACGGCACGGATGGCGTGGATGCCCTCGGAGAAGCCTGCGACCTTGGTGTCGATGACGTGGATCTTCAGCCTGCCCTCGTAGTCCTTTGCGACGAGCCTGATGAGATCGCAGGTGCCGCCGAGGCCGAGAGAGAGCGAGAACACTATCGCCTCGTCGTAGCCCTCGTCTATAGCCTTATCAAACACTCCGGAGATCTCGGCGTGGGCGGGCATAGCCGTCCTCGGGAGGTTTTTCCTCGGGTTTTCAAGATGCTCGAGATCCTCGTAGAATTTTACGGGGTCGAGGTCGGGGCCCTCAAGGTATTCGTTGCCCTTGAAATGAATATGTATTCTTATGAAGTCTACGCCGAGATCGCGATAGCGCTCGGGTCCGTATTCGATGCAGCCTGTGGAGGTGCAGATGATCTTTATCTTTGACATTTTCGGAAATTCTCCTCTTTTTTTATGCATATTTCGCCATGGGGCGTGTGATCGGCCGTGTTTAGCCGGATCAGGAAATAGCGAAGCTATCCCTGTCGTAGACCTGCTTGTTTTCAAGCATTCTCATCATCATTCCGATGACCGAAACGACGGTCTTTTCGTTTGCGGCGCCGTGAGCCTTGATGACGGGCTTAGAGATGCCGAGGATGATGCCGCCGCCGAGCGAATTGAAGTCGTAAACGCTCATAAGGTGACCTACGAGCTTCATAATATTTTCGTCGCCGGTCTTCTTTGCGTACTTGACGATGTCGGTGATGAGCCTGCGAGCCATGCCCTCGGAGCATTTAAGCACCTGGTTTCCCGCAAAGCCGTCGGCAACGAGGACGTCTGCCGCACCCGAGAGAGCGGAATTGCCCTCAAGATTTCCGATAAAGCGGATGCTCTCGTCAGCGGCGAGGAGCTGATGCGCCTCCTTGACTGCGGCGTTGCCCTTAGTGGGCTCGGCACCGTTTGAAAGCAGGGCGACGCCGGGGCTCTCTATGCCGTAATACTCCTTCATAAAAGCTGATCCGAGATGCGCAAAATGCACGAGCAGTGCGGGCGGACAATCGATGGTTGCGCCCGTGTCTACAAGGCAGGTGAAGCCGCCGCTCTCAGCAGGGAGAACAGCCGCAAGCGCAGGGCGCACCCTATCCTTTAAGGAGAGATATCTCATCGAGCCTGCGATGAGCGCTCCCGTCGAGCCTGCGTTGATAAGTCCTGCGAGGTCATCTCTTTCGGAGAGTGCGGTGAGCGCACGGACCAGCGAGGACTCCGGCTTTCCGAATACTGCCACCGCGGGGCTGTCGTAGTTTGTGATCTCGTCGGGGGCATCGATGATCTCGACCCTTGCGACGTCTGCGTTATGCGCTTTAAGCTCGGCTGCAATAAGCTCGGCGTCGCCGACGAGGCAGAGCTCGAGCGCGGGATACTCCGAGAGTGCCATAGCCGCACCCTTTATCATCATCTGTGCACCCTTGTCTGCGCCCTTGGTGTCTATAACTATCTTGATTGTTTTTTCCATAATATACCTTCTTTTAACCCTTAACGGGTATTCTCTGACAGGGATTATTATTCAAGTGCGAGGAGGTAGTCGTAGACCTCCTGGCCGCCCTCGTAGACGGTTATCTCAAAGTCGGGATATTCCTCCTCGATGCGCTCGACGAGGCAGCATCGCCTCTCGGCGTCTACGCCGTTGCCGACGAAGAGGGTGAGGATCTCGTAGTCGTCGGCATCGACGGTGGCTATCATATCCATAACCGCATCCTCAGCACTTTCGCTCACGGCGGCGATATCTCCCTCCGAGATGGCTATATAGTCGCCCTCGGCGACGTGCTTGCCGTTTATCGTGACGTCTCTGACCGCACGGGTTATCTCAGCGCCGACAACGCCCGCAGCGGCACGCTCGATGCTCTCGACGAGGACGGACATATCCGAGATGCCCGGGGTGATGACCTGGAGTGCGCCGTAGCCCTGCATAAGGCTCTTAGTCTTTATGATATGGACCTCGGCATCCTCGTAAAGCTCTGCCGCCTGCTTTGCGGCGAGGTAGACGTTTTTGTTGTTGGGGAGGACTATGATATGCTCGGCGTTATGCTTTTTGAACTCCGAGATAAACTCCTCGGTCGAGGGGTTTTGCGTCTGGCCGCCTGCGATAATGCCATCCGCTCCCATATCACGGAACAGGGCGCTCATTCCCTCACCGCAGGCAACCGCAAGGGTTGCAAAGAGCTTCTTTTCCTCCGGCTTCTCCTCCTCTGCCTCGCCCGAATGACCGAGCGACATATTCTCGATCTTGACGGTGAGAAACTCGCCGAACTCCTGAAGGCGGCTAAGGATCATACCGGGGGTGAAGCTGTGGACGTGGACCTTGACGACGTCGCCCGTCTTGTAGGCTACGACGCTCTCGCCGTGGAGCTCTTCGAGGACGGAAAGCACACGCTCTATCTCAAAGCTGTCGGGGTCCACCTTGTCGGTCGTGAGCCTGATAAGCACCTCTGTGCAATAGCCGAACTCAAGGCGGGAGTCCCTTGTAAAGAGATCTATATTTATCCTCTGCTCAGAGGATGCGACAATCTCCCTTGAGGGAACCAGCTCGCCCGTCAGCGCCTCATACATTCCCATAACTATATAGAGATATCCCGCAGCGCCGGAATCGACGACACCCGCCTCCTTAAGCACGGGGAGGATCTCCTTAGTATGCTCGAGCGAGCGACGTGCGCACTCGATGTGTAATTTATAAAAGTCTGCAACGGTGGACTCGGGGGTTATATTCTCCGCCGCATATTCGGTCGCCTCTCTGAATACGGTGAGGATGGTTCCCTCAGTGGGGTTCTGAACCGAGGCGTAGGACTTCTTGATGCCGTTGCGATAGGCGTTTGCAAGCTCCATAGCGCCGACCTTGTCGCAGGCGGAAAGCTCCTCACCTATGCCCGCAAAGATCTGCGAGAGGATAACGCCGGAATTTCCTCTTGCTCCAAGGAGTACTCCTCGGGAAAACTTGTTTGCCATCTCGCCGACGCTCTCCTCATCCTCGCCTGCGAGCTCAGAGAGACCTCCTGCGATGGTCTTTGACATATTCGTTCCCGTATCTCCGTCGGGGACGGGGAAAACGTTAAGATCGTTTATCTCCTGCTGATGCTCGCCAAGAAGCGCCGCACCGCCGTATAGCATATCGGCAAACGCCTTGCCGTCAATTAATCTTTCTTCCATCAGACGTACCGTGCCTTTGCACTCTCCTTTTATTGTCATGATACTTTTCTGCCGTCCGTCGACAGAATATACTCGTTATTTACATTTTCGACACATACCGACGTGATTTTAACAGAGTTTTCTAAACCGAAAGTAAACTTTATTTAAAAATAATTAATAAATTAACCAATTCGGGTGCGCACGCATATAAAAGAGGGGATTTTCAGCCCCTTCGTGGGGAGAGGTCTTTCATAGAAGGCTCTCTATGGTGGTAGAGAGGGCGCCGGGGTGGGGAAAGTGAATAAAAAAAGAAAAAAAGCCTCCTTCGGGGGGTATCTCTGGCACTTGATTTATCGCCGAGGGTCTGCTATAATTATGTCATAAAAGACAGGGGGAGGCAGGAGCCTATGGGAAAAGGAATGACCGTTGCCGTCTGCATCGACGACAAGGGGGGCATGACCCTCTTCGGAAAGCGGCAGAGCCGCGACCGTGAGCTGATCCGAGAGCTGTGCGAGAGCTACGGCGGCGTGATCTATATCAGACCCTTCTCGACGCATATCTTCGCCGGGTGGGAGGACAGGATCTCGGTGTCGGATGACCCGATCGGCAGCTGCCCGGACGGAGGGCTGGCTTTTGTCGAGGATATTGCGCTTATGCCATATCTTGACTCGATAGAGCGGCTGATCGTTTATAAATGGAATGAGCTCTACCCCTCGGACAGGCGGCTCGACCTGCCGCTCTCGCTCTTTGAGGTCAAGTCGAGGGTGGACTTCAAGGGCTCATCGCACGACAGGATCTCAAAGCTGACTATGACGAGAAAGGACGGATGACCGTATGAGGAAATTTAAAAAGCTTAAGATAGCCTTACCCCTCCTGCTGCTCCTTTTGCTTGCGGTCGGGGCGATGTATCTCCTTGGCGTATTTCCGCCGTTAGATAAGCCCATATATGCAGACAGCCTCAGTGATATCCCCGAGTTTTCGGGCGAGGCATTCGTTTACGTAAACGGAAACAAGCCCTTCTTTACAGAGGAGGAGATAACGGACAGCTCGTTTGAGAACTATTCTCCGCTTGACGGGCTTGGCAGATGCGGTGCGGCGTTTGCCTCGATAGGCAGAGACCTTATGCCGACGGAGGACAGAGAGGGCAGCCTCTCATCGGTTACGCCCTCGGGCTGGCTGAACAAGCCCTACGACATAGTTGACGGCGGATATCTATACAACAGAGCCCACCTCATCGGCTGGCAGCTGACCGCCGAGCTGGCTACTAAGGAAAACCTCATAACCGGAACACGTTTTATGAACGTCGAGGGCATGCTCCCCTTTGAAAAAATGGTTGCCGCCTATATAAAAGAGACCGAAAACCACGTTATGTATAGGGTGACGCCTATATACGAGGGCAATGAGCTTGTTGCGCGAGGGGTGCTGATGGAGGCGCTTTCTGTCGAGGATGAGGGCGAGGGCATCTGCTTCTGCGTTTATATCTACAACAATCAGCCGGGCATCAGCATCGACTACTCGACGGGCGACTCAAAGCTTGACGACGGTGTTCCCTTCCCCGAGCCCGACCCCGACGATATACCCGAAACGCCCGAGGGCGAGCCCGACTTTATCATCAACACCTCTACTAAGAAATATCATCTCTCCTCCTGCCGACACGCAACGGGAAACAACGTCAAGGACTACTACGGAACGGAGGATGATCTCATTTCCGACGGATACGTGGCGTGCGGAGTTTGTAAGCCCTGACCATCCGTGCGAGGCGAATGACGGCACTATACATAAGACTGTTAATGCCGCTCTTATCACGGCGGCTGATCGGCAGAGCCCTTTTATCGGCTTTGACCCCGCCACGGCAAACACAGCTTAAAAAACGAAGCGAATACACCTTAAAAATGAAAAAGAGGACGGAACTCGGCGATAGGTGCCGAGCCGTCCTCTTTTTTGTTTGGTTATTACCGGAGCATAAGGCGAAGCCGCCGTTAGCGTGATGCTCTGAGCGGAGCATCACGCAGTCAGATCCGTCACGGACGGATGAAATCCACCTACGGTGGATGAGATCCCACTCTTCCGGATCATATTTAAACGGCGCCCAAGATCACGGATACACAAACTCGGAATCAGGTCTGATGTCGCTGATCTCCTTTTCCTTATCTGCGTAGAGGTATATGCGCTCTCTGATCTTTTTGATTAACTCCTCATCAAGCTGATTTTTTCCAAAGCCGTAAGAGATCATCTCGTTGGTGCGCGGCGCAAATAACCCAGCATGCCGAAAATGAAGAGCCCTTTTATACTTTTTTTCATCATATGGAGTGGTTGAAAAATAAATACATATCTGATGGTAGAAAGAACGTCTATGCAAGAGAACTCCATTAATAAAACCAAAGCAAATCAGATCTTCCCACTTGATGTAATTATCGAACCACTCATCCGTGATTCCTCTTTCATCAACCGTAAGACGGAAGGGCTTGTTGTTAAATATCGGTGAATAAGAGAAATACACAGCTAATAACACCCCAAGTATGCATGCGAAAGAAAAAATGATAATGTGCCCGATAGATCCATCTATTATTGCCAGAGCAAGAGCAAATAGAAACATTGACAGAAAGAAAACAATGATAAGAACGCAAATAAGGCGATTTTTTAAAGTGGGAGGCTTAACTGTGATCTCAAACCCGGTATCCGTAAAGGTGTATATACGTTTTCCATCGGTTATAACTTCTGTCATCTGCAAGGATACCACCTTTCTACGTTGCGAGAGCCCCAAGAGTGAGTAACAAATAAATCTATTTCGGTGCGACAACTCTGCCGCCGCCCCAAATGGGCTACCAAGGATCCATAAACTCGCAATCGGGTCTGATGTCGTTTATCTCTTTCTCCTTATCTGTGTAAAGACATATGCGCTCTCTGATCTTCTCCATAAACTCTTCGTCCATCTGATTTTTTAAAAAGGCGTAAGAGATTATCTCGTTGTTGTGCGTATGTACCATCGACCCTTGTCGTATATCAAGAGTCCTTCTAAACTTATGTTGATTATACGGCAATGTAGAAAAATAAATATGCATTCGGGGATAGACATAACGGGTCTCCATGAGACATCCGTTAATAAATCCAAAGCAAATCAGATCATCCCACTTAATGAAATAGGTATTATCAATAATCTCCGTATAAGTTATTCCTTTTTCATCAACCGTGAAGCGAAAACGCTTGTGACGAAACATCGGCTCATAAACGTAATACACACTGACCGGAACCGCAACTATGAATACCAAAGAAAAAATGATAATATGCCCGATAGATCCATCTATTATTGCCAGAGCAAGGAAAAAGATCATTAGCGAAAGACCCAAAAGGATGATAAAAATGGTAAACAAACGATATGCTAAAGTAAAAGGCTTAACCGTGAACTCAAACCCGGTATCTGTAAAGGTGTATATACATGCACCTTTGATTATAACTTCTTTCATCGGCAAGGATACCACCTTTCTACGTTGCGAGAGCCCCAAGAGTGAGTAACAAATAAATCTATTTCGGTGCGACAACTCTGCCGCCGCCCCAACGGCGCCCAAGATCACGGATACACAAACTCGGAATCGGGTCTGATGTCGCTGATCTCCTTCTCCTTATCTGCGTAGAGGTATATGCGCTCTCTGATCTTTTTGATTAACTCCTCATCAAGCTGATTTTTTCCAAAGCCGTAAGAAATCATCTCGTTGGTGCGCGGCGCAAATGCCCCAGCATGTCGTAAACGAAGAGCCCTTTTATACTTTTTTTCATCATATGGAGTGGTTGAAAAATAAATACACATCTGATGGTAGAATGAACGACTATGCAAGAGAACTCCATTAATAAAACCAAAGCAAATCAGATCGTCCCATTTAATAAAAATGTCAATCCCCTCTTTCGTGATTCCTCTTTCATCTACAGTGAGGCGAAAAGGCTTGTGATTAATTATCCCTTTATAAACGAAGCACACAGCAAATGAAACCCCAAATATGCATAGGAAAGAAAAAATGATAATATGCCCGATTAACCCGCCTATTATTGACACAGTAAGAGCAAAGATCATACTTGATAGAGGTATAATAAGAAGAAGAATGTAAAATAAATTTTCCATGAAAGTAGGAGGCTTAACTGTGAACTCAAACCCGGTATCTGTAAAGGTGTATATACGTTTTCCATCGGTTATAACTTCTGTCATCTTTAAGGATACCCCCTTTCAACGTTGGGAGGATCCCAGGAGTGGGTGTTGGGCCAATTAAACTCGGATGATTCTGTTATCCCTATCGCAGTTGCGATGCCTAAACCGGATACAAAGGAACCCAAACCTTTAATTATAGCTTTGTTAAGCTCATTCGAATCTTCGATCTCAAACACTTTACTCAATCTACTTTCTTTATACCCAAATCCGACCATCGCACTAGTAAGCGAATTATTGAACGTATCATAAAAGATTTGTTCAGAGCTATACATATCATCCCTTCCGACTATTAAACTCTCTATGTTGTATGAAACAGCTGTTACTATGGTGGAAACTCCTGCGCCGATGCCGTCAGCTATCGGAGACGGGATAATCTCCAGCGCATCAATCGCTCCCCCAACAGCTCCGCCCACGGCTGCGCCAAGATAGGAAGACCAATGACTGAACGACAGCTCTCCGTCGATTGCCGAGGTAACTAAATCGGTGGTAAACTGAGTTGCTACTCCTACGAAGGCGCCTATTCCGGCACCAATTAAAATATTCCAATATTCTCCGTCGGAGTCTTTTCGAGATATAGGATTATTATCACAGTAGGCGTAGAGGTTTTTGTCGGTGAGACCACCCTGAGTAGCCGTTAACAGATCGTATCTATCCGGGCTGATAAACCTACCTATAACCGGATCGTAATACCTCGTTAACAAGTAGTAGAACCCGAGGTCGCTGTCATAGTAATAGCCTCTGTATCTGAACGGGTTTTTAGTTGCGGGGGAGCTTGCGCCGGAGTTGTAGTAGCTCGTTGTGCATACGCCCCATGGATCGTAACGGTAATGCACGAGCTCTACTCCGCTCTCGTCGTATACGCTTACAACGTCGCCAAAGGCGTTGCGCTCGAACCAAAATACATCCCAATAACCCTCTGTATAAGTGTTGTTCCGGTATTGCATTCCCGCAGGGGAGCCCTTAGCATCGTAGATGTAGATGAACTCCTCGGAGCCTCTCGATTCATAGACGAGAAGGTCGCCATCGTAAACGTAAGTTGACAAAACACCGTCGCTCGAGGTCTTTGAGATACGCTTTCCGTCTGCGTTGTAGGCGAACGTATAAGTCACTCCGCCCTTCGTCGCGGTCTGCATCTGCCTACCGCTCCAGGTGAAGGTGTATGCAGTGCCGTTATAGTAGCTTAAGGGGTTGCCGATGGCATCGTAGGTTAAGGCTACACCGTTATAGTTAAGGAGAGTGTCCTTCCAGCCATTAACGCCGTAGGTGTAGGTGTTAACGCTGGTGGGAGTGGCATCCACATCCGTGGTGTAGGAGCATTTGCCGCTGGTGAGGATATTGCCGGCATCGTCGTAGGTGTAGAAATACGAATACCATAAGTTTTTATCGTCCACCCTGATCAGCTGGCCAAGATCATCATAATAATACTCAATTTTAGGAATATAATTCCATCTTGGCATATATAGCGAAATGTTTCCGCTATCGTCATACTCTATCCACTCATACGTCTCGGTTCCGTTTATGGTCTTTCTAACGTGCTCTACATTGTTCGTGGTATAGGTAACGTTATCAATGGTTTCAAAATGATAGCCATACGAATATGAAACGGAGAAGCTTGCGTTGTGAGCAGAATATGTGTAGCTCTCGGACTTCTGCCTCGAATATCTATCGAAGGCGTAATCTATATTCATAGATATGCTATCGCCCGAAGCATATTCCAGCCTGTTCATCTTGCCGTCGGAGTTGTAGAAATAGTGATACTCTATCTGCTGAGTATACTGATCGGAGGCTCCGTACTGTATTCTACCGTTTGACACCGAGACCCTATCGAAGGAGTCGTCATAGATCAGCTCGGAGGAATAGTCGTGCTTTTCGTCGGATGAAAAGCTCGAGAGGTTTGTGAGCCTGCCTCGCTTATCATACTTGAACACCGTCGAGATCTCGCTCGTGTGATCCGTGACTCTCTGAAGCTCTCCGTCTGCGGTGTAGGTATACTCGTATGCAAGGGTTTTAGTGCCTCCGCTCTTAGTATACCACACTTTAGAGATCATTTCAAGGTCATTATACTCATATTCCTCAATAAGTCCGTTTCCGTAGGTTATCTTTATCAGCTTGCCGTTATATTCATTATATTCATAGGTAGCAAGAACCTTGCCGCCCGCCTTGACGGACGTCAGCTGCTGGAATTCTCCGTAGGTGAAAACGTAGTTATTTCCTACGTTTGATATACCGGTGAGGCTACCTTTATCGGAATAGGAATAGGAAACGCGAGCGCTGTTCGTCACGGTGGTGTAGGTTCCGTCCGCATTATAGGTTGCGGGTCTGACCTCCGTCATCCGTCCAAGCGCATCATACGAATAGCAAAGCCCCGTCTCGTCGAGGAGATTTATTGACGCTAGAAGCAAGCCTCTTGCCTCATCGTAATAGTATGCCGTTTTATAGGTCGTGAGATCCGTCTCCTCCAGGGGGGCGCCAAAGATCTTTGAGCCGGACGAGGTCTGATAGGTATATTCCGACCGATATTTATAATACTGTGGAAGCATATTTCCGGCAGAATCCGGAACGTACGTCTCGGTCACGGTATTAAGTCCGTATTCGTTATACGTGTGTACCGACTTTACTATCGGGGTCAGAACAACGCTAGTATCTCCCACGCCCGCATAATCCTTGTACGTATATACGAGAGGCTCGGCAGATCTGTAAACCGTTTGAGTGGCTACCATATCCGCATCGGTGTAGGTATAGTCGATGACGTCGCCGTTTGTGTCAGCGACTCTTACAACGTTGTTTCTTTCATCATAGATCTGATACTTACGGTAGGAGCTGCTTGCGGTGATCTCGGGCAGTCCGGTGTCTTTATTGTAGCGCACCCACTGCGTGCCGGGGTGGCCTGCTATTACGGACACGTTGTCAAACAGGGCAAATCCGTTTGGCTGATCGAGATACTCGACGTAGAGATCTATATAGCGAATTACGGTGTAGAGGAAGGAGGGCTCTTCGGTCGTGCCGCCTGCGGCACCCTCTGCGCCCGATGCTTCTCCCTCTTCGCTACCATCCTCCTCGGCGGGATCCTCTCCTCCGTAGCCTATCTCCTCGTCGGGATAGACGTCAAAGGTTCCCGTAGCGTATTGCCAGCCGTCGATGCCGGGGATAAAGTCTACGTTGCAGTTAACGATATGATCGGGGATCGGCGCTCCGTTTTCATCATTTCCCTGATAATAAGCTATCTCCAGCCTCAGACGGAACGGCAGATTTCCGGATTGGACGGCATAGACGCCTTTAGCGTATCCCGAAACCGTGTAGGTCGTCATGGGGTTGTTAGCATGGAAGCCGGATATCTCCTCATCCGTCGCCTCAAATATCCTCTGCTTTATAAAGCTCGTGTCAGTGTTCGCCGGTATGAACAGCACATCCCCGAAGGGCTGGTCCGATGAAGAGACCGTAATCGACGAGCTGCTGCCCTCGGCGAGCCAGACGTCGGCAAGGCTTTTCGCACCGCTGGTCTCAAACGAGCCGTACTGTATAAGGCTGTAATCCGATGCGCCGACACCTCTCTCGAGCATAACGTCATCGACCCTCAGGATCGCGGCTTTCGTAGCTGATGCGGCGTTGGATATAGTGATCTTGACGGTATATTCGCCTGCAGTCTCCACGGTGAACAGCGTTTCAAAGTAGCTGTAAATGCCGTTTGACGTCGTAGGATTAAGATTCAGCTCCTCGGTGTGCAGGAAGGTCGTATCGGTCACACCGACGATACTTACGGTGGCGGTTGCAGCACCGCAGCTTTGAGTGATGAAGGGGAATGAGAGCACGTATTCTCCCGTTGCGAGCGTCAAGCTCTGGCGCACCTCGGACGTAGCACCTGCCGCCGGAGTCATAGAAAGCTCCATATGTCCGCTTCCGTTCCCCGAGGATGAGCTGACCACTCTTATCGTCCCCGACGTGGTCCAGCTTATCGGTGCGGTCGGACTCTGCAGCTCCTCAAAGCTTCCGTTAAGCATATAGTTGACCGAGCTTCCGCCCAGAACTACGTTTTCTTCTATACTGTTTTTAGACTTTTCGGAGGAGGAATACTCGCCGTAGCTTGCGCCGAGGATCTCGCCCCCGCTCTCCAAGAACGAATACATGCTTACGGCTCTGCCGTAGCTATCTAAAACGTAGCGTGTTATTACGTCATCATCCGTTTCCATGATGTCATCCGCTCCTGCGGATATTACGTCGGTATATCCCGTACCGTATCTTGCCAGTTGAAATGCTCCGGGAGCAACGATATCAACGTCACCGCTCTCATAAGCCGTCATCGTCTTTCCTCCGCTGATAACGTATCTTACAGCAAGCTCGGTAACGCCGTCCTCAGCGCCTATAAGACGCCCGGATTGATCGTATCTATACTCGGAAACGGCGTCAACGGCGATGTTGGTTGTGCTTGATGCGGACTCGCGGAACGATGCCCAGTTAGCCTCTGTGACAGAGGAGCTTCCGTGCGCAAGATCCATCCTGACAAGATATTTGCCGCCCGAGGAGGTAATATCTCCGTCATAAGTAGCGCTGTAACGCATAACGACAGCCTCACGGCTGGATGGGTTATACACCATCGAGAGCCTGCCGTCGCTGTTATAGACAAGCCTGAGCATCTCGATGCTTCCTACCGAGCCGGCAGGATCAAGTGAGACCGCCGTAGGTCTGTATGCGCTATCAACTGTAATAACGGCTGCGTTTCCGTTTCTATCCTCTATGCGGGAAAGATACCAGCTAGAGCCGTTTACGATAGCGGTGAATATGCGCTTCACCTTATTTCTATCCGTGATAGAAACCGTGGTGGTGTCGTTATCCATTATGAGACCGAGCCCGTCCTCGTCCTCGTAGATCATATTTGCGTCATCGACCATACGCATATAATGCTCTGTTCCGTCAGAGTCGGAATATATGAGAATTTGTCTTGATACGCCGCTCGGGTCGATATAAAACTCGGCTATAACCGACTCGGCGAGATTTAACATCATGCCCGTCGGAGCCATAACTGACGAATATCCAACCTTCGCCGTAGACGCCTTGTAATCCTGCCCTGCCATCGATGCATTGTAAACCAAGGTTGGCGTTACGGGCATTAAGCGATCGGTAGAGGTGAGCGTAGGAATGGCGAAGCTCAGCATTCCCGTTGCGAGATTTATCAATCCCGAGCCTGCTGCACCTGCGCTCTGAGATATGCTGGGCCAATAATCCTCGACGCCGGTCATATTCTTGTAGGATATAGCAAGCTGTGGGCGTTCCGTGCCCATCTCAAGGCTGTTCACCGTTACACGAGAGTATATCGTGTTGACGCCATCGGGCAGCGCTCTGATCGCTACTCCGTAATTGCCTATTTCCTGGCTATACCAGCCCCTCAGAGCATCGGTTATATCAAATGCGTATCTTCCCACAGCGCCCAGCATAAAGGTGTTAACGTCCAAAGTGTCGTCATTATCAAAGGCGGAGGCTCCGGCAAGATAATTGTTGTACGTCATGGGGCTGCCCCATGCATTTTTGACCCTATATGCAGCTACCTTCACGTCGTTGCCATATGTGTTGATGGTAGTGCCTACGTCGGTGCAGTATAAGCTAAGCATAGCCGACGTAACGTACGCACTGTCCGGCAGCTCGGGCAGCTCCAGCATACGCCAATAAAAGATATCGTTCATACCTATCTTTAACGACGTAGCTGTATAATAGCTCACGGTTGGAGAAGAGGAGCTGATATACGTATCTACCATGCTGCTCGTATACTGACCGACCGTGGGGTCTACCGTAACGGGAAAGGCTCTCTCTTCCGCGTTCATCCACTCGGAGCTGACGCTTACCGTCAGGTAATATTTTCCCACACCAAGCTGCGTGAGGGTATACGCCGATGCGTTATCAGGTGCGGGAACGCCCTCAGCATCGTAAACCGTAGGCGCCGGGATGACGTATTTTATCGCTCCCGTCTTCCTATCTGTGATCTCAACGTCTCCGCTGTCGCACAGCTCTGCCGTAAGTCCGTTGAGCTTTAACTCAAACGTATAGGAATAAGACTCCGCTCTTTCCTTTACGATGATGTTTTCCTTTATAATTGATGAATGGAGCAGATATTCGACGTCCACTCCTTTGAGGATGTTTTCGTAATAGACGCTTGACGTCAGCTTCTCAAGCCGCATCATCTTCTGCAGCTCGGTGTCATTTTCGTCATCCTCGGTATTCTGCATCACGCCTCTCGTGCCCTTGATAGCATCGGGCAGAGACATCGTGAGCTTTGTCGAGCCATCCTTCAGCTCAAAGATAACGGCTCCTCCCGTTATCTTCTTTGAAAACTTGATCCTTGCATCCTTATCCGCAAACACGCCGCCTGATGCTTCCGCAAGCGTGTTATCTATATCCTCGAGGCTTCCGTCCTCACGCACGTAATGCACCGGATATGCATACTGCGCCGCTACCATACTGCCGTCCGGGAGCCTGAAATGCTTAACGCTTTCCTCCCTGAGCGAGACGTCCTCGTATATTGCTTTGTCAAGATTTAATCCTTCTGGGTCAGCCGTAATCTGCTCCGATGCTTGTGAGCTTACGGCTTCCGCAACCTCTGCGTAGATCACCGTGGGTATAAAGTAAAACACCATAATGACCGACAGAAGCATAGATAAGACTCTTGAAAATATCCTATTTCTTCTTAACGTTTTAAATAATCCTTTAATTGTTTTCATTTAATTCCTCCTTACGTAGGGGGGTGAATGTGGCCGACAAAGATTTCCTGAGCTGTATGAGCCATTGGCTTATCCTCCTTTCTTTAGAGTAAAAAAATGACGTAAAACGTCAATAAACAATATCAAACAAACGACTTAAGGATCGAAAAACACAGAATTACAGAAGCAATATATAAAAAGCAAAAAGCGGGGTAGGAACCCCGCTTTCAGGTAAGTCGCCCGTCGGGGCTCGGCTTACGCTTTTAGTATAGCATATTTAGTAGTATTTGTCAATGATCCGGGCTTAATTTATTCGGGGAGGACGGGAGACGGACGGGCGCTCGGAGAGCGTCTATCCCAGGCACTGTCTATATACCCGCCGCCCGGCGTATGTCATTATATATCCCTCTTATTCCCCGTCGCCGATCACCGGGCGATGCGCCGTCTGCCACTAGGGCATTATTTATCAAGCAGGGTGAAATCCGGGAAGGTGTAGGCGAGCTTGTCGCCCACGTCAACGCCGAGGGGCAGAAGCGCCATTGCTATAAAAAGCTCCTCGCCGCTGTCGACGTCCTTGAGCGTTGCGTATTCACCGCTGATGTCGGAAATAACGTAGGTCTTCATTTTTTATTCTCCGTTTTTATGCCGTGGCAGTTTTTTCTTTAATCTATATGCTATCGGGATGATAAGTGAGATCAATCCTGCGCCATATCTGTCTCGCTTGCGCCCGTATATGCCTCGGTCGCTTTTATGTCGGATGAGGGGGGTGAGGCGTAGCTTTTTTCTCCGCTATCAGCCTTGACACCCGATAGGCGGCGCAGGAGGCGAGTGAGCGGCAGGATAAGAAATCCGATGGCAAAATTGCTGACGCCGTGGATAAGATCAAATGGCAGTCCAGCCGCAACCCAGGCGAGCATTCCCTCGAAATTCAGCCCATACATAAGAGCTTGCATAGGCGCATAAAGGACGCCAAAGGCAAACCCGTGCAGAGCGGCGAGGATGGGATAGACTATAAAGCCGACACGCTCGGGCATCCGCCTCGGCAGGAGCATAACGGCGCCCCAGAGCAGCGTCCAGACGTAGAGATAGGGGATCCACCACATAGCAAAGCCCGAATACACGCCGTTTATCAGGACGTAGAGATATATCGGGATGAGCGCCTTGAGCCTGTAAACGAGCGTATAAACTATGACGAGGCAGGCGAGCAGATGCATATTCGGCAACAGCTCCATCACGAGCTTTGACACAAACATGATCGCCGCAAGCATCGCAAAGATCACGCCCTCACGGATGCTAAGAGAGGTTTTAGTGCGCATTATCAGCCCTTAGTGCAAACAAAAGTGTACTTATCAGAGGATTTTATCTCGGTTTCGGCAACTCCTGCGGTTGCGTAGGCGTCGTTAACGTAAAACGCCCAATAGCATTGCGTTTCATCCCAGACGAGCTGCATACCGTTGCAGGTGTCGAAGAAGGAGGGATCGTTTATGATGCCCTCGGCGTAGAGTGCGGCGCCGAGAGTTGTTTCGTCGGTCTTGACGGTGAGGGTCACGCTCTTGTCGTTTAGCTTGATCTCGACGGTGGCGGTGTTTGCGCCGGTGCCGACGGTGGCGTCGGTCTTATAGGTTGCGCTGTCCCAGAGCCCTGCGAGGGGATCGGAGCAGGAGGCAAGTGCGAGAACTAAAACGAGGACGAGAGAGATGACGGATAAAGCTTTTTTCATTGTTTTTTCTCCTTTTTTATATTTCAAAAGGATAAAACAAAAGCGCCCTTCACGGAGGGGCGCAACGGGAGGACGACCTACGATATCCTCAGATGCCCGCACTCTCCGACTGCCCAAGAGGCTTTTGCATACCGGGGGTGATAAGCATCCCGACTTCGGAGCTATGCTCGCTTTACGGTAATGGCTGTTGCAGCGGACTTTCACCGCTATTCCCTTATCCCCTTGTGCGACGGTGCGCACTCGACAACGTGACAATGCACGATACCCTCGGTTTATTCTTTTGCTAGTAGTATTATAGCACCCTCCTTTCCTGTTTTCAAGAGCTTTACCGAAGAAAGGGGGTGCTATTTTTATTTTTCGGCTTCTCAATACAGATCAGCCTGCGATAGGGGCTTGCCGGTCACGCTCGGGGGGCGTGTGTGAGCCTACACAGCTTAGGAATACGCAAAAAGATCGGGGCGATGCTACTCCGCTTTTACATATGAAAAAATGCGACGCCCGCTCCGCCTCCGCTCAAGTGAATGTGAGAGCCAAAGATCATACGCTATTTCTGCTCGTGTGAAATCGGGATAAGAGCCGTGACCGAAAAAATCCGCTCATCCCTTATAGCGGCACTGATCCTTTCGCACACGCCCTCTCTTTCGTATCAGGTTATCATCATCAGCACGCCAAAGATAAAAAGCGGCTCGACCTACAGGATAGTTATCGGTGAGATCGAGGGCAGCTTCGAGGCGGCGTGAGATAATTAATAAGGTGACATATCATAGCAAGATAAATAAAGAAAGCTCCGAGCATAGCAATTTATGCTCGGAGCTTTTTATAGTCAAAAGAGCGCAGAAGCGACAAACAATGTCGGAATATGACGCCTTTTGTTTGCAAAAATCAATTGTGGAAGAGCTTTTTCGTCTGATACTTAGGCTCGCATGAGAGCTGAACGCCGATCTTGCGGAAGGTCGCAACGTCTACCTGCGAGAGGATGACGGTGGAGTGTGCCTCGGCGTGCCTCAGCTCGGGGAGAGCTGCGAGAGCCTTCTTCGCCTCGGGGTTGTTTACCGCAGAGACGGCGAGAGCGATAAGTACCTCGTCGGTGTGCAGGCGGGGATTGTGGTTTCCGAGATTTTCGGTCTTGAGGCGCTGGACGGGCTCGAGGATCTCGTGCGAGATGACGTCCACCTCCTTCTCTATTCCGGCTATCGCCTTGAGGGCGTTAAGAAGGGCGGCAGCCGATGCGCCAAGGAGGGAGGAGGTCTTGCCCGTTACTACCCTGCCGTCGTTAAGCTCTATGGCAACTGCGGGCGCCTGGGTTTCTTCGCTCTTAGCGAGTGCGGGGGCAACGCAGGGGCGGTCGCCGACGGCGTCGAGGCCGAGCTTCCTTAAGAGCAGCTCAAGCTTTTCGACCTCTACGTCGTTGTCGCTTCCCTTACGCTGGTTACAGAGTGCGTTATAATATCTTCTTATGATCTCCTGGCGTGCGGCAGCGGAAACGGCGTCGTTGTCTACGATGCAGAAGCCTGCCATATTGACGCCCATATCGGTAGGAGATTTATAGGGGCAGTCGCCGAGGATCTGCTTGAGGATGGCGAGGAGGACGGGATATACCTCTACGTCTCTGTTGTAGTTTACGGCGGTCTGACCGTATGCCTCGAGGTGGAAGGGGTCGATCATATTGATGTCGGCGAGGTCTGCCGTGGCTGCCTCGTATGCGATGTTTACGGGGTGGCTGAGCGGCACGTTCCAAACCGGGAAGGTCTCAAACTTGGCGTATCCTGCCTTGACTCCGCGCTTGTTTTCGTGGTAGATCTGCGATAGGCAGGTCGCCATCTTGCCCGAGCCGGGGCCCGGCGCGGTTACTATAACGACGGGGCTGGTCGTCTCGATATATTCGTTCTTGCCGAAGCCGTCGTCGGAGGCGATGAGGGGGATGTTGTGCGGATAGCCTGCTATCTCATAATGGAGATACACTCTGACGCCAAGCTTTTCAAGCTTCAGCTTGAATGCGTCTGCAACGGGGTTCTGACGGTAGCGTGTCATAACTACGGATGAAACACGCAGGCCGTAGCCCGAAAAGGCGTCAATGAGCCTAAGCACGTCGAGATCGTAGGTTATGCCGAGATCGCCGCGGACCTTGTTCTTTTCGATGTCCTCGGTGTTTATGGCGATTATGACCTCTGCGTCGTCGGAAAGCTCGGAAAGCATCCTCACCTTACTGTCGGGCTCGAAGCCCGGCAGAACGCGCGCCGCATGGAAATCGTCAAACAGCTTGCCGCCAAACTCAAGATATAGCTTCTCTCCAAAGAAGGATATGCGCTCCTTGATCTTCTGCGACTGCAGCTTAAGATACAGCTCGTTGTCAAAGCCTTTTTTAAACATAGATCCACCTCCCGCATAAAAAATCAACAAGGGTATTTTAACACAAACGACGTCCTTTTTCAAGTGGGGAGGCGTTATTTAATAATTTAATTATAGCGTCACCTTGAATTTTCTCTCCCTAGGTGATAAAATATAGATAGAAAAAGAAACTGTGAGGCGATCATGGCTATATACGAACTTACGACACCCTACGAGGAAAAGCTTGACAGAAGCTGCCCTCATTCATATTATCCCCGCCCCTCCCTCGTGCGTGACTCATATATCTCTTTAAACGGAGAATGGGACTTCGGCATCACGGCATCCCCATCGGATATGCGCTACGGCGAGAAGATCCTACTGCCCTTCCCTCCCGAGTCGCGACTCAGCGGAATAAAGAGAGAGATCGGCGATGGCGACTATATGCATTACAGGCGCGAGGTCGAGCTGCCCTCGGGCTTCTTAAAGGACAAGCTGATCCTCCACTTCGGAGCCATCGATCAGGAGGCTTGGGTCTACGTCAACTCACGCTACGTAGGCGGCAGACTCGGTGGATATATACCATTTGAATTTGATATCGCGCCCTTTATCGACGGCGACAGATTTGTCATCGAGGTGGTAGTCCGTGATACGCTTGACGAGAGATATCCTTACGGAAAACAGACGAAAAAGAGGGGCGGAATGTGGTATACTCCCGTCAGCGGTATATGGCAGTCAGTTTGGCTCGAGAGCCTGCCCGAAGAGCATATTTGCAAGCTTAAGTTTACAAATATTGAGGGCGGAGTGCATCTTTCGGTTATCGGCGGTGTAGAAAAAAAGAAGGTAGTCGTTGATGGCGAGGGGGTCTATGAGTTTGAGGGCGAGGGCTGTGACATACTGCCAGAAGAGCCTAAGCTATGGAGCCCCGAGGTGCCTAATCTCTACACGGTAACGGTTGAATGCGGAGAGGACACCGTCAAGAGCTATTTTGCGATAAGGACGGTCGGAGTTAAACAGATAAACGGCGTAAAGAGACTGACCTTAAACGGCGAGCCCTACGTCTTTAACGGCCTGCTCGACCAGGGCTACTACCCCGACGGCATCTTTATGCCCGCCACCGAGCAGGGCTACCTCGACGATATAAGAATGGCAAAGTCGCTCGGCTTCAATATGCTCAGAAAGCACATAAAGATCGAGCCCGAGATATTCTACTATCTATGCGACAGGGAGGGCATCGCCGTCTTTCAGGATATGGTGAACAACTCGCATTACTCCTTCATACACGACACGGCTCTGCCCACCGTCGGACTGCAGAGGCTGAGCGACAAAAGGATGCATCCCGATCCTACGTCGAGGTCGATATTCATCAAAACTATGAAGGAAACGGCGGAGCTGCTCTACAATCACCCCTCGGTAGTCTATTACACTATCTTTAACGAGGGCTGGGGTCAGTTTGCCGCTGACGAGGTCTATCCCATACTCAAGGAGCTTGATCCGACGAGGATAATCGACTCGACCTCCGGCTGGTTCAGACAGAAGAAGAGTGACGTCGATTCAAGGCATATATACTTCAAGCCCCTGAAGCCTAAGGGGCTCACGGGGGAGCCGCTCTCCATCAGTGAATTCGGCGGCTATGCGCTTAGGCTCGAGGGACATATCTACACCGACAAATACTACGGCTACAAGCTCTTTGATAACAAGGAGGACTTCGAGGCGGCGATCATCGCCCTATACGACAACGAGGTCCTGCCTCTCGTCAAGGCGGGGGCATCGGCATTCGTCTACACGCAGGTTTCGGACGTGGAGGATGAAACGAACGGCTTCGTCACCTACGACAGGCGCATGGTCAAGGTCGATGCCGAGAGGGTAAGAGAGCATATCGGCGCCTGCTCGGGCAAAAAGTAAGGCAGGCGGATTTTGCCCCACCTTGCGTGCGAGAGCGAATTTGGCGTGAAAAAAGCAATTTTCAAATGAAATGAATAATCCTCCTAAAAGCCGTCAAGAATGAGAACAAATACTCGTTTTAGGAGGCTAAATGAAAACAAACATTAGCATTTTAGGAGTGATTTGCTCATTTCTTGTCGCAGGATTACTTCTTGCGGTGATACCGACCGAGGATGAAGGAGCCATCTACCGTGACACTCTGCGGCTACATATCCTCGCAGATTCGGACAGTATAGAGGATCAGACGCTGAAGCTCACAGTGCGTGACAGGCTGCTCGAAAAGTACGGAGCCGAGCTGTCGGCGACCGAGGACATGCAAGGAGCGAAGGAGCTTGTTGAAGAGAAGCTTAGCGAGATCGAGCGTGACGTCGACGGGTGGATTATGGAAGCCGGATTTAACTACACGAGCAGGGCCTCGCTCGCCAAGGAATGGTATGAAGCGAGGAGCTATGGCGATCTGACGCTGCCCGGCGGTTATTACACCTCGCTGAAGATCGAGCTTGGGGAGTCGGATGGGCAGAACTGGTGGTGCGTTATGTATCCTCCTTTATGCCTGGATATAGCGACGGGAGGCACAGAAAGTGAGGACGCTATAAACATCTACTCGCCGACCGAGATCACCCTCGCTAAAAGAGGCAGATATTCCGTGCGGTTTAAGCTGCTGGAGCTATGCGAGGAATTATTCCTTGGGTATGGCGGCAACAGTTGATTTTTTCATAAGGATATGCTACAATAAGACAAATAGATTTTTCGGAGATAAAAATGGCAAAGGACAAAGAGGCGACGAGAACGATCGCAGACAACAGAAAGGCACGGCACGACTACTTCGTCATCGAGGTGTACGAGGCAGGCATAGAGCTTTTCGGCACGGAGGTAAAGTCGCTCAGACGCGGCGGCGTAAACCTCAAGGATTCCTATTGCGAGATAGACGGGGGCGAGATGTTTGCCCTCGGCGTACATATAAGCCCATACGAGCAGGGCAACATCTTTAACCGTGAGCCCCTGCGCCCGAAAAAGCTCCTGATGCATAAGAGGGAGATAATGAAGCTGACCGGTCTCGTTTCCCGTGAGGGGTATACGCTCGTTCCGCTCTCGCTCTACTTCAAGGGCTCGAGGGTCAAAATGGCGGTAGGCTTATGCAAGGGTAAAAAGCTCTACGACAAGCGTGACTCAATAGCTAAGCGTGACGCCGACAGAGATATCGAAAGGGCGATGAAGAACAACTGATCTCTGACGGGCAGCTGACGGCAAACCGTATCAAAGACCGCCTATCAACAAAGGAAAACGTATATAAGAAAAATGCTGTGGAGAACACCCACAGCATTTTTTCTTCTTTATACAAGATGCGCAAAGGGATATGCGATATCTCCCTGATAACGGAAAGGCACATATCCTGTCGCTTCCATATGAATAATCACGGAAAATATAACAAAACAAAGAACTGCACCATCACGGTACCGATGTGCGTGGTATATGAATAAAAACAGCGTTAAAAGGCGATTTGGCATCCTTGCGGCACGCCCGACGTGCGCTTTTCGCTTCTTATACCGTGATCCCAGGCACGGCGGCGTTTACTTCGTTTTTGTGCCGAGTGTGCGCATTGAGTTAAGGATGCAGAGGACGGCAACGCCGACGTCGGCAAGCACCGCCATCCACATACCAACGAGATTTAGCGCAACCAGACCGAGAGCTAACAGCTTGACGCCGATGGCAAAGACGATATTCTGCTTTGCTATGCCGACGGTCTTTTTTGCCAGGCGGCGCGCCGTTGCTATCCTATCGAGCTTATCCGACATTATAACGACGTCTGCCTGCTCTATGGCACTGTCCGAGCCGCTATCTCCCATAGCGATGCCGACCGAGGCTCTCGCAAGGCAGGGAGCATCGTTTATTCCGTCGCCGACGTAGATCACGCCGCGCTTGTATTTTTCTTCAAGGCTCTCGAGCCTTGCATACTTTTCCTCGGGGAGAAGCTCTGCGTGTACCACATCTATACGAAGCTCCGCCGCAACGCTTTGCACCGACTCAAGCCTATCTCCCGAGAGAATGGCAAAATGTCTGACGCCGAGCCTCGACAGCTCTGCCAGTGCTGCCCTTGCCTCCTCCTTGATGCTATCCTTCAATACAAGATAGCCTACGTAGGAGTCGTTATATGCTACGTGGACGGTACCGGGCGCATCCGTGTGTTGGCACACTACGCCAAGCTCAGCCATCAGTCTTTCGGTTCCGACGGCTACCTTGCCGCATTCAAGAGTGGCGACGACGCCTTTGCCGATATGCTCGGCGGTTTCGTCGATGGGATAAAGTGCTTCGCTATGCGCACCTACAATCCCCCTTGCTATCGGGTGGTTTGACTGCTGCTCTGCCGATGCCGCAAGCTTGATCAGCTCCGCCTCGGATATCCCGATCGGATGAGCCTCGGCAAGGCTGAGAACTCCGTTCGTGAGCGTTCCCGTCTTATCGAAAACGGCACACTCCGCTCTCGCTATCGGGGCGAAAACGTTGCCACCCTTATAAAGAACGCCACGCCTTGCCGCACCGCCGATGCCGCCGAAGAACGCCATAGGCACAGAAATGACAAGCGCACAGGGGCAGGAAACGACGAGGAAGGATAGCGCGCGGTAGATGGCATCGGAGGGCGTAAGCCAGCCGAACACCGAGGGTACTACCGCCATAATAAGTGCTAAAGCTATGACCGTCGGAGTGTAATATCTTGAGAATGAGGTGATAAAGCTCTCCTCCCTTGACTTTCTGTCCGACGCCTCCTCGACAAGCTCGAGAATGCGCGAGGCACGTGACTCGTCTGACGTCCTTAGCGTTTTTGCGACGACCGTCGCACCGAGAAGCACCGTTCCAGACTCTATCTTATCGCCCTCACGAATGGGCCTCGGGAGCGACTCGCCCGTGAGCGCCGAGGTGTCGACCTCCGCCTCTCCCGACACTACTATACAGTCGATGGGGATCCGCTCGCCGACACGGATGGAGATGAGCGAGCCTATCTCTACGTCCTCGGCGTCCACCTCCTCCTCGACACCGTCGGTGATAACTCTTGCGGTGTCGGGTCGGATCTCCATCAAGGACTTAATCGAGCTTCTCGCCGCTCTCGTCGCCCTATGCTCGAAATACTCGCCCACGAGGAAGAACAGCAGAACTCCCACGCCCTCCGAGCGCTCGCCTATTATCATAGCGCCGACCGAGGCGATCAGCATAAGCAGCTTCTCGTCAAAGACGTCGCCCCTAATGATTCCTCTGATGGCATCAACGAAAATTGGCCAACCGACCAAAATCATATCGATAATGTAAATTATTATTGGCAAAATCGGCACATTAAGTGCATCCGTTATAAGAGCAGGGATAAAAAGCGCTATTCCCGCTATGATCCTGAATGGCTCGTTTTTTAAAATTGAAACCGGCTTTTTGAGCATATTATTTTGCGATCTTTACGTCGGGGTCAAAGCTCTTGGCAGCCGCAAGGATAAGCTCCATTACGTCGTCCTCCTCGAGCTCGGACTCGACGGTGAGCTTCTCTGTCAGAAAGTTGATCTTTGCGGATTCTATGCCGTCCTTTGCCGCCATCATATCTGCGAGCTTTGCGGCGCAGTTGGGGCAGTCGAGACCTGTGATCTTAAGCTTGTACTTCATAGTTTTTTCTCCTTATGATATATAGATATTCATTATTAAAAGCGGTTTATTGCTTTACGCTCGCTCGGGCTAACGTAGGTGCAACGCATTTTTTTAGCGATACTATCGGTCACTCGTGACGACTTAGGTGCAGAACACTCTTTTTAGCGAGCCTGGCGGTCGCTTTGGGTGACGTAGGCGCAGAACACTGTTTTTAGCGAGCCTGGCGGTCGTCTGGGGTGACGTAGGCAGAGCGCATTGCACTTTTTTAGTGAGCCTTGACTCTTACTCGTTAATGTGCTCAATCGCACATTCGATGATAGACTTGACGTGATCGTCCGAGAGGCGGTAGATAACGTTTTTGCCTTCCTTTTTATATCTGACGAGATCGTGGCCTCTGAGCATCTTGAGCTGGTAGGATATCGCGGCTTTTGTTATGCCAAGGGCGGCGGCGAGATCACAGCCGCACATAGGGCCGTGCGCCAGGGCAAAGAGGATATTCAGCCTCGTTGCATCACCGAACACCTTAAAAAGATCCGATAGGCGTGAGACGCTCTCCTCGTCGGGCAGCTCCTCCCTTTTAAGTCTGACAAGCTCTGCGTGAACCTCCTCGCACTCGCATTCGTGGCTAAGCTCTTCTCTTTCGCTTCTCACGGTCGTTACCTCCTTTGGTTCAACGATTAAACAATCATTTAACTGTCATTATCATTATATACCCCGTTTTAACGATTGTCAAGGGGTTTTCTTTTTTTGGGGAATATTCCCGCCCTACGGTATAGTTTTGAACTACCTTTTTATTTGCTCTGTCGGTCGGAACAAAAAAAGCGCCCCGATAATGGGTGATGTTCTTAGCGGAGATTTATACTTTGAGCAAAGTGCAAGCATCGCATTTGACTAGTCAAACGCAAATATGAGCTAAGCCCAAACCCCTATACGTGAACCCCCAAAGCTCATTACATTCGATTCGGGGAACCCCTACACAAGCAGAAAGAGATAACAAATCGGTTCGTAGCCGAAATGTTATCTCTTTTTCTGTTTGTTTAATGAAATCGTGGCAGAGCAACGATGAAATCTTCACTTCGTTCAGATGAAATCCAAGGACGAGTCCTTGGATGAAATCAAATCCGTCTGTCATATCCCTGCAAAGCAGGATTTCATTGCGAAAGCGATTTCATCCACCGTAGATGGATTTCACCCGACGAAGACGGATTTGACTGCGTGTTCTCCGTTAAGGATAACACGCTAAACGGGGCGCAAATAAAAAAACATAGTAACAGTCGGTAAAATCCGACACGGGTAGGCGTCTGGCGATAGATCAGCAAAAGCCGTAGCTTAGGAGAGCCTTTTGAGCGTCACGGTCAATGCTTTAACGTTTTGATTTAAGGCTGAGTCGCCGGATCCTTCAATCGAGAGGCTCAGGGCGTCAGATGGTTGTTCGTTAAGAACTCTGCGACACGGGCTATCGGGATAAACGCACCCGTGAGAAACTCGCCGTTTTGCTCTGCGGCGGCAAAATTGATGCCGACGAGCTGACACTCGGAGTTGAATACTCCTCCGCCTGACGAGCCGTTTGCCGTGTAGCAGCTATGCCATCCCACCATAAACTCGACCTCGGAGTCGGTGACGGTGGCGTGATCGTACTTTTCGAGGATGCCGTAGGTTACGGTATTGAGCTGACCGCCCGGTGAGCCGAGCGAGAAGAGCTCAGAGCCGCTGACGGGATCGACTGCGGCGAAGCTGACGGTCTTTAACTCCTTCATGCCGAGGGAGATCCTGAGCACGGCGAGATCATAGCTCGCATCGGATATAAGCAGCTCCGCCTTATACTCGTTCGCATAAGCGTCAACTACCTTATACGTCGTCGAGGGGTAAGCGGGATCTGGTGCTACGACGTGCGCATTCGTGAGGATGTAGTAGTAGCCCGCATTACATTTATAGACGACGCCGCTACCTGTTGAAACCGTTCCGTAGGAGAAGCTTCTGCGCTCCGTCCTTATCTCCACCGAGGCGGTCATAAGCTCTCTTGCTATGGCGTTTCCAAGTGCGGCGTGATCAACGCTCCAGCCTGCGTATATATGCGTATCCTCGGTCAAAGGTGCATCAAAATCAAATAAACGTTTACATTCTTCGTCATAATACCAGCCGGAGAAGCCAAATCCGACAGTCTCGGACAGCTCGGGCTCATCGGCCTTAGCAGAGTAAGGATACTCCACCGTATAGCTCTCCTCGCCCATACCGGGATGCACTGTGAGAAGCACTCCCTCCGACGCCTCGCGCCACTCTGCACTGATCACGGTGTGTGCCCTCTCGGGCGCTCTGCCGAAGACGAATGGCTCGCCCGTTGCGGCATCGAAGAAGCCTGCGAAAACGTAGCCCTCCCTCGTCGGATGAGTTGGCTCGGTTATAGCGCCGCTAATAATTATAGTCGTTGAGGGCTCGCCGTTGTTATAGGCGAAGGACACGGCGTATTCACCACGCTCGATAAACCTCGCATAAAGCACCGTGTCCTCCTTGAGGGCGGGGGCAAGGTAGGGGCGTGTCAGATTTTTATCTAAAAACCAGCCGCCAAAGACCTTTCCCTCGGGTGCATCGGGGGTATAAAGCTCTGAGGATGCCCTGACCTCGGTCACGACGTCCTCTCTGCCGTCACCCAAAACGAAGGTGACGGTATAGCTCTTCTCGACGAGGGAGCAGCCCGCAAGCGTTAGTGCTATAACGAGCAGGAGTGCGAGGATTACTGCTATTTTCTTTTTCATTCGTCCCTGCCCTCCTTTTCCTTTTTCTCTGCCGCCTCGGTTGCGGCAAGCTCTCTTTTTAATCTGCCGTTGAATAGTGCGCCGAAGATTCTTATTACCCACGCTATCGGCAGAAGGAACGGCAGATATTTAAGCCAGGGGTATATCAGCTTCATCTGCGTGTAGGACAAGAAGATGCGTGAGAATATATAGGAGATGCGTGAGCGCCCCTTCATCTGATATTCCACCCTGTTTTCAACGCTGCCGTAGGTGCCGCCCGTGACGGTGTAAAGCTCGAAGGCGTCAAGCTCGGGGTCCTCCCCTCCGCCAAACCAAACGGCGATAAGCCTCAGAACCAGGTCGTAATATTCGACGAGCCCGAGAGCGGTAAGACGGCTCCTGACGTAATCGGCGTCAAGCTCGCCCTCGTGCGCCCTCAAAAACAGGTATATATCGAATACCGATCGCATTCCGGAGCCACCCGTCTTATAGTGCTTGAACATATGCGCTATCGCATAGACGAGAAAGTCCTCGTCGGACATAATATGCCAGCTTGAACAGCCCTCCCTCAGGGGATAAGCCGAAAGCTCGGGGTCAAAGCCCTCCTCGAGGCTTCTGTGAAGCTCTATCGATGAATACGGCGGCTTGTCGAAGCTGTCGTGCGCCGCCGTGGCGTGATCGAGCTTATAGCCGAGCGAGAGGATGACCTCGCTTGCCGCCGCCATTCCGCCCTCGCCGACGTAGATATCCATATCGCTCATAGAACGGTACTCGGGGCGGCGCCAGAGCGCCTTGAAGAGAAAGCCCTTGAGAGGCAGGAAGTCTATCCCCTTTTCCTCGAGGGCGGCGCTCAGGGCGCCGAACTCACGCTCCTGGCGCATATTTTTGATATAGTCGATATCTCTTTCCTTAACGTATCGCCCAAGAAGCTCCTCGTCGCCCGACGCCCTGACGTCATCCTCCACCATATAGCAGACGGCCGAGGCGAGCGAATGCCTCTTGGCGACCGAATAGACGGTGCGTGCGTCGACGCCCTCGGGCATAGCGGGTGCGCTCTCTTCGCCGTCGAGGGCAACCAGAAGCCTCGCCACGTAGCGTGCGGCGGCTATTATTTTCGTCTTATCCATAATGACTTGCCCTCCTCTCCCGGCGTTCTCCCGTCGTCTTCCGTTATATAACCCCGCTGCCCTGCTTCCGTATATACGGAGCGTCTATCACTCCTCGAGGAGCGACGCGGCTCTCAGCTTGTCTAAAAATGCCGAAAGATCAGCCCGAAGAACGGCGCTGTCGGCATCGTATTCCTTCATCATAAGCTCGTGCAGCTCCTCGAAGCTTGCCTCGCCCTCGGAGAGGCGCTTGAAGATAAAAGCTCCCGTGGCGTTCATACTGATTAAGGCGTTGAACTCGTCGGCACGCTCGTCGGTTGCGACAGCGAGATACTTGTTGCCGACACGCTCGACGACGAAGCCTTCCTTGATCCTCATATTTTCACCTCGCAAAAAGTCTTATAGCATAATTTTATCACACGCATATGAATATTTCAAGTTTTTTGGGATTTTTCTTTTTCCCACACGGAGAGGGTGGGGAGAGTGAGGAGCAAAACAAAAGAGCAAGCCGCTCCACCCTTCGACAGGATCGGCGGCTCGTGCGTGTTATCATATACGGCGGTTGGTGCATAAAATATAGAGCGAGGTGATGAGATATGAAAATACATACCGTTAAAGAGGGTGAGACGGCGGGATCGATTGCGGCGATGTACGGCGTCAGCCCGATGAAGCTTGCGGAAAACAACGGAATAAGCTATAAGGGTGAGCTGATAGAGGGGGAGGAGCTCCTCATCCTCCTGCCGACGAGGACGACCGTTGCGGGACGAGGCGAGAGGCTATCGGATATTGCCGAGCGCTTCGGCGTGAGAGAAAGCACGCTTATGGGCTACAATCCCGAATGTGCGCACGGAGGCGAGCTATACGAGGGCGAGCAGATAGCCGTAAGGTACGGCACTCCGACGCTCGGGCTGGGGATAGGAAACGGTTACTTTTACCGTAGCTGTAAAAAAGAGCAGCTGATCCGTGCGATGCCCTATCTATCCTATCTCACCATTTCCTGTGCGATAGGCAAAAGAGGCGGTCTGACGATGCTATTTGACGACACCGAGATAGCCGCACTCGGGCGAGCGGCGGGAAAGCTGCCTCTGTTACGCATAAGGCTGGAGTCGGAGAGCGCCAAGGAGCGGCTGGAGAGCGTCAGATGCGCCGCAATAAAGGCGGCCGCAGGGGGCTACCACGGGCTGACGCTCTCGGGCGATATAGGAGAAGGGAGAGAGGGCGAGAGCCTGATGCTGGAGGCAAAGAAGCTGCTTGCGGAATTTGACCTCTCCTTATTCCTTGAATGTGATCTGGACTGTGTTCCGCCTGCGATAGACTACGCAGACGGCAGCGTAATAAGCTACGACAAGATACATCTCGACCCGATACCCTCCTTTGATGATGGGGAGCGCATGGCGTTTACACGCTTTGCGGAGGAGCACGATGCACTGAGATGCTTCATCGACCTTTCTCCCTTTGCGCTTAGCGGGACGAGATACCTGACTAAGGACGAGGCAAGAGAGGCGATCCGTAGGGGTAGAGGGCGGATGATGAAGGGAGAAAACGGCGCCTACCTTTACGGGATGGCGGGCAGAGGCAGAGGTCAACGCACATACGTTATGGAAAGCATGGAGAACACGGAGAAAAAGCTCGAGCTGCTCTCGGAATGCGGCTACTACGGCATAGCCTTTGATATCGCGAGGACGTCCGTCTACGATCTTCTGATGTTCCGCACCTCCTTTGCAGAGGGGATCGGAATGTGTTAGGGCGAGGGCGGACGAAAGCCGCAAAAGAGCTGTAAAGCACTTGCCGAGCGATAATTTTAGGCTGCGGAAAAGCGCAATAACGCTCGTGCAAGAGAACGATAAAGAACACCTACCAAGCAGTAAAAAAACACGAACCGATCAATAAAACAATACTTGCCAAGCTGCGAAAAATCAAGTGCCAAGCGGCGAAGCATCATACGAAAAGAAAAACAGAACGGCGTACTAGACAGGCGATAAAAATGCTGCTTCCGTTCTGTTTTTGCGTTATTTGACAATATTAATTGTCATTTTCGGCTATTTTATGCCATAGAAGCGCTTAGCGTTCTCGGCGGTGATGGCGGCGCACTCATCCTCGGAGATGCCCTTTATGGCGGCGAGGGTGGCGTTAGTGTAGCGGAGGTTGCCCGAATGGTTGAGCGTGCCTCTTTTGGGATGGGGAGCAAGATAGGGTGCGTCGGTTTCGATGAGGATATGCTCTATCGGGATAGCGGCGGCAGCCTCCTTTGGCTTTCTTGCATTCGTGAAGGTGAGGGTGCCCGAGAAGGAGACGAGCCAGCCGAGGCGGACAAGCTCCTTTGCCATCTCGGCGGAGCCCGAGAAGGAATGCATAACTCCCCTTACGTCGGGGTAAGCACGTATCACGGACATAACGTCCTCGTGAGCCTCCCTGTCGTGGATGGCGACGGGCATATCCAGCCTCCTTGCCATCTCCATCTGCGCTACGTAGGCAGCCATCTGCCTCTCCTTATCCGTGTCGGGATAGTGATAGTCGAGCCCTATCTCGCCAAGGCAAACGCACTTCGAGGCGGGGTCAAGGATCAGAGCCTCGGTTTCTGCGAGGGCTGCCCCGTCGTCCGAGAGGAAGCGCAGGTCGCCCGGGTGGACGCCTACGGCGGTATACATATTTTCGTGCTTTTTGGCCTGCGCTATTGCCGCTCTTGAGGTGGAGGGCATCGTGCCGATATTCACTATATACGACACATCGGCGGCAAGAAGAGCGCCGATGAACTCATCGACGCTCACGTCAAGCTCGCTCTCAAACCTCTCGTCGTAATAGTGGGCGTGAGAATCGAAAAATTTCATTAGTGTATTCTGTCTCCGTTTTTAACGTCCTTGTCAAGGAATACTACCCTGACGTCCTCCTCGCCGGATGCGAGGATCATTCCGAAGCTGTCAACTCCGCAGAGCTTGCAGGGCTTGAGGTTGGTTACGAGAACGACCTTCCTTCCGATCAGCTCCTCGGGCTTATAGAATTTTGCGATGCCGGACACTACCTGCCTCTTTTCATATCCGAGGTCAACGGTGAGCTTGAGAAGCTTTTTTGCCTTCGGTATGGGCTCGCAGGTGAGGACCTCCGCACAGCGAAGCTCAACGCCCGAGAAATGCTCGATGCCGATCTCAGCCTCGTGCTCGGGCTCGGCGGTGGCGGCGAGGGCTGCCTCAGCCTCGGCACGCTTCTTCTCCATATCCTCAAGGAACTTAGCCTCGTCGATACGTGCAAAGAGGGTGAACGCCTCACCGAGAGGCTTGCCTGCCTCGAGCGCACCGAACTCCTTTACGCTCTCGAACTCGGTCTTATCCGTGCCGAGCTGGGAGAAGACGTTCTTTGCCGTGGTGGGGATATAAGGCACGAGAAGCACTGCCGCAACCCTGATGACCTCGAGGAGGTTATAGATAACGGTGGCAAGGCGGGGCTTTGACTCCTCGCTCTTTGCAAGCACCCAGGGCATAGTCTCGTCGATATACTTGTTCGCGCGGCGGAGCATCGTGAAGATATCCTCAAGAGAATCCGCAACGTGATATGCATTCATATTCTTAACGGATGCCGAGATAGCGTCCTTGACTGCGGCGTAGAGCTCGCCGTCGATGGGCTCCTCCGCACCGGGGGTGGGAACGACGCCGCCGAAATACTTCTTCGTCATAGCGTGGGTGCGGCTGACGAGGTTTCCGAGGTTGTTTGCAAGGTCGTTATTGTATCTCGAGATAACGCTCTCGTAGGTGATGGAGCCGTCGGAGCTGTAAGGCATCTCGGAGAGTGCGTAATAACGCACTGCATCAACGCCGAAGATCTCGGCAAGCTCGTCAGCATAAACGACGTTGCCCTTGGACTTCGACATCTTGTCGTTTCCGAAGTTGAACCAGGGATGACCGAACACCTTCTTAGGCAGGGGGAGTCCGAGCGCCATAAGGAAGATGGGCCAGTAGATGGTGTGGAAGCGGAGGATATCCTTGCCGATGATGTGAACGTCGGCGGGCCACCACTTCTTAAACTTCTCGGACTGCTCCTCAAAGCTCTTATCGGGGTCGTAGCCGATAGCGGTGATGTAGTTGGTGAGGGCGTCGAGCCATACGTAGGTTACGTGCTTATCGTCGAAATCGACGGGAATGCCCCACTTGAAGGAGGTGCGGGATACGCACAGATCCTGAAGGCCTGCCTTAAGGAAGTTGTTTACCATCTCCCTCTTGCGGCTCTCGGGCTCGATAAAGCCGGGGTTGTCCTCAATATGCTTGATAAGGCGGTCAACGTAGTTGCTCATCTTGAAGAAGTACGCCTCCTCCTTAGCCTGAGCGACGGGTCTGCCACAGTCGGGACACTTGCCGTCTACTGCCTGCGTTGCCGTAAAGAAGGACTCGCAGGGCGTGCAGTACCAGCCCTCGTAGAAGCCCTTGTATATATCTCCCTGATCGAAAAATTTCTTGAATATCTTTCTGACTGCCGCCGTGTGATAGCCGTCGGTGGTACGGATGAAATGATCGTACTCAACGCCCATAAGATCCCAGATGCCCTTTATCTCGGCGGAAACACGGTCAACGTACTCCTTCGGGGAGATGCCTGCGGCGGTTGCGAGATCCTCGATCTTCTGGCCGTGCTCGTCGGTTCCCGTGCAGAGGAAAACGTCCTTGCCCATACGCTTCTGGAACCTTGCAAAGGCGTCGGACATAATGATCTCGTAGGTGTTTCCGAAATGGGGCTTGCGCGATGCGTAGGCTATCGCAGTTGTCAGATAAAACTTTTCCATAAGTCTCCTTTTTGCAGCGATGCTCACCGACGAATGGGTCGGCGCTGTCGATACACATATTTTTCTAGTATAACATTGTACCACAAGAAGATGGAAAATACAAGTTGTTTTGCTAAACTTTTCACCTGGCGGCTATTATTTTATACAGAAATGCAGGCGAGGGCGCAAAATCAATGTTGACTTTTATCCCTCGCTCTGTTAAAATATATGTTGGTGCAGTATTGCAAGCAAACCGAAGGAAAGGAGCGCATATGAGAAGCATATTCCCGAAGCTGTACGGAAACGACGCCGTTAAGGCCAGGCTCGGCGGCGCCATCGTTGATGGCAGGCTCCCTCACGCACTCCTCATCGACGGACAGGAGGGCTCGGGCAAGACGACGCTTGCCAAGGAGATCGCCGCGGCGCTGGTTTGCGAGCATAGGACGGACGAGGGCTATTCTCTGCCCTGCCATATCTGCGCCAGCTGCAAAAAGGTTATGAACGACGGATACGTCGACCTGCACGTGACCGAGCGTGCCGAGGGCAAGGCTACGATCGGCGTGGGCGAGATCAAGGCGATCAGAAGGGACACCTTCCTTTCGGCTACCGAGGGCAGCCACAAGATATATCTCATCAAGGATGCCGAGAAGATGACACCCGAGGCGCAGAACGCTCTGCTCATCGCTCTCGAGGAGCCGCCCGAGGGCGTAGTGATAATGCTGCTTGCCGCAGGAACCGACAGGATCCTGACCACGATAAAGAGCCGTGCGCAGCATATCGCTCTGTCGAGGTTTTCCCCGGAGGAGATCTCGGATTATCTCGTGAGAACGGATAAGGCGGCGGAGCGCATCTCAAGAGAGGACCCCGAGGGCTTCCGCATAGCCGTTTCGGCATCTGACGGAAGGATAGGCATCGCAAGGAGGCTGATCGAGCCGTCGATGCGCGAGGGAGTTATCGCCGAGAGGGGCGAGACGCTGAACATTATCAAGGCGCTCGGAAACGGGCGGAGCTTCCGTGAGGCTTACGAGGCGGTAATGGCACTGCCGACGAAGCGACCGGAGCTTGCCGCATCGCTCGAGAGACTGATCTCGGCGCTGGGTGACCTTATCAAGCTGAAATACGCAGGCGAGGGCGTGACCTTCTCCTTCTTCACCGATGCCGAGGAGGCTGACGGTGCGGGTGGTAGGATAAGCTCTGCAAGGCTGTTCAAATTATACGAGACCGTAAGCTCTGCTTACGACTACAACTACAAGAATGCAAACACGTCGGCTCTGCTTATGACGCTTGCGGCAAGGCTCAGAGAGGCGTGAGGAGATAGGAAAATGGCAGAAAATAACAAGGAAAACAAGAAAAGAAGACATAGACATTTCGGCAAGCATAAGGGCAAGGGTGCGGCTCCCAAGGCGCCCGAGGCCCTGGCCGGCTCGGCTGCGAGCGTTGCCGAGGAGCTGATAGGACAAAGGGAGGTTCCCAACGTTATCGACGGGGAGGCAGAGATCGCCGCACCCGAGGCGCTGCCCGAGGGCACCGACACCGTTATGATCGTTGGCATAAACTTCCGCGAGGCGGGAAAGATCTACTACTTTTCCCCCGGTGAGCTTGACTGCAAGCTCGGCGACAGGGTGATCGTTGAAACGGCGAGAGGCGTCGAGATCGGAACCGTCAAGATAGCAAACAAGGTAGTCCCCGAGAGCGAGGTCGTTCCTCCTCTCAAGGCTGTGACGAGGATAGCGACCAAGGACGACCTTGAGCGTGACTCGTATAACAGGGATCTTGAGATGGACGCCGCAGTCATCTGCAAGAAGAAGATCGCAAAGCACGGGCTGGATATGAGCCTCGTTGCCGTTGAATACACCTTTGATAACGCCAAGCTCATCTTCTACTTCACCTGTGAGTCGAGAGTAGACTTCCGTGAGCTCGTCAAGGATCTGGCATCGACCTTCCACACGAGGATCGAGCTGCGCCAGATAGGCATCAGAGACGAGGCAAAGATGATGGGCGGTCTTGCCGTTTGCGGCAGGAAGTACTGCTGCTCGGGCTTCCTCACCGATTTCGTTCAGGTATCGATAAAGATGGCAAAGGAGCAGAACTTCTCGCTCAACTCGGCGAAGGTGTCGGGCGCTTGCGGCAGGCTTATGTGCTGTCTTAAGTACGAGCACGAGGTCTACGAGGAGGCGATCAGGCATATGCCTACGGTCGGCTCGCTGGTTTCGACGGCGGACGGCGAGGGCATCGTTATTGAGATCAAGCCGCTGGCGGGCGAGGTCAGAGTCAGACTCAACGACAACGAGAAGGATCAGCCCAAGCTTTATAGCATGAAGGAGATCAGGGTCATCAGGCTCGGAAAGCGCGGGCAGGAGAACCGCGAGGAGAAGGACGCAGACGAGGATATCGTCGAGGACTGATCGGGCAGCTGTCGATTTTTTCACTTTTTTTTGAAATAGACTTGATTTTTTCCTTTAATATGATAGAATATTGTTGTCGGGTCGCACGCCCGACTTGGAAACATCTTACATGGAGGTATCTATAATGGCATACAAGATTTCCGATGAGTGTATCTCTTGCGGCGCTTGTGCTGATGCTTGCCCCACCGGCTGCATCACCGAGGGCGATGACAAGTACGTTATCGACGCTGACGCATGCGTAAGCTGCGGTAGCTGTGCAGACGCTTGCCCCGTAGGTGCACCCTCCGAGGAGTAATTCTTCTTCCTTGGGGATACTTATTAACCGCATTTTCGGCGTACTGATGCTTCGGCAGACGGTCGGTGCCGAGGATGCGGTTATTCTTTTAATATGATGAAGGAACTGCGGCAGAGCCGCTTTTTTGTAAAATAGATGGAGCTTAGGGAAAACGAGAGGATCGACTACGTTAACGACGACCTCTCCCTTATACAAAACACCGAGGGTCTGACCTTTGGCACCGACGCACTCCTGCTTGCGGCGTATATGCCGGGGGGCTACAAGACGGGCGCCGAGCTCGGGGGCGGCACGGGCATCGTCTCGATGCTGATTGCCACGAGGGGTAAGGTCGGAGAGATCCTTTGCATCGAGGTGCAGGAGGAATACGCCCTTCTGGCAGAGAGAAATTTCGAATACAACGGGCTTGAGGGCAGGATAAAGAGCCTGCATGCCGACCTCAGAGAGGTAAAGGCGGAGGACCTTGACACCGTCTTTACAAATCCGCCGTATATGAAGGCTGATTCGGGCTACCTCAACCGCTCGGGCGGAAAGCGTGCGGCAAGGCACGAGGAAAACGGCACGATCGAGGACTTTTGCGCCGGGGCGGCGAGGATGCTGCGCTGGGGCGGAGATTTTTACGCCGTATACCGCCCCGACAGGCTTGCCGATCTTATTGCGGCGATGCGTGCGTCGGGGATAGAGCCCAAGAGGATGACGGCGGTTCACGCCGACCCGGACGCCACTCCCTCTATGATACTCGTCGAGGGCAAGAGAGGCGGCAGGAGCGGAATGAAAATGACCAAGCCCTTGATCATCTACCGTGATAAGGCGCATAAGGAATACGGCACCGATATGGAATATATTATGGAAAACGGCTCGTTTCCCGATGCCTTTATGGCAAGGAGGGCAAAGAAATGACTAGCGAAAAAAACAGAACGGAGGGCTCGACCGTCTATCTCGTGGCAACGCCGATAGGAAACCTTGCGGACATCTCCGAGAGAGCGAAGAAGGTGCTTTCAGAGGTTGATTTCATCGCCGCCGAGGACACTCGCAACACCGCAAAGCTGCTCGGCTGCTACGGAATAAAAAAGGAGCTGGTCAGCCACCACGAGCATAATAAATACGAGAGTGCAGACAGGATAATAGCAAGAATACTCTCGGGCGAGAGCTGCGCCGTCGTTACCGATGCGGGGATGCCGGCAATAAGCGACCCCGGCGAGGAGATCGTCAAGAGGGCGCACGAGGCAGGCGTCAGCGTAAGGATAGTTCCCGGAGCCTGCGCGGCAGTGAGTGCGCTTGCTCTCTCTGGCCTCGGGACGGCGAGATTTGCCTTCGAGGGCTTTCTTCCCGCTAAGGCGGCGGAGAGGAAAAAGAGGCTCGAAGCGGTGGCGCACGACGACAGAACACTGATCCTTTACGAGGCGCCGCACAAGCTGAGGGCAACCCTCTCGGACATGGCTCTGGCGTTTGGCGAAGCTAGGCGCATCTCGCTCTGCCGCGAGCTGACGAAGCTGAACGAGGAGATAACTCTCACGACGCTCGGCGATGCGATAAAGCACTATGAAGAGAGTGAGCCGAGAGGCGAATACGTGCTCGTCGTCGAAGGTGGCGACGGAAAAGCGCCCGAGGGAGGCGAGGACCTCTCTATGCTTTCGCCCGAGGAGCACGTCGGGCACTACGAGGATGCCGGGCTCTCAAGAATGGCGGCGATAAAGGCGGCGGCTAAGGACAGAGGAATGACGAAGTCCGAGCTTTATAAGCTGCTGCTTGAAGAGTAGAAATCCGTTTATTTCAGCTCAAATGTAACCTTTTGTTGGCGCTATACAGCGGGATCAGCAGGATCTCGTCAAACAGGCGCGCCAAAAAACGGCGCATAGCGCACACGATTTTTTATATTGCAAAAACAAAAAACAAATAAAACGAGGACAGAACAATGATCTTTAACGTTAATGACTACGGTGCCGTTGCCGACGGCGTGACCCTTAACAGCAAGGCAGTTCAGGCGGCTGTTGACGCCTGCGCTCTGGCGGGCGGCGGAACCGTTCTTTTCGGCGAGGGCGACTACGTGCTTGCAACCGTTTTTATGAAGAGCGGCGTGACCGTCGAGATCCCCAAGGGCACGAGGCTGCTCGGCTCGCTCGACTTCTACGACTACGCCCCCGACGAGAAGGTGGATTATCCGCTTTATCAGGACGTTTCGCACTCCTATTTCAACTGCTCGATGTTCGTTGCGAGGGGCTGCGAGAACATCGCCTTTACCGGTGGTGGCGTTATCGATATGCGCTCGGTCTGGGACGAGGACAACGTGCGAAACATCGTTAACAGAGGACCTAAGACCATTTCTCTGCTCAGCTGCAAGCAGGTTACCGTCTGCAACCTTGAGATATACAATTCCACCGACCTTGCGGTCTACTTTACCGACTGTGAGGAGGTTGAGGTTTACGGCCTGAAGATGAGAGTTTACATCGACGGTGTCAGCCCCGACAACTCCAAGAACGTGCGCATCCACGACTGCGAGATCGAGGCGGGCGACGACGCCATTGTTTTCAAGTCCTCCTACAATCTCAACAGAGTTGACGTCTGCCGCAATATCCACGTCTGGAACTGCAAGCTCAGGAGCCGCTGCTCCTCCATTAAGTTCGGCACGGAGACGAACGGTGGCTTTGAGAATATCCTCATCGAAAATATTATGATCACCGACACCAGAATTACGGGTATCGCCATCGAGAGCGTTGACGGCGCTATTATCGACGGCGTCACCATCAGAAACGTAACGATGGAAAACGTTAACGCCCCCCTCTTCATCCACATCGGAAAGAGGATGAGAGGCCCCGAGGGACGTGAGATCGGAAGGATCAGAAACGTCACTATCGAGAACGTTATCGCAAGGGGACCCTACCACGAATACGAGATCATCGAGACCTATTACAGGACCTTTAAGATGCAGGATCATATTCAGTATCCCTGGGTATTCCTCGGTATGATGAACCCGAAGAACCAGTTTGAGAGAAACCCCGACTTTGACACCCTCAAGCTCAACAGATACGTTGACTGGCAGATGACATCCAACTGCTGCGGCCTCGAGGGCATTCCTCTCGAAAACATCACCCTCAGGAACTTCCACCTTTCGCTCGACGGCGGCTGCCAGTCCTTCGATCCCGACGTTCCCGACGGACACGGAGGCTATCCCGAGGTCTACGTTTACGGCAAGATCCTGCCCGCTAAGGGTATCTATTTCCGCCATATCGATGGGCTGACGCTTGAGAACATCACGGTCGACACCGAGCGCCCCGACGTCCGTGAGCCGCTCGTGTTCTCCGATATAAAGAACCTCAATTATATTAAGTAAGCTTTACGGCTGTCAGAAAAAGACTGCAAAAAAGAATAGCGCCACGGGCAAAGTGCCGTGGCGCTATTCCAATAACTTAAGCGTAAGCTCGCCGAGTGGGACGGGCTATCACTTAACGATAAACCTCTCGATAGCCGAGAAGAATGCATCAGCGTTATCCGTGTGAGCGATGACCTCGATGGGCGAAAGAGTGTCAAGCGCAAAGATGCCCATGATGGACTTGGCGTCAACGATATATCTGCCCTGAACGAGATCCACCTCGTAGTCGAGCATGATGACCTGCTGAACGAAATCTCTGACAGACTGAACGCTGCCGAGAGTGATGTTTACCTTCTGCATTAGAGTTACCTCCGTTTTAATGAATTGTTTTTTCGATTTGATTATAACAGATAGCATCCGACTTGTCAAGGTCACAGGGTGCCAAATTCATACACCGATTTTTGCCCTCTATCTACCAAATATACCAAATCACCCCGTATAGATATGCACTTTCGATAAAATATTTTTTATTTTTTGTTGACAATTACTTTTTCTTGTGCTAATATATCGGTAGTGGAACACGTCCCACGGTAACCGCCCCTATCAGAGAGCTGCGTCAGTAGGCTGAAAGCGCAGTATCGGCGCCCGAAGGGATACCGCCCACGGCAGCACGGGCATGAGTGCGCAGCTCTGCGCCCCGATTCATAGCCCTATGGAGGCTGCAAAGCTTAATACTTACGAATGAGTTAATCGCTCGGGTGGAACCGTGCGGACATTTTGCGTCCTCACCCCGAAAGCACAAGGCTGCTTTTTGTGGGTCGGGCGCTTTTATTTTTTTAATGTTATTTACGAAATGCGTTTTATATAAAGGAGAAAAGAAAAAATGGCAAAGATCAGATTTTCTACGGGAGAGGTCTACGACGCTCCCGGCGCCGTCTCTGTCTACGAGGCTGCGCGCGCTCTCGAGATCATCTCAAGAGAGATCATCACCTGTAAGGTAAACGGAGAGCTCACCGAGCTTTCCACCGTCGTTGAGGACGAGGCGGAAGTTACGCTCTTAACCTTCCGTGACCCCGACGGCGCTCACGTTTTCAGACATACTGCGGCGCACGTTATGGCGCATGCGGTCAAGAGGCTCTATCCCTCCACCAAGCAGACCATCGGCCCCGCTACCGAGACCGGATATTTCCAGGACTTTGACTCCGAGGTCTCCTTCACTCCCGATATCCTCAAGGCAATCGAGGCTGAGATGAAGAAGATTGTCAAGGAGAACCTTCTTATCGAGAGATTCGTGCTCCCAAAGGACGAGGCTATCAAGCTTATGAAGGAGCTTGACGAGCCCTACAAGGTTGAGAGGATCGAGGAGCTGGGTGACGACGCCGTCATCTCCTTCTACCGTCAGGGCGAGTACGTTGACCTTTGCGCAGGTCCTCACCTCCGCTCCACCGGTATGATCAAGGCGTTCAAGCTCACGCAGTGCACCGGCGCATATTACAAGGGCGACCAGAACAACAAGATGCTCCAGAGAGTTTACGGCATTGCATTCCCCTCCAAGGACGAGCTTAACGCATACGTTACCGCTCAGGAGGAGGCTCTCAAGCGTGACCACAACAAGCTCGGCCGTGAGCTTGAGTATTTCACCACGGTAGATTCGATAGGTCAGGGACTCCCCATCCTTCTGCCCAAGGGTGCGAGAACCATCCAGCGCCTTCAGAGATGGATCGAGGACGAGGAGGAGAAGAGGGGCTACCTTCTTACCAAGACTCCCCTTATGGCTAAGAGAGAGCTTTACCAGATCTCCGGCCACTGGGATCACTACCTCGACGGTATGTTCGTTATGGGCGACCCCAACGACTACACCAAGGAGTGCTTCGCTCTCCGTCCTATGACCTGCCCCTTCCAGTATCAGGTATTCCTTAATAAGAAGCGCTCATACAGAGAGCTTCCCATGCGTCTCGGCGAGACCTCTACCCTCTTCAGAAACGAGGATTCCGGCGAGATGCACGGCCTCATCAGAGTCCGCCAGTTCACCATCTCCGAGGGACATCTCATCCTTCGCCCCGATCAGCTCGCAGAGGAGTTCAAGGGCTGCCTTGACCTCGCTAAGCACTGCCTCGAGACTCTCGGCCTCTGGGAGGACTGCTCCTTCCGCTTCTCTCAGTGGGACCCCAAGAGAACCGACAAGTACGAGGGAACGCCCGAGCAGTGGGACGAGGCTCAGTCCATCATGGGCGAGCTGCTTGACACCTACCTCGGCAGAGAGAACTACGTAATCGGAATTGACGAGGCGGCGTTCTACGGTCCTAAGCTCGACATCCAGTGCAAGAACGTTTTCGGCAAGGAGGACACCATCGTTACCATCCAGGTCGATATGCTCTTAGCTAAGAAGTTCGGCATGGAGTACGTTGACCGTGACAACACCACCAAGACCCCCTATATCATCCACCGCACCTCCATGGGCTGCTACGAGAGAACGCTTGCGCTCATCATCGAGAAGTATGCGGGTGCGCTCCCCCTCTGGCTTGCTCCCACGCAGGTTACGGTCATCCCCGTCGTCAGCGACTTTAACGGCTACGGCAAGAAGGTCGTTGACACCCTTCAGGCTCACGGCATCAGAGCAGAGCTTGACGACAGAAACGAGAAGCTCGGCTACCGCATCCGCGAGGCACAGCTCGACAAGGTTCCTTACATGGTTGTCGTCGGTGAGGACGAGATGAACGCAGAGAGCGTTACCGTCCGTGCAAGAGTTGAGGGCGAGGGCGGAAAGTTCTCTCTCGCAGACTTCACCGCTAAGCTCCTCTCCGAGATCGCAACCAAGAAGCACTGATAGGAGATATCGTTATGATATACACTATATCGAACGGCACTCTGACCGCCAAGATCGACAGCATGGGCGCCGAGCTCATCTCGCTCGCATCGGCAGCTGAGGAATATATCTGGCAGGGCGAGATCTGGAACAGCCACGCCCCCGTGCTCTTCCCTGCCTGCGGCAGGATCGTCGGAAACACCTACACCTATCAGGGCAAGAGCTACAATATGGGTAAGCACGGCTTCGCCCACACGAGCGACTTTGCCGCCGAGACGGTGGAGGACGACAGGCTCGTTCTCGCAATCGAAACGACGCCCGAGAGCTACGCCTCCTTCCCCTTTGAGTTCAAGCTCGAAGCTGAGTTTGCCCTTGAGGGCGACACGCTGAGGGTCAGCTTTACCGTCTATAACAAGGACGGAGCCGCTATGCCCTTTATGTTCGGCTGGCACCCCGCCTTCAACCTCCTCGGCGATGAGCCCGTAGAGACCTACAAGCTTCATTTCGGCGAGACGAACTGCCTGACGCATCACCTGCTCACCGACACCAAGTTTGTTTCCGGAGCTATCGAGGCATATCCCATCGAAGGCGGCGAATACACTATCTCGGAGGAGGAGATCTACTCTCAGGATACGCTCATCTTCTCCGACACCCTCGGCAAGGTCAAGCTCTATAATCCCGCCTGCGAGCGCTCGCTCGAGATCTCCTGGTCGGATAACCTGCCCTACCTCGCACTCTGGAAGTGGCCGCTCTCGAGCGCAAGATACATCTGCATCGAGCCCTGGTCCGGCCTCCCCGGCGACGGCGTGAGCGCCGAGGTCTGGGAAAACAGACTTAACGTCACTCTCCCCGCAGGCGAGCAAGAGAGCTTCGTTTACACCGTAAAATGCAAATAATGGTTAGCAAATAACCGACTTTTATCTCTCATAGCACCGACACTCGAACAGGTTTACTATACTCATCCTGAGCGTCGGTGCTATCCTTGCGAGAGGATCGTCTCTGCGCCTCGGCTTTTCCGTCGCGCCCGACCTCCCGCATTTTCCTTCGCGCGCACGTGCGGAGGCGATCCCGATAATCGTTTTATGTGGGCGGCGTGATCTGCCCACGGAGGATAAAGGCTTGAAAAGACTTTTGAAACATCTTAAGGGCTTATACAAGGAGAGCGTGCTCGGCCCGCTCTTTAAGCTCTGCGAGGCTACGCTTGAATTGATCGTCCCCTTGATCGTCGCATCCATCGTTGACTACGGCATCGGCGGCGAGGGCGGCGTCGGACACACGGTATTTATGAGCATTCTTCTCGTGCTTTTCGGTGCCGTCGGTCTCGGCTTCTCGGTGGTAGCACAATATTTTTGCGCTAAGGCGTCGGTCGGCTTTGCCACACGCATAAGAGGCGCACTTTTTGACAAGATACAGACCTTCTCGTACAGCGACATCGACAGGCTCGGCACGTCGACTATGATGACGAGGATGACGGCGGACACCTCCAAGGTACAGAATGGACTGAACCTTGCGTTAAGGCTGCTCTTGCGCTCACCCTTCGTCGTTTTCGGTGCGCTCATTATGGCGTTTATCGTTGATGCACGCTCGGCTATCAGCTTTGCCGTGGTCATCCCGATCCTTGCCGTGGTGGTGTTCAGCATTATGCTGATCTCAATGCCGCTCTACAAGCGCACGCAGAATGCGACCGACGGAATTCTTTTACGCACGAGGGAAAATCTCTCCGGCGTGAGGGTCATCCGCGCCTTCTGCCAGGAGGAGGACGAGATGGCAGCCTTCTCGGAGGCTAACACGCATCTGACCGGCATACAGAAGAAGGTCGGAATGATCTCCTCGCTCCTCAACCCCCTCACATACGTCATCATCAACCTCGCCATCCTCTGGCTTATGGAGCTTGGCGCAATACAGGTGTCCGACGGAGTGCTCAGTGCGGGCGAGGTGCTTGCGCTCTACAACTATATGTCGCAGATACTCGTCGAGCTGATAAAGCTTGCGAACCTGATAATTCAGATCACACGTGCGCTTGCAAGCGCATCGAGGATCGCAGACGTGCTTGACATCCCCTCGAGCGAGCGCTCGGGTGAGATCACCGAGGGGGCAGGCGGCGACGTTGCCGTTTCGCTCTCGGGTGTTTCGCTCACCTACGGCGGCTCCTCGGAGCCCTCCCTCTCGGGTATAGACCTCACGGTCAGGCGCGGAGAGACCGTCGGCATCATCGGCGGCACGGGCTCGGGCAAGACCTCGCTCGTCAACCTCATCCCGGGCTTCTACCCCGCTACGGAGGGCAAGGTGCTTATCGACGGCGTTCCGGTTGAAGACTACGACGTCGTGGCGCTGCGCGAGAGGATCGGCATCGTTCCCCAGCGTGCGGTGCTTTTCCGCGGCACGGTCAGGGACAATATGCGCCTCGGGCATAAGGACGCAACCGACGCAGAGATAGCAGAGGCACTAAAGGTGGCGCAGGTCTACGACGTCGTTTGCGAAAAGGGCGGCCTGGACGCCATCATCGAGGAGGGCGGACAGAACCTCTCGGGCGGACAGAAGCAGAGGCTGACCATCGCAAGGGCTCTCGTCGGCTCGCCCGATATACTTATACTTGACGACTCCGCCTCGGCTCTCGACTACGCAACCGACGCCGCACTCCGCAGGGCGATCAAGACCCTTGAGGGTGAGCGCACGGTGTTTATCGTGTCGCAGAGGACCTCCTCTATCATGCACGCTGACAAGATCGTCGTGCTTGAGGACGGAGAGGCTGTGGCAGTCGGAAGCCATAAGGAGCTCCTCGGCTCCTGCGATATCTACCGTGAGATCCACGAATCTCAGTTCGGAGGAGGTGAGCAGGTTGGCTAAGAAGCAGGAAAAGGCAAAGAGAGGAACACTCGGCAAGGTGCTCAGATATATAGGCAGATACAAGCTGCTTCTGCCCGTGTCTATCCTTCTCGCTCTCGTCACCGTCGCACTGACGCTGTATATACCCATGATCATCGGTGATATCATAGATATCATCGGCTCGGGCTACGTCGATATGCCCGCCATCGCAGAGAAGCTCGGCACAGCGGCAATTCTCATTGGGCTGACCGCACTTGCGCAGTGGCTGATGAGCACGATCAACAACAGGGTCGCTTATCACGTCGTAAGAGATATGCGAAACGACGCCTTCAGAAGGATGAGCTCGCTTCCCCTCTCTTATATCGACACGCATCCGCACGGCGACACCGTCAACAGGGTCATCAACGATGCGGATCAGTTTACCGAGGGTCTGCTCCTCGGCTTTACTCAGCTGTTTACGGGCGTTCTGACCATCATCGGAACTCTCGCATTTATGATCTATATCAACTGGATCGTGGCGATAGTCGTCGTCGTGCTGACGCCGATGTCGCTCTTTATCGCAAAATTCATCGCCTCGAGGACGCACTCGATGTTTAAGGAGAGATCCGAGAGAGAGGCGGAGGCGACCTCGCTCATCGGCGAGATGATCGGAAACCAGAAGCTCGTCAAGGCGTTTTCCTATGAGGATGAGGCGTGCGAGAGATTTGCCGACGCTAACGGCAGGCTCGGGCGTGCGACGCTCGACGCCATCTTCTACTCCTCGCTCGTTAACCCCACGACGAGATTTATCAACAGCGTAGTTTATGCGGCGGTTGCGCTCACGGGCGCTCTGCTCGCCATCGGCTCGCTCGGGGCTGAGGCGGCGTTCACGATCGGTGAATTGTCCTGTCTTTTAGCCTATACGAATCAGTACACCAAGCCGTTCAACGAGATCTCGGGCGTTATCGCCGAGTTCCAGAACGCTCTCGCCTGCGCATCCCGTGTGTTTGACCTCATCGAGGCTGAGCCCGAGGTGAGCGATGCGGGTGCGGGGCTTCTCGGAAGAGCCGAGGGCAGGGTCGAGCTTGAGGACGTGCACTTCTCCTACACTCCCGAAAAGCCTCTGATCGAGGGGCTATCGCTCTCTGTCAAGCCCGGCGAGAGGATCGCCATCGTCGGTCCTACGGGCTGCGGAAAGACCACGCTGATAAACCTTCTTATGCGCTTCTACGACGTTAAGAGCGGCTCTATCAGGGTCGAGGGGGAGGATATCAGAGAGGTCACGAGGCATAGCCTGCGCTCGAACTACGGAATGGTGCTTCAGGACACCTGGCTTGCGCACGGAACGGTGCGTGACAATATCGTTATGGGCAAGCCCGACGCCACCGAGGAAGAGATCGTTGCGGCGGCTAAGGCGGCACACGCCCACAGCTTCATCAAGAGGCTGAAGGACGGCTACGACACCGTTATCGGTGAGGGAGGCGAGGGGCTCTCGCAGGGACAGAAGCAGCTGCTCTGCATAACGAGAATAATGCTTGCACTGCCTCCGATACTCATCCTCGACGAGGCAACATCCTCGATAGATACGAGAACGGAGATAAGGATTCAAAAGGCGTTTGCCGAGCTTATGCAGGGGCGCACGAGCTTTATCGTTGCGCACAGGCTCTCGACCATCAAAGAGGCCGACGTTATCCTTGTTATGAAGGACGGAAACATCGTTGAGCAGGGAAAGCACGGCGAGCTTGTCAGAAGGGGCGGCTTCTATGCGCATCTTTATAAGAGCCAGTTCCCGACCGAGGTGACGGAATGATCAACAGAAAGAGATTATATAAAGAAATACTCACGGCGCTCGGCAAAACCGAGCTCGGGCGAGAGGAGCTGATACGCTCGCTGACCGAGAAGCTGCTCAACTGCTCCCCTATCGGAGAATGCCCACTCGGCCCCGTGAGCGAGCTGAGAGGCGCCATCGGCGCTCTCGTCGACGAGATGACGGCTAATGGTGTTCTCAAAGAGGAGAACGGCACTTTAAGGCGAGAGGCGTCGAAGCCTCTTGCGCTAAGAGCCGAGAGCTGCGAAAAGGAGCTGATCGCTCTGCTCAGCGAGCGCTCGATGACAAGGCAGGAGCTTAGAGGGGCGCTGGAGAAGAGATTTGGCACCGACAGAACGGCGAGCAAGAAGGACGACAGCATCCTTCACAGCCTGATCGGTCACGTCATCAAGAGGCTGACGAGCTTCGGCCTCATAACCCTTGAGGCAGGCGAATACAGGATCGCACCCGAAAAGAGGGCGAGGCTTGAGGACATAAGCGAGATGCTGGCGCTCAAGAGTGAGCTGCTGGCGAGGATCCACGCCAAGGGCGGAGAGTTCTTTGAGCATTATATCCTTACTCTGCTCTCGAAGCATTTAGCCTCGACGGGCAAGACTATCACCGAGTGCTACGTTACGGGCGGAAGCGCTGACGGAGGCATCGACGGCATCATCAAGACCGTTGACTCGCTCGGCTTCCGCGAGCATCTGATGATACAGGCGAAAAACCGCTTGGAGATGACGAACGAAACGGCCGTGAGAGGCTTTTACGGTGCGGTTTGCGCCGCTCAGGGAACGAGGGGCATCTTTGCAACGACCTCGGACTTCCACCCTGCGGCAGCCGAGTTTTTGGACGGGATAGACAACTGCGTCGGAGTTAACGCAGATATGATCTTCCGCTTAGCCTGCGAATGCCAATACGGAGTAAAGCGGCGCGAGGGCAGCTACATCATCGATACGAAGCTGCTGTAAAGCCACGTCACCGGTTGCAAAATCAAGTCGGCTCCGGCGGACAAAAACAGCAAAAACTTATTTTTTGTAAATAAAGATTAACAAATTGGAGAAAAGAATGAAGTATATTGAAGCAAAAGAAAGGCTTGAGGCTCTCGTAGCCGATGCAAAGGATAAGCTTGATATCGTGGGCGTTGAGGTAACTTCGGAGTGCGAGGTGGCTGAGAACAGCGTTTCGGACACTGAGGCAGAGCCCCTTATGATCCTCGCATCTCTAGCTCTTAGCGCAGAGGGCTTATCCGAGGATGACACCTACTATATTTCCGCGGAGGCCGTCGTCGAGGACGGCGAGGTGAACGAGGATGCGCTGAACGGCGCTATCGAGAGGTTTAACGCTCGTGTGGACGAGGCGGCAGAGAGGCTCGGCGCAGCAGCCGACCCCAAGGAGATGCTCCTCACTATGGGCAAGGAGATCGACGAGGAGCTTGAGAGGATTTATAACGAGGAGGTAGCCCGCTCCGAGCGTGCTATGAAGAAGGACATCAAGATCGCCCTTCTTGCAACTCTTGCGCTTGCGCTGGTCGTTATCGCGGCTGTCGTTATTTCGAGATTTATCTGATCGGGCTTCGGGCTTTTGCCCCCGCTGCAGCCTTTGACGGCGACGCTTCCCTGCCCTGACCTTAAGGGGGGCGGTGGGAGATTGCCGATCAGATAAGGCGGCATATGCAAGAGGGCTATCAAGCTTGTTTATTACGTGGGCGGCACCCACGCACGAGGTGGAAAAATGGCACTTGACTTTTCTAAATATATGGGAAAGCGACGCTCGAGCTGTGACAGCTGCGAGTTTTACGACTACGACGAATACACCGACTCCTACTCCTGCTCGCTCTCGCTCGACGAGGACGAGATGGTCGAGTATATGTCCGGGCTGACGAACGACTGCAAATACTATCGCTACTACGACGAATATAAGAGCGTTCATAAGCAGATCTAGGGCGTTTTGGGCTGTTTTCACAATTTTTTTTGAAAAAATATTATTTTTCGCAGCCAAGGAAAAGCGAGGAAATGAGAGAAAACGAGAGCTTTTGAGAGTTCTCGTTTTCTATTTTGATTTCCTGCTAAAAAGTTTTGGAAAACCTATTGACAGCCCTCGCCTCTTATGTTATAATAGACGAGCTTGAAAAAAGACTCGAAAAATTATGGAGGAAAAAACTATGTCCACTTTCATGGCAAAGGCAGAGACCATCGAGCGCAGATGGTTTGTTATCGATGCTGCAGGCCAGCCTCTCGGCAAGACTGCTGTTAAGGCTGCTAATATTCTTCGCGGTAAGCACAGACCCGAATTCACTCCCCATGCTGATTGCGGCGAGTTCGTAATCATCATCAATGCTTCTAAGGCTGTTCTCACCGGCAGAAAGCTTGAGCAGAAGTATTACCGTCATCATTCCGGCTACATCGGCGGCCTCAAGGAGATCCAGTACAAGACCCTTATGGCTACCCGCCCTGAGTTCGCTATGGAGCTCGCTGTTAAGGGTATGCTCCCTCACAACACTCTTGGCGCTAAGGCGTTCACTCGTCTGCACGTTTACGCAGGCGAAAACCACGAGCAGGCTGCTCAGAAGCCTATCGTACTTGACTAATAAGGGAGGATAGAATAATATGTATACCAGTGCAAAGCCCTATTTCTACGGTACAGGCAGAAGAAAGAAGTCTGTAGCAAGAGTTCGTCTTTATCCCGGTTCGGGCGTTATAACCATCAATGGCAGAGACATCGATGATTACTTCGGCCTTGATACCCTTAAGCTCATCGTAAACCAGCCCTTCGGCGTTACCGACACTGTTGGTAAGTTTGATATCGTTGCTAACGTTAACGGCGGCGGCTTCTCCGGTCAGGCAGGCGCTATCCGTCACGGCGTTGCTCGTGCGCTTCTCACCGCTGACGAGGCTTACAAGCCCCTTCTCAAGAAGGCAGGCCTTCTCACTCGTGACCCCAGAATGAAGGAGAGAAAGAAGTACGGTCTCAAGGCTGCACGTCGCGCTCCTCAGTTCTCGAAGAGATAATCAAAAAAAATACTTTTCAAAAGCTCTGCTTCGGCAGGGCTTTTGTTTTTTTGATTATCTCTGAGAGAACGTGTTAAGATTCGGTACCGCAAGCTCGCCTTGCGGCAGCTTGGAATAAGGCTCCAAGCTGCGAATATTAACGAAGCAAAAGATCTATTGCCCGACGGAGCCTCTCTCTTCCCTTTGCGACCATTCTCGAAGAGATAATTTCGACTTTGTCGAATACAAAAAAAGCTCTGCTTCGGCAGGGCTTTTTGTGTTTTATATGGCGGTTCAATTTGTAAAAACCACGCCGTCATATTTACTTTTTGCCGTTTTTATGGTATAATCTAACCAATCGATAAACTTGAATTTGACGAATGATGACGTATAGAGGTAATTACAATGGATTGTGTGTTCTGTAATATAGTAAACGGAGATATCCCGAGTTTTAGGGTGTATGAGGATGAGCATACATTGGTCTTTATGGATATTGC
>JAFVXI010000028.1 GCA_017501245.1 Clostridia bacterium
TATTTCGGTATGCATAAAGTAAAATAAATTTTTTAATTAATCATTGTTCCATTTGAAAAGGCATACGTATATAAATGTACTACTAGATAATTTTGAGGCTGTCAAAATTGTTTACGAAAGAGAAAATTGTCTAATCAAGGATGTTATAGAATGCTTGTTTGAGCAATCTCTTATATCTGCTACTGTCAAAAATATTTATGAGGAAAGTGCTGAGTATCAGCAAGTATTAAATATTGAAATCGCAGAAATTAAGAATCTTGCTAACTATCTAAGTACACCTTATATATCTACCCAACACGGTGTAAAAGGAGAGAGCCATCAGTCGGTAGTTTTTGTTGCCGCGGATAATTATTCCACCCCAAATGTTCGTATGCATTCCTTCTTTGAACTGTGGTCAAAAAATACTTTTTCGTTGCCGGAATTTGAGGACTTGTTTTATTCATATAGCAAAATAATAATGGAAGTCGAAGCAAAGTTGGGGATGAAAATAAGTGACCTTACTGCTGAAACTCACAATAAGAATGAAGCGAACAAAAAACTTCTTGCCGAATATAGCAACCAAGTTTTGAACACATATCGAGACAACAAACTCTTTGAGGCATTATTGAAAGATGATTTTACAGCTTATTTGGCTAAAAGCACGGTAAGTAATGCTAAAAACATATTTAAGATTTCAAAGATTGAAGGAATTCTAACAGCTTATAAATTGTTCTATGTTGGCTGCTCAAGAGCTCGAAAGAACCTTGTTATTGTCGTTGATAAAACCAAAATCAACAAATTTGAGAATGAATTCAAGGCGAAATTGATTTCCACAGGTTTCGAGATTCAAGGCTTTCCAATGCAAGAACCCCCAACAGTTTAAAACGGTTCCACGAACAGAAAAACGCCACCTTAGACTTTAATCTAAGATGGCGTTTTTCTGTTCGTATCAGAGCGAAACCTTTACGGCGAAGCCGCCGCTAAAGAAGTAAGTGTTCGTCCAATACACGTTTGGTGGAACCGACGGGAATTGAACCCGTGTCCAAAGACCTCTTGATATAACCTTCTCCGTGGGCAGTCTATCTATTAAGATTCCCTCGCCGAGCTGCCGACAGACAGGCTACTCAGCTTGGTAGCTCCTTGATGCATGACCGATACAGGAGCAACTCTCGGTTCATGTTCACTACTGATTTGACGCACGGCGGGAGCCGTAGTCCTCTCCCACGGTACGGGCGGCATTATCGCCGCATCACAGCTTACGCTGCAAGAGCAACTTTATTGTTGTCGTTTATTATTTAAGTTGGACATTTTAACGGGATTATCCTGCCCGCCACGCTTATCATACCTCAAAACCCCTGTCGAAACCATTGCGGTCCCATAGATGAATTAGGTAATAGTATTATATATGCTTTCTCGTCTGTTGTCAAGTGGAATTTTTCGCATAAGGAGTCATAAAGAGGTGTTTTTTTGATCGGCGTGAGCACACTGCCGCCTTTTTTTATTTTCCCGTTGCAATTCCCGTATATATGTGCTATAATAACTCTGCCAAACAAATTAAATAATAGATTTTTGGGTATCTTTATCTAAGGGATAGTTATACCTTTTTTAGCTATGACCATTTTCCTCATTCTGGTAAAAATGCAGATCTCGATTAAATGGTTATAGTAAAGATTTACCTTATCTATTTAATTAATTTGTTTGGCGACAATTGGGGTCTCGCGTTTTTCGGAGCGTTGGCCTCGGTTGACGCTCTTTTTAATTTAATGGAGGAAAATGGAATGAAAAGGACACTAGCGCTCTTACTCGTACTTATCGCAATTCTCATCTCTATGGCAAGCTGTGGCTCGCCAGAGACGGACAAGCCCGGCGACGATACACCCAGTGGTGACCTCCCCGGGGAGGATACACCGGGCGAAGAAACCCCGGGAGACGAAACGCCCAAGGTTACCTACACTATCACGTGGGTAGACGAGGACGGAGAGACGATCACGACCTCGACGGTCGAGGAAGGAAAGCTTCCCTCTTACAGCTACACGGTTACCGATACCGCAGAATGGGACTACACCTTTGAGGGATGGTCTGCCACTGCGGGAGGCGACGTGCTTATAGAGCTGCCCGTAGCCGCTGGGGATGCGAGCTACTATGCAAAGGTTTCTGCCGTTAAGCAGAAATACACCGTAAGCTTTAATACAAACGGTGGCAGCGAGGTCGAGCCCCAGACCGTAGAATACGGAAGCAAGGCAACAGCCCCCGAGGCACCCACTCTCGAAAACCATAAGTTTATGGGATGGAGCAGCTCGCAGGATGAATACATCGCAGTTGATTTCGATAGAGAGATCACGGGCGACGTCGAGTGCTTCGCCTTCTGGAACGAGGTCGTTGACGTCAAGGCTCTGCTTGAGGCTCTGCTTTCGGGCTACGAGCTTAACCCCTTCAGCTATATCCCCGAGAGCATGAGATTTGATTACAGCGCTAATCTCGTTGACCCCGATGACATCGTGAGTGATTACTCTACCTTCGTTGATATCTCGGATATCACCTACGGACACGGCGAGCAGTGGGGCATGGTGCTTCAAAACCTCTCTCAGTCTATGACCTTCTTCAATGTGCTCAGCACCGTAGAGAGCCTTTCGGCTACCTCTATCGCCGCATTCAACAACTATTTTGATAAAAACCCCGGCGACACCGCACATCACGAGTTTGAGAGCGGGATATATAACGTGACTATTAATTTTAACGGTGAGATCATGACCTACGTCCTTGACTACACCGCAACGCTCCCCGTGCTTGGCGAGCAAACCGTGCAGATCGCTCTGGCTATGGACACCCGAAGCGGCGAGAAGACTGCAAGGATCCAGCTCGGTGATGCAAACGCCCTCACCTACACCGTCCTCGACGGCTCCTACGAGTTTGCTATCAAATATCTCGGCATCAGACGTGCTATGTTCTCCGTTTCGAGAGATGACGACGGCTCGGTTTCGGGTAAGATATACGAATATCTGACGGCAGGCGAGGTCGAGGTTGCAAGTGCGGCTGAGTTCTACATAACCGAGGATAACGTTTCCGTAGTCGGAAACAAGGCGAGCGGCCTGCTCGGCTTCACGGGATATATCAGCGAGCTTTACGACGTCGAGAGCGGCGCCCTCGTCGGCTACGAGGTTATGGAAACGCTCTCCTCCATCACCTACAACACCCTTTGGTTTAACCTTGCGGATATCGGCGGCATAGAGTCCATTAAGTACGTTGAGGCTGTCGGTGAGGAGCCCGCCAAGCTCTACGTAAACGGCTCGTCCACTGCGTGGGAGGCTAAGACCGTTGGTGGCCTCGGCCTCAAGATGTTCTCAAGGCGCTTCGACATAGAGTTCAGAACCCAGTATGTCTACTCCTACGATGCGGCTAACGACACGTACGTACAGCACACCGTCAAGGTTCCTATGATCTTCGTCCAGGAGGAGAACTACGAGACCTTTATCGACGACGTAAAGGCGACGAACAAGGTCAACGTTTCGGTTGGCGTCTCGGCCGACGAGCTTAACAAGATCCTTGAGGATTATGACACTCTTATCCCTACTTTTATTGACAATAAGAGCTTAATTACCCCCGATATCATCATCGCATATATCGGAGAAAAGATAACTTTTTAATGGAGGCTAACTCAAAATGACAAAAAGAATTCACTCCTTCGTATGGAGCGGCATCGTTGCCGCAGTGCTGCTGACGGTTGGCATCGTTACGTCTGTCAACGCATCGGATTTCGGGCTTCTGCCCCTTTGGATCGCAGTTGCGGCTTGCTCCTTCACTCTTATCTCCTGCCTTATCCTCGGCGGCAACTTCGTCGGCGATATGATGGCTGAGATCTTCAGCTGGGGCTTCGTTAAGATGCCCGGTCTGATCTTCACTCTCGACCTCGACGGCATCGTTTGGCTCTTAACGGTCAAGCTCCTTTTCTGGATCCTTGGAATTATCCTCGCCGTTATCTGCGGACTGCTCGCTATCGCCATCGGCTTAGTCGTTTCGGTATTCGTTTATCCTTACGCACTCGTAAAGAATATCCGTAATTCCGCAAGCTCCGCTACAAGCGCGGCGAACGAGGGCGCAAAGCTCTATTAATGCGCACAAAAAAGCTTTAATCAGCAGCCCGAGGCTAAATAAACAACGCAGAAAAAACGACGCCACCCCTTGCCAGGTCTTGGGGTGGCTTTTTTATGCCTCAAGTGACGGCAGCCCTCGTCGGATGTGCCATCAAAACGTATTTAAAAAAATAAATATATATCTGTTGCGTTTAGCTTGTGCGTATGGTATAATCAAGCTATAAAACTTCCCTGCCGTGGTGACCGTCGGCGTGAGCTGACGAGGCGTCTAGGTAGGACTGAGCCCCGAAAGGAAGCAATCTATCTATGAAAAAAATCATTTCTCTGTTTCTCGTAGCCTGCCTGGTGCTGGCGGCGCTCGGTGCGCTGACATCCTGCGAGCTGCTCTTCCCGCCCGAGGAGGAGGGCCCAAAAAAGCTCGGCACGCCTACGGTAGCTCTTGCCGGCGACGTTGCCACATGGGGCAGGATCGAGGGAGCTGTCGGATATGACATCAGCGTCGGAATACAGATCATACACGCAGATGAAAACACCTTCTCCCATACGCTGAAGGAAGGCGAGAGCATCCGCGTACGTGCGGTAGGCGACGGCGAAAGCTACAAGACCGGCGACTGGAGCAAACCGCTGAAGTATGGCTCGTCACCCGACGGCGGCGACATAGACAAGCCCGACGAAAGAGAGCAGCTAGCAGCTCCTGTGCTAACTCTTGTTGACAATTTTGCAAATTGGGGGAGCGTTCCCGGCGCTGACGGATATGAGATCAGCATCAATATGGGCTCAAGCATCGTCGCAGCCGACGTCGTCGGAATAATGCTCGACGACGGCGACTATATCATCGTAAGAGCGCTCGACAGCACCGGAGCCCATAAGACTAGCGACTGGAGCAATATGGTGAGATATTTTGCTCCCGTGATAGATGAATGCACTAACCACACCGACAGCGACGGCGACGGCAAATGCGACAGCTGTGACACGCCTGTCGAAAACAAGCCTGACGACGGCGGCGACGATGAATGCACTAACCACACCGACAGCGATGGCGACGGTAAGTGCGACAGCTGTGACACACCTGTTGAAAGCAAGCCTGACGACGGCGGCGACGATGAATGCACTAACCACACCGACAACGATGGCGACGGTAAGTGCGACAGCTGTGACACGCCTGTCGAAAACAAGCCCGACGACGGCGGCGGCGACGAATGCACTAACCACACCGACAACGATGGCGACGGTAAGTGTGACAGCTGTGACACGCCTGTTGAAAGCAAGCCCGACGACGAGGAGTGCATAGCGCACAAGGATGCCGACGACAACGGCAGCTGTGACGTTTGCTACGAGAGCGTTATCGTCGTTATAGATATCTACGCTATAAACGACCTGCACGGAAAGTTCTGTGATACAGACACGCAGCCCGGAGTCGACGAGCTGGCAGGCTACTTCGACGCTATGGCGGAGATCGACGATCACACGATCCTGCTCTCCTCGGGAGATATGTGGCAGGGTACGGCGGAATCGAGCCTAACCTACGGTAGGATCATCACCGAATGGATGAACTCCATCGGTATCGTTTCGATGACGCTCGGCAACCACGAATACGACTGGGGCGAGGAATATATCGTCAACAACCTTGAGGTTGCAAACTTCCCCTTCCTTGCTATAAACGTCTACGACAACGACACGGGCAAGAGGGTCGACTACTGTAAGCCATCGGTCATGGTTGAGAGAGGGGATATACAGATAGGCATTATCGGCGCTATCGGCGACTGCTACTCCTCTATCCTTGCCGAGATGGTTGCGGGCGTGCATTTCAAGGTCGGCAGCGAGCTGACGAGGCTTGTTAAGGACGAGGCGATGAAGCTCAAGGCGGCGGGCGCAGACCTTATAGTTTATTCACTGCACGACGGCGAGGGTGGCTACGATGCTGCGGCGCTCAGCGGCGACTATATCGACATCGTTTTTGAGGGACATACTCACCAGGCATACGTTACCACGGACGGCTACGGAGTCTATCATCTCCAGGGCGGCGGAGAAAACAGAGGTATAACGCACGCAGAGATCGGCGTAAACTCGGTTACGGGAACAAAGTCGGTTTCGGAGGCGGAGATAGTTTACAGCTCTGCCTACTCACGCTATCCCGACGACCCCGACACGCTTGCTATCGCAGAAAAGTATGCCGACGTTATAGAAAAGGCGACGAAGCCGCTCGGCAGAGTTGACAACGCTCTTGACGACTATGCGCTCGAGGAGCTAGTCGCAAAGCTCTACTACGAGGCGGCAGACAAGCTGTTTGGCGATAAATACGAGATCACGATAGGCGGCGGATTTTTAAGAACGAGATCGCCCTATGATCTTCATTCCGGCATCGTTTCATACAGCGACCTGTTAAGTCTTTTACCCTTTAATAATCAGCTCGTCGTTTGCTCGATCTCGGGCAGCAATCTTATCAGCAGATTTATCAACAACACAAGCAGCGACTATCACGTCTACCCGAAGCTCGATGCATCAAAGATCGATAGATCACGGACCTACTACATCCTCGTTGACACCTACACCTCCTCCTATGCGTCGAACAGGCTGACGGAGGTTGAGAGATACGATGCGGAGCTATACGCCCGTGACCTCGTTGCCGACTATATTAAGGAAGGCAACCTGACCGTCAATCACACGAGCTATAATACGACGCCCGTATCCGAGCTGCTCAGCATCGGTGCGACGCTCGGTGAGAACAAGTCCAGCGCTGAAAAATACTACGTCAAGGGCACCGTGACCGCAATCGAAACGGGCAACGGCCTTATCTACGGCAACCTCTACCTCACCGACGATAATGGCGACATGATCTACGTCTACGGCCTAAACGACCTTGACGGAAACAATTACGGCGCTATGACGTCACCGCCCCAGGTCGGCGACGAGATAATCATCTACTCCGTCGTATATAACTACGTCAACGCTAATTACCCAAGCTCGAGCAAGATCGAGCTGAAGGCGGCAACGCTGATAGAGATACTGTAAATCGATCTATACAAGTTCATAATAAAAAGAGAGAACCTTTCGGCTATAAACCGATCAGTTCTCTCTTTTTCTTTTTTTGCGCAAAATATGACAACTATTGTTTTCGTATTTTGCATTTACTATTTGATGTAGCGCTGAAAGCGGTAAACGGATAAGCAAAGACGAGATCATCCTTCTTATGTCCGGATCACCGCTCGAGGTTAGAAGTTAAAGTAGTTTTTGGCATTATAATATGCAATACCCTGGACCACCTTTTCGAGGGTGGCGTAATCTGCGGGGTATTCGCCTTCCTCTACCCAGGTGCCGATGAGGTTACACATTATGCGGCGGAAGTATTCGTGGCGGGTGTAGGAGACGAAGGAGCGGCTGTCGGTGAGCATGCCGACGAAGCGGGAGATCATGCCGAGGTTGGAAAGTGCCTTCATCTGCTCGAGCATGCCGTCGCGCTGATCGTTGAACCACCAGCCGGAGCCGAACTGGATCTTGCCGGGGATGCCGCCGCCCTGGAAGCAGCCGAGCATCGTTCCGATAACGTAGTTATCCTTGGGGTTAAGGGTGTAGAGGATGGTCTTGGGGAGCTTGTTCTGATACTCGAGGTGGTTCATAAACGCTGCAAGATCCTCTGCGATGCAAAGGTCGTTGGAGGAGTCGTAGCCGGTGTCGGGTCCGAGCTTCTCGAACATACGCTTGTTGTTGTTTCTGAGGGCGCCGATATGGAGCTGCATAGCCCAGTTGCGCGCTACGTACTCCTCTGCGCAGACGGTCATAATGGCGGTCTTGAAGGAGTCGATCTCATACTTGGTGAGGGTCTCGCCTGCCATACGCTTGTCAAACGCAGCCTTGGGATCGCCGGTTGCAAAGGAGACGTACTCAAGAGCGTGGTCGGAGAGGCGACAGCCGTAGGAATCAAAGAATTCGATGCGGCTGCGGATCCAGGCGACGAGCTCATCGTAGCTCTTAACGCCGATCATCTCGATATAGGGGATGAAGGTGTCCTTGCCGATCTCTACTGCCTTATCGGGGCGGAATGCAGGAAGGATCTTGGTGGAGAAGCCCTGGAGAGCCTTGTGATACTCAAGGCTGTCTGCGGGATCGTCGGTGGTGCAGATGACCTCTACGTTAGAGCGCTTGATAAGCTCCTGCGCACGGTATTCATCCTTAGCGAGAAGCTCGTTACATCTGTTCCAGATATATTCGCAGGTCTCGCCCGAGAGGGTCTCGTCGATGTCAAAATATCTCTTGAGCTCGAGGTGAGTCCAGTGATAGAGGGGGTTGCCGATGAGCATAGGCATCGTCTCGGCAAACGCCTTGAACTTCTCGTATTCATCCGCCTCGCCGGTGATAAGCTCCTCGGGAACACCGTTGGTGCGGATCTGGCGCCACTTATAGTGGTCGCCCGAGAGGAAGAGGTCAAATGCGTTTCTGAACTTATAGTTCTCCGCTATCTGACGGGGAATGAGATGACAGTGATAGTCGATGATGGGGAGGTCCTTGACCATCTCGTAGAGACGCTTTGCGGTCTCGTTTTTAAGCATAAAGTTATCGTTGATAAAGCTCATAGCGTTACTCCGTCCTTAAATATTGAAATTTCTCTGAAGCCGTTAGCCTCATTTTTAGTCTCGGCACCCTCGGCGACCGAGATAATATAATCGTAAAACTCCTCGGTAAGATCCTCACCGTCGAGGCATCTGCCTGCGTTGAAGTCTATCCAGTTTGCCTTCCTCTGTGCGAGAGCGGAATTTGTTGCCACCTTTACGGTAGGAACTGCACCGCCGACGGGCGTTCCCCTTCCCGTAGTGAAGAGGATGATATGCGCACCCGCAGCCATAAGGTTGGTTACGGCTACTATATCGTTTCCGGGGCCGTTAAGCAGGGAGAGTCCGGGCTTGGTGATAACGTCGCCGTAGTCAAGGCAGTCGGTGACGGGGGAAAGTCCGCCCTTCTGAACGCAGCCGAGCGACTTCTCCTCAAGGGTGGTTATGCCGCCCTTTTTGTTTCCGGGCGAGGGGTTTTCGTAAACGACCTGACCGTGGCGTGTGAAATAATCCTTAAAATCGTTGATGAGAGCGACGGTTCGGTCAAATACCGCCTCGCTCACGCACCTCTGCATAAGCAGATGCTCAGCGCCGAACATCTCGGGCACCTCGGTGAGGACGCAGGAGCCGCCCATAGAGGTGTGCAGGTCGCAGAGCCTGCCGCAAAGGGGATTAGCGGTGATGCCGCTATATCCGTCGGAGCCGCCACACTTAAGACCGATCTTAAGCTTGGAGACGGGGACGGGCTGACGCTCAAACTGCGCCGCATATTCCTTAAGCTCGTTGATGATGCGGACGCCCTCCTCTACCTCGTCCTCAACGTCCTGAGTGTTAAGGAAGCGGACTCTCTCGGGATCATACTCGCCGAGATGCTCCTTGAAAACTGCGATATTGTTGTTCTCGCAGCCGAGGCCAAGGACGAGAACGCCTGCGGCGTTCGGATGGTTTACCATACCCTTTAAGATCTTCTGCGTGATGAGCTGATCGTCGCCAAGCTGAGAGCAACCGAAGGGATGGACGAAGGCACGTGCGCCGGTGAGAGCGGCGAGGCGCTCTGCGATCCTGTTGACACAGCCGACGGTGTTTACGATCCAGATCTCGTTTCTGATGCCGACATCACCGTTCTTGCGGACGTAGCCCATAAAGGTCCTGTCGGTGGAGCCGGGGACGTAGTCCGCCTCGGGCGCCGTGTAGGTATACTCAAGGTTTCCCGATAGGTTAGTCTTAACGTTGTGCGTGTGCACGTGCTCGCCTGCCTTGATGTCGCAGGTGGCGTGGCCTATCGGGTTTCCGTACTTGATGATGTTCTCACCCGCCTTGATATCTCTGCGGGCATACTTATGACCGTCTTCGAGGTTTACCTCGACGTTGTCAAGCTGATGTATAATCATTTTAACCTCTTTTCTACGACTCATGCACGGTAAGCGTCAACAGCCTCGGTGAGGAAGGAGATATCCTCGCCCCAGAGATCGGCGTTTGCAAGCACCTCGCGAGTGGTGTGAGTGCGGACGAATTCGGTTGCCTGAGGATCGTCGTTAGTCATATCGGTCTTATAGAAGTCAAGAAGCTTTGCGAAGGAGAATACGAGGGTCTCGGGGTTCTTGCCGTATCTCTTGATATACTCGAGGATGGAGGGCAGAACTCTGACCTTGAACTTCGAGAGCGAATTGAGTGCGATAGAGGAGAGATAGTGCTTGATGTAGGGGTTCGAGAAGCGCTCGATAACGCTCTTTGCATAAGCAACGAGCTCATCCTTGGGAAGATCGAGGGTGGGGATGATCTCATCGAATACACACTTCTCGATATGGCTTCTCATACCCTCGTCGTCAACGCAGCTCTTGACGGTGTCAAAGCCCGAAAGAAGAGCGTAGGGAACGAGAGAGGTGTGCGCACCGTTAAGGATCCTTACCTTTCTCGTGCGGTACATCTCGAGCTTATCCTTGGTTACGATAACGTTGAGGCCCGCCTTGGAGAAGGGCAGCTCACGCTCGAGATCATAGTCGGTCTCGATGACCCAGAGATGGAAGAACTCGGAGGTGTTGAGCATCTTATCCTCGTAGCCGAGGTCGATCTGCTCGTCTCTCGGGAAGCCGGTGTTGATGCGGTCGACGAGAACGTTGGTAAACACGTTCTTCTCCTCTACCCACGCCTTGAAGCCGTCGCCGAGCGACCAGAGGTCGGCATACTGAAGGATGCACCTCTTAAGGTTGTCACCGCTGCGGTCGATAAGCTCGCAGGGGAGGAAAACGAAGCCGTCAAGACCGAGCTCGTAGCGGCGGAGGAGAAGCTGAGTGAGCTTGCCGGGGAAGGTTGCCGCAGGTCTGTCGGTGATCTTATCGGCATCGGAGAAGGTGATGCCCGCCTCGGTCGTGTTGGAAACGACGTACTTGAAATCGGGGTTTTCCGCAAGGGCGATATACGCATCGAAATCATCGTAGGGCTTTACGCAGCGGGAGATGATGTCAACGAGCGTGGTGTCAACGCCCTCGGCACCTCTGATGATGTGGGTGTAAAGGCAGTTCTGCTCGGTGAGGAGATCGCATAAGCCCTTCTCGATAGGCTGAACGACTACGACCGAGCCGTCGAAGAGATCCTTTTCCTCAAGCTTCTTAAGAAGCCAGTCAACGAAGCCGCGAAGGAAGCCTCCCTCGCCGAACTGGATCACTCTCTCGGGGCGTGCGATTTTCTCAAATTCTCTGATGCTTTTCATTTGAAGATCCTTTCTTAGGGTGTTTATTTTTTTATATTAATTATCTTTGTTTTCGTAGGTGATAAGCCCGATCGGTAATACGCCCGATCGGTAATACGCCGGGCGCAATAATAGGGCAATATGTAAATGTTTATTGACAAATACACGCTATTTTGCCATATAGAGGATAGCTCTGCCCTCCTTGCCAACCTCTTCTACCATGCCGAGATGGATAAGCAGCTTTACAGCAAGGCGGTCAAATCGGGAGCGTGCGCCCATAGCCCGAAGGTACTCGTCCATACGAAAGACCTCGCCCCGGGAAAAGGGCAAAAGGAAGCGGTAGTCCTCCACCTCCTTGAGGCGCAATTCCCCCTCTATGCTCCTCGGGAGCTTGCCTATGAGGGTGGCTCCTCTTTTTCTATCCTTGCCTCTGCCGTCAAGGCGTCTGTATTCCTCTATATCCATAAGAAGGAGCGTAACCGTCAGATTTTCGCAGCCGATCAGCTCTCTTATAGCGTAGAGGTTTCTCGCCACAGAGACAAGACTCCTCTTTGGCCCCTCCCTTTTCGGAGAGATCAGCTCGTGCGTTTTGGGGTCGAGCCACTTATGCACGGTTCTTACGGGGAAGGGGTGGACGAGCTCAACTCTATGCTCAGGCAGCCATCTTTTAAGCTTAGGCAAGAGGGGGTGAAACGCAGCCGTCTGCACCTCCGTTATCCCGTTTTCGTTCAGTATATCGGCGACGCCGCCGTCGATAGTCTGCTCGTGGCGTGAAGCATCGGGCTCTCTATATAGCTTTACTGTTTTATGTATCTGCTTTTCGGAATAGACGGTGAAGCCCGGGGAAAGCTCCTCCTCGAGGGCAACACGCCTTATCGCATCGGCAAAGGCGAGCCTGTCGGCAGGATAGATCATACGGGCACCGAGGTGACGTCCACCCACTCTGCACCGGGGCAAGCCGCCTCAAGCTCGGAAAGCGTCAGCCTCACGGCAGACGCCGCCGTTCCCGCAGCGGGATAAACGACGTCAAAGCGCTTTAAGGACTTGTCAAGATAGACGGAAACTCCGTCGCTCACGCCAAAGGGGCAAACGCCGCCGACGCCGTGGCCGATCAGACGCTCAACGTCATCGAAGGGGAGCATCTTCGCCTTCGTGGCAAAGCGCTCCTTGAATTTTTTATTATCTACACGTGCGTCACCTGCGGCGATGACGAGGATCGCCCCCTCGCCCATAGCGAAGGAAAGCGACTTTGCAATTCTCGAAGGCTCTGTGCCGAGCGCCTCTGCCGCAAGCGCAACGGTTGCGCTTGACACCTCAAATTCTATAATGCGGTCCTCAAGACCGAAGCGCTTAAGATGCGCTCTTGCTCTGTCTAAAGACATATCACTTCTCCTCCCTATGGATGCCGAATGCGTCGATGGCGACGGTGGCGGCGGTGGGGTCCATATTACAGTTGATCTCGATCAGGGCGACGGAGGATGCCAGGCTGTTGATCAGCGAGAGCGTTTTTATAGCCTCCGCTCTGCCTCTCGGTCTGAAGCTCTGCGAGAGCAGGACGGACGAGAGATCGTCTATGCCGAGCGCCCTTGCGCTGTTCTTTTCCGCACGCACTACGTGCGCTATACCTCTTACGGGAGCCGAGATATTTGCGCCATAGCGCTTCTTGCCCATCCAGGGGGTGCCGAAGGCGTATGGAATTCCGTCAACGAGGCGGATGATCGGCTTGTCGCCGTTCAGGTAGCGACAGCGCTCGCCTAGCGCCGAGAGCCAGAGCCTCGTGTGCGTGGTCTTGCCGACGCCGCTCTTAGCGGTGAAGATGTACGCCTGCCCGTCGACAGAGAGTACCGCCCCGTGAAAGACGAAGGCGTCGTAGCTCGGCAATTTCTCGGCTATATGACGGAAGACAACTATGCTCTCGAGATAGCCCTCGGAGAACCGCTCCTCGGTCATACCGCGCTCCCTCTCGACGTCCTCAGGGGATGCCTCGACCGTGAAGAGGGGGGATGCGTCGGTGAGATAGTCCCTCGCCTGCGCCTCGATATAGCTGTGCTTATTGTTTATCCCTATGGGGATACCCGCAAGGCTGACGGTTATCAATCGCTTCCCTCCCTTCGGCTGAGTTTTTATTTATTCAGATAATCCTGATATGCGGCGATAAGATAGGAATTGCCCGAGGCGATGGAGATAGCCGAAAACGCCGCCTCGCCCGCATCATACATCGTATATTTAAGATTAGAGCATCCGCCGAACGCGGAGATGCCGACCGTCCTCGTCATCGAGGGAAGGACTACCCTCTCGAGGGCTTCACAGTTATAAAACGCACCGTCGCCTATGGTCCTTAGCGAATCGGGGAGCCTGATCTCGACTATTCCCGAGCCCTCGAAGCAGCCCTCGGGGATCTCGGAGAGCGAGGTCGAAAGCTCAACGTCAAGAAGCTCGTAGCAGTTATAGAAGGCGTAGCTGCCTATCTTCTCTACCTTATCGCCCATAGCGAGGTCGGTGAGAGCCGTGCAATACTCAAAAGCATTCTGCCCGATGGAGGTGACGGAGGCGGGGAGGATGAGCTCCTCAAGAGCAGTGCAGGTGGAAAACGCCTGCGTCCCGATAGTCAGAAGCCTCTCGCTCCAGCGGATGGACTTAAGCGCCGTGCAATAGTAGAACGCCTTGGGGCCAAGGTCGGTGAGGCTCCTTGGCAGGGATATCTCGCGGAGCGCACTGTTGTTCATAAACGCTGCCTCGGCGATATAGGTGACGCTGTCGGCAAGCTTTACCGACTCCAGCGACGTACACCAGGAGAACGCCGCCTCGGGAATAACGTAAGCTACCGAGGAGAGGTCAACGCTCTTAATAAGGTAGCAGTTTTCAAAACAGTTTCGACCTATGGTCGTCACCCTTCTGAGGTCTGCCGACTTAAGCGCCGAGCAGTTTGAGAAGGCGTAGATGCCAAGGTGAGATAGTCCTCTGCCAAACGTAAAGGTCGGCATAGAGGAGCAGTAGTAAAACGCATAGTTTCCTACGTAGGTGAGGCGAGAGGAATTTATCGTCTCGAGAGCCGAGCAATAAGCAAAGGCGTAGTCGCCTATCTCCTTTATGCCGTCGGGCAGAGTTATGCTGACGAGCGAGGAGCACTTATAGAAGGAGTCCTTGCCGATGGCGGTGTAGCCGCCCTTAAGGTTGACCGTCTCGAGAGAGGTCGCACCCATACAGACTGCCTCGGGGGTCGTTCCCTCGCCGAGAAGAGTCACGGAGCGGAGCTCTGTTGCTTCAAGGAGGATGCCGACGCCGGTCTCAACGCCTGCCGGGAGCGTGAACTCCTTTAAGCCGGACTTGGCGAAGGCGTAGTCCTCTATCAGCTTAAGCGACTCGGGAAGCTCTATTTCGGGCAGGGCAATAGCGTTATAGAAGGCGTAGAAGCCTATCTTCTCTACTCCGTCACCCAGCGTTACGGAATTCAGGGCGGTGCAGTCCGCAAACATCTTTTCGGAAAGGTATGTAAGCGAATCGGGGAGGCTGATGGACTTTAAGCCGTAGCAGGAGAAGAAGATCATCTGCCCGACCTCGGTGAGGGTTTCGGGCAGGAGCACCTCGGAGAGTGCGGCACAGCCTGAGAACGCTTGCTCGCCGATCTCTCTGACCGTCGATGCGGAGAGATCCACCCTCTCAAGGGTGGCTGAGCCCCAGAAGCTGTAATCTCCGATGTACTCAAGCTCGGGATTTGCCGTAAGCTCTATGAGATACGCAGACTCGTTAAACGCCGAGCAGATCGACTTGATGCCCTCGGGGAGAGTCACGATCACACCCTTCTCTCCCGACGTGGGGAGCTTTGTATGCTCGGTTGCAACAAGGGCTCCGGAGGGGGAGGTCTTGGGATGATACTTTATGAGAATTCCGTCGCCTATGACGGTGAACTCCTCGTCAAGGAGGGTATAGAACATCGTGTTTTTGAAGGCGGCACCGCCGACGTAGGTAATTCCGCTCGGGAAATCGACGTCAACGCCGTCGGGCGTGGAGGGACTTATCATCCTCTTCAGGTTGGTGTCGCCGTTAAAGGCGTTGTAGCCCACGGTCTTAAGCCCTTCGGGCAGGACGACCTCGACGAGATCCTCGTTATTTCCAAACGCATAGGGAGAAATATGCTCCACGAAATCGGGAAAGACGTAGCGTGTGACGCCGGAACGAGGGGGAAGCACGAGCGCCGTCTTAGAATCCACGGAAACGAGCGCTCCGCTTTCGGTAGTGAAGTGTGCGTTCGTCTTAGGGACGGTGACGCTGACGAGCGAATCGGTCTCGCCGAAGACTCCGTCGCCAACCGAAACGAGCCCCTCACCGAGGCTGACCTCCTCGAGGGCTATACAGCCCGCAAAGGCGGAATTTCCAACCTTGGTGACATGAGGGATCGAGAGCTTTTTTAAGGAGCGGCAGCCGTATAGGGCGGACACTCCGATCTCCTTGACGGATGCGGGAAGGATAAGCTCCTCAAGCACCGTACAACGGGAGAAGAGATTTGCGGCAAGCTCGGTAATGCCGTCGGGAATAGTGAAGGTAGTAAGATAGGTGTTGCTGAAGGCTCCGTCGCCAATAAAGCTGACCGTGGCGGGGAGCTTAAGCTCCGTAAGGCTCGAGCAGCCCGAGAAGGCAAGACGACCTACGTACTCGATCTCGCCTCCGAGAGTGATCGACGCCATCGTTGAGCAGCCCGAAAACGCCTGCTCGCCTATCCTCTTTACGAATGCGCCGAGCGCAACCGAGACGAGACGCTCCTCGTCAAGAAAGGCTCCGTCGCCTATCGAGCTGACGTCCCTGTTGTCAATAACGGAGGGCAGTCGGATGTCGACCTCGGTGCCGTGGTAGCCCACGATCTCGACGCTGTCATCATCGAGGATAACGTAGTCAAAATCTCCGTGGGAATAAACGATCCTGGGGCCGCCGTCGACGGGCAGGAAATATATGATCAGAAAGATAGCTAATCCGATGAGAGCCGCACCCAGCACGGATGCAGCCGAGGCTATCCATATTTTCGCTTTCTTCGAGAGCGGGCGGCGTTCTGCCACTTCAGCCTGCTTGGGGGTATTCTCGCTTGCCCCTATGGCGGGCTGCCTCTCTTTCTTCTCTCCGTGCATATGCGCTCCTTTAATAAAATAACAGTAATTCTTTTAAAATTATACACCCATATTATTATAATGTCAATCGGTAAGAGAAAACTTTGTGTAAATTTGGTGGGAGTGCATAAAGCTCTCCACCCTTGGGGAGAATAGACAAAAAAGGAGAAACGAGGTACTAAAGATGAAAAACAAGCTAATCTCTGCTATGCTATTTGCCGTCATTATGCTCGGCGCACTCACCCTACCGATCGGCGCCTTCAGAGGCAGTGGGATCGAGGTGCTGTCCGAGGGGGTCGAGGTAGTAAAGACCGGGATATTCGGCAAGCGGATAGCCTTCCGTGATACGGATTTCAAATGCGCATTTGCGATAGACGATTTCAACGCTCTGAGGATAACGAGGCTTCCCTCCTCCACCGAGGGGACGCTGCTCCTTGCAAACAGACGTGTCAGAGAGGGGCAGGAGATAAAGCGCAAGAACGTTGCGGCGCTGATCTTCGTTCCTGCCTCGGGTGAGATCGGGGAATCGAGCTTCGGATTTTCTATCGACGGGTCGAGGGAATATACCGCAAGATTAAGGTTCGTTGACAGAGTCAATCTTGCACCGACGGCAAAGGAGTCAGACGGCGACACGATGATATCCACGCAGGAGAGCATCGGGATCTGGGGCAGGCTTGAGGCGAGCGACCCCGAGGGCGACGGACTCGAATATATGATCGTCGCCTACCCCAAGTCGGGGACGGTGAGGCTGACCGACGCCGAGGGCGGATACAGCTACACGCCCTGTGGAGGATTTACGGGCTACGACAGCTTCACCTGGGTTGCAAGAGACGAATACGGCAACTATACCGCCCCTGTCGAGGTGATGCTAAAGGTGACCGAGAGGATGTCCGAGATAGTATACCGCGATATGATCGATAGAAAGGAATACAATGCGGCGGTAGCAATGAGCGCAATGGGTGTGATGTCGGGGCGGCTCGTCGGCGACGACTTCTACTTCGAGCCGGAAAAGACTGTGACCCGTGCTGAGTTTCTCGCTATGGCGCTAAAGGCGTCGGGCATCCGCCCGATAGGCACGCAGACCTTCTTTGACGACAACTCCGAGATCCCCGCATCCCTGAGGGGCTACGTCAATGCGGCGGCAAGGCGTGGAATCGTAGACGGGGAGCACGACGGCACAAGGCTCACCCTGTCGCCTATGGATAATATATCCGTCTGGGAGGCGGCGAGCATAATGTGCGGCATCGTGGGCAAAGGCTCGGGCGAGGCGGCTGAATACAGCACTCTGTCGGATATCCCGGTCAGCGCAAGAGGCGACGTCGAGGCAATGATGACGCTCGGTGTGCTTGACGAGGACTCGGGTGATATGACGAGGAGCGTGACGAGAGCTGATGCGGCGGAGTTTTTATACCGTCTTGTAAATAATTCTTGACATTTATCCGATTTTAGGCATTTCAGCGATGAGTTTAAGCCTGCTGATGCAGCCTTGTGATGATTTTTTTGTGGCTTGTGCGGCGTTTTGTCGGTCGTGCGGCTCAAAACCCGGTAAAAACGAGTGATGACAAGCGCCTTTTGAGGGGTCGAGCCGGGGGGCGTGTCGAATTACGGCGGCAAAGGGCGCATATTTTCGGCCGCGAGTGTAAGGCACATTTGAGGGCGGAGTAATGGGTAAAAACACCAAATTTTGCGATAAAATAACGGCAAAAAGGGAGAAAATGCCCATACGGTCCGCTCTACCCTCTTTACAAACGGCAAATAATTTGATATAATGGATGTGGGTGAGTTGTATTTGCCCATCCGAAACCATTCAAAGGAGATCCATTATGTCCAAGAAGATCATTGTTACAGTTGCCAGACAGTACGGAAGCGGCGGTCGTGAGATCGGTGAGAGAGTTGCGGAGCTGCTTGGTGTTCCTTTGTATGATAAACAGCTGATTACCGACGCCGCAGCTAAGGGAAACCTCAACGAGGAGATCATAAGAGGTGCGGACGAATCTGCCGCTAACAGCCTGCTTTATACCCTTGCTATGGGCTCTAACCACTACGGAACGGCTATGCATTTCGGCTATAAGATGCCGCTTAACGATAAGCTCTTCATCCTTCAGTCCGAGGTCATAAAGGAGTATGCCGAGGCGGGCAGCTGCGTTATCATCGGTCGCTGCGCAGACTACGTGCTTAAGGATGATCACGACGTTTTCAGACTCTTTATCTACGGAGATCTTGAGCATCGCCAAGAGAGGGTTAAGCAAAGACACCCCGAGATCAAGCCCTCGCAGATCATCGACGTTATCAACAAGACGGATAAGCGCCGCTCCTCCTACTACAACTTCTATACCGGCAACAAGTGGGGCAAGTATGACAACTACGATATGGCGGTCAACTCCTCTACCTTCGGCATCGAGGGAACGGCTCAGCTGATCTACGCATCCATCAAGAAGCTCATAGAGGAATAATGACTCGTAGGACGGTCGCCTGAATGATCAAGTCAACTACCGTACGTGAGATACGCCTCTTTTAGAGACAAATGATAAAAAGGAACGGACACGCTTCGTCCGTTCCTTTTTTTGCGTCATTATTTTTCCTCGCGGGATAAGAGGATCAGAAGCTCTCGGGATAAACTCCCTCCTCCTTAAATCTGCGGAAGGCTTCTACCACCGTTGCCTTATCCTCCTTATAGGTTACGCCGTACCACTTATCACCGTTGTCAAGTACTCTGACGTCTGCCTTGCCCTCGCCGATAAGCTCGGAGATAACCGTGGGAAGGAAGAACTCGCACTTCTGGGGATTTACGGGTAGGCTCTTATCGAGGAAGAGAGCGAAGCGCTTGCGGCACTCCTCAAGATAAGATGGGGTAAGACCCCAGAGGTTCATCGAAACGAGGGTGGAGGGCTCGAGGGGGGTGTCTATTCCGTCCTCGGTGTAGTAGATCTCTCCGTCCTTGACGCCGATCTTGGTGCGCTCGACGATCTCGGTGAGCATTCCGTCCTTATGCTCGCAGACTCCGCGCGAAACGGTTCCCTGCTCGGTGACGGTGTTTTCGATATGATAGCCGACCATGGCGTAGTGATATTTGCCGTCGGACTCGTCGACGTTTGATAGGAACTCATAGATCTTGGTGAAGGCGTTTGCACCGTAGTAGTCGTCTGCGTTGATGACCGCAAAGGGTGCCTCAACCGTGCCGAGACAGCACATAAGAGCGTGCGCCGTGCCCCAGGGCTTAACCCTCCCCTCGGGAACCTCGTAGCCCTCGGGGAGCTTGTCAAGCTCCTGATATACGTACTTTACGTTAACGTCCTTGCCCTCGAGATGCTTATCCAAGACCTCACGGAAGTCTGCCTCTATCTCCTTTTTGATGATGAAGGTGATATCGCGGAAGCCCGCACGGATTGCATCGTAGATGGAATAGTCTATTATGATATGTCCGAAATCGTCAACGCTGTCGATCTGCTTAAGGCCGCCGTATCGGCTGCCCATACCTGCCGCCATTATTACAAGCTCGGGATTTTTCATTTTACACCTCGGTAATTTTTGTTTTTTCTTTAGCTCCATTATACAGAAGTCCTGCGTGCTTTTCAAGTAAAAATATGCCGTTCGTTTGTAAAAAAGCACAAAAATGTTTAATTCTACAAATTGTGCCATATGGCGGCAAGATAATAGCTTTTTGCTCTTGAAATCCTCCGTAGATTGTTATATAATAGAGATAGAAAGAGAAAAACGTTACTTTTTATGAGAGGAAAGGTAAACAAATGAGTACATTTCACCTTGTAGACCACCCTCTGATCCAGCACAAGCTGACGATCATGAGAAAAAAGAACACCCCCTCAAAGGACTTCCGACAGCTGCTCGACGAGATCTCCATGCTTATGGGATACGAGCTCACGCGCGATCTGCCGCTTGAGGACTGCGAGATAGAGACGCCCATCTGCCGTGCGACCTTCAAGACGATAGCCGGCAAGAAGCTTGCGATCGTTCCCATCCTTCGTGCAGGCCTCGGAATGGTTGACGGACTTTTACGCCTCGTGCCTGTTGCGAGGGTCGGCCACATCGGTCTATACCGTGACCCCGAGACGCACGAGCCCGTGGAGTACTACTGCAAGATGCCCCCGGATATAGATAAGCGAATGGTCATCATCGTCGACCCTATGCTTGCGACGGGCGGCTCCAGCGCAGACGCTATCACCATGGTTAAGGCTAAGGGCGCTAAGTCCATCCGCCTTATGTGCCTGGTTGCGGCACCCGAGGGAGTTAAGAGAGTTCAGGAGGCGCACCCCGACGTCGACATCTATTGCGCCGCACTTGACGAGAAGCTTAACGACCACGCATATATTGTGCCCGGACTCGGTGATGCCGGCGACAGGATCTTCGGAACGAAGTAAGCCATGCGTGAGCTGATTATAGGCAAAAACGATGCCGGGCAGAGGCTCGACAAGTTTATAACCAAGACGCTCGATCTGCCGACCTCCCTGCTCTACAAGTCGATAAGACTGAAGAAGATCAAGGTCAACAGAAAGAGAGCCGAGATCGGAACGATGCTCGCCGAGGGCGACAGGATCCAGTGCTTCCTTGCCGAGGAGTTTTTCGCACGGTTCGACGGTGAGGGCGCAGAAAAGACGCTCTCCTTAGAGAGGATAACGCCTAAGCTCGACATCGTTTACGAGGATGAGAATATTCTGCTTCTTAACAAGCGCCCCGGCATATCCGTCCACGAGGACGAGCATAACGCCATCGACACGCTGATCGTGCGCATACAGGCATATCTCTATCAAAAGGGTGAATACGACCCCGATGCGGAGATGAGCTTTGCGCCTGCACTTTGCAACCGCATAGACAGAAACACGGGCGGCATAGTAATTGCGGCAAAAAACAGCGAATCGCTCAGGATAATGAACGAAAAGATCAAGCTGCGTGAGATAGACAAGTATTATCTTGCGGCTGTCCACGGCGTCCCGGAGCCTAAAGAGGCAACGCTCTCGGGCTACCTCATCAAGGACGATAAAACGAACACCGTAAGAGTGTTTGACAAAAATCCTACCCGCGGCGCCAAGGAGATAAGGACGAAATACAAGGTTATCGCCAGAAGCGGCGACACGTCGCTCGTTGAGGTCGAGCTGCTGACGGGCAGAACGCATCAGATCAGAGCGCACATGGCCTACGTCGGCCACCCGCTGATCGGCGACGGCAAGTACGGCAAGAACAAGAGCGACCGTGAGCGAGGCTATAAATACCAAGCGCTCTACTCCTACAAGCTGCGCTTCAATTTTACAACCGATGCGGGGATCCTCGGCTATCTTAACGGCAAGGAATTCTCTATTCCTAAGGATGAGATATACTTCACCGCAGATTTCTTCAAGCGCTGAGCGACCGAAATGGCGCAACTCAAAACCATAAAACAAACAGAGTAAAAAGGCTATCACTTGCGTTATCCCTCCTCCGAGGGCAGCGGTGACAGCCTTTTTTTATTATCCGAATTATCACAGCAGACGTTAATTAAAAAATGACTTACTCCATCTCAAGACTACGTCAATCCATAATGCAGCATGAAAAAAGCAAACACGCCGACCGTAGATCGAGGGAATTTTGATGCAGATCGTGAGAGTGCGCCGCGCCGGGCATAGAGATCTAAGACAAACGGTGTAGTTGCGCAATACGGCAAATGTACCGACCGTAGATCGAGGGAATTTTTCAAGCGGTGCAATCACACTCGACATGCGCAAAATTCACCGATCTAATTCCTACCGGTAGAGCCGAAGCCACCAACCCCTCTCACGGTGTCCGAAAGCTCATCTGCCTCTGTGTACTCTGCTTTGAGGAAGGGGACGATGGCGAGCTGTGCGATGCGCTCGGAGGGGGCGACGGTCTGCTCGAGATCGGAATGATTGTGGAGGGCGACCATAACCTCTCCTCGGTAATCGGCGTCGATAACGCCGACCTTGTTTGCGGGGGCGAGGGAGCGTTTTGATGCAAGTCCGCTCCTTGCGAATATGAGGCCGCAGTAGCCCTCGGGGATCTCGACGGCGATGCCGGTATGTACGAGGCGGGTTGTGTGGGGAGCGATGGCTATCTCGCCCTCGACGCTATACAGATCCGCACCTGCGGAAAACTCGGTTCCATAGGTGGGGGTCGTTGCATTTTCGTTCAGCTTTTTGAAGCGTATTTTCATCTTAAACCTCTGTTTTTGTCGTTAATTGACAACTATTCTTTGCTTATTTATAGTGTTTATCGAGCTTTACGCCCTCCCAGATGACGATCTCGCCTGCGGCTCTGGTTTTGTTCATGTCGATGATGCGCTGATTTGACGAGCCGCGAAATCTGAGGCCAAGCTGCTTTTTTTCCTCGACGAATCTGCCGTCGACAAGGATGTCCACCATCGATAGTATCTCGGGGGTGATGGGTAGCGACTTAGGATGATTTCCGACCCCTGCGGTCAGCTCCTCGTAGAGGTTGCCCGTGAAGAGCCAGATATTCTTTTCGGGAAAGAGCGACTTGAACTCACGGAGGAAGGGCAAGAGCCCCTCCTGATTTTCGGGCTCCATAGGCTCGCCGCCGAGGAGGGTGAGCCCCTTGACGGAGGGGATCCTCATGCTCTCGTAGATCTCCACCATAGCCGCCCTGTCAAAGGGCTTGCCGTAGGAGAAGCTCCAGGTCTCGGGCTGGAAGCAGTTTTTGCATCTGTTGCGGCAGCCCGAAACGAAGAGGGTCGTTCTTATACCCTCGCCGTTTGCTACGTCGAATTTCTTTATAGTTCCGTAGTTCATTTTTTATCCTCCTCGATGCCGAGCTTAGCTCTTAAGAAGGCACCCGTGTAAGATCCTTCGCATTTTGCGACCTGCTCCGGCGTTCCCGCAGCCACCACGGTTCCGCCTCCGTCGCCGCCCTCGGGGCCGAGGTCTATGATATAGTCTGCGGTTTTGATAAGATCGAGATTATGCTCGATGACGACGACGGTGTTGCCTCCGTCGGTTATACGCTGGAGAATGGATATCAGCTTTGAGACGTCCTCGGTGTGAAGTCCCGTAGTGGGCTCGTCGAGGATATATATCGTCTTTCCCGTTGAGCGCTTTGATAGCTCGGTTGCAAGCTTTACCCTCTGCGCCTCGCCGCCCGACAGGGTGGTTGAGGACTGACCTATCTTGATATATCCGAGCCCAACGTCATAGAGCGTTTCAAGCTTTCTTTGCAGCTGGGGCAGACCGTCGAAGAAGCTTATTCCCTCCTCTACCGACATCTCGAGCACGTCGTAGATGCTCTTGCCCTTGTATTTCACCTCAAGGGTGTCACGGTTGTAGCGCTTGCCCTCGCAGACGTCGCACTTGACGTACACGTCGGGCAGGAAGTTCATCTCAATGCACTTAACGCCGTCGCCCTCGCACGCCTCGCAGCGGCCACCGCGGAGATTAAAGGAAAATCTGCCCGCATCGTAGCCCTTCGCCTTAGCGTCTCTCGTCTTGGCGTAGAGGTTTCTGATATCGGTAAACAGACCCGTATAGGTTGCGGGGTTTGATCTCGGCGTCCTGCCTATGGGGCTCTGGTCAATGGCTATGACCTTGTCAAGATGCTCAAGGCCGAGCACTCTGTCCACCTTGCCCGGATAGGTTATCGCACGGTTGAGATCCTTTGCGAGCGTTCTGTACAGTATAGAATTTATAAGCGAGGACTTGCCCGAGCCCGACACACCCGTCACTGCGACGAAGCAGCCAAGGGGGATATCCACGTCGATATGCTTAAGGTTGTTTTCAGCGGCACCCTCAATGCGCAGGAAATTGCCGTTGCCCACCCTGCGCTCCTTCGGCACGGGAATGACCCTTCTGCCCGAAAGATAAGCGCCCGTGATGGAATCCGGTGAGGCTGCGACCTCCTCGGGGGTTCCGGACGCTACGACCTCGCCGCCGTGAATGCCTGCGCCGGGGCCGATGTCTATGATATGGTCGGATTCAAGCATGGTTTCCTCGTCGTGCTCGACGACTATGACCGAGTTTCCGAGATCACGGAGGCGCTTGAGCGTTCCGATGAGCTTGCCGTTATCCCTCTGGTGGAGGCCTATGCTGGGCTCGTCGAGGATATAGAGCACGCCCGTGAGAGCCGAGCCGATCTGAGTTGCGAGCCTGATGCGCTGCGCCTCTCCGCCCGAGAGAGTTCCCGCCGTTCTTGCAAGGTTGAGATAATCGAGGCCGACGCTGATGAGGAAGTTAAGCCTCGCCTTTATCTCCTTCAGGACCTCCTTGGCTATCTTCATCTCGCTCTCGCCGAGGGTTATCCCCTCAACGAACTCAAGCATCCTGCCGATAGAAAGGCGGCAGATCTCGTCGATATTCAAGCCGCCGACGGTGACGCCGAGAACCATATCCGAGAGCCTTCTGCCCTTACATCTCGGGCAGGCGACCTCCTCAACGAACTCCTGATAATAGTCGCCTCCGGCCATCCTCATCCTCTTTTCTATGATGCGGACTATGCCGTCAAAGGTGGTGTTCTGCTCCTTGGAGCTGCCGCCGAAATAGCGGGTCACCTCATATCTTTTCGTGCCCGTGCCGTACATAAGGGCGTCGAGCTGCTCCTCGGTAAAATCGCATATCGGGGTGTCGAGAGTGAAGCCCATAGCATCACCGACAGCGGCGACGAGAGGCCCCGTCCAGGAGTCCTCGGTCATGGTCTTGAAGCCGTTTGCGGCGATGGCACCGTCACGAAGCGAGAGCTCGGGGTGAGGCAGCAGCTTTTTGACCGATATCCTCTGCATATTTCCGATGCCTGCGCACTCGGGGCAGGCGCCGATGGGGTTGTTGAAGGAGAACATCCTCGGCTCAAGCTCGGGGAAGGATATGCCGTGCTCCTCGCAGGCGTATTTCTGCGAGAACTCAAACTCCTCGCCCTCGCCCTCCCTCGGCACGGTTACGACGGTTACTCTGCCGTCGGACGCCTTCAGCGCACTCTCGACCGAATCCGAGAGCCTCGAGCGGACGTCAGCCTTGAGGACGATCCTGTCGACGACTATGTCTATCGTATGCTTGAGGTTTTTATCAAGGGTGATCTTTTCGGAGAGATCGTACATGCTGCCGTCAACGCGCACGCGGACGTAGCCCGACCTCTCTGCATCAGCAAAGACCTTTTCGTGCATGCCCTTTTGCGCCTTTACGACGGGTGCAAGCACCATAAGGCGTGTTCCCTCGGGCATAGCCATTATCCTCGACACTATCTGGTCGAGCGACTGCTGCTCGATGACCCTGCCGCAGACGGGACAGTGCGGAACTCCGACCCTGGCGTAAAGCAGCCTCAGGTAGTCGTAGATCTCGGTGACGGTGCCGACTGTTGACCTCGGGTTTTTCGAGGTTGTCTTCTGGTCTATGGATATGGATGGGGAAAGTCCCTCGATGAGATCGACGTCGGGCTTGTCCATCTGGCCGAGAAACATCCTCGCATAGGAGGAGAGGCTCTCGACGAACCTCCTGTGACCCTCGGCATAGAGCGTGTCAAACGCAAGAGAGGACTTGCCCGAGCCCGAAAGACCCGTCAGGACGACGAGCTTATCACGCGGTACGGTCACATCTATATTCTTGAGGTTGTTGACCCTCGCTCCTTTTATGATAATGCTTCTTGACATTACTCTTTCCTTATCTTAATTCTTTTATCCTGTCACGCAGGTATGCCGCCTGCTCGAACTCGAGCCTCGACGCCGCCTCCTTCATCTCACGCGTGAGCTCTGCTATCATCTTCTCACGCTCTGGGCGGCTGAGCCTCTTCTCCTTCGTAGCGTCAGCCTTCTTGCCTATCTCTATGACGTCTGAGACCTTCTTGGATATCGAGCGAGGAGTTATGCCATGCTCCTCGTTATACGCCATCTGAATAGTGCGGCGGCGGTTAGTCTCGTCTATTGCCGAGCGCATCGAGCGGGTTATCTGGTCGGCGTACATAATAACTCTGCCGTTTACGTTTCTTGCCGCTCTTCCGACGGTCTGGATAAGCGAGGTCTCGCTGCGGAGGAAGCCCTCCTTGTCGGCGTCGAGGATAGCAACGAGCGACACCTCGGGGATATCAAGGCCCTCTCTTAAGAGGTTGATGCCGACGAGGACGTCAAACTCACCAAGCCTGAGATCCCTTATGATCTGCATCCTCTCCATCGTTTCAACACGGTGGTGGATATATTTGACCTTGACCTCGTGCGTGCGCAGATACTCGGTGAGATCCTCCGCCATAGAGGTGGTAAGGGTCGTGACGAGGACCTTTTCGCCGCGCGCGGTGACACGGCGGATCTCGGAGAGAAGATCGTCGACCTGCCCGTCGGTGGGCTTGACCTCTATCTCGGGGTCGACGAGGCCGGTCGGACGGATGAGCTGCTCAACGGTCGTTCCCGACTCCTCTCTTTCGTAGTCGCCGGGGGTGGCACTGACAAACACGACCTGTCCGATATGCTCCTCAAACTCCTCGAAGAAGAGCGGACGGTTATCAAATGCGGAGGGCAGGCGGAAGCCATACTCCACGAGGTTCTTTTTTCTTGCGTAGTCGCCGCCCGACATACCTCTGACCTGCGGCAGCGTCACGTGTGACTCATCGACGAAGAGGATGAAATCCTTGGGAAAATAGTCGAGCAGAGTGAACGGAGTTGAACCCTCGGGTCTTCCTGCGAGAACCCTCGAATAGTTCTCAACACCCGAGCAAAAGCCAACTTCTCTTAACATTTCAAGGTCGTATTTGGTTCTTTCGGCTATTCTCTGCGCCTCGATGAGCTTGTTCTGCGACTTGAAGAACTCTACCCTCGCCTTCATCTCCTCCTCTATCTCAAGGAGCGCCGCCTCACGCCTCTCGTCCGACACGGCGTAGTGAGTTGCAGGGAATATAGCGGCGTAGGAGAGATGCTCCTTAGGCGAGCCGGTGAGGGGGTCTACAAGCGTTACACGCTCGATCTCGTCGCCAAAAAACTCAATGCGTATGGCGCTGTCCTTCGAGGAGGCGGGATAGACCTCCACGGTGTCGCCCCTGACACGGAACTTGTTTCGAATAAAGTTCATATCGTTGCGCTCGTAGCTGATGGAAACGAGCGAGCGGATCAGCTCGTCGCGCGACATCTGCTGACCCGGGCGCACCGATACGAGCAGGCTCTGATATTCAAGCGGATCACCGAGAGAATAGATGCAGGACACGGAGGCGACGATGATGACGTCACGGCGCTCGAAGAGTGCGGAGGTTGCGCTGTGGCGGAGCATATCTATTTCCTCGTTTATCATCGCATCCTTCTCGATATACATATCCTTGCCCGGGATATACGCCTCGGGCTGGTAATAGTCGTAGTAGGAGACGAAATACTCTACCGCATTTTCCGGGAAGAACTCACGGAACTCTGTGCAGAGCTGGGCGGCGAGCGTTTTGTTGTGTGCGAGGACGAGGGCGGGGCGGTTGAGATTTGCAATAACGTTAGCCATCGTGAAGGTCTTGCCCGAGCCGGTAACGCCAAGGAGGGTGACTGCTCGCTCGCCCGCCTCGATGCCCTCGGTTATCGCTCTGATCGCTTCGGGCTGATCGCCCGTCGGCTTATATTCGCTTTTCAGCTTGAAAACGTCATTTTTCATAGCAGACCTCCTCCCCTTGTATTATGCGCATAATTCGTCATAATATATTGTAGCACAATGCGCACGCAAAGTAAACGAATTTTTTAAAATGTCTTGACTTTTTATATATACTATGCTATAAAACTCAATGAGCGGCAGAGTCGCCGCTACGACTAATAAGCTATCGAGGTAATTAAAATGATCTGGTCAATTTATATGATGCTCGGACAGAATATGTGGTGGACGGACAGCCCTAAGATGGATTTTGACGACGAGGCGTGGGAGATCACTCTCAAGCACTGTCAGGAAAAGGGCATCAATCAGATAGTTCTCGACGTTGGTGAGGGACTTCAGTATAAGAGCTATCCCGAGCTTGCAAGAGAGGGCGCATGGTCGCACGAGAGAGCGCTCAGCGAGGTAAAGAGATGCCGTGAGATGGGCATCGAGCTCGTTCCTAAGCTCAACTTCTCGGCTACGCATTCCATGTGGCTCGGTGAATATCGCAGAATGATGTCGACGAGCATTTATTACCGTGTTTGCCGCGAGCTTATAGCCGAGGTCTACGAGGCGTTTGACCACCCGAGATACTTCCATATCGGTATGGACGAGGAGGGCGACCCTCAGTTCTTCAAGCTTCAGGAGATGGTGCATTTCCGCCAGGGCGAGCTGATCTGGCACGACTTAAAGTTCCTTATCGATACGGTAAAGGAGCTCGGCGCAAAGGCTTGGATCTGGGGAGATATGTGCGTTTATAACCCCGAGGAATTCAGAAAGCATATACCCGTCGACGACGTCGTACTTCAGCCCTGGATATACTATGCCGTAAGGCGTGAGCACTGGACGCCCACGATGGCAAAGCCGAGATGGCACTCCATCAAGGAGCAGGACGGCCACGACTACGTCGAGGAGGCGCACATCTGGCAGGTGATGACCCACGAGGGCGTCAATGCGATGAACGACGGCTACGAGACCGTGCCCACCCCCTCGAACTGGGGCGACAACGAATGGTGCCACGACGACGTCGTTGAGCATTATATCAACAACAATAAGTCGGGCAAGCTGCTCGGCTTTATGACCGCTCCCTGGAAGCGCACAAGCTTCAAGCAGGCGAACCACTACGGTGACACCTCGAAAACTCACCTTGACTGGCTGCTCGAATCCATAGACCTTCTTGCGGCGGCAAGGGATAAATTTGCAAAGTAAGATTTGCATTTTCATAACAAAAATCACCTCTCGGAGAGCCGAGGGGTGATTTTTTCGTTTATCAGATAATCGTTGATTTAAGCTCGAGGGGGTCGAGCAAGATGCGCTTTTCCTCCTCGCCTCGCCTTATGAGGACGGTGAATGGAAGGTCGTAATCGGTGTTAAGGAGATAGATCCTGCCATCGGGATAGACGGTGTAGCGGAGCTTATCCGAGGAGAGGACCTTAAGCTCCTTAGTTCTTGCCGAGGCAGCTGACAAGCTCACGGAGCATATTCTCATTCATTAGCCTTACCTCTTTTTGCTTGAGGAAACACGCACACGGGTTACGGTCGAGCCGATGAAATCATCCCTCCATGCGTTAAGGTCAAGGCGTGCATACCTATCTATCGGATAGATAGGCGACTTAAGCTTGGTTTTGTATCTTCTTATGATGGTTATAACGACTATCGCCGTGACAACGGCGGCGATTATACTCGCCCATACGATAACTGTTGCAATATCCGGCATACGTCCTCCTTTACGAAAACAGTATCCAGCCGAGGCCGAAGGCGGCGAGAAATGCGGCTGCGAATATTCCCAATCCGAAGAGAAGAAGCTTCGGGATGGAGATAGGGAGCTCGCCGTAGATCTTGCCCGTCGAGCCATTCATAGCGTAGACGTAGGTCTTATCCTTTTTGCCGTGCTTCTTTTTGTAGGTGAGTATCCAGATCGGCATAAGAGAATACTCCCAGTGCGCAGAAAGGATAGCCACGTTAAGCGACCTCGGCGTGAGGCTGGAATAATGGCTTGCCGTGGAGCTTAAGAGCTGCTCGGCGTAGTTATCCATCCTGGACTTGACCTCACCCGTGATATTTTCCCTCTCTATATCCCTCTTCTTAGCGACGAAGCCCTGAAGGTAGGGCATAGAAAAATCAATATACTCATCCGTCGGATAAGGGAGGATGCCCTCGAGCATCGCCTTGTCCTCGGTGGAGAGAGCGGAGGTCGTTATGTCCTCGAAATGGATACGCCCCTGCCTATACACGTTGAAGGAGCTGGTTTCGGTGTAGCGATAGTCGCCCGAGCGCCAGGTCCTGACCTTTTTGCCGAGGGCGTCCATAGCCGAGTCGGTGTCAGCATCGGTCACCCAGAAGGGGTAATATACTCCGGTCATAGCTTTTATATGCTCGCCGCAGAAATAGTCTCTCGGGACGAACCACTTCGAGCGTGCGAAGCTTATGAAGCGATCCTTCGCCTCCTCCTTCGAGAACTTGAAGGGGATGATCTTCGAGGGGCGCATAGCGCCCTTCATCTTTGCGCTGAGTACGATGGGGTTGTGGCAGTAGTAGCAGAGGTCTGCCGCAGTTGACTTGTCTACGATGACCTCGGCTCCGCAGCTCGGGCAGTAGTACTCGTCTATCTGCTCCTCAAACTCACTCTGCTCTGCCCTCTTTTGCTCTTCCTTTTGCGCTGCACCCGTTTTGGCGAGGTCCTCCTCCGTGAACTCCGAGATGCAGAAATCACACTTGAATGCCTGCGCCTCGGCGTCAAAGACCAGACCTGCGCCGCAGTTCGGGCAGGTGTAGGTTACAGTAGCGTTCATTTGCCACCTCTTAAAAAGTCTTGATCATTTTGCGCCCGGGATCAATCCTCGCGGCGCTTTCCGCAGCCCTGGCAGAACTTGCCGACCGCATTCTTGGTGCCGCACTCGGTGCAGAACCAGCCGTCGGAGGATGCCTCGGGCTTAGGCTTTCCGCATTCGGGGCAGAATTTGCCCGTGTTGACAGAGCCGCAGGAGCAGGTCCAAGAGCCCTCGGGAGCGGGCTTCGGCTTTCCGCACTCGGAGCAGAATTTGCCCGAATTAGAGGCTCCGCAGGAGCATCTCCAGCCGCCCTCGGCTGCTTTTCTTGCATCGTTTTCCATCTGGCGGCGGTTGGTTTCGGACATAGCGCCGAACATCGAGCCGCCTGCGCCCATTCCCATGCCCATACCGACAAAGGCGCCGGTTGCACCGCCCTGATTAGAGCCTGCCGCCTCAAAGCCCCTTGCCATAGCGCCCTGAACGTAGCCCTCTCTAACGCCTGCATCACCGAGCATGGCGCCCTGATTGCGCATATCGATAAGCTTTCTCGAATCCTCGTCGTAGGAGACGCTTGCGATGCCGACAGACTGTACCTCAAAGCCGCGAAGCTCGTTCCACTCGCCGTCAAGTTCCTTTGCCATATAGTCGGAAAGCTCCCTCGACTTGGATGCGACGTGAGAGATGCGGATGCCGTCGGCGCTCATCTTGTTGATGGCTGCGGTGAGAGCCTCGAGGAACTCGGAGATATACTGCTCGTTGATGTCGGAGATGTCAACGAGGTCACGGTTCTTCGGGATGGCCTCGGTGTAGAACTTGATGGGGTTGGTTATCTTAATGGAATAGGTTCCGTGCGCTCTTAAGAAGAGCTCGGAGTTATAGAAATTATCAAAGTAGTTGACGGGAGAGCGAGTGCCAAACTTGATGCCCTTTATCTCCTGCATATTGATGAAATACGCCTTCTGCGAATATGAGGGCGTGCCGCCGAACTTAATGCGGGAAAAGGCGTCAACGAGCGCCTTGCCAAACTGACCTGCGAAGAGCGAGGGAGCGGAGGAGTTATCGACCTTATAGTATCCCTCCTCAGCCGTGAAGTCGACGATCTTGCCGCCGTCGACGAGCATCATAAACTGACCGGGGTAAACGTGGATAATCGAGCCGTTTGAGATGACGTCCTCGTTGCCCTTTTTATTGCTGCTTCTTCTATCGTTTTTTCTCACCTTTACGCCCTTGGCGAAAACGGTGGTGTCGCTCATAGAATCTGCTTCGATGACCTCAAGCCAGGAGTCGGCAAGGCTGCCGCCCATAGCATCAAAGAAAGCCTTAATAATACCCATATCTTTTTCTCCTTTCGGGATATAAATAAACTATTAATTTAAGTATATAGGATTTTTGCAAGTTTGTCAAGTGCGCGCGAAAATTCGCACGGGCGCACGGGGGAGAGAAAATTATGAATTATGAATGATGAATGATGAATGGTGAATGGTGAATGGTGAATGGTGTGCGATGGGAGAAGGGGGAAGGTAATGAATGATGGATGATGAATGATGAATGA
>JAFVXI010000029.1 GCA_017501245.1 Clostridia bacterium
ATGGGATGGAAATTTTCAACATATCCCTCCACGTAACAAACACTATTCGTTTCCAATAGTTCTTTATATTCAATGTGCTCAACCGCCATCCCAAGGGTGGAAATAAGAAACAAGAGCACACCCAAAGGTCCTACAATAAAGCCCACTACTTTAAAAAATGCAGGATGAAAGCCGCGCACATCCTCGCCGCGCTTCTTAGCTTTTATAATAGATATTGATGTTGCAAAAAAGCCTATGCCAACGATCAAGGGGATTAAATTCCATAAATATTCTGATAAATCTAACCCGTATTCATATAGAACCTTTTCCATAACTCTCCCCCTTGTGTTTCTTCGCTTCATTATACCACAAAAACACAAAAACCGCAACCCGCTTTGTATCAGAATTGCGGTTTTTATTTGTGTAAGGGCGATAAAAAAGATATTCTCGCCTTTTTTGTTTGGGTTTGAATTGTAGCGTCCCAATCACGCCAAAGGCGTGTATATCATCAAAACGAAGTTTTGTATATCACCAAGGCGAAAAGCCTTGTATATCATCATTGCGAAAGAAGATACAGCCTACGGCTGATGATATACACCTTCGGTGATGATATCCACGACAGCGTCGTGATGATATACCATTGCTTTCGCAATGGATAAAAAAATTCGACAAGTCGAAACTTGTCGAATTTTTTGGCGGAGATGGAGAGATTTGAACTCTCGCGCCGGTATAGCCGACCTACACCCTTAGCAGGGGCGCCTCTTCGACCTCTTGAGTACATCTCCAGAGTAAGACGAGCATAGCTCGACAGGCCGTCGTTTGGTAGCCTGCCATAGTATTCTATCAAATTTGGCGGCATTTGTCAATACCTCAGCTAAAAAAACTTTTATATTAAGCCGCTTAACAATATCCTTGACACAAAACGTAAGGGGGAGTATAATCTTTATATACACTAGATGCGAAATAATGAGGAAGGAGATGCCGTATGGCAACACGATATCCAATCATATTAGCGCACGGAGTAGCCGCAAAGCAGCTCCGCATTATGAACGCCTTTGGTCGTATCGGTGACGAGCTTAAGCGTGCGGGCAACGACGTCTACGTCGCAGACACCGACGGCTTCGGTAAAATTGAAACCAATGCCGAGCAGCTCCGTGACTTCATTCTCGCTGTTCTTGAGAAAACAGGTGCCGAAAAAGTAAACATTATTGCACATTCTAAGGGCGGTCTTGACTCAAAGTATATGATAACTGAGCTGGGGATGGAAGACAGGGTCGCATCGTTAACGACGCTATGTACGCCGCATCAAGGCTCCATCATCGCATCCTGGGTGTGGGATCTGCCGAGATGGATGAAGGGAACTATCGCCTTTTTCATCAACGTATTTTATAAGTTTTTCCTAAGGGATAAGCATCCCGATGCGCTCGGCGCCTGTGAGCAGCTGCGAAAGGTGGATGAAAGTGCCGCAACGCTCGAATTTTCAAGCAAGGTCTATTGCCAGAGCTATTCGTCAAGCCTTAAGCGAGGCAGAGATTGCTTTATCATGGCGCTTCCGATGAAGATATATAAGCATTTTGAAAAGGTGGAAAACGACGGCCTCGTCTCCTGTGAGTCAGCCAAGTTTGGCAACTACCGTGGAGAATGCCTGGATATATCCGTTTCTCACGTACAGATCATAGATCTTTTCTCAAAAAAGAGCCAGAAGGAAAAGATCTACGCCTTTTATAACTCGGTTGCCGACGAGCTTGCCGAGATGGGATTTTAACATTAATTTGCAGAGGTTATGTCAATGGAGCTTTGGGACGTATATAACGTAGATAGAATAAAAACCGGCAAGCGTATAGTCCGAGGAAGGGACAAGCTCGGCGAGGGAGAATACCACCTCGTAGTTATCGTCCTCGTCTTCACGCCCGACGGCAGGCTTCTCATTCAGAAAAGGGCGGCAAACAAGGCAGGCTGGCCCTCGATGTGGGACGTTTCGGCAGGTGGTGCCGTCACAGCGGGCGAGACCAGCTCGGAGGGCGCAGAGCGAGAGCTATACGAGGAGGTCGGCATAAGGCATAGCTTTAAAGGCAAGAGACCGCATTTCAGCTTTGCCCACCGTATAGGCTTTGCCGACTGCTATATCATAACCAAGGACGTTAAGCTCGATGAGCTTTCGCTCCAGGCCTCCGAGGTCTCTGATGCGAGGCTCGCTACCCTCGACGAGATCATAGCTATGATAGACAAGGGAGAGTTTATCCCCTATTACGAGTCGCTTATCAGGCTTATGTTTGATATGCGATTTGGCTACGGATCGCATAAAAAGATAGATAAATGACATAAAAAGACAACTTAAATTGTCAAATATATGTAAAAAAACAGCGCAGATAACTTCCAAGCCTTTAGTAGTTGGAGATTATCTGCGCTGCTTTTTTTAGCATAGAGCGCCGCCGACGCCCCAATCTTTAAAGAACGTGTGGTTTATATATATTCGGCTCTCGTCGATGCCGAGTATGCGGCTTATGTCCTCGCTGATCTTAGCCGTCAGCACCTCAAGCTCGCCTCTGTCCGCCTCGCCGAGCAGCTGAACCTCAATCATGGCGAGAGGAGTTTTCATATCGCCCTGATAGGCCATCGTGACGCCGTCCTCGATCGAGAGCATCAGGTAGCATTCCGCCTTGCCCGATACGATTGATATTGATGCGCCGAGCGCCGTCTTTAGCTCGGCCTTTTTTTCGTCGCAGACGCTTACATTAGTGGTAGCTCTGATAAAAGGCATTTTTTTGTCCTCACTTTTTATTTGATTTCGTTTATAGCACCGACAACGTCGGCATAGGTGTAGAGTGAGCCGAGGCAAACGAGAGGAACGCCGTCTCTTTTAGCATCCTCAAATGCGTGCTTAACCGCATCGGTTATGCTCTCGTGTGCAAGTGCCTCTACGCCCTCCTCGCTGATAACTTTTGCAAACTCCTTGGCATCAAGCGCTCTGGGGTTATCCGGCGTCTGGGTATATACACGAGCAGCGACCGTCGCCAGTGCCTTAGCGATCCTCACGTAGTCCTTATCCTTAAGCACACCGCTAAGGACGTAGACCATCTTCCCCATAAAATAGTTCTTTATGCTAAGAACCGCCGCATCGATGCCCTGCGGATTATGTGCGCCGTCAAAGATGACGAGCGGCTCCTCGTTTACCTTCTCAAATCTCGCATGCCAGACGGTACTCTCAAGCCCCGATCTGACGCTCAAGTCGTCGATATCAAGTCCGCGTGCCCGAAGCAGAGCTACCGCCTCGAGAACGGTTGCGGCGTTTTTCGGCTGGTAAGCTCCAAGCAGCGAAAGCCTGAGCCCATGCTGATCCTTATACGAAAAGACGGTGCCGGAGAGATCGTATTTTACGTCGGTGATCGACCCGTGTGATACCTCTCTATAAGCCGATCCGCGCTCGCAGGCTATCCTTTGTATGACCTCTCTTGCCACATCGTCCTCACCGCCGTAAAGGACGGGGCAGCCGTGCTTTATGATGCCCGCCTTTTCATATGCGATCTTTTCGACAGTGTCGCCAAGGATCGCCGTGTGATCAAGCGCAATTCCCGTAATGACGGAGAGTAGAGGAGAGTCGATGATGTTGGTTGAGTCAAGCCTGCCGCCAAGCCCGACCTCAAGCACGACCACGTCGACCGACGCTTCCTTAAAATAGAGGAACGCTATCGCCGTTATCAGCTCGAATTCCGTTGGCTTATCCTGCATTCCCTCGGCTATGGGGCGCACAACGTTCGTTAGCCTTATCAGCTCGTCGTGAGGAATGGAAATCCCGTCCACCCTCATCCTCTCACAAAAATCTACGATATAAGGAGAGGTATATAGACCGACGGAGTAGCCCGCCCCACGGAGGATGGCGTCAAGCATCGAGGAAACAGAGCCCTTGCCGTTAGTTCCTCCAACGTGTATGAATTTTAAACCCCGCTCGGGGTGTCCGAGCCTTTCGCAAAGCTCTCCGATGCGCTCGAGCCCGGGCTTACAAAAGCTGGAGCTCACGCCGTGGATATATTCGAGCGCCTCTTCGTAGGTAGTGATTTCGTTAGTGTTTTTCATTTAATCGATCCTCGTCGTGTCAAACAGTCGCTTGATAGAGCTGTGCTTATACATAAGGCAGATAATTGATATCTCGATAGGAGCTATAACCAGATATAGCGGTATCCTCCATAAAACGAGCCAGTTATAGAAAACGAACAAGCCAATAGGCTTTATTATCATCGAGCCGACTATGTGCGCACACCCGCCCGCTATGATAAACTGTAAGGGCCCGTGCTTCTTAACGACGAAGCGTGAGATCACGCCCGAAACCACGCCGACCATACACGCCCCGAAGGTGACCACTAAATTTGGCGGGAAGGTCTGCGGAGATAAAAGATAGCTGATTAGATCGGATCCTATTCCGACGACGCCTCCGACGACGGGACCGAAGAAAATGCCCGATATCAGGATCGGCAGATTTTCAAAGGTTATCCTGAATAAGCCGTCAGCAAAGTTCAGGACGGTCTTACAGAATATGCCGATGATAACGCTCATAGCCGTAAGCATAGCAGAGAGAGCAAGCCGCTTAATGTTAACTTTAATTTGCTTTTTCATAAAAAATACCTCCATAACACAGATTTTCACCTTCTGCACCATGGGGGTATCCTTTATGGATAGGCTTGCGGTGACAGTGGGATGCGAAGGATATACCGCAAGGCACATACGCCTTTTCGTTCCGACGACAACTCCCCGTCCGTCAGACACTTAAAACGCATATCCTTCTACTCTGTCCGTGACATATGCCACAATATTTATTATTTTTATTTTTTGGATTTTCTATGCGACGTGATAAGCTCGCTAAGCTTATGTGAAAGCCTTTCACAGTCGCTCTCCTTTGCCTCCGGGATATCCGAGGCAGGGAAGGGAATACCCAAGCTCTCGTATTTCTCAAGGCAAAGCTTCCGGAAGGGCAAAAGCTCAAGCTTCTCGATGCATTCATATCGCCATATCAGCTCTGCGAATGCCTCTAAGTCCGTATCCGTGTCGTTTATTCCGGGCAGGATGACGCGTCTGATCCAAACCGGCGCACCCATCCTCTCCCTTTCGCCAAGTATCTTCATTGCGCCCGCCAGGCTGCCGCCCGTATAGCGTGAATACTCCTCCTCGGTGTTAAACTTAACGTCAAGGAGCACGAGATCAACCGAGCGCACAAGCTCCATAGCCCTCTCGCCGGTTACGGCGCCCGAGGTGTCAAGAGCGACGTGAAGCCCCATCCCGTGTAAAGTTTTCGTTATTTCAATGAAGAAGTCTGCCTGCAAGCAGGGCTCGCCGCCGGATAGCGTAACGCCGCCATCCTTGATATAGCTCTTAAGCCTCGCTATCTTCGCTATCAGCTCGTCGTGGCTTATCGCCTCTCCGTCGCCGACTTTCCAAGTGTCGGGGTTATGGCAATATGCGCATCTGTAAGGGCAGCCCTGCGCAAAAACCACCGCACGCACGCCCGGGCCGTCAACCGTTCCGAGCGACTGCAGGCTGTGTATGTAGCCTATCATATCAGACGCTCTCGTGGAAGGTCCTGCTGATGACCTCGCGCTGCTGCTCGGGCGAAAGCTTGTGGAAATTAACGGCGTAGCCCGAAACGCGGATGGTGAGGTTGGGATAAAGCTCGGGGTCGTTCATTGCGTCTATGAGCTTCTGCCTCTCAAGCACGTTTACGTTGATGTGATGAGCGCCCTGCGCAAAGTAGCCGCCGAGGATAGAGACGAGATTGCTGATCCTCTCATCCCTCGTCTTGCCGAGTGCGGAGGGGACGATGGAGAAGGTGTTCGAGATGCCGTCTCTGCAGTCGTCGTAGGAGAGCTTGGCAACCGAGTTGAGCGATGCGAGCGCACCGTTCTTCTCTCTGTTGTGCATAGGGTTAGCACCGGGGGCAAAGGGCTCGCCGGCACGTCTGCCATCGGGCGTTGCGCCCGTCTTTTTACCGTAAACCACGTTCGAGGTGATGGTAAGCACCGAGAGCGTGTGGATCGCACCTCTGTATGCCGGCGTCTTGCGAAGCTCGGTTATAAACTGGCCGACAAGCTCGCAGGCAATGCCGTCTACTCTGTAATCGTCGTTTCCGAATTTGGGGAAATCGCCCTCGCATTCATAGTCAACGATCAGACCGTCCTCGTCCTTTATCGGACGGACCTTAGCGTACTTGATGGCCGAGAGGCTGTCCGTGATAACCGAAAGGCCTGCGATGCCAAACGCCATAAGGCGCTCAACGTTGGTGTTATGCAGAGCCATCTGGATCTTCTCGTATGCATATTTATCATGCATGAAATGGATCACGTTCATAGTCTTGACGTATTCCTTAGCTATCCAAGCAAGATATACGTTGAAGCGCTCCATAACCTTTTCGTATTCAAGGACCTCGCCCTCGTAGACGGGCATCTCGGGTCCTATCTGCATCTTGTATCTCTCGTCCTTACCGCCGTTGAGAGCCATAAGAAGCACCTTAGGCAGGTTGCATCTCGCACCGAAGAACTGCATCTGCTCGCCGACCTTCATAGCCGAAACGCAGCATGCGATAGCATAGTCGTCGCCGTATCTCGGGCGCATCAGATCGTCGGACTCATACTGAATGGAATCCGTGTCGATAGACACCTGTGCGCAAAAGCGCTTGAAGGGCTCGGGCAGCTTTTCGCTCCAAAGCACTGTGAGGTTAGGCTCGGGGGAGGAGCCGAGATTATAAAGAGTATGTAAGAAGCGGAAGGAGGACTTGGTAACGAGGGTTCTTCCGTCCTCACCCATGCCGCCGACCGCCTCGGTGATCCACATGGGGTCACCGCCGAACAGCTCGTTATATTCGGGTGTGCGGAGATGACGCATCATCCTGAGCTTGATGACCAGCTGATCGACAAGCTCCTGAGCCTCGCTTTCATCTATCACGCCCTCGTTGAGGTCACGCTCGATATAAATATCGAGGAAGCTTCCGACTCTGCCGAGCGACATAGCCGCACCGTTCTGCTCCTTGTTAGCTGCGAGATAGCCGAAGTAGAGCCACTGGACGGCCTCCTTGGCGTTTGTTGCGGGCTTTGTGATATCGCATCCGTAGCCCGCCGCCATCTCTGCGAGGAAGCCGAGGAAGGTGATCTGCTTATGCACCTCCTCGATGGCGTTTATGTTCTCGGCGGTCATCTCACCTTTGCCGAGAGCCTCCTTGTCCTTTTTCTTTTCCTCAACGAGCTTGTCAACGCCGTAAAGAGCGATCCTTCTGTAGTCGCCGATGATCCTTCCTCTGCCGTAAGCATCGGGAAGTCCTGTGAGTATACCCGCATGGCGCATCTGGCGCATCGTATCGGTATAAGCTCTGAAAACGCCGTCGTTGTGCGTGGTCCTGTAGCGGAACGCTTCCTCAACCTTTTCGGAAAGCTCGTAGCCGTACGCCTTGCAGGCGGATCTCGCCATTCTGATGCCTCCGAAGGGGTTTACACCGCGCACGAGCGGTGCGCCGGTCTGGAGACCCACGATAAGCTCGTCGTCCTTATCAAGATATGCGGGGGGATAGCCCGTAAGCGAGGAAACGGTCTCGGTGTCAATGTCGAGAACGCCGCCCCTCTCACGCTCAAGTCGTGTGAGCTTCTCAAGCTTGTTCATCAGCCTGTTCGTTCTGTCGGTCGCACCGGCAAGGAACGAAGAGTCTCCCTCGTAGGGAGTGTAATTGTTCTGAATGAAATCTCTGACGTTGATTGTCTTTTGCCAAACTATGCCGTCAAAACCTCTCCATGCGTAATCATTAGTTGTCATAATTCTTAAAAAAACCTCCTTCTGCCGAAAAAATGGTAAAAAAAACAGCTTCATGCCATAAAGCACAAAACTGCCCAGACGTTCGGCATATTGCCCAGATGCTCCACGTGGGTGTTCCCACTTGACCGTCAGTTACATAAGGGCCTCACTTGTTTAGTGATTATATTTTACCATATCTATGGTAACAAGTCAAGTATCGGGGCGAAAAAATGGCGATTTACGTAAAAAAAACGTAAATCGCCGGATAATCTTATACATTCTTTATAAATCCGATAAGCTCCTCGTAGCTCGAAAAATTCCGCCCGAGACCAAGCTCGATTATGTCCTTTGCGGCTCCGTAGCGCTCGGCTCTGCATCTCGAGATAAGGAAGTTTTCGATCCAGTAATAAAAGCTCGTATTCGGCGAAAGATGCTCGAGAGCCTTCATGCGCCTATACATCGGAGCGCCGTCCGAGGCGTCGCGCCAGGTGTCAACGAAGGCGATGTCAAAGCCCTCGCTTGGCATAACCCCCTCGGCATAATCAAATGCGTCTGCCTCGACGAGCCTCACCTTTTCCGGATGCTCAAACTGCGGGAGTATATGCTCCTTGAACAGCCTTATGATGTCCGGGCTCTTCTCCACGACCGTGATGCTCTCGACCTCCGGCTTCCTCTGGCACATATATGCGTAGTAGCCGAGCCCAAGTCCGAAGGTCACGACCTTTCCCCTTGCGGCGGCGATTGCCTCCTCGCAGGTGTCCAGGTCAACAGGGGTCAAGGTCATCCACTCGTTACCGTCCTCCAGGACGGCAGGGAAGTGAAACTCCTCGGCGAAGAAGCCGAGCGGAGGCACCTCCTTCATATCCTCATAGATTTCGATATCGTTGCAGATAACTCCGCGATAGGCGGGGTAGGTCTCCAGGCGATACTCCCATGCGCCGTCCTTCAGGTCGCTTATCCTTATGTTTTTATAGTAGGGATCCTCCGTGTATTTTTTAGGATCCAAAATACGCACGGAGGGCGTTAGATAGTCTTTGATCAGCGCACGGTCCTCAGCGCCGTTATCAACGTCCAGCCCGAACGCCTCGGCAAGGATGGCAACTATCGCCTCCTTGACAGTCAGCGAGCCGTCCTCGGTCAGCAGCTCTATCATCTCTGAGGTGATAAGCTCGGGGCAATTATCTAAATAAGCCGCATAAAGCTGTGTGATCCTGAAATTGCGCCGGAATATCATTTCGGTGTGTCCGAAAAGCGCATTATCCCTATCGGTCATATCTGCCCCTCCTCTGCCTTGTTTTATACAAAGATTATACCCGAAAGAGAGGTTAAAGTCAATATCAGCATAGGGAAATAGCGAAAAAACAGAGGCCGTGATATGCCCCGCACCTCGTGCGTGCGCATATTAAAAATTAAATAACTTGACACGCACCCTAAAATAATGTATCATATAGAATGTAAAAGTATGACGAAAACCCGAAACGGAAGCACGAATGAAGCTATTAGATAAATTCATCCGCTCACAGCTTGAGCTAACGAAAAATATGGGAGACGGCACGACCCTTGAGTCGTCGAGATCCCTTCATAGTAAGGTCGGCAAGCTGATGCATTTCTCTCGCAGGAAGGACGTTGTCGTGATCGACGGCTATATCACCGAGCCCGAGTGCGCACTTATGGTGCCCAGGGATGAGCTGAGAGGAGGAGCCATTATCTACCTTCACGGAGGCGGCTACGTATGCGGCGATATTGACGCAGCCAAGGGATATGCAGCGGTTTTGTGCGCCGAATGCGGTATGAAGGTTGTCTGCGTTGAGTATCGCTTGGCACCGGAGAACCCATATCCTGCCGCACTCGACGATGCTCTTGCGGCTTATAAAAAGGTTATAGAGCTTGGCACGTCGCCGGATAGGATAATCCTTGCGGGCGACAGTGCGGGCGGCGGAATGGCTTACGCACTCACTCTGCGGCTGAAGGCGGAGGGCATAGCCCTGCCTGCCGGTATTATTGCGATCTCTCCGTGGTGTGACCTCACCCTGAGTGGCGATAGCTATAAGGAAAACAGGGATAAGGATCCCGCTCTCACGATAGATAAGCTTGTTTTCTACACCGACTGCTACGTCGGTCAGAGCTATTGCTCGTCAAATAAGGGAGCTAATTCCTCGAAGCATTCATCAGTAGTAAGAGACCCCGAGCTTGAAAAACTCAAGGTCATCCCCGAGGTGTCGCCGCTATTCGGTGACCTTTCGGATATGCCGCCCTCCCTGATTTTTGCGGGAGGTGACGAGCTTCTTCTCTCGGATGCCAAGGCTCTTTCTGAAAAGCTTAAGGCGTCGGGCTGTGATGTCGAGCTTGTCGTCAGACAGGAGATGTGGCACGACTACGTGCTTTACTCCTTGAAGCGCTTCAAGGGCGATTACGATATGATGAACTCCTTCATCAGGCGTGTTTTACCTCGTGGCAACGAGCGAAAGCTCAAATGGATGCATATAGACAATCAGGGCAAGATCTATCCCGCCAGCAGGACGTCGAGGTGGAACAACACCTACAGGCTGTCTATGACGCTTACCGAGGAGGTCGACCGTGAGATACTGCAATCTGCACTTGACGTAACGGTGAGGCGTTTCCCGTCGATCGCCGTTCGCCTGAGGCGGGGCGTTTTCTGGTATTATTTGCAGGAAATTCCACACGCCCCCGAGGTAAAGGATGAATTTGCCTATCCTCTCGTGCGTATGCCCTTCGATGATATAAGGCACTGTGCCTTCCGTGTCGTCGTGTATAAGAACAGGATAGCCTGTGAATTCTTCCACGCTCTTACCGATGGAAACGGCGCTCTCGTCTTCCTTAAAACTCTCGTAGCCGAATATCTTGAGGAGCGCTACGGAATTCATATAGAGCCTACGGACGGCGTCCTCGATAGGCTTGAGGAGCCTAAGGAGGAGGAATACCGCGACCGGTTCCCGGATTTCAAGGGACCCGTGTCAAAATCCAGGCAGGACACCGACTCCTACCGTATCCACGGCACCTACGAGGAGGACGGCTTCTGTCATCTGACGACCTTCTTACTTGATCCCGGCGAGCTTGTTGATCTGGCACACGAGAACGAAGTTACGGTAACTACTGTTCTTGCGGCTGCGATGACGATGGCGGCAATAAGACTTCAAAACGAGGATAAAGTAAATAAAAGGTGTCAAAAAGAGATAAAAGTGCTTATCCCCTGTGATCTCAGGCGCATTTTTGGCGTCGACAGCATGCGAAACTTTATGATGTATGCGACTCCCGGCATAGACCCAAGGCTTGGTGAATATACCTTCGCTGAGCTAGCGTCGATAATTCATAAAAAGGTGCAGCTCGAATTGACGGAGAAGAACCTCAGAGCGATGATAAGCACGAACGTTAAGGATGAGGAGAATATGTTCAATAAGATAGCGCCGCTCTTCTTAAAGAACATAGTGATGAAGTTCTTCTTCCTTCTCTTCGGAGAGAAGAAGTCGACCTTGACTCTGTCAAATCTTGGTGTAATAAAGCTGCCCGAGACTATGAGAAAGTACGTCAGCCGTGTCGATTTTATCCTTGGAACTCAGGCATCCGGTCCGTATAACGCCGGCGTGGTTTCCTATAACGGAACGCTTAACCTGAGCATTATCAGAAATATCAAGGAACCCAGACTTGAGCGTGAGCTGTACCGTGTTCTTCGCGAGATAGGCGTACACGTTAAGGTCGAAAGTAATGAGAGGTAATCTATGTATTGTGTAAAATGTGGGGTCGAGCTTGCGGATAGCGAGCATAAGTGCCCACTATGTATGACTCCGGTATATTTCCCGGAGCTTAAAGGCGAAAAGGAGCGCCCATACCCCGAGGCGCTGCCTGTCGAGGAAAAGGTGAATCTCAGAGGCTTAAACTTTATTTTAACCTTCGCCGTCATTCTTGCGGGGGTCATCTCAGTCGTCGCTGACGTTAACACGGGTGCGGGCTTCTCTTGGTCGGGGCTTGTGGTTGGTGCGCTGATCCAGCTGTATATCACCTTAGTTTTCCCGCTTTGGTTCGTTCGCCGTTCTCCCTCGATCTTCGTGCCCGTCTCCTTTGCATGGTGTGCCGTATATCTTTTGTATATCTGTATCTATACGGGCGGAGACTGGTATCTCACCCTTGCGCTACCCGTGCTTGGAGGCTTTGCCCTGATCTGCACGGCCGTTACCACTCTTATCTACTATATCAAGAGGGGATATCTCTACATCTTCGGCGGCGCCTCAATTGCGCTCGGCGCACTCTGCATTTTGATAGAGTGGCTCCTGCACGTAACCTTCACACTCCCCGTGCATCATATCTGGAGCCCCTATCCGGCTATAGCTCTCGGGCTTTTCGGCATTATGCTTATCGTTATAGCAATTGTCAAGCCGCTCAGAGAGTCTCTTGCACGTATTTTCGCACTTTAATTTACATTTTCTGCGTTTTCCCCTTACCAACTCTTTAATTAAAGGAGCTTCCTATGGGACTGCAAAATAAAAGGCGCCTGACGCTGATATTTATTGATTTCGGCATTATGGCGTGCGTTTACACTTTCGCTTTCTTCCTTATGCTTTTGGCTGGAGCCGCAAATCAGGATGAGCTGTTAAAGTATTTTCTCAGCCTGCTTTTGTTTGCCGCTTGTATGTTTGGCGCAAGGCTACTACTCAGGGTGTACTCAAACGTATGGCGCTACGCTAACGCAAAGGCGTATCTCGGCATAGTTATCGCCGACGTCCTCGGCGGCATAATCGCTCTGTTTATAAGTATTTTTATCAAATATATTTTCCTTGGCGGATGGCATAGCGTCGCAATAGTGGCGATGATGACGACGGCAACCCTCGTGTCTCGCTTCGTCTATCAGCGCATACACAAGTCGGCATCCAAAGACAAGGGGGACGGGGTGAATAAGATCACCGTAGCGATCATCGGAGCGGGCCAGGTCGGTGCGCTTCTTGCAGAGGAGCTGCTATACTTCCGCGGCTCGCATTATCGTCCCGTAATGTTCGTTGATAAGAGCCGTGATAAGGTCGGCAGCCGTGTCGAGGGCATACCGGTATACGCCGAAACCGATGACGTCTTTGAGATCATGCATTCCTACGGCGTGCAGGAGATTTTTATTGCCATCCCCCAGCTTACCTCCGACCGTGCAAGAGAGATGTTTGAGTATTATAGCCAGAGTGGCTGTAAGGTCAAGCTTTACGATTTTGCCATAGGCGCAGAGCATGGCAGTATGGAAAGTGATAAGAGAGTTATTCGAGAGTTTAATATCGAGGATCTGCTTTTCAGAAGCTCGATAGAGGTTTTAGACGGGGCGTCCCGTGATTTCTACCGTGATAAGGTCGTTCTGATAACGGGCGGCGGCGGATCGATCGGAAGCGAGCTTGCAAGACAGGTCGCTAAATGCTCCCCGAAGCATCTTATCATCTTCGACATTTATGAAAACAATGCTTACGACATCGAGCAGGAGCTCTTACGCAGGTATAAGGGCGAGGTGAAGCTCAGCGTAGAAATAGGCTCGGTCAGAGATCCCGCAAGGCTTGACGCCGTATTTTCAAACTATCGCCCGGATATAGTGTTCCACGCAGCGGCTCATAAGCACGTTCCGCTTATGGAGCATAGCAACAGCGAGGCTATAAAGAACAACGTCCTAGGCACGTACAACACCGCAAACGCCGCAGAAAAGTGGGGCGCTGAGCGATTCATCCTCATCTCCACCGACAAGGCGGTCAATCCTACCAACGTAATGGGCGCATCAAAGCGCATGTGCGAAATGGTCGTGCAGTGCCGCCGAGATAGCGACACGGTCTTCAGTGCGGTCAGATTTGGCAACGTTCTTGGCTCGAATGGATCGGTCATTCCCCTCTTTAAGCGCCAGATCGCAGCGGGTGGTCCCGTTACGGTTACGGACAAGCGTATCATCAGATACTTTATGACAATACCCGAGGCGTCCGGCCTCGTTATGCAGGCGGGTGCTATGGCGAGATGCGGCGAGCTGTTCGTGCTTGATATGGGCAAGCCGGTCAAGATCTACGATCTCGCTGAGAACGTGATCAAGCTCTCCGGCCTTCGTCCCTACATCGATATCGAAATAGTCGAAACCGGTCTTCGCCCCGGTGAAAAGCTCTATGAGGAGCTCCTTATCAGAACCGAGGAGCTTGAAAAGACCGAGAACAACCTGATCTTCATCGAGCATGACACGCCTCTTTCCCGCACCGAAATAGAAGAAAAGCTTAAGATCCTTCGCACTGCGGTAAAGGATGCGGAGGGCGAGATTGGCGCTTTATCCATTACTGAGGCTATGAAGATGGTCGTTCCCACCTTCCATTCTCCCGACGAGGTTAATAGAACGGCAGAGGACGCCGAGGAGATGAAGAGCATAAACACTGCGAGAAGATGATATCGAGTCTTCTATGCTTGTGTCTGTCTGATCGTATTTTATCGCTTGGTCGATATAGACTTTTAGCCGTATTATTCTTCCTATATATTATATAGCAAACAGCCACCGACAAGGATTGTCCCTTGAAGGTGGCTGTTTTGTGTCCTTTGAGCTTTTCTATCATCGCTTATCGACTTCAGTGGGGGAGGGAAGAATAGGTAAAGGCTTTCTACTATCTTCTATAAAGCGTTTATTGCGTCTGTCGAGGCTAATTGACAGCCTAAACCCGGTTGCTTGTTATCACTATGCCGTTTGCGTTGAAAAAATCGTTTGACAGCCGAAGTGAAACGATGCATCGACCGCCAACGATGTCAAAAGATGGATCTGACTGCCACTGAAGTGAAAAAAGAGCCAATTGCCGCAGATGCGAAACGTTGGATAGATAATCGCTTATGCGAAAAAATGACGCAGCTTGCTACCGATAAGAAGCGTAGGGTCAAAGCTTCGGCAAAAGAAAAGGGCATCTGCCGAAATTGGCAGATGCCCATATGTTAGTTTGGATTATCCAAGGGGAACCCAAGGAAGGGTGTTGGAGTTGGGGTTAGCGCCACAGTTGTCGCACTTGCCGTCAGCGTCGCCATCGTTATGAGTGGTCTTGCCGCAGCTGTCGCAAATACAGTCGTTGTTCTCATCCTTGTGCTGGATCTGAACGGTTGCACCGCAGTTCTCCTTATCGCACTTACCGTTGCAGTCGCTGTCAACGTGCTGGATCTGAACCTCTCTGTTACACTTGTCGCACTTACCGTCGCAGTTGTCATCAACGTGGTCAACCATGCAGATGCCACACTTGTCGCACTGGAAGTCCTCGTTTCCGTCAACGTGAACTACCTCAACGTCGGTGCCGCACTTGTCGCACTTGCCGTCGCAAAGAGCGTCAACGTGGATTACTGCAAGACCCTCAACGATACACTTGTCGCACTTGCCATCGCAGTTAGTGTCAACGTGCTCGCCAAGGCACTTAAGGCACTTAGAGCATACGCCGTTGCCATCGTCTACGTGAACGATCTCAAGGTTCTCAACGATACACTTGTCGCACTTGCCGTCGCAGTTGCCGTCAACGTGGTCAGCGGTGCACTTAAGGCACTTCTCGCAAACGCCGTTCTCGTCGATGTCCTTATGAACGATCTCGATCGATGCGCCGCAGTTAGCCTTGTCGCAGATGCCGTCGCAGTTGTCGTCAACGTGCTTGATCTCAAGTCCGGTGACAACGCACTTGTCGCAGTTGCCGTCGCAGTTGTCGTCAACGTGCTCGCCGATGCACTCAACGCAGGTGTCGCAAACGCCGTCACCGTTCTCATCAGCACAGTCGGAGACCTTGTGATCACAAACGTCACACTTGTGGTTCTTATCGGAGTCGATGTGAACGCCGGTGCAGCCCTGGCACTTATCACATCTGGAGTCGTTGTTATCGTCCTCGTGGGTGATCTCAAGATCGGTAACGATACAAAGGTCGCACTTGCCGTCGCAGTTGTTATCAACGTGCTCGCCTACGCATCTCTGGCACTTGTCGCAGATGTTGTCGGTGTTGGCATCCTTGTGCTCAAGAGCAACCTCAGCCTCACACTTATCGCACTTAGCGTCGCAGTTGTTATCTGTGTGAACGATCTCCATAGCGTCGGAGCAGTTGTCGCATGCGCCGTCACAGTTGTTATCTGCATGACCCTTGATGCAGATGGAGCACTTATCGCACTTACCGTTGTTGTCAGCATCTAAGTGAGTGATGCCAACCTCGGTATTACACTTGTTACAAATACCGTCGCAGTCGGAGTCGTCGTGATCCTCGATGCACTTTACGCACTTCTCACAGACGCCGTCCCCGTTAGCATCAACGTGGTTGATCTCAACCTCGCCGCCGCACTTGTCGCACTCGCCGTCGCAGCCTGCATCGATGTGGTTGATAGCAACCTCGTCGCCGCACTTGTCGCAGATGCCGTCGCAAAGATCGTCAACGTGATCGCCTACACAATTCTCACACTTGTCGCACACGTCGTCGCCGTCAGCGTCAACGTGGTTGAGCTCAACTGCTGCACCACAGGTGTCGCACGCTGCGTTACAGTCATTGTCCTCATGAGTGCCGTCCGCACAGGACTTACACTTGTCGCAGACGCCGTTGTTGTCAGCGTCAACGTGAACTACCTCGATGGTAGCACCGCACTTGTCGCACTTGCCGTCGCAGGTAGCGTCAGCGTGAGCAACCTCAACGTCAGTTCCGCAGGCATCACACTCGCCGTTGCAATCAGCATCAGCGTGAACGCCGTCCATGCAGTAAGAGCAGTTATCGCACTTGCCGTCTGAATCGTCATCAATGTGGTTAACCTCTACGTCAGCATCGCACTTGTCGCACTTGCCGTCGCAGTTTGCGTCGACGTGCTCAACAGCAACCTCTGCTTTACACTCGTCGCACTTGCCGTCGCAGTCGGCGTCAACGTGCTCGTCGCACTTACCGCCGACGAGATCGCCGATGATGGGGATGTTCTCAAGACTTCCGAGAACGCCTTCAAGCGTATCAGCGATGCCGGGGCCTACGCCGGGGATCTGCTCGATAGCGTCACAGGAGGTGAACGAGAGAACGAGGGCTACTACGAGCGCCAGAATGGATAGGATCTTAGTAATTTTCATCATCTTTCTCCTAATTAAAAATTGTGTAATGTGCACCCGCTGACGCGGGAATACCTTTCACATTGTAGTCATTATAACATAAAAAATAAAGTATTGCAATAGTTTTTTATAAAAAATGACCATGAGAGCCACAAATTGGGAAAAAGCAATAAAAAAATAAAGAAAAATTTGTATAGTATTGAAAGTCGGCGAAATATATGGTAAAATAAACATACCAAAAATGAGGGAGGTTGCTAATGATCGTTAAACAAATATCCCATTTCAAGCTGTCAGTCGGAGATCACAAGGATATAGATCTTGATGCGCCGTCCTCGGTGTTAACCGTTGCTGCAAGGCGGGGGATCATCCCGGAGCCTTACACCTCAAGTGGGAGGAGCGCTGCGATAAGTCTGCTTTCCGGCGAGGTCAGGCTTTTCGCCGAGTTTGAGCTTGACGCAGGACTGTTATCTATGGATCACCTTGAGCTATACGTGGGCGGAATAGATTCCGTCGGCGTTCTTTACGTAAACGGGTCGCCCATCGCCGCTCTCGCCTATCCCGCATCTCCCTACTCCTTTGACGTAAAGGGGATGCTGAAATATGGCAAAAACAGCATTGAATTGCGTCTGCCGCCGAGATCCGCCGAAAAGCTTTCGGACATCTGTATATATATGCCGATCGAGCTCAGGTCCTACACGGGCGAGAAGATAGATCGGGTAACTGTATCTCAGTCTGCAGATTCAACCAAGGCTCGCATTTATATTAAAATGACAACAAAGGGTTACAAAAAAGCGAGCAGGGCGGTGGCGGTGCTAGTCTCTCCCAGCGGAAGCGTAAGCTATTGCACTCTTAGGGACGGCGAGGGCTGGCTTGACATCCCGTCGCCAAGCCTGTGGCGCACCGGCAGAAGTAACGCTCACCCGCTATATCGCCTGACAGTTAATTTATATTCCGAAACCGAGCTTTCCGACTCCTATGAGTGCTTGATAGGCATCAGGACACTCTCTATATCTGAAGACGGAAAACTTCTCCTTTCCGATAGCGTATATTGCCCCACCGCCGTCAGAATGACGGGATCGGATATTATTAAGCCTCGCTTTGCTGCTAAGCAGGAGCTCCTCCTCACGAGGCTTTCCGAGTCGGGTGCAGATATGCTGTATTTGTCGAAGCTTGACGCATATCCCGACGAGAGCTTTCTTTCGCTATGCGATAAGCTTGGAATTGGCTTGGCGATAGAGGTCATCGACCCGGGCAGCGCCTCCGGTGCAGTTGAGCAGAGGCTCAGAGAGGAGCATTTCATTAGGGCTCTTTCAAGGCTTTCGCTCCACCCATCTGTGATGATCCTCACAGGATCGTCGGACCCCGTAATGCATAAGTTAATTAATAAGGTAATTTCGGAGCAGCTCTCCGGCACAATATACCTTCCCGACTCGGCGAGCCGTCTGGCCATTCCGTCGGCTATGATGAGTGAATATACGGCGAGAGCCTATTCGTCGAACGGAATTCTGAATATCCTTAGCCCCGAGGTGCCTAGGATCGACGCTGATGGGATGCGGCTTCTTATGGAGGCTGTGATGGGCTGCTATCTGATGCCGAATGGCGATCGCCAGTGGCGTTATCTCTCGGGCGTTGCCTCAGGAGCAGGGCTCACCGAGGCTGTTGCGTCCTGCAGGCTTAATAGCTCTCGCCTCGGCACTGTCTCCGAGCTTACCGATCCCCACCCCGCGGTTTCTCCATCCCTTACAGACTATCTCGGCAGAGTCAAGGCAGGCTATTATTATCTGAAAAGAGCGTCGATGCCAAACGCCGTTTATCCCGTAAGGAACGGAAGTAATGTTTCCTTCTGCGCCGCAAATATGTCAACAATTGATTACACGGCGACGCTTTCATACGGTATAAGTGACAGCGAAAACCGCGTTTTAGTGCGTGATGTCATAACGTATTCGGTGCCGCCTATGTCGGTTTCCAAGGTTTACGAGTATGACTTTTCCGAGATCATATCGGGCAGAGAAGAGGAGGTTTACCTCTGGTATTCGGTAACGGATAAAAGCGGTTCAACTCATCCCGAAACGGTTCTTTTCGTCAAGGACTCCGAGTTTAAGTATAAGGAGGCTGACGTTGAGGCCGAGATAGTTGGCGCAGGATGCGATTACGTCATTACGGTGAGAGCAGGCGTATTCACAAGGTCTTTAGCTATTTCCTTTACAGGCGATACCGACGCTACTTTTGAGAATAACTATTTTGACATCGTTTCGGAGGTTCCCGTAAGGCTGAAGCTGCGCACTCAGCGTCCAACGGCAACCGAAACTCTAAAACGCGAGCTCCTGCTTATCTCAATGAACGACGTGGGCAGGAAATGACCTCCTACCCATCGGTGCTCTTGGGTAGCTTTCCCATTTTACTTACTATTCAGTTATTAGAAAAAGGCGGCGGTGTCCCATTCGGGTCACCGCCGCCTTTGGCTTGTGCGTGGATCATCGCAGCTGACGTCCTATTAGTTTTTGTCGGTACGTCGGACAGCGGCTGTGATCAGCTCTCGCCGATCATCCTTTCCTTCGAGCAGGTGTAGTATAGCACCTGCTTTTCCTTTGCGATGCTTCTGATCAGCTCCTTGGCGTAAACGAGCTTATCAGAATCCAGGTTGGTAAACGGGTCGTCAAGGATGACGAGCGGCAGTGCTCCGCCGAAGAGCGAGTCGGAAAGCGCAAGACGCAGGCAGAAGGAGTAGAGATCCCTTGTTCCTCTGCTGTAGCTTTCGTGATTTCTCATCACCCCCCTGTCGTGCTTCGTGAGCAAAAAGGTCGTGCTGAGCGAGAAGTCGCCGTCGGTTCCCAGTAGCTTGACGTAGTGGTCAAAGCGCTCCTTGGTGCCGCCGATATATCTCGAGGTCATTGCCTCCGACGCCTCCTTCAGCAGCTCGTGCGTCAGCTTGATCGCCTCGAGGTTGCCCTCGTATTCCGAAAGTCTATCCTTCAGCGCATCCTTCATAGATGAAACCTCGTCGATACGCTCGACGTCTGCCAGGAGCTCGTTGTAGTCTCTTTTCAGAACGGCATCCATTCTTCTTTGCTCGAGTATCTCACTGTCGAGCTTGCCAAGAGCTTCCTCGAGCATAGGTATCTCGGATGCCCCTCTGACGCTCAGCTCAGCGTCGGAAATAGCGTGCTGTTCCTTGAATCTTCTCGCCTCCTCCTCGTGTCTTGTGAGTGACATCTCGGCGTATCGGTAAGAGTTTAGACGTCTTCTGATCTCATCAAAGGGATCGGGCTCCGACGTTTTATATTTTTCTAAGAACTGCCGTGCCTTGTCGGCAAAGAAGCTTATGCGGAAGTCGACGTCGCGTCGACCCTCCTCGTTAAGCTTTGCCTCGGTGGAGAGCTTGTAGAGTTTTCTGAATGCCTGCTCGATCCTTTCTATCGCCTGTGCATCGTCGACGGCATCCTTCTCATATCTTGCAACGAAGGATGAGATCCTTTCCGAAAGCGTCGAGATCCTTCCTTCGAGCAGCTCGATCCGCTCCTCGTCAGCCTTGACGGATCTCTCGTGATCCTCTATCCTCGCTGTCAGCTCGCTAAGCCTCTTGGCTTTATCCGATTTAATGCCGATAGAATCGCAAAAGGCGTTCGCCTCTTTCTTGACTCCGACTGAGCTGACGAAGGCGATGAGTGCAAAAACGACTCCTATCACGCCGACTATAGCTGCAATGATATATTCTCCCAAAACGGCGCATACAGAAGCTCCGATAACTGCCAAAACTAAGGCGATAACGCCAAGCGGCGACACATTTGTTTTTGCCAGAGTCTCCGTATGCTTTCTTAGCTCATCGGAGGTCGGGATCCTTCCGGAAAGCTCATCCTGTAAAGTTTCATTTGCAAAAATGCGATTTTTACGTATAATATCAGCCTCGAGAACAGAATCGTTTCGCTCTTTAAGATCGTGCTTTATCGCCTCTATCTCGCCGAAATCCGTGGGGCTGACAAAGTATTCCTTAAGCTCGAGAAGCTCGGGGGACTGTCCGTCACGCCTCTGTGCTTCAAGCTTTTTTGCGGTAGCGTGGGCATCGTACGCCTCGTTTATCTCGAGGTCCGTCGGAACGCCGGAGGCGAAGAATTCCTTAAGCTCGGAAAAGCTCTTGCGCTCACGCTCAAGCGACGCAAGCATATCCGCATACTGCTGCGCATAGCCCATTCTTGCCGCTTTTATCCTCTCGCCATGAAGCCTCTCGTCGATCTCGCTGCGCCTTTTTTCAAGCTCGGCGATCCTGCCTTCAAGTGCAGTGAGCTCGTCCTCTTTTTTGTCGAGCTGCTGTCTCGCTGCTTCGAGGTTGACGAGCGCCGTCTCACATTCGCTGATCTTCGCCCTCAGGGTTGGGATCTCGCCTTGATTTCCTCTTTTCTCATAAAATTTCCTGCGCTCCTCGAGCTTATCAAGCGCACGGCTCACCTCGCCCGCATCACCTGTTGTGCCGGCAAGGTCGGATAGCTTGGCGGCGATGCTGTCGTTTTTGATGGCTCCCTCGACGTTCTTCTCCGAAAGGAATACCGTCCGCAAAAAGCCCTGCGCATCGATATCAAAGATCTCGTAGCCGAGGTTCTCGGTATAATCTGCGCTGACCGTGCCGCGCTCAAGGTCGTAAAGACGGAATTCATCGTCCTGCGCCGTCGAGCCGAAGCTTCGCTCGATGCGATATCTCTTTCCTCCCTCCTCAAATGTCAATGAGCCGCCGTAGCGACCGCCCTGCCAGGGGAGGTATTTTTTTCTGTCGTTTTCATCAAGCGACACCTTTCTGTCGGTGTTCAGTCCGTATAGCATAGACTTGATGAAAACGGTAAAGGTCGTCTTTCCCGCACCGTTTTCCGCATATGTTGAGTTTAACCCGTCGGTGAAGCTGTGCGAAACTCCGGAAAGCGAGCCGAAATTTTCAATGTAACACTCTAAAAGCTTCATGTCGCCTCCTTATATCTCTAAGTCGTCGCCGAGCAGCGCACGTATTCCCAGCCTGATAACTCTGTCCCGAGCCTCCTCGTCGATGTCGGTACGTGAGCTGACAAGTCGAATGAACTCGCCCTTAAGCGTTTTATCATAGGCGTATTTCATCGGGTCGATCTTCATTTTTGATTCATCCTTCAGCTCGAGATAGTAAAATCTCGACTGCCAGCGCTGAAGTATGGCATCCCTGTCGGCGTAAAGCTCGGGAGGTCGCTCGCCGACGATAAGAATCCTCACAAGGTCGGTCGGCGCTATACCCGCCAGAGCATCTGCGATAGCGTCCTCAATGTCAAGCCTACGCTCGAGTCCCGATATATCCACCTTGACGATCCTTATGCGCCTCTTTGCCGCAGGGCAAAATCTGTAGCCGACGGGCGACGAATCAGTGTCGATAAGAACGAATCCGTGCTCTCCCGGCTCGTCAAAGCCTCTTCCCTCGGGAGAACCGCAAAAGACGGCTGAGCAGCGCTCGTCGATCCTGTATTCGGTGTATGAATGATAATGACCGAGCGCAATATAGTCGATCCCGCGTCTCGACGCCTCCGAAAGGCTGATCTCCTCTCCGGATGTTGCGTGGTCAACGACGGCTCCGTGTAAAACGACGATATTCTTTTTATCCCTATCGACCGTCAGCTCGGAGAACATCGTCGGGCTGGGTATATTTCTACCCCAGATAACCGTGTCACCGTAATCGAACGAGCTCCATCCGTCGGAGAAGATGCGAAGATTGTCGGGCTTGCGGTCTATTTTATTAATGAAGGCTTCTCCCTCGTGATTGCCCCTTAAGTAGAGGAAGTCCATCTCGGGGTGGCGCTCGATCAGGTTCGTCACTCTCTCGGCGGCTCGCTTCGTTATCCTCTCGGTGTCAAAAAGATCTCCGGCTATGATAACGGCTCTGCAGCCCATCCTCGACGCCTCCTCGATCATTCTCGACAGCACGAGGAAGAGCTCCTCCTTTCGCTCCTTCACCTGTGAGGGAGCGAGCTTCACGAATGAAGACTCAAGATGTATGTCCGCCGTATGTAAAATCCTCATATGCTATCTCCTTTTTATTGCTTCGTCGGGGTCGGGAAGTGCATCATAGCCGAAAAGCGGCGCATCCTCGCTTGCCCACTCGCTGGGCGGCGTGCCAAACCTTGCTGAAAACACCTTCGAAAAGTACGATTGATCCGAATATCCGCACCTGAGAGCTATCTCTCCGATGCTCATATCGCCCTGCCTCAAAAGGTGTACGGACTCCGCAAGCCTCACCTCATTAAGATAGGCGTTGACCGTCGTGCCGTACTCCTTTTTAAACGCCGTAATGAGCGCAGACTTTGAGCAGCCAACCTCGCGGCAGATACGATTTATACTGATTTTTGTATGGAAATGTAAAGAAATGTATTCTTTTGCCAGGTGTGCGACCGACAACTTGTTGCTGGGAATGGCGTGAGAAACCGTCAGATACTGTGCGCACACGGTCATTATCCTTATGAAGGATGGCACGAGCTCTGGGTCTGCTGAGGGGATGGATCCAAGAGCTGCGACGAGCGCCTCTTTATCTATATCCTTCTTGGAGAGCGCCTCCAGCGCATGCGCCTTGTCTGCGTCATCCTCGTAGACCTGCCCCATCATCAGAAAGCCCGTGAGAGTTCCGAAATTGTAAAGCGGGCTGACCGCCTCGGTCATTCCGTAGCGGCATCTGTATATGTGTGCGCCCTTCTTGTCTATTGCCGCCTTGCAGGCCTCGTGGTCGCTCTCTACGCACCTTTCATACTCTCCGGGAATAGCCTGTATAAGTCGGCACAGCTCGCATTTTGGCTTTGGATATGCGGCGATCTCTCCATAGTCGGCGCTGTGGAGCGAGATGCGGAAGCCGGTTATTTTATGTAGATCAGCAAGTGTTGCAACGATCTCTTCTTTGGTCATATAGCCTCCCGTGCGTGGCGTGTCAATTTCGCCTCACACCCACAGAATGGAATTTGTAATTTTCGCAAAAAATAAATCTTTTCTACAAATAATTATACGATTTTCCATTGAAAAAGTCAATAGCGTATAGTACAATTTATCCTGTAATAGAAATAATGCGAGGTATATATGAAATACTGTATAGGCATAGATCTCGGCGGCACGAATATTGCCGTCGGTCTCGTTGATCTTGACAGCAAGCGCATCCTGGATAAAAGGAGCGTAAAGACACTTGCGCCCCGCTCGGCTGACTCCATCGCTCAGGATATGGTTAAGCTTATCACAGGTCTTTGCGAGCGTGCGGGCATCAAGCTATGGCAGGTTGAGTGGATTGGCGTTGCCACGCCCGGCGTGGTCAAGGACGGAGTGGTTATCTCCGCACCCAATCTCGGCTGGCGTAACGAGCCTCTCGGCGAGATCGTTTACAGCCTCACGGGCAGACCCACCTTCGTTGCAAACGATGCAAACTGCGCAGCGTATGCCGAGGCTATCTGGGGCTGCGGCGTTGGCTCTCAGTCGCTCGTTGCTGTGACTCTCGGCACGGGTGTCGGCGGTGGCATCATCGTTGATAGAAAGGTCTGGGAGGGCATTAACGGCTTTGCGGCAGAGATTGGCCATATGGTCATCGAGGCAAACGGAAGGCAGTGCGGCTGCGGAAAGCGCGGATGTCTTGAGGCTTATTGCTCGGCGTCGGCTCTCGTTAAGGAGTCGCGCAGGATGATGACCCTTTATCCCGACAGCGCTATGTGGCAGCTTGCAGGCGGTGATATAAACCGTGTCAGCGGAATCCATCCCTTCGTTGCTGCAAGAGCGGGAGACGTTGCCGCAAATCAGGTGGTCAACGATTATGTCAATTATCTCGCCATCGGCATATCTAATATTATAAACGTATTCCAGCCCGAGGTCGTATGCGTCGGCGGCGGAGTTTCGGGTGAGGGTGATAATCTCCTTCTTCCTCTTCGCGAGAGGCTTAAGTACACGTCCTTTGGCACGGAGGCATCACGTACACGTGTGGAAATTGCAAAATACAGAAATGACGCAGGAATAATCGGAGCAGGTCTGCTCGGACTTATGAAGGAGGAGCTACAGTTGAAGAGTGTAGTTGAGCTTATTGTTGAAAAATTTGAGGTCGAGGGAGCCTTTGTCTCCGCTCAGCCCTTTGGAAACGGACATATAAACGACACGAGGCTTGTTAAGTGCAAGACACCCGACGGCGATCTCGTTGAATACGTGCTTCAGAAGATCAACAAGTCGGTCTTTAAAAATCCTCCCGAGCTTATGGAAAACTACGCTAAGGTCACCGAGTTTGTAAGAGAGCAGATCATCGAGCAGGGCGGAGATCCTGAGAGAGAGGTCCTCCATCTTATCAAGTCGCATGAGGGCAAGGACTACGTGGTCGACAACAGAGGCGAGTATTGGCGCCTGCTCACCTACGTCACCGATTCTATGAGCTACGACAAGGTTGAGCGTCCCGAGCAGTTCTACGACAGTGCGGTAGCGTTTGGAAACTTCCAGTATATGCTTCGCAACTATCCCGCAGACACCCTCCACGAAACCATCAAGAATTTCCACAATACTCCCGACCGTGTAAGGCAGCTTAAGGATGCTATCGCTCTTGACGCCTGCGGCAGACTTTCCGAGGTCGAGGCAGAGGTCAAGTTTGCTCTTGACAGGGAGGAGTTTGCAAAGACGCTTGAGATCGCACACGAGGAGGGCAGACTGCCTCTCAGAGTTACGCACAACGACACCAAGCTTAACAACATCCTCTTCGACACCAAGACGGGCAAGTCGCTTTGCGTCGTAGATCTTGACACCATTATGCCCGGCTATTCGGTAAACGACTTTGGCGACTCCATCCGCTTCGGTGCTACGACGGCACTTGAGGACGAGGCTGACCTCACTAAGGTCAACTTTGATATCTCTCTCTTCGAGCTTTACACCAAGGGCTTCATTGAGGGAACCAAGGGCGGTCTCACCGTCTCCGAGCTCGAGCTTCTTCCCATCGGTGCTATGATGATGACCTACGAGGTCGGCATCCGCTTCCTTGCAGACTATCTCAACGGCGACGTGTATTTTAGAACTCACAGACCCGGTCATAACCTCGACCGTGCCCGCAACCAGTTCAAGCTTCTTTCGGATATGGAGAAGGCTCTGCCCGAGATGCAGAGGATCGTCGCTAAGTACATAAACAAATAATAAAAGCGCCCCCGCTATCGGAGGCATGATCAAATATAAAGGAGAAAAATTATGATCAGAATCATCTATTCAAAGACTGCCGAGGAGGCAGGCATCAACGGCGCTGACGTCATCACCGCCCAGCTTATGGTAAAGAAGAACTCGGTTCTCGGCTTTGCAACCGGCTCCTCGCCCGTAGGCATGTATAAGGAGCTTATCAAGAGATGTGCGGACGGCCTTATTTCCTTCAAGGGCGTAAAGACCGTTAACCTCGATGAGTACAGAGGCCTTGCGGCAGATCACGACCAGTCCTATTCCTACTTCATGCACAACAACCTCTTTGACCACATAGACATCAAGGATGAGAACACCCATCTTCCCGACGGTCTTGCAAAGGACCCCGAGGCAGAGCGTGCTCGCTACGATGCTGTCATCGAGTCTATGGGCGGCGTTGACGTTCAGGTTCTCGGCATCGGCAACAACGGTCACATCGGCTTCAACGAGCCCGCAGACTTCTTCTCTAACGGCACCGTTCTCGTCGACCTCACCGACTCCACCATCGATGCAAACTCCCGCTTCTTCGAGCGCCGTGAGGACGTTCCTACCCAGGCTTACTCTATGGGCATCGGTCAGATCATGAGAGCAAGGAAGATCGTTATGATCGTTCTCGGCAAGGGCAAGGCAGAGATCCTCGAGCGTGCATTCTTCGGTAAGGTAACTCCAGAGGTTCCCGCATCTATTCTTCAGTTCTATCCCGGTGAGGTCGTACTCTGCGCAGACGAGGAGGCTCTCAGCGTGATCCTTGAGAAGCACCCCGAAGCTGTTGAGATGCCCTGATTTTGTAAATAAGAATTAACATATCAATCATCAATTTGATGAAAAAAGAGGCGAAAAACTTTTCGCCTCTTTTTTGTTTTGTAAAGCTTAAGCGAGGTAGACCTTCTTCATCCTGACTGCGATCTTGGGTCTATCGTTATAGTCGGTGGGGATAGATGCGATCTCGTCGACGGCCTCTATGCCCGAAACCACCTTGCCAAACGCCGCATACTGTCCGTCAAGATGCGGAGCATCAGCGTGCATGATAAAGAACTGGCTGGATGCAGAGTTGGGGTCGAAGGATCTAGCCATGGAGATGACGCCGCGGACGTGCTTCAGGTCGTTTCTTACGCCGTTAGCACGGAACTCTCCCTTGATCCTCTCCTTGGAGCCTCCCATGCCGTTGCCCTGGGGGTCTCCGCCCTGGATCATAAATCCGGGGATAACTCTGTGGAAGCCGAGTCCGTTATAAAAGCCCTCGGAAACAAGCTTCTCAAAGTTCTTGACGGTGATGGGTGCAACCTCGGGATAAAGCTCTATCTCGATCTTAGCACCGTTTTCCATTTCGATGATAACCATACTTTTCTCCTTATCGGTATAAAAAAATAATAATGATCTTATAATTTATAAAAAACTGTTGAGGTGGATAAATGGATGAAAACAAGCTGAGGCGCCTTGCCTATCTGACCGTCGTTTCCTTCGGCGGCATAGCTCTCGTCTATCTCTTTTTTAAAAACGTTTTTGCAGTTCTGCTTCCGCTCCTTATCGCCTGGGCGATAGCCTTTATCACAAGACCCATAGCCGAAGCTATCGGTCGTCGGGTGAGGATCCCGCGCGGAGTTCTGAGGGCTATATTCGCCCTGCTTATCACGGTCACGGTGATCGGTGCGATCTCGCTGCTCGTATATGCCGTAGCGCACGAGCTGTGGCTGTTATTGTCCGGCTTCGGTGACGGTGAGGGGCTGAGAGCCTTGATAGATAAGCTCGTCTCCGGCGGCTTTCTCGGCGGCATCCTCGACAGCCTCGGGGAGCGGATAGCAGACGTGTTCTACGAGCTGGTCATCTCTGTCGTCAGCGGACTTGGCAGTGCGATAACTGGCGTGCTCGGCGCCATCCCCGGTACGCTTTTATTTATTCTGGTAACCGTCATAGCCTCGGTATATTTTGCTCTCGATCTTGAGCGCATAAACTCCTTGGTACTGCGCATTTTACCGGCAAAGGGTGCAGAATGGCTTAAGCGCTTCAAGACGGGGCTCTTTTCCGTCGGGTTAAAATATATCGGCTCCTATCTGATCCTTATGCTGATAACCTTCGTGATAATGCTTGTAGGTTTGCTGATCATAGGTGCGCCATACGCCCTCTTGCTCGCATTCATTATAGCTCTTTTCGATCTTTTGCCCGTTATAGGTGTCGGAACGATCCTTATCCCCTGGGGGCTATTTGAGCTCGCGGTGGGAAGCGGCGCTCTTGGGGTCGGCTTGCTCGTGCTATTCTGTATTTATCAAGTAATAAGACAGCTGGCAGAGCCGAGGATAATCGGTCGAAATTTAGGCGTTCATCCTCTTCTTACGCTAACCTTACTTTACATTGGATATTCATTATTCGGTTTTTCGGGCATTTTAGTCGTCCCGATAGTTTCGGTTTTAATCGAGATCAGCTTCAATAAAAAGGATTCCGCCGAGGTCGGTGAGGGGGGCGTCACTTAGCATGATCGGCTTGATGCTCTCTCTGTCGAGCGCCTCCTTGATGATGCTGTGGGACGGATGCAGGGAGGCGTCACCAAGGAAATAGGCACAGCCTCCAAAGACGCCTGCTGCCCCTCCGATAAAGCCGTATTCATAGGGAGGCAGCTGTATGCCTCCGTTCTCTATTCTGTATACTCTGATTCCGTATGAGGAAAGCAGCTTCTCCATTCCGGGGTCTGCGGTTATTACCGCCTCGTCCGAAAGCTTTAAGGTCGTGCAAGCGGGATAGCCTTGACTAACGTTTATCAATTCGAGCCCATTTGCCTCGGCAAGCTCTTTAAGATAAGGCGAAAGGCTCTCAAGCCTTGCAAAGAGTCTGTTCCCGAGGGGCAGGGAGTTGAAGATCACGTCGTCGGGATAGCTTTTGCCATGACTGTCTGCGGTGAAATGGAATTTCAGCCTTACCTCGTCGTAGATCTCGCTTATAGCGAAGGCTGCCTCCTCGCAGTAGTCTGAGGTGGTCACCAGCTCGTCTTTGACCTTTGCGATGAGCATATCGGGATGCGAGGCGATAGGCTCGGATAGGGTAGAGCAGGGCGGCAGAGTAATAACGCGAAAGCCCCTCAGCATCAGCGCTCGCAGGCATTCCTCGGATATCCGTCCATCAACGATAGCAATTCTTTTCTTCATATTAATAAATAACAAAAAACTCCGCTATTCTTAGCGGAGCTTTTGATGCGCTTATATACGCTCGACCTTTCCGGAACGAAGGCAACGAGAGCAGACCGCAACGGTGGTATGAGCACCGTCAACAACTGCCTTAACCTTACGGATGTTAGGCTTCCAGGTTCTGTTGGTCTTACGGTTAGAGTGGGAAACGTTATGACCGAAGGTCACGCCCTTACCGCAGATGCTGCACTTAGCCATTTTTGACACCTCCAAATCTAGCCCTTTCAGGCTAAAATATATCTAAATTTTTTGATAATCTAAATCAGCAAGCAATATTATAGCATACGGAAAGCTAAATTGCAAGTCTTTTTTTTATTTTTTCAAACTTTTTTAAGCCGCAAATTTATTTGCCGAGCTTCTTGGTTTTTTCATAAGCTGCGACAACGGCGTCAGCCACCGTTCCGCGCATTCCGCCCTCCTCAAGGGCGAGAACTCCCTCGATGGTGCTTCCTCCGGGCGAGCATACGGCATCCTTGAGCTCACCGGGGTGCTTTCCCGACTTGAGCACGACGGTGGCAGCGCCCAAAACCGTCTCTGCCGCATACTGCATAGCCCTGTCTCTCGGCAGTCCCGATGCAACTCCGCCGTCGGCAAGCGCCTCGATAAACATATAAACGAATGCGGGTCCGCAGCCCGAAACGGCAGAGCCTGCGTCAATCAGCCCCTCGGGGATCCTGTCGAGCCTTCCCGCCTCGGTCATTATCTTAAGGAAGCCCTGCTCATCCTCGGGCGAAACCGATTCCGACAGAGCGTAAAGGATCATCCCCTTGCTGTATGCAACGGGGGTGTTAGGCATAATTCTGATAATTCTTTTTTTGCCTCCGAGCGCCGCCTCTACCTTTGATATAGCAACGCCGGCAGCCATACTGATGACGACGCAGTCCGTGCTTAGCACAGGCGCAAGCGCCGCCGCTGCCTCGGATATGATATTCGGCTTAACGCCAAGGAAAACGAAGTCGCATCCCCCGATCACGTCAAGTCCGCACGCCTCGCCGCCAAGCTCCTTTGCCAGAGCCTCGGCACGGGCAGTGTCCTTGTCAAATAAATATACCTTCGCCGCATCCACCTTCGAGACGGCTCTTGCGAGAGCGCCTCCCATGTTTCCGCAGCCAACAAAGCCAACCTTCATAAAAACCTCCGCTACGCACGTCGCCGTGCGTTATTTTTGATAAGCAGAGAAGCTTATCTTATCTGTCCTGTTCCTTTGATCACGTATTTGTAGGTCGTAAGCTCGGCTATGCCCATAGGACCCCTTGCGTGCATCTTCTGGGTCGAAATGCCCATCTCGCATCCAAGGCCAAACTGACCTCCATCGGTAAATCTCGTGGAAGCGTTAACGTATACCGCCGCCGAGTCGACCTCTCGTGTGAATTTTTCCATACTGACGGGGTCCTCGGTGATGATCGCCTCGCTGTGGTGCGTGGTGTGCTCGCTGATATGCGCAATAGCCTCGTCAACTCCGCCGACAATGCCGAGCGCCATCTTGTAGTCGAGGAACTCGGTGTCAAACGACTCATCGGTAGCCCGTGACGCATCGATGATAGCGAGCGCCTTGGCATCCGCAAAGATCTCAACTGGCGTAAGCCCCGCCTTAGCCCTCGTATCGACGAGCCTCTCCTTCAGCATAGGGAGAAATTCTCCTGCGATATCCTCGTGGACGAGCAGAACCTCCATAGCGTTGCAAACCGAGGGGCGCTGTGTCTTGGCGTTTTCGATGATATCAAGCGCACAGCACAGATCTGCGCTCTTATCCACGAATATATGGCAAATTCCCGTGCCGGTTTCGATAACGGGAACGGTAGCGTTCATAACGCAGGCGTTGATCAGCCCCTTTCCGCCTCTCGGAATAAGCAGGTCAACGTAGCCTCTCGCCTTCATCAGCTCGTTTGCGCTCTCGCGCGTGGTGTCGTCGATAAGCTGAACGGTGCATTCGGGCAGCCCGGCACGAACAGCGCCTCGTGTGAGTGCGTCGACGATAGCTCTCGCAGAGCGATAAGCCTCTTTGCCTCCCCTGAGTATGCACACGTTGCCGCTCTTGATGGCCAGCGCCGCAGCGTCGGAGGTTACGTTAGGCCTTGATTCGTATATGATGGCTACGACGCCCATAGGCACCGACGTCTTTTCAATGACAAGACCGTTCGGCCTCTCAACACGGCTGAGCACCTCGCCTATCGGCGTGGGCAGCTCCATAACGTCGAGGATGCCCTTAGCCATATCCTCGACCCTCTCGGGCGTCAGGCGCAGTCTGTCGATCATAACTGGGCTGATGTTGCCCTCCGCCGCCTCGCAGTCGAGTGCGTTCGCGCGGCAGATCTCCTCGCTCGCCAACCTCAGCTCCTCTGCCATATAGCCTAGCGCCTTGTTAAAAGTGTCGGCTCCTATGCCTCTGATCCTAGCCTCTGCGAGCTTCGCATCCTTTAATATGTCAATAGTAGTTTTCATTTTCAACTCTTTTTCGAATAAAATCTTGTGCCAACGGCCTTTCCGTCAAGCACGTCGTAAAGCCTCTCAGGGTAGGATCCGTTGGTGATGATCATATCGCAGCCTGCCTCGGTTGCGATCCTTGCTGCGCGAAGCTTGGTCTGCATTCCGCCGGTTCCAAGTGCGCTTCCCGCACCCTCTCCAAGCGCCATAACTCCGTCCGTGATCTCTTTAACCTCTTTGATCAGCGTCGCATTCTTATCTCTTTTCGGGTCTGCTGTGTAGAGTCCCTCGATATCCGAGAGCAGAACGAGCAGATCCGCCTTAACGCTTGCGGCGATCCTTGCGGAAAGCGTGTCGTTGTCGCCGAATTCTATCTCCTCGGTGCTTATCGTATCGTTTTCATTGATGATCGGAATGACCGATAGCTCGAGCAGCTTGTTTACCGTTGCATCAAACTTAGCGTGTCTGTCGGCGCATTCAAGATCGGGGGCAGTAAGCAGTATCTGTGCCACCGTGTGGTTATGAGAAGCAAATTCCTTGTCGTATATGTACATCAGCTCACATTGTCCGACCGCTGCCGCCGCCTGCTTCGTCGCAATGTCCGACGGCCTCTTAGGCAGATGCAGCTTTCCGACGCCCATGCCGATAGCGCCCGAGGAAACGATGATGATCTCGTTGCCTGCGTTCTTCATATCGCTTATAGCTCGGCAGAGCAGCTCCATCCTGCGGATGTTAACGGCTCCGTTGGCGTATGTCAGGGTTGACGTGCCTATTTTAATTACAATTCTCATATCCGACCTCCGGGGTTTTGGGGTATAATAACTTATTTTACATTTTAGCACATAGCTTTTGATTATTCAAGCCTTTTATTCTATTTTAATAAATATATTAAAAGAAACGTAGTTCAATAATCGACAGAGCGCACGGATCCACACGTATATATCTACTGCTGCCGGCAGGAAATTCGTCGCTATTGTCATTCGCTATGATAAAATAATAGAGCCGTGACGTATCGTCCGGAAATCCGATCCGTATCTCGATCAATGGCGTATATGCTTTGTCCTTGCTGAAGAAGGTCAGCTAAGCTTCGTCAAGCCTTTCGTCAAGCAATTCACCCATAGAAAAGGGGAATATGGCTTGCACCTGCATCCATACTCCCCATGGCGCTTTGATTTCTGCTACAAAATTGTTCACTTTACCTCCAAAAGAAAAGAGCGACTATCCGTCGCTCTTCTAATTTAATCGAAAGATTTACTTGATACGAAAACGCTCTATTTCCTCTCGGGTGAGGTCTGTATATGCCTTTCCGTTTTCTTTTGCATACTTTCGTATTCCAAGATCATCAAATTTGCCATGATCTTTCGGCCTAACGGGATCAAGCCCACCGCAAGCCATCATATCAAGGGCTTCGTCCATCTCTTCACGGGTAGGTTTTCTCTTCATTAACGCTATCTCCTTTGGTAGCAATATATATCAAAGCGACTATTTGTCGCTCTTCTAATTTTATTTATCGAAAGATTTACTTGATACGAAAACGCTCCATTTCCTCTCGGGTGAGTTTGTTATAGGGTATGCCGTTGTCTTTAGCGTATTTGACGATGGCATTCATATCATACTTGCCATGATCTTTCGGCCTAACGGGATCAAGTCCACCACAAGCCGCCAAGTCGAGGGCTTCGTCCATCTCTTCACGTGTAGGTTTTCTCTTCATTAACGCTATCTCCTTTGGTAGCAATATATATCAAAGCGACTATTTGTCGCTCTTCTAATTTAATTTATCGAAAGATTTACTTGATACGAAAACGCTCTATTTCCTCTCGGGTGCATCTGACTTGATGGGCTTGCCCCATATGTTTAGGCCTTTGGCGTAATTGTCTTTGGCTTGCTTGATGGTTGTATGGTTTTCAGATGAATAAAAATCATCGGGAGCCTCGTTTTCCCATCCACACACCATCCAATCACAAACCGGGCAAATATCTTCGTAGTCGCCCTTGAAATGATGACCGCAAATCGGGCATTCTAAATTAATTGATCTCTTCAAGTTTATCCCACCTCATTTTAATGTGAAATCTTTATGTATTTGAAAAATCTATTGCGAGCCCAGCTGTAATATGCTTTGCCTTCGCCTCTCGTCCCAAACTCGATAGCTGCGGCCTCGTATTCTAGCTGAGTTTTATATCCCATCTCCAGGGCGTGCCTTACGTAATGTTCGGTGTTTAACCTCTCGCGGTTTGCAAAACCATAAACCTCCACAGGGGGCTCGGGCATACTTGTGTTTTGAATGCTTTTAGTGCGCTGTTTATTACCGAAAAAGCGCAGGCTCATCAGCTCTTTGTAAGATGTATTTTGCCTATATACAACACCGCCTAATTTGGTACAACGGCCGTGGTAATCTCGAGGCTGATTTAGATGCACGCAAATTTTAGCAGAGGATACACGACCCCCTTGGCGATGATGGGAGTTAAAAGTATCCGCGACCTACTGGACTTTTAACGCCATGCTTGCAACGAAGCCTATGTATTTTTCGTTTTTCTTACAACCTGTGTTTTAGCGATGGAATCCCCTAAGCGTTTGCCTTTGTTAACTAAAACCACAATGCCTTCAATCTGCACGATTACATATGTAACGTTTCGCAATATCAAACTGCCAAAAGATGCTTTTTCTCCGGTTTCGGAATTTTGAATTGTCAGTCCAAAGATAAGTTTACCCAGACTTCTTCGTCCAAACAAGCAATCCTTGAATAAACAATATAGAAGTAACCATGCAAGCCCCATAAGGAATCCTGCAGAGCTTAACATCTTGATACTTGGATAAAGTAGGTATTCAGGGTTGCTTCCGGGGCCGTAGAACATAAGCACCATGGCAACACCGAACATAATATTCCAGTCAATTACAAATGCGAAAAATCTTCGAATGAGA
>JAFVXI010000030.1 GCA_017501245.1 Clostridia bacterium
ACTTCACTCACGAAGTGAACTTCACTATGGCCGGGGTTCCCCGAAGCGAGCGCAGTCGAGCTTTTGGGGTTCTCGGAGATAACTTCACTTGCCCTAAGGGCAAACTTAGTTAGCGTGATTTGTCCGTTAAGGACATCACGCCGCGCCTCCTACCCATAAAAAAACAAACACACAAAAGCGTGTTTCCTTCTCGCGCGTATGCGCCAACATAGAATACATACAAAAGACAATATATCTTTTTTATCTCTTTATATAATATCTTATCTATCTTATCTATCTATTTGTCAGACACGCTGTCGTCCTCGCACGCCAATTTGGCGTAGTCCGAGTACAAAGTGTCATTTCTCTATGGCGTATAACCACGCCAATTTGGCGTGTAGAGAAGACAATTTGTCTCACTGTCGAAAACTCTCAACACATAGTCCAAGCGTGACAGCTTGCTGTGTCGATCGCCACATTACCCAAGCAAAACGAAGCCAACTCCGCTCCTACGTCCGCTTGCACCCTCGCCCGAATATACAGATCAAAAGCTAAGCTTACTCCACGCCCGCTCTGCCGCCCACCATTAAAAAACAAACCGTCAAAAGCGTGTTTCCTTCTCGCGCGTATGCGCTAACATAGAATACATACTTTATAGCTATTATTTATCTATTCTTACTTATATCTTATCTATCTTTTCTATTATCTTATTGTATGAACTTTTTTCCCGCCGATTTGCCGTGTATTTCCTGAACGAAGGAAATCCTTTCTTACAGCCCATTTCCCATTGTTGACGCTTGCTTTCTTTTTTATGAGAAATCTTTTCTCACTGTCGAAAACTCTCAACACATAGTCCAAGTGTGACAGTTTTGCAGGACTGCACGTCCATTCCTGATAAAGCCTGCGTCAAGATCTTAGCCGCCACGACAGGGAAGTGAGGCTTATCTAAGCATATATCGGCGATAGATCCGACAGCAAGCTCGGAGCGCCCACGACAGGGAAGTGAGGCTTGTCTAAGCATATATCGGCGATAGATCCGACAGCAAGCTCGGAGCGCCCACGGCGGGGAAGTGTTGCCCTATATGAAGCCATATATCACATCGCCCCATATCCTCGGGGCAAAGAAAAAAGAGCAAGCGGCGCTTGCTCTTTTTGATTATTACGTATTTATCTTGCATCCGCCTCGAGAAGCTCGAGAACACGCAGGAAGTTTTCGGGCAGGTCGCATTCAAAGCTCATGCGCTCGCCGGTTCTCGGGTGCGTCAGGGTGAGGCGCTTGGCGTGGAGCATCTGACCGTCAAAGAGGCTCGGATGCTTGCGCTCTATCTGCGTTTTTGCCTCGGGGCCGTAGACCTCGTCGCCGAGCAAGGCGTGTCCGAGATAAGACATATGAACTCTGATCTGGTGCGTTCTTCCGGTTTCAAGCTCCAGCTTAAGATAGCTGATCTGCCCATAGGAGCGGAGCAGCTCGTAGTGCGTTACGGCTTCCTTTGCCGAGTGGCCGTCCTTGATGACAGCCATACGCTTTCTGTCCTTAGGGTGCCTGCCGATAGGGAGATCGACCCTTCCGCTCTCCTCCTTGAAGCCACCCCTCACGATAGCGTGATACTCCCTCACGATGCCGTGCGTTGAAAGCTCAGCCGAGAGGGCGGCGTGCGCCGCATCGTTCTTTGCCACGACGAGCAGACCCGACGTGTCCTTGTCTATCCTATGCACGATGCCCGGGCGCATCACGCCGCCTATGCCCGAGAGAGAGCCTCGGCAGTGGTAGAGTAGGGCGTTGACCAGCGTTCCCGAGTAGTTTCCGGGTGCGGGGTGGACGACCATGCCCGACGGCTTGTTTATAACTATAATATCCCCATCCTCATAGACCACCTCGAGTGGGATATCCTCGGGGGCAGCCTCGTATTCCGTCGGCTCGGGCAGATTGACCTCAACCTCATCTCCGGGCGAAACGGCATACTTTTTCTCGACACGCCTCCCACCTACCAGCACGTCGCCCGCCTCGATAAGCTTTGCCGCCTGAGAGCGGGATAGCTCGCCGACGAGGGCAATATATGCGTCAAGGCGCATGCCCCTCTCGTTGTCAGTGGGGGTCAGGATCATTCCTCGTCCTCCTCGTGCGCACGCTGGGTAGAGCCTGCCTCCTCTGCCGCCCGCCTGGCCTTTTCTTCCTTCGACTCCTTAACGATCTCCAGGATCAGCGCAAGGATCACAAGCCCCGCACCAACGCAAACGAAGGAATCCGCACCGTTAAAAACGGCAAAGTTTATCAGCCTGAAATCAATGAAGTCGACGACGTAGCCGAGCGCAACTCGGTCGATCATATTGCCGATGCCGCCCGAAATAATCATAGCTATCGAGATCTCGTAGAGCTTGTTTGATGCGTGGCCGAGATAGAGATAGAGCAGCATAGCCGTAATAGCTATGACCGAAAAGCTGTTAAACACCCACGGCGCATCCTTAAGCATGCCAAAGGCGGCGCCCCTGTTCTCAACGTATGTCAGATGCAGCACACCCTCGATCAAGGGCGTGGTAACCGTCGAGCGCAGGAAGGTAGACGCCAAAAGCTTAGTCACCTGGTCGATGACAATGCCGAGTGCGATAACACCCGTGTAAAAAATATAGTCGATAAGTCGCCTCTTTTTAAAGGCACGTGACGCAAGATCCTTGAAATTCATTAGCCTCTCCTCGCTTAAATGATGGGTAGAAACATCGGCAGCAGTATCCCCACGAAGCAGTAAGCCAGCATAAAGGGGATATCTATCGGCGTGTCCTGGGCTACGTTCAGCTTGGCTAAAAGCAGCCTGAAGGGGATGACCACCGGCTCCGAGATCATAAGAGCTATGGCGTAAAGCCTCGACTCCGTCACGTCGACGAAGAACTGAAGCAAAACACGCATAAACATCGAGAAGGTGATCAAGGAGAGCAAAATCTCAACCGATTTCGCTAAAATGTAAAAAACTGTTTCCAAAATTAACACTCTTTTCGTTTGAGCAGCTTGACCGGATGCACGCCGATGGCGTGATGATATGCAAAGCTGCCGCTTTGATGAGATACAGCCCTCTGGGCTGATGATATACAACACTTTGTGTTGATGATATACAGCGACAGCCGTCGCTGATGAGATGCACGCCGATGGTCGTGATGAGATACAGCCCTCGGGGCTGATGATATACAGCGACAGCCGTCGCTGATGAGATGCACGCCGATGGTCGTGATGAGATACAGCCCTCGGGGCTGATGATATACAGCGACAGCCGTCGCTGATGAGATACACGACCGATGGTCGCTGATGAGATGCAGCCCTCGGGGCTGATGATATACAACACTTAGTGTTGATGATATACAGCGACAGCCGTCGCTGATGAGATGCACGCCGATGGCGTGATGAGATACAGCCCTCGGAGCTGATGATATACAGCGACAGCCGTCGCTGATGAGATGCACGCCGATGGCGTGATGAGATACAGCCCTCCGGGCTGATGATATACAACACTTTGTGTTGATGAGATACAGCGACAGCCGTCGCTGATGAGATACAGCCCTCGGGGCTGATTATAGATCGGATACGTCGACGCCGGTGTGAGGCGTGATGATGAAGGTGGTCTTTGCTACCTTCTTGATCTCTCCGTCTGTGCAGTAGGTGACGCCGTTGATAAAGTCGAGCATCCTGCCGACGGTGGGGCGGTCGAGAGCCTCCACGTTAAGCACGACGGTGCAGCCTGCAAGCAGGCTGTCTGCGACTCCGGCGACGTCTGCGTAGCTCTCGGGTCTGATGACCTTCAGCTCAACGCTCTCGCTCTTAGCCTCGATGGTCGCCGCGGCGCTCTCGTGCCTCTGCTCCTCGATCTCCTCTCTGGTGATGGAGGGGGTGGTGGGATTTCCCGTGGTCTCTATAAAGGGCTTGAACTCAGCCTCCTCGGGCTTTGCCTCGTCCTGCCTCTTGAATTTCTTTAAAAGCTCCTCAAACATCGTCTTATCCCTTTCTTACTTAGTAAATAATCTGCGTCCGACTCTCACAAGGGTCGAGCCCTCGTCGATCGCCGCCTCAAAGCTGTCTGACATACCCATAGACAGGGTCGGCTCGCCAAAGTAGCCGTATTTTTCGCCTAAATTCTCATATATGCGTCTGGTCTCTCTGAAGAGGGCGCGAAGCTCCTCGCCCGATGCCTCCGAGGGGCCCATCGTCATGACGCCCGAGACACCGATAGAGGGCAGGTCCCTCACCCTCTGAAACAGCGCCTCCGCCTCCTCGGGCAAAACTCCGCCCTTGGCTGCCTCGCGCCCCGAGTTTATCTCGATCAGCACGGGGATCCTCCTGCCGATGGCGGATGCCCGCTTGTCTATCTCCAGCGCCAGCTCGTAGGAGTCGAGCGAATGGATCATAGCGGCGATGGGCGCAATATGGCGCACCTTGTTTTTTTGCAGGCTGCCGATCTCGTGCATCCTCGCCGTTATCCCCGCCTCGCGAAGCAGAGCCTCGCGGCGCACCAGCTCCTGCGGCCTGTTTTCTCCTATATCGAGCGCACCCAGCCTCGCCAGGGCGATCAGCTCATCGTCGCTTCCGCTCTTAGTCACGGCGACGAGCTTGACGTCTCTGCCGCCCGAGTGAGCGGCTATGCGCTCCCTTACCTCCTCGAGGTTTTTTTCTATATATCTATACATTTTTCCTGCCTGTTCCGTACCGAGCTTGCAAATTAGTAGAGAAGGGCGCTTCTTTGCCTTTTTCTCCGATTATAATTATACCAAACCGACCGCCTTGAAATCAATACCTTTTCGGAGAAAGAGGTAAAATTTTTATTTTATTTTAAAATTTACACGCACGGCACACGCACGTTATACCTTGACAAAGTATATATAATAAGTTATAATATAGTCTGTATAACCTCGCTCATTTTTACGCCCGAGAGGGCGGGAGCGATCTCGGCCGGTAGTATAAGCGTTAAAGCACGCCGTGCCGCAGGCTATCTAGCACTTTTTTGCCTTTGCCGACACAAAAGGCTGGGAAGTGAATAAAACGAAAGCACCGAAGGGAGGAGCGACGATGGGAGCCGTAACGCTCAAAGTAAAAATAGTTATCATAATTATCACCGCATCTATCCTGCTTTCGGTGGGCGGCATCGGCATCGGCGTCGCCGTCAGCGACTCTCTTAGAAGAGCGGAGACCGAGCGCATTTTTACAGAGGCAGCACCCCTCGAGCTTGAAAGGCAGAGGCTCGAGCGTGAGATAAAGAGCTTCAACCGGCTGATAGAGGAGCCCATCCCCGGCGGCGCAACGCTCACCGTCGTTGCAACCAACCTACGCGAGGAGGTCTACACCGAGCTGTTTGCCATCCTCGAGGAGGCGTCGGATAGACTGCTCCACCCCGAGGAAGAGGAGGGCGACGAGCCCACGGAGCAGCCCGATCAGCCCGAGGACGGCGAGCCCGAGCAGCGCCCCTTCGTCGGCACGCTGGTTATCTCTCCCTCACAGCTCCCGGGCACCGAGGGCAATATAACCCGTGAGCAGTTTGACGAGATGCTGGAGGCGGGCTGGACGACGGCTCTCTCTGTCAGCTCGGCTCAGATCTATAGCCTTGATAGCTATCTTTCGACGGCTTACAGCCGCTTCACGGCGCTCGGCATAGAAATGCCAAAGACGGCGTATTTCGGCGACGCCTCCTACTCCGAGGAATGCGACGAGACGCTTAAGCGCTACGGCATAAGCACGGTAATGCACACGAACTACGAGGACTACGAGATAGTAACCAACGATGCCTCCTCTGATATGTGGCGTGTCACCGCCATCGGCTGGAGCGGCGTCAAGGGCAGTATAACCTCCGCAACCGACACCTACGATATGCTTCTCGTCAAGCGTGGCGCAGTCGCCTTCACGCTCGAGATCTGGTATGACAACCGTTTAAACGCATCGCACTACGTCCCGGTAGACTCGACCTCGTCCTTTACGAATATGATAAACATCTTCGGCGAGAAGGTCGCATCGGGCGACCTCTTCATCCAGGATGCCCCCTCGGGCAAGGAGCAGTACGCCGCCTATCTTGAGCAGTACGACTTCGCCACCGAAAAGTATGAGCCGCAGCTCAATGCTATGCTCGACAGGCTCGCCGAAATAAAGGCGGAGCTTGACAGGATATATAACAGACACAGATAAGCACCGATCCGATTTAGCAAACTAAAGCTTACATTTTCCCACTATGGAGATAAAATATGCACGACAAAATACTTGCGGCGCATCTTCCGTCGGTCATGGCTCTTGCCTATCTCGGTGATGCGAGGCATTCGCTATACGTCAGAGATATGCTGGTGAGGGAGGGTCTATCCAAGTCCCGTGACCTCAACCGAGAGTCGCTCGAATACGTCACGGCGCCGAGGCAGGCAGAGGCCTTTCGGAGGATCGAGGATATGCTCGAGCCCGACGAGCGTGACGTCTATCGCAGGGCGGCAAATTCCACGCACTTAAACCGACCAAAATCCGCCACGGGTCAGGACTACCGCTCGGCAACAGGCTTTGAGGCGGTCATAGGAATGTTATATTACCTCGGCGACGAGGAAAGAATAAAGGAGCTGCTTAGTGCGGCCTACGCTGAGGAGAGCGTGAAAGGAGTAGACAATGATACAGAGAATTAAGGGCACGATGGACATCCTCCCGAACGAGACGCCCCTCTTCCGTTATATCGAGGGCATCATGCGTGAGGAGGCTGAGAAATACGGCTACGGCGAGATCCGCACCCCCACCTTTGAAAACACCGAGCTGTTCGTCAGAGGCGTCGGCGACACCACCGACGTCGTTCAGAAGGAGATGTATACCTTCGCAGACAGAGATGAGAACAGATCTATATCGCTGCGCCCCGAGGGCACCGCATCCGTCGCACGTGCCATCATCGAAAACGGCAAATGCTCGGATCCCATGCCGCTCAAGTATTATTACATAATCTCCTGCTTCCGTCACGAGAAGCCACAGGCGGGCAGAAGCCGTGAGTTCTTCCAGTTCGGAACCGAGACCTTCGGCTCGGACAACCCCGCCTCGGATGCAACCGTCATCTCGCTTGCGGCGTCCGTGCTTCGCCGCCTCGGACTTAAAAACGTCAAGCTGCACATCAACTCCATCGGATGCAAGGAGTGCCGCCCTGTCTACCGTGAGGCGCTCGTTAAGCACTTCGATGCAAAGAAAGGTTGTCTTTGTGACAGCTGTAAGGACCGCCTTAACAAAAATCCCCTCCGTCTTTTAGACTGCAAAAATCCCGATTGCCACGCCATAGCTCTCGAGGCTCCGAGAACGGTCGATCACCTCTGCCCCGAGTGCGAGGGCAAGTTTAAGATGCTTTGCTCGGCGCTTGACGCCATGGGCATCGACTACGTGGTTGACCCCTCCATCGTCAGAGGCCTCGACTACTACACGGGTGCCGTCTTTGAGTTTATCGCCGAGGGCATCGGCGCTCAGTCCACGGTCTGCGGCGGCGGAAGATACGACGGTCTTGTTGAGTCGCTCGGCGGCCCACGCCTCTCGGGCATCGGCTTCGGAATGGGCATCACCAGGCTCATCCTCGCTATGCGTGAGTTAGGGCTTGACAATATCACGCCTCCCACCCCCTCGCTCTATATCGCCGCCCTTGGCGAGAGAGCGCAGATCGAGGCTCTTAAGATCTGCGAGCGCCTGCGCCGTGCCGGTAAGTACGTTGAGTGCGACGTCGTCGGCAGGAGCCTTAAGGCGCAGATGAAGTATGCAAACAAGATCGGCGCAGCCTACACCCTCATCATCGGCGACTCCGAGGTAGAGGCGGGTCGTGCGCAGCTCAGAAATATGATGGACGGCGAGCAGACCGAGGTTCTGCTCGATAGCTTTGATGTGTTATGATATCTGCCGATAGAAGCAAATTTTTGCCTGTTTCTGCCGCCGACGTCAAGGAGCGCGGCTGGAGCGAGGTAGACTTTATTTACGTGACGGGTGATGCCTACGTGGACCACCCGTCCTTTGGCGTTTCCATCATCTCAAGGGTGCTTGAGGCGGCGGGCTACCGTATTGCCATCCTCGCCCAGCCAGATTATAAGTCGGCGGAGGCGTTCAAGCGCTTTGGCAGGCCTCGCCTCGGCTTCCTCGTCACGGCGGGAAACATCGACTCGATGGTGGCGCATTACACCGTATCAAAAAAACGCCGCACCTACGACTACTATTCCGCGGGCGGCAAAATGGGCGCAAGACCCGACCGCGCCGTCATCGTCTACTCAAATAGGATAAGGGAGGCGTATGGCGACGTCCCGATCATCATAGGCGGACTTGAAGCGTCGCTTCGCCGCTTTGCGCATTACGACTACTGGGAGGACAGGGTGCGCCGTAGCGTGCTTGTCGATTCGAGGGCGGATCTCCTCTCCTACGGTATGGGTGAGAGCTCGCTACTTCGCATCGCCGAGCTGCTCGACCGAGGCGTCCCCGTAAAGAAGATCAGAGACGTCAGAGGCACCGTCTGGCTCGGCAAGGTTGGTGACGCCGTGCATTACGACTCTATCGAGGTCGGCGACTTCGACACCCTCAAGGAGGACAAGCGTGCCTACGCCCGTGCCTTCGCAATACAGTATAAAAACACCGACTCCGTCAAGGGGAAGGCTGTCGTCGAGTATTACGGCGATAAGATGCTGGTCGAAAATCCGCCGATGCCTCCCCTCAGTCGCGAGGAGCTTGACAGAGTTTATTCGCTCCCCTACGCCAGAGATTTTCACCCCGACTATATCGCCGAGGGCGGCGTGCCCTCTATCACGGAGGTCAAGTTCTCTATCACGCACAACAGGGGCTGCTTCGGCGCATGCAACTTCTGCGCCATCGCCTTCCACCAGGGGCGCCAGGTGCGCTCGAGGTCCGAGGAGAGTGTCTTAAGGGAGGCGGAGCTGATCGCCAAAATGCCTGACTTCAAGGGCTATATAAACGACGTCGGAGGCCCTACGGCAAACTTCCGTTATCCCTCCTGCACCGAGCAGGAGAAGTGCGGCGTCTGCCCGAACAAAAAGTGCCTTGCCCCCACCCCGTGTAAGAATTTGAAGGTAGATCACACCGAATACGCCGAGCTCTTACGCAAGATAGAAGAGATCGACGGCATCAAAAAGGTGTTTGTCAGATCGGGCATCCGCTTCGACTATCTCATCCTCGACGAGGACGACACCTTCTTCCGTCAGCTCGTCACGCATCACGTATCGGGTCAGCTGAAGGTTGCACCCGAGCATTGTGCGCTCTCGGCGCTTAATATGATGGGCAAGCCGCCTATCGAGGTCTTTGAAAAATTCAAAAGGAAGTTCTTTGAGATCAGCCGTGAGGCAGGGCTCGAGCAGTATCTCGTCCCCTATCTTATGTCGAGCCACCCCGGCACGACGATGAGAGACGCCGTGGATATGGCTCTCTGGCTCAAGGAGTGGGGCTATTCGCCCGAGCAGGTGCAGGATTTCTATCCCACGCCCGGCACGATCTCTACCGTTATGTACTACACGGGCATCAACCCCATGACGGGCAAAAACGTCTACGTCGCAACCGACTATCATGAAAAGCAGCTCCAGAGGGCTCTTTTGCAGTTCTCAAAGCCCGAAAACGCAAATCTCGTCAGAGAGGCTCTGCGCCTCGCAGGCAGGGAGGATCTTATAGGAAACGGACCCTCTTGCCTCGTTCGTCCCGACCGCCAGGGCTCGGGTGCCTACGTCCCCAAGGGCGGCAAAAAGCCTAAGGATCAGAGGGGCGCAAAGCATGGCGGAGGCGCCTCGCAGGGCATAGGCCGCTCTCATAGATCGGATAACGGTCAGGGCGGCACACGAGGTCGCGCAGGCTCCCATCAAGGCTCGTCCTATGGGCATGGAGGCTCGTCTCACGGCTCTCACACCGGCAATATGTCAACTAATGTTGGCAAGGGAAGCTCAAAAAGAGGCTCGGGAAAGCACGCCTCCTCCGAAAAGGAAAAATTCTATCAGCCCTTCGTCGATGCCAAAAAGCCTAAAAAAACAAAGCTCGAGCGCATCTTCGGCGACGAGGCAACTAAGATCAGGCTGGAGGCGGCACGCCTGTCCGATAAGGAAAAGCGCAAGAAGAAATAGCGCCATACGCACATTCTTCACGCCATAATAGTAAATACGGAAGAAAGGGTAGCACCTCGCACTTCGGGCGCACAGCTATACGCTCTAAGCTCCTTTCGCGGGATGAAGTCGATGTTATGCTTTATCCGATATTTGCTTTTCAACGTGGTATAATATAGCGTTTGCTTATCAGATCCGTGCTGATCATAGATCGCAGAGAGCATTGTTTATTATCAGATCCGTGCTGATCATAGATCACAGAGAGCATTGTATATTATCAGATCCGTGCTGGTCATAGATCACAGAGAGCATTGTATAAAAAAAGTAATGAGCCGCCGCTATCGCCTTAACCGCGTCGGAGCATAGCCGCTGCTATCGCCTTAACCGCGTCGGAGCATAGCCGCTGCTATCGCCTTAACCACGTCGGCATAGCCGCCGCTATCGCCTTAACTGCATCGGAGCATAGCCGCCGCTATCGCCTTGATCACGTCGGCACATAGCCGCCGCTATCGCCTTGACCACGTCGGCACATAGCCGCCGCACTTTTATGCATCCGTTTTATGGATCTGTACTTGTCAATCCATAAATTTTCACGAAAAAATAGCCCGAAATTCGTTATTTGTGTCAATTGACACGCCGAAAATTCGTACTTGCTACGAACCTCTCGGACAAGATAATCGAGGGCAGAAGAGGCTTGTCAATATTTCACGCGAAAGGCTGATTTTTCCCCCGTAATGCGGAAATTACGGAAAAGTGTATTTTTCTCATCTCGGCTCGCAGAATAGCGAAAAACCGCCGCAAAATGTTGAAAACTTGTCGATTTGAGTATCCGATATCCGAAAATCCTTGCTAAATCGCCCTTTTTCGACTCGGAGTTTTCAACATTTTCAACATTTTGAAATGTGGAAAACCTAAAACAGCTGAAAATTCCCACCTGCATAAAAACGGAAATAAGGCATATTTGAGTGCATAAAAGCTTCCCTGACGTTTTTCCTCATTTACAGATTTTTTGACAAGGCTTGAAAATTGAATTACTAAGAATTACGAAAACCGCCCACAAGGGCGAAAGGAATATCACAGATGCCATATACTGAGACAGAAAAGGAATTTCTAGAAATAAAAAGAAGACTCTTTGACAAGGTCTACGGAAAGCTGCTCAACCCCGAGCAGCGCAGAGCCGTTTTCACCACTAAGGGTCCGGTTCTCGTGCTTGCGGGCGCAGGCTCGGGCAAGACGACCGTCCTCGTCAACAGGATAGTATATCTGATCAAGTATGGCGACGCATATTACACAGATCATATACCCGAGGGCGTGGATGCAGACACGGTCAGCGCCCTCAGATTTGCCGAGAGTATGACCGAGGAGGAGATAGACTCCATCCTCCCTCAGTTTATCCACGAGCCGACGCCCCCATGGTCAATCCTCGCCTTCACCTTCACTAACAAGGCGGCGGGTGAGATCAAGGATAGGCTGCTCGCTCGCTTCGGCGATAAGGAGCTGGCAAACTCCATCTGGGCAGGCACCTTCCATTCGATCTGCTTACGCATCTTACGCAAGTATGCCGACAGGCTCGGCTACCGCGAGGGCTTCTCTATCTACGACGCCGACGACGCAAAGAGGATGATAACCCTATGCATGAGAGAGCTTGAGATAGATGAAAAGCGCCTGGCGCCCAAGGCCGTCGCTAACCTCATCAGCCGTGCCAAGGATCAGCTGCTCGAGCCGGAGGACTACGAGGTCACGTTTGATCCCCGCACGCGCGACGTACGTGAGATATATAAATTATATAAGAAGAAAATGCTCGAGTACAACGCCGTTGACTTCGATGATATTATTATGAGAACCGTCCAGCTCCTCGAGGAGCATCCCGACGTTAGAGAGTATTATCAGCGTAAGTTCAAGTACGTGCTTGTCGACGAGTATCAGGACACGAACCACGCTCAGTTCGTCCTCACGAAGCTACTCTCCGGCGGATATAGAAATATCATGGTCGTCGGCGACGACGATCAGTCCATCTACCGCTTTCGTGGAGCAACCATCGAAAACATCCTCGACTTTGACAAGACCTACCCCGACGCAACGGTAGTAAAGCTTGAGCAGAACTACCGCTCCACCTCAAATATTCTCGGCGCCGCAAACGCCATAATCAAAAACAACGATGAGCGCCATGACAAGATGCTCTGGTGCGAGAGGGGCGAGGGAGAGAGGATAACGGTCAAGGAAGCGTATAACCAGGAGGACGAGGGAAAGTATATAGTTTCAGAGATAGTGGGCGCTGTATATAAACAAAAGCGTACATATTCTGACTTTGCGGTTCTTTACAGGCTAAACGCCCTTGGCAGAACGCTCCAGACTGCGTTTGCAAAAAGCGGCGTGCCCTTCAGGGTCGTCGGCGACCTCGGCTTCTATGAGCGCAAGGAGATAAAGGATATGCTCGCATATCTCTCGGTTGCCGCCTCCTCGGGCGATAACCTGCGCTTGAAGAGGATCATTAACGAGCCGAAAAGAAAGATAGGAAACGCAACGGTCGAGGCTGTCGAGCAGCTCGCCGAGATGAACGGGCTGTCGATGTTCTCGCTCCTTGAGCGTGTTACGGAGTACCCCGTGTTAAGTAAAAGCTTTGATAAGCTCTCGGAGTTTGCCGCTATGATAAACGGCTGTAAGGAGCGCTCGACGCTCCCCTCGGCTCTCATCGAGGATCTCTTCCTGTCCTCGGGATATAAGGCTATGCTCGAGGCTGAGGGCTTTGAGGGCGAGGGAAAGATCGAGAACGTCGAGGAGCTTATCTCCGCCGCTGTCGAATATGAGAAAAAATGCTCCGAGTCCGAGATTGAGCCCACGGTCGGCGGCTTCCTTGAGGAGGTTGCGCTGATCACCTCGGTTGATAAATATGATGAAAACGCCGACGCCGTCGTGCTTATGACGGTGCATGCGGCAAAGGGACTTGAGTTCCCCGTGGTGTTCCTCGCCGGTATGGAGGATGGAATATTTCCCTCCGAGTCGGACAGAAACGACAAAGCCGAAATGAACGAGGAGCGCCGCCTCGCCTACGTTGCGATAACGAGGGCAAAGGACAAGCTCTATATCAGCTACGCAAAGCAGCGTATGATGTATGGCAGAACCATCTACGGAAACCTCTCGATGTTCATCCGTGAGGAGGTGCCCGAGGAGTTCCTCGTGCGTGACCTGCCTAAGCGCATACCCCCCAAGGCTCCCTACGGACAGCCCTATAATTCGACACGGGGCGGCACTTATGGCTCTCGCAGCTACGGAGAGGACGGCTTTTCGACCTATGGCGGCTCGTCCGAGATGCGCCGCTCGGTAAGAATAAACAACACGCCTACGGCACCCGCAAGGCAGGCGGCAACCGGCGGCGCCACACGAGGCGCTGAATCCTTCGGAGTAAAGAAGCTTGCTGTCGGCGCAAGGGTAAAGCACGCAGCATTCGGCGAGGGAGAGATAGTTTCCTCCCGTGATATGGGCGGCGACGTCCTCTACGAGGTGCGCTTTGACACGGGAGTAACCAAAAAGCTTATGGCAACCTACGCCAAGCTTGAAAAGCTCTCGTAAGTAATTTATGGTGCGGGTGTCTGCGTCGGTAATATACTGCGCATCCTTAAATCTAGTTTGTATTAATTTCGTTTTGCCTGATATTTGACAACTATTATTGTCATATTTTGGGTTTTGAGCTTCAAAAGAGCTGATATTTACAGGAGAAAAAATGAGCAAGTGCGTTATCTTTGATCTTGATGGCACGATACTTGACACTATCACGACCATCACCTATTACGTAAATAAGACCTTGACGGGCGAGGGCATTCCTACCGTCACGGTGGATGAATGCAAGTACTTTGCCGGAAACGGAGCCGGGCTGCTTATCGAGCGTGCGCTAGCATCGAAGGGTATAACCGACGAGGCGGAGATAGAGAGGATCCTTGTCATCTATAAAAAGAACTACGATGACGCCCCCCTCTACCTCACCGAGCCCTTTGCCGGAATTAAGGAGATGCTCGCAAAGCTGAGAGAAGCAGGCTTAAAGCTTGCCGTCGTTTCTAACAAGCCGCATTCCGCATCGCTTCCTATCGTCAAGCATTTCTTTGGTGATGCCTTTGATGCTGTTTCGGGTGCTATCGACGGTCTGCCCATCAAGCCCGACCCCACCATACCGGGGAGGATACTCTCCGAGCTTGATATCCCTGCTGATCGCTCAATCTTCGTCGGCGACACCTACGTCGATATGGAAACCGGCAAGAACCTCGGCTCGTCGAAGGTCATCGGCGTACTCTGGGGCTTCAGACCGAGGGAGGAGCTGATCGGCGCAGGAGCTGACGCCACCGTAACTACGGCTGACGAGCTGTATGCCGAGATCCTGAAGGCGTGATGAAAAGATCTGTCGCTCTCCTTCTTGTTATTCTTATTTCGTCGCTTGCGCTCTTTAGCTGCGCACCCTTGGAGCGTGGTTATCTTGAGGTAAAGCTCGACCTCCCCGACAGCTTTCGCACTCACGATTCGGGCGGCACCTACGACGCCTCCTACACCGACGGGCGTATGATCGTCGGCGTGCTTCGCCTCTCCTTTGACGCTATGGAAAACGAGGGCATCCCCGCAACGATGACACCCTTAAGATTTGCTGAATATTATAAGGATCACTTTGTAAATAGCCTTGACCCCACTGAGGTACGGGAGGAGGGCGACGTTCCCTATCTCTCTTATTCCTCTGGCGACGGCTTCTCCTATCTTGCCACGTTTTATTTCTCCCCCTATGCCTATTTCGTCGTCACCTACGTCGCGAGGGATGAATATTTTGAGGCCCTTAAGCCGATCATGCTGTCCTACGCCTCTCTTGTGACCGTCGATCCCTATATAATCGATAGGGCAGAGTAAAATCCTTCATAAAGTATAACAAAATAAAGATTTAGAACCGTTATGACCCCTAAATAATGGTTCTTTTTCTTTTTTGTCAGGCAGATATAGCAAGCGCGGCATATCCTGCCCTTATTCAAGCTGATCTCCTGCTCACTTACTCTTCGTGTGACCTTAATCCATGCTTTTGTTTCTTTGCTCGATATACGCAATATTGCTGTTTTCTATAACAAAACAAAGATCTGCTCCCGTCATGGTGCATCAAAAATATAAGAAAAAAGGCGAGGAGCTTTTAAGACTCCTCGCCCTTATTTCTTGATAAGCTGCTATTAGTTATGAGTTGTGCTAATCGATTTTGAGTTTTATCGCAAATTAAACGAGATCAACGGGGTAAACGATCTTGAGCTGGTTGATCTTAGACTCGTATGCCTTTCTGCGCTTCTCGCCGAGGAGCATCTCTTTCAGCTGATCCTTGATCTCTGCTAAGGGAGCGATCCTTGCGTCCTCCTTGGAGTTGAGCTTGATTACGTGATAGCCGAACTGAGTCTTTACGGGCTCCTCGCTAAGCTCACCGACCTCCATAGAAAATACAGCCTGATCAAACTCGGGCACCATCTGACCCTGACCGAAGTCACCGAGGTTTCCGCCGTTTTCCTTAGAGGGGCAGGAGGAATGCTCAATAGCCGCATCCTCAAAGCTGATCTCGCCTGCCTTGATCTTTGCGATGAGCTCCTTTGCAAGCTCCTCGGAGTCTACGAGGATGTGGCTTGCGTTTACGGTCTTCTCGCCCTTGAACTTCTCCTTGTTCTCCTCGTAGTAATCCTCTACCTCCTTGTCGGAGATAGTTACGCCGCTGATAACCTTGTTGCCTGCGTAGCTGATGAGGAGGTTCTCCTTGAGCTTTGCAAGCTCCTCACGGAATGCTGCTTCGCCCTCGAGGAGGTTTCTTTTTGCATCCTGGAGCAAGAGCTTGTTGCCGATGAGCTGCTCAAGGATGATCTTTCTTCCCTCGGGATTGTTGTAGGCTGCGCCGCGCTGACCGAGTCCCTGGAGAAATGCGTCTACCTCCGCCTCGGTGACTGTGAGGGCGCCAACCCTTGCTAAAATCTTGTCCATTTTTTTTGTGTCCTCTTTCTATTTTTATTATTAATTATTTTCTGTTTGTTACACCTTTTTTTCGGTTAGGTTCAGCTATTTCTCAGTCCTTTAGGATAGTGGTTTTTTATCCTTCCGCCGGAGATCTTTCCTCCGCCGACAGTCGCTCCGAGATAGGAAACGGCGCACCATCCGCTCTCATTGATGGTTGCTTCTATCTCCTCGCCTCTCAGATATCTCTCGCATCTTCCGTCCCCTGCGTTAAGCTCCTCGATGCGCTTAAAATGACACCCGTATGCCGAAAACAGCTGATGATGAGGGTAGAGAATACCCTTTCTGATCTCTCCGACCAGAACCCCCGCCATAAACACCGAGTGCGGCGGTATCGGGACGTCATGTCCTACGTGGACGATGTTCTCCCCGACCTTGACCGTTCTGCCGCAGGGCATCTCTTTTAGATTATCACGGAAGAAGCCGTCGACTATGCGTTTTTCCTCCCTTGATAGAGGTTTTGCGCTGTCTTTGTAAATTAAAGTTGGCAAATCGGCGTCATCTTCAGCCTTTTTAAATAATGCTATGAACTGTCCCTCGCCATCCGTCATGTGCGGATAGCAGCGCCTCGTCAGCCTCAGTGTCTCCTCGCCGTCTATCACTATTCCGTCGCTTGTTGCCGCCCTCAGCTCCTCCCTTACGGGTATGAGGGTCATATCGGGGTGGCTCTTCATCAGGGCGAGGCAGACCTCCTCGTTCTCCTCCATAGACCAAGTGCAGGTCGAATAGAGCAGCTTACCCCCGGGGCGTGTTAAGTTATATGCGTTTTCTATGATCTCGAGCTGCCTTTCTTTGCATAGTGCGGGGCTCTCGGGAGTCCATTCCTCTCTTGCTTCCTCACTCTTGCGGAACATTCCTTCGCCCGAGCAGGGCGCATCCACGATCACGAGGTCAAAATAGGGGCCGAAAAGCTTAGCTATCTCACCTGTGTCCATAGAGGTGACCATGGCTCTTTTTGCTCCGAGCCTCTCCAGGTTTCCGACCAGGATCTTTGCCCTCTTAGGCACGAATTCGTTAGACAGAAGGAAGCCGCCCTCGCCGAGCCTCTCTGCAGCCTGCGAGGATTTGCCGCCGGGTGCGGCACATAGGTCGGCGACTCTGTGGTCGGGCTCGATCTCGGTGGCAGCGAGCGCCGCCATAGCTCCCGGGTCCTGCATATAGATCATGCCTGCGTGATGCTCGGGGCTCCTTCCGATCTGCCCCTCGCCCTCGAGGATATATCCGTTTTCTACGTAGGGAATAGGCTCCGCACGGTAGCCCTCGGGCAGGTGTATTTCTGTCGCCTTCATCAGGTTGAGCCTTGCGCCTCTCACGGGCGGTGCGTCCTCGAGCGCTCTGATAAAAGCGTCGTATTCATCGCCGAGCATAGTCTTCATCCTCGCCTTGAATTCTTCTTTTATCATAGCCTCACCTCCCCGGCTTCCGTCGTTTTTTTAGCGAATGATCTACTCATCCGCCACTAATTTATTATACAGGATAGACGCTCTAAAGTCAATTATATTTTTATAGCAGGAATAAATATCGGAGGGCGGTGGCAGTTCCTAAAAATACAAAAAGGCGATAAGCCAAAACAAAAAGCCCCGAAGCCTTGATAAACCGGGCCGAATATGCTACAATATCCTTGTATAGATAAAGGGTGTGCCAGGCACACCCTCCTTCGGAGGAAAAATATGGAAAAGAGGATAACAACCTCGTCCGGCATACCGATCTACACCTATCCGAACATGGATCAGGGCTCCTTCTTCATCTCGATGTACGTGAGGGCGGGCAGTATGCACGAGGTCGAGAGCGGCATAACGCATTTCTTCGAGCATATAGCGATCAGAAATATAAATTATCGTATGGGCGGCGAGCTTTATCGTCTGCTCGACAAGCACGGCCTTGAGTTCAACGCCTCGACGTCAAACGACCTCGTTCAGTTTTACGTTGCGGGTGCGGCTGAGCATTTTGCCCTCGGCGCCGAGATCATAACGCATATGCTCTCGTCGGTTTCGCTCCCCTCCTCGGAGGTCGACAGGGAGAGAGACCGCATCCGTGCCGAGATCAGGGAGGTCGACGAGCGCTCCACCCTCGCAGGCTTCACCGCTTCGAAGGTCTGGGGCGGCACGACGCTTGAGCGCCCGATAACCGGCACGCTCGGCTCGGTCTCGCATATCGGAGTCCGTGCGCTGGAGCGCTTCAGGCAAGAGACGATGGTTTCAGAAAACGTCTTCTTTTATCTGACGGGCAGAGTCAGCGACGCTGATGCCGAGCGCCTCGCCTCGCTCATCGAGGAGTATGAGGTTCCGCACGGCTCATTTAACGATAATTTAGCACCCGTCCCCGAGAAATTTGGCAGAAGGGGTGCCGAAATATTCATCAAGGGTGCCGACTTCACCAAGCTGCGTTTTAACTTTGACGTCGATATGAACGAATGCACCCTCCCGGAGCTTGATCTGCTTTACGAGCAGCTGCTAGGCGGCTACAGCTCCGAGTTCTTCCTTGAGCTATCCGAAAAGAGGGGCTACGTCTATGACCTATCGGGCAGCGTCGAGAGATATAAAAACGTCGGCAGCTTCTATTTTTCCTATGAGCTGAAGGACACGAGGGCAACCGACGCCGTGCGCCTCACCGTGGATATCCTAAAGCGCTTCAAGGAGCAGCTTATACCCGAGGATAGATTTATGCGAGCGAGCTACGTCGACAATGCTATGATGCTTTATGACGATTCTCGTGAACTAAACTTTACATTTGCCTATGATAATCACATTATGGGCTGCAAATACGAGAGCCTTGAGGCTCGCAGAGCTGCATACGAGGCAGTAACGCCCGAGCGCATTCTCGCCCTTGCAAATCGCATCTTCACCCCCGAAAACCTCACCCTTACTATGAAGGGCAAGCGCGCAAGAGTCGACCTCGAGAAAATTGGCGAGATCATAAAGGAGCTGTGATAGGATGTATGTGCTGATGCACGTGGGCGGCAATCCTTGGCGCCCGGCGCCGTAAGGAGTATATACACACTTCGTGTGATATAAAAAGGACAGATCGCCCGAACGAAGGCGCTCTGTCCTTTTTATGTCTATTGCCCCTAAATGGGGCGAAAAATTAAACCCGTGTCTTAATAGACGAGCTTCAGGGTGTTTGAGTCGAGGATCTCGACGTACATCTCGGGGTCCATGCGCATAAGTAGCGACTGGAAGAAGCTCGTTACCGGCTGCTCGGTGAAGAAGTGGCCTGCCTCGATGAGGTTGATGCCCATCTCGACGCCCTCAGCCATCACGTTGTAGCCTATTCTGCCCGAAAGGTAGGTGTCTGCGCCCATCGCGAGCGCATCTTTAACGTAGCCCTTTCCGTCGCCGCCAACAACGGCAACCCTCTGGATCGGGATGCAAGCGTCGGCAACGAGCAGACCCTCGGCGCCTAAGAGGTCCTTGACCATATAGGAAAAGTCCTCCATATTAAGCTCCTCGTCGAGCGTGCCTATCCTGCCGAGGTCGCCCTCGCCAAAGGGTATGGCGTCCTTGATGCCGAGCAGCTCGCAGAGCGTGTCGTTTACGCCGCCCTCGACCTTGTCTGCCCTGGTGTGCAGCGAGATGACGGAGACGTCGTGCTTTATCAGCTTTATGACCTTTCTCGCTACGTGCGAGTCCTCGGTCAGAGAAGGGAGCGGACGGAAGATGAGCGGATGATGCGAGAGGACGAGGTCAAAGTGATTTGCCACAGCGTAGTCCACGACCTCCTCGGTCACATCGAGGGTAACGAGCGCTCGGCGCACCTCTCTCGCCTCGTCGGACGAGCACATAACGCCGTCGTTATCCCAGCTCTCTCTGAGGCTCTCGGGTATACGCTCGGAAAGCCTCGAATATATCTCTCTTACTGTCATAGGTCTTTCTCCTTTACAGAGCTTATCATTTTTTGTATCGCACCTGCGATCCTCTCGTCGCCCGAGGCGTCGACGCCGCCTCGCCTCTTGCCCGCTATCTGCGAGGTGTAGGAAGCGAGCTTCGCCGTGAGGTAGCCGACGTACTCCGCCGCCGTTTCCTCCGCATATGAGAAGCCGAGCTCCGCCGTGATGTCGTCGATCTCACTTGACTCGCCGCAGTATTCCGCCAGCATAGTCAGATAATATCTGCCGTCGGCAAAGGAATATCTCTCCTCGAGGATCTCAAAGCCGAGCCTGCACAGCTCTCGCCTCAGATGCGCCTGCCTCGTCATAGGCTGGAGGATAAGGCGCACACCCGTGTCAAATAAATGCTCGCCCGAGGCTATAATATCGGCGATAAGCTCGCCGCCCATACCGCATATGGCGTAGTCGGTTATCCCCTTGCCCCCGAGGCCGCGCACGCCGTCGGTCAGCACAAGCTCGACCCTGTCGGACAGGCCGTTTGCCTCGGCGTTTTCCTTAGCTGAGAGCAGGGGTCCCTCGTTTATATCCGAAAGCACCGCACGCCCGATGACCCCCGCCTTAAGCAAAAAAATAGGCAGGTGCGCATGGTCGGTGCCAACGTCGGCAAAGACTGCGCCCTGCCTGACAAGCAGAGCAGCCGAACGCAGCCTTGCGTCTAGCTGAGTGCTTTTCATTTGGAAGCGAGATATGCGTTGATCTTCTTTACAAGCTCGTCAGCGTCGGTGCCGTGAACCTGGCAAGCCTCCTCGATGGACTCGCCTCTCGAGTGGGGGCAGCCGAGGCAGTGCATACCGATCTCAAAGAAAAATCTTGCGGTCTCGACGTCGAAGTCAAGCACGTCGCCGATAAGAGTGTTCTTAGTTACCTGCATTATATAAAAACCTCCGATATATTTTTTCGTGTTTATTGTATCATAGCCCGTCCTAAAAATCAATATATATTTTAAAATTACTATTTACTTTTAGTGGCTTTTATGCTAGAATGTATCTGTTAAGGATAAATCGGGAAGAATGGAAGTAGCCTTTGAGAGCTGTATTAGGTGCGCCTCGGCGCTCCCTGCCCGATAATTTTTTTGAAGGGAATAGATATATGATTGTTGCGCTTGAGGAGTCCTGGCGCAGGCTAGTTGCCATGAAGGACGTTTTAGCCGAGCTTGGAAACCAGCTCCGCATCGAGGAGGCAAAGGAAAGAGCAGCCGACCTCGAGAGAGAGACCCAGGTAGGCGATTTCTGGGCAGACGCTGAAAAGTCGTCTAAGAAGCTCAGAGAGATAAAGCAGCTTAAGGACAAGGTCGAGAGCTATGAGAGCCTCTGCCAGCGCCTTGAGGACGCATCTGCCCTCTGCGAGATGGCGATGGAGGTCGGCGACGAGGATTCGGTCGACGAGGTCGTCAGCGAGACCGATTTCATCGAGGAGGAGGCAGAAAGAAAGAGAATTGAGGTGCTGCTCAGCGGCCCCTACGATAAGAATAATGCTATCCTCTCCTTCCACCCCGGTGCGGGCGGAACCGAGGCGCAGGACTGGGCGTCGATGCTCTACCGTATGTATACGAGGTGGGGCGAGTCTCACGGCTTTAACGTCAAGCTCGTCGACTGGCTCGACGGCGACGAGGCAGGCCTCAAGTCCGCCACCATTATGGTAGAGGGAATAAACGCCTACGGCTACCTCAAGAGCGAAAACGGAGTTCACCGCCTCGTGCGTGTCTCTCCCTTCGACTCCTCGGGCAGGAGACACACCTCCTTTGCCTCCGTCGAGGTCATGCCCGAATTTGAGGATGACAACACGGTTGAGCTTCGTGACGAGGACCTTGAGATCACGGCGCACCGCTCGAGCGGCGCAGGCGGTCAGCACATCAACAAGACCGACTCGGCGATCCGCATCGTGCATAAGCCTACGGGCATCGTCGTCGGCTGTCAGACCGAGCGTAGCCAGCTTCAGAACAAGGAGACGGCGCTTAAGATGCTCCGTGCAAAGCTGATGGAGATCAAGATCCGTGAGAAGCTCGATCGCATCGAGGACATCCAGGGCAATAAGGCAAACATCGAGTGGGGCAGCCAGATCCGAAGCTACGTCTTTATGCCCTACACCCTCGCCAAGGATACGAGGACGGGCTACGAGGATGGAAACATCGACGCCGTAATGGACGGAAAGATCGACGGCTTCATCAACGCTTATCTTAAGGATCTCTCTAAGGAAGAGGGAAAGTAAGCTCACATAGGAGAGCATTTTCAGCGGCATTATCGCCCTGATAAACTTTGTTTTGCTAAGTATTATTTGCAAAACGGCGTTAAAAACGCTACACCGTGGCGATATCGCCGCTGCCTGACACTGCGCTTTTATTTTCAGCAAATAAATTATTACACCTTTGGAGGCACACATGAAATACTACTACAAGACAGTTTCCGTGCCGATCGTCTTTCTCGATGGATGGCTTGTCAACCTTGAGAGAAGATGCTTCGGCTGGAGAAAAGCCGGCGACCATTCCGAGTCTTACGAGTATGACGAGCATTCGACCAGAAACTACACCGAGTATCACGACGGCGTAGAATGGGACGTCACCGAGCATACCACCGAGCGCAAGACCGGCTGGAGAAACTATCAGGACTTCTATCGCATCAGCCCCTTCACCTTCAATCCCATCTTTGCTGTGTTTGAGTGGCTCAGCGGCATCTTCTCCTTCATCAGAAGGCTCGTTATGTCGCTCGCAAAGTATCTCATCGGCTTTATCGTAGTGCTTGCGGTCATCGGCATGATCCTTGACCCCTCTATGACCACCGATGCCCTTCAGGTCGTTGGCGGCGTCGCACTGATCTACCTCGTTGCCGTCGTGCTGCCCTCCGTGCTTGTCGCACTTGTGGCGCTCCTTATGAGAAAGGTGTTCGGCATAGACAAGCACCTCGCACAGAATATGGAGAAAAACGGCTACGACCCTGAGTGGTAAAGCTCGCCTAAAGCCTTTTTGGAAGGCGTACGGTTTGGAGCGAGCCTCATAACTTAAGACTAAAAAACACTTGAGAGAGAACATTTCGCCCGATCTGTTCTCTCTTTTTTTATCATCCGGATGCTCGCCGAAGCTAATACGATGAGCTTTGTCTCGTATGGACGCAGCTCTCCAGATGGCTGCACCCGGGAAGCAAGACGCAGTCGGATCGGGCATACGTTAAGCAATAAAAAAGCACCCAAGGTAGGGCGATCGCTATACCACGGGTGCCGTTTTTTATAGATCTTTAAATTTATCAACCTCAATGAGGATGCGGTAGAGCGCTTCCTGCTCGGCTCTTGGCCTTGACAAGATCAATTCGTAGCATTCGAGCGGAATGCTGCGCTCGTCCTCCTCGGCGCCAAGCTTCTCGAATAGCTTAGAGAGTGAAACGTTCAGTGCAGAGGCTATCCTTTCGATGCTTTCGATAGTGGCGTTCTTTTCGCCTCGCTCAAGCTGCCCGACGTAGGTAGCGTGGCAGCCCGAAAGCTCTGCCAGCTTCTCCTGGCTTAAGCCCATCTCGGTCCTGTAATTTCTTATCCTCTGGCCTAAAATCTTAGCTATCCTGCTCATACCTTTTCCTCGTATAATCAAATCTATATATAGTCTAAAAGTATTCAAACTATTTTTCTATATACTATTGATATTCTTTTTGGGCGGATATATACTATAAGTATTATTAATCAAATTATCGTGCTTATAGTATTGAGATTGAGTGGAGGATAACGTGGATATTTTGACAGTTTCCCTATTTGGAAATCGAGAGATAACCGATCTGAGGAGGGTTTCTACACGACTTAAGCCCTTGATTGAGGAGCTGATGAGGGGTGAGATGTACGTCAGCTTTCTAATCGGTCGAAACGGCGAGTTTGACGAGTATGCTGCTTCAATAATAAAAAAGACAAAGAGTGAGTGCGGGGCGGAAAATTGCGAGATCTCGCTAGTGCTACCGTATTCAGTGGCAGACGTTGATTATTACGAGAGGTATTACGATAGCGTTATTATCCCTGATAAGTCCTGCTCCGTGCATGTTAAAGCTGCCATAACAGCGAGAAACAGATGGATGATAGACAGATCGGATATGGTCATTTTTTACGTGGAGCGCACGGGTGGAGGAGCTTATGACGCTATGAAATATGCTAAGTGCCGTAACAAAAGATGCATAAATCTATATGATGACGGAAAAAGCGGAGAAGATGCCCTGGATGGTTGACGATAACCTGAAAAAAGATGCATAAAAAAGATAAAGTGAGGATACCTCCGGGATATCCCCACTTTTTTCTTTGACGTGCTATGCCGGCGCCGTAAGGCGTATATACACGGCAGAGCCGTTGATATACAACACTCCGTGTTGATGATATACACGGCAGAGCCGTGATGATATACAACACTTTGTGTTGATGAGATACAGCGACAGTCGTCGCTGATGATATACAAGGCTGTCGCCTTGATGTAATTCACGGCGGAGCCGGGACAGATAGTTTGCCCGGGTGGAGCAAATTATCTGTCGAAGAGGTGATCGATCATTATGATCGCATAGTCGCCGCCGTAGCCGTAATCCTTAAAGGCGGTGAGGGTGAGATAATAGGTCATGCCTGCCTCAAGCTCGAGCGAGAAGCTGCAATTAGAGCCATAGAACAGGTCGTTGCCGTTCTCGTCGGTGACAGTGATCTCGATCTGATTGTAGTTAGCGCTGTTGACGTAGATCTCCCACATCGACGCCGTCTCGGGGGTGAGCATAACGGTGAAGCTTGCGCCCTCGGGAAGATACTCGACGATGAACTCATCGGAGGTGATGCCTGCGCCTGCGATAGCTTCGGAGCCGGGCAGATCACCAAAGGTGATAGCGTAGTCGAAGCTGCTGTCCGCACCGTCGGGCACGAAGGAGATGCGTGCATCGTACTGATCGGGCTCAAAGCCTATCTCTCTTGCCGCCTCCTCAACGATGGCGATCGGGATCGAAAGACCGACGAAGCTTCCATCGTAGTAGGTGAATGCGGACTCCTCGATAAAGAGCACGAGCTGATCGGTTCCATCCTCGAGAGGAGTGTGGAGAATGATGCTCACCATAGGAGTGAAGGAGGCATAGGTGTCCATAAAGTAGCCGATAACGTAGTTTTCGCCGCCTCCGAGCTTGTCGGTCAGATCCTCCATAACGATGCTGCCGTCCGCTCCGTTAACGTTCTGCAGAGCGCATCTCTGGCAGAAGTAGAGTCCGTTGGGAAGCATTATCCAGCTGTGGCCGAGGGGACTGACGGGCTGGTTATCAAACTCGGTGTCGCAGAAGTAGCAGGCTAAGCCCTCGACGCCCCACTGCGTGCAGGTGGGAGGAACGATAGTCGTCCAGCTTGTGTCGTGATACTCGTTGTTCTCATTGAGGTAGGACTCACCGTCCGAATACTCGTGCAGGACGTCGTAGCGGCAGATGCAGCCGTCCTCGTAGAGGTAGGTGTACTTATGCCAGTTTCCGTAAGCGTCCTCGTAGTATTCAGAGAGGTCGAGCATTCTTACGTTGTTTCCGTGGTGGTAGAAGCTCCTCTCATAGATCTCACGGGAGATGAAGCCCTCGGAGCCCGTCTGAGTTACGGTCATTCTGTAGCCGTCCACGCCTACGGGAGCGTCGATAAGCTCGTAGGTATAGTTGAGCTCGGTGTAGGTCACGCTGCCGTCAGCGTGGAGGATCTCGGTCCTCTCCTGGGAAATGGGGTCTTGAAGGTGAGCGTTTATCACCTCGTTAAGGTCGGTCCTCGTTGTCGTGCGCTTGACCGCTCTGCCGTTGTCAAGAGCGTTATACCAGGTTTGAGTGTATACCCATCCGCCAAGCTCGTTGTAATACTGCTCGGACTCAACGTAGCTGTCGCAGAGGGTGCAGGTCTCTCTCCAGTGGTATCTGCCGTTGCCGTCGGATTCGCTCGTGTGCTCCATTTCCTTATGGTAGACGTCGCGCTCGAGCTCGAAGGTTATCTCCTCAATGCAGCTGCCGTCAGCCTCGTTATATCCGAGCTGGAGGGTCATATAGCGAACGACCGTGCAGTTGCCCTCGTAGACCCAATAGGTAGCATGTCTGTATGCGAAGCCGCATTTCTCGGGATCGGTAACCGCACAGACGCTCTTATAGAAGTAAGACCAATAGCCGTGGTAGCCGTCGGCATGCTCCTGCGAGGCGTTGATCGCATCATCTATCCACCAGACCTCGCCCTGCTCGTCAAACTCGCATCTCGCATCATATACGTTGCAGTTATAGGAGCGTCCGCAGGGGCAGAAGGCGACGACGAGCTTGCCGCCGCAGACCGAGCCGTATTTCTCGAGGTCATATTCGGTTTTGATAACCAGATTGTGCCAGTAGATCTGCTCCTCGTAGCACTCTCCGCAGACCGAGCAGCTGTAATAGATGTTGATTCCGCTCTCACAGCCCGCATCGGGATCGTGGAGGTAATAGGAGACGTCATAATCGTGAGCAAGCTCGCTATTTTCGTACGAGTCCTCGCAGATAAGCTCGCCGCCAACCGAAACGTAGTAGTCGTTGTTATAGTATCTCGTGCAGCCATCGATGCGGTTGAGATAGCGTGTGGTCTGATATCTGAAGCCGCACTCACAGCTGTAAGCCTCGACCATGTAGATCACGCCGTCCTCGACGTAGGTGTTGGAGCTGTGGCGAGCGTTGCCACAGATATTTACGTTGTAGTGGGAGTTTGCGCCGCAGGGGCAGAACTCATGGTTTACCCAGCCTCCGCAAGCGCCGTAGCTCGTGAGGTCGATCTCCTCACGGAAGGTGTGGTGACCGTAGAGGGTCTCCTCCTCGGAGTGATCGCAGTTCCTACAGGTCCTCGAGATGATAAAGCCGTCGTCGCAGCTATCGCCGAGGAGCTTGTAGGTCACGTCGAAGTCGTGCTCGTAGTGGCTTCCGTTAGTCCATTCAAGATTCTCTACGACCGAGACGTCGCCGACCCTGACGTTGATAACGGTGTCTGTCTCGACCTTACAGCCGTAGTAGCTGCGCACGTCGTCAAACTCAATATAGAGTCCGCACCCTCTGCAGTGGTAGTAGTGGAGGTCGTGCTGGATTCCGTACTCGTCGTGGTTGACCTCGTGCCACTCTTCAAGATCGCAGCCGGAATAGATGCCCTCAAGGCTCCTCCAGCCGTTCTCGCCGCAGGCACAGGAGTAGAGGTAGATGTAGCCGCCCGAGCAGGTGCCGTAGTCGGCAAGGCGGATGGTCTTCCTCAGCACGGTGTTGTGGCCGTAGCTCTCGTGGCTCGACGATTCGCCGCAGTCGGGGCAGTATCTATGCTCGGTATAGCCGTCGGTGCAGCTCTCGCCGTAAAGCTCGTAGGTGTATTCGAAGCTATGGTCGGTCAGATGATAGGACCAGGAGACGTCGAGCAGAAGCTCACCGTCACGGTAGTAGCGTCTGATCTCGTTAACGGGAATAGTGCAGCTTGCGTCCTTCTCTCCGTATTCGGAGCGGCATTCTCTCGTAGCGCCGCAAATCATGCAGAACTGCTGGCCGCCCTTGCCCTCCTCATACTTGCCTTCCTCGTCGTAGCTCTCGGAGACCCACTGACAGCCGGGCTCGCCGTTCACGGAGGTGACGGTGCCGCAAATACGGCAAACGCCCTTCTCTCCCCATCCGGGGCAAAGACCGTACTCAGCGAAGTTGAACTCGACCCACTCGGTGGAGTGTCCGGAGGACTCGTAAGAATAGCTGTTGCCGCAGGCGGAGCAGGTCGCAACCACGGTATAACCGTCATCGCAGCTATCTCCGTTGAGCGTGTACTCGTATACGTAGTTATGGCTGCTGTTGTGGCTGCTCTCGCTGCTCTCGGCTATAAGGGTGTCGCCGATGTAAACGTAGTAGAAGGTATATATAGTGCTTACGCAGGGGCTCACCGACTCAGCGTACATATCGCCGACGATGCGCAGACCGCACTTGGGGCAGTAAAGCTCCTGGTACATATGAGGTCTGCCGAATTCGTCAACGAACTGATCCATCTTAGGCTCGAAGGGACAAACCTGAGTGACGTCGTTGAAGGAGGTGATCTTGCCGCATCTCGTGCAGGCTCTGACGTAGATCTCGGAGCCGCAGGTCATGTCGGCTATGCCGAGGGTGGTCTCGGCGGTGCTGTGGTTCTCGTTCCTCATCTCGCCGCCGGCTTCGAAGACGGTCTCGCCGTCCTCGGTGTAGAACCTGTAGTCAACGCTCATAACCTGTACACAGGGCGAGGGCTGAGACATGATCATATAAGCCTCAACGAGGATGCCGCAGTCACGGCACTTGCCGAACATATGCTGATAGGGCATACCCTCGGGGGTCATGCCGGTCTCACCGGAGATGGTCTCGATGTCGCAAAGAATAGCGGAGGTCATCGGGTCAAAGGTCTTGACGAGTCCGCATTCGCAGGACATATAAGGAAGCTTGGATGCGCAGTAGCCGAGCTCGCCGAAGTCAAATACGAGATTGAGGGTAGGCTCGTGCGTGCAGGAGAGATCCTTGCCGCAGTCGGCGCAAGTGTTTCCAACCTTGTTATGCTCGATCCTCGTCTGCTCATCCTTGAAGGAGCAAAGAAGCTTACCGCCTACGTAGTAGCTCTCGGTGACAGTCGTGGTAAATGCGCAGTTTTCGTCCTTCTCACTGACAGAGACGGTGACGGTCCTTTCAGCGCCGCATACCGAGCAGACGTATCTTTCGGCGTCCTCACCCTCGACAAGAACCCAGTCGCAGGTGGTCTTGATATCGGTGTAGACCTTCTCGTCGCAGAATGCGCAGCCCTCGTAGCGCACCTGTCCTGCGCACATTCCAAGGCTCTCGAGATCGGTGTATCCGCTGCCAAGATAGTGGCCGAGGATGGTGATGGTGGTAGTGAAGTCGCAATTCACACAGCGGGTAACCATAGAGTGGCCGTCCTCGCACTTGTCGCCAAGGCTGACAAGCTCCTCGGTCAGCTCGTGCTCGGAGCTGCTCACATCCGTGGTAACGGTGAAGAGCTCGTTGCCGTCTATGCTTACGGTAACGGTAGACGCCTTGATCACAAGGCAGAGCTCGCTGTAGACGAAGCTTTCTTCCTTAATGGTAAGGCCGCACTTCTCACAGCTCTTTACGGTAACGGTATAGGGATTGCCGTTGTCGTCGAGATACTCCTCGGTGACGACGTTGAAATCACACTTGGTTCTTACGTCATCAAGAGAGAGGATCTCGCCGCATTCCGTACAAGCGGTAACATAGATATCGCCGCCGCAGATCTTGCCCTTAAGTCCGTATGCGCCGCTGATGACGTTGCTGTGGTTGTCGGAGCTTCCCATGGGGGTCTCGTTGAAGGTGGCGATAGCCTCGCCGTCCCTACCGATAATAGAAAGGCAGCCAAAGATGGGAGTGCTGCAGTCGGCGTATACCGACGAGCCCTCGTAGGTGGTCTCGATGGAAAGTCCGCACTTATCGCAGTGGCTCTTCGTCGAGGAGATGGCGGTGATAGGGTTCATATGCTCGTCGATGACGATCTCTGCGCTCGACTTGACTAAAGTGAAGTCGCAATTGACCGTGCTTTCCTCAAGGTTGAGCTGCTTATTCTCGCCGCACTTGCAGGACCAGTAAACGAGCATACCGTCGCAGTAGCCGAGCTCGCCGAGGTCGATAGCGTTCATCACTTCGGGGATGTGGTTGCAGGGTGCGTTTGCGGTGTTGCCGCAGTCGATGCAGACGCCGTCAACGTAGTAGTGATCGCCGGTAGGAGCGGTCTTTTCTACCATAACGTAGCCGCATACGCAGGTGTAAGCGATCTCGCCCTCGCTTGCGCAGGTCGGACGCTTGAGGATGGAAGAGCCCTCGAAGATATGCTCCTCCTCGGTTGCCTTGCCGCCACAGCCCGAGCATTCAAGCCAGTGGCCGTGCTTGTTGAACTTATATCCGTTATCAAACTTATGCTCAAGGAGCTTTCCGTTTTCGCTGATAGCGGAGGAATAGGTGATGCCGTTGTAGACGAGCTTAGCGGTGTACTCGGTCTTGCCCTCTTTCGTACAGGTCGCAACGTGCTCGCGCACGGATGCCACGACGGTCTCTACTATTCTCTCGCCGCAGCCGTTCTCACAGGTGAGGATGACGGTAGCGGAGAGCTTATCCTCAGCGAAGCTCCACTCGTCGGAGAAGACGTGGGAGAGAGGATCGGTGAAGCCGTCCTTGTAGCTGTATCCGCAAAGGACGCATTCGTGGAGTCTGTATCCGCCGGCGGCACAGGTGGGCTCTACCGTCGAATGCTCGTAGGAGTGGTTAAGTCTGGGGGTAGTAACCGTGATCTTAGAGCCGCACTCGCCGCAGACGCTGGTGACGGAGCCGACCGCCTCACAGGTAGCGTCGATGCTCTCGGTGATCTCGTAGTTATGTCCGAAGGCCGAAATTCTCTCGTAGTGGGAGTAGCCGCAGCCTCTCGTACACTCAACGAAGGAGTGGCCGTCCTCGGTGCAGCTTGCGGGAGTGGTAGTCGCAGAGAGGGAATGGCCGTAAGCCTTAACGACGTCGTTCTTCTCGTAGTAAGCGCATCTCGAGCAGCGATGAAGGGTATAGCCGTCGGTCGTGCAGGTCGCCTCTACGGTCTTGTCGAGCCAGATATGTCCGTAAAGCGCACAGCGCTCAGCGGGAGTAAGGCTCGTGACGGTGTAGTAGGAGAAGTGATTGGTCCTGAAGGTGACGTAGCCGCCCGCATAGGTCGCCTCGATGGAAACGGGAGTTCCGTCCGAAACGTACCAGATAGCGATGGAGTCAACGTCCTCGCCCTCAGCGGGAGTGTAGGGGATAGTTACGGTGACGTAGTTGTCGCCGAAGTCGGTGATGGCGTTGCCACCCTCGGTGATGGTAAAGTTGTAGATCGGGCTGTCGCCGAGCTGAGCCTTCTGCTCCTCGGTGAGGAGCTTCAGAGCCTTCTCGAGGTCCTCGCCCTCAAGCGTGCCTGCAGAGACGGTGACGTCCTTGTTGGCGATGGCGCCGCCCTCACCTGCGATCTCGCCGAGGTTAAGGCTTGCGTCCTTGAGTGCAACCTCTCCGGATGCGGAAAGGTCGGAGGAGCCGAGCGATGCGGAGGTGTCGGCAGAGGCGTCGATGACCTCCTTGGTTGCGCCGCATTCGTCATGCTGACAGGTGTAGGTCCTGACGTTTCCGACGAGGACGCCCTCGTCCCACTTATGGTTGTCGTTTTTGGGGATGGTGGTTCTTGAGCCGTACTCGCAGAGCTGGCAGTCGTAGCGCTTGGAGCCCTCGGACGAGCAGGTCGCCTCGATCTCGATGGTTGCGATCTCGGTGTGTCTTGTAATGGTCTGACCGTCTACGAGCTCGCCGCAGACGTTACACTTGAACTTCTGAATGAACGTACAGGTTCCGATAGCCTCCTCGATGGCCTCAACGCCCTTGATATCGTGGCCGAGGGCAGGTGCGGTCTCGTTCATATAGGAGCCGCCGCATCTCTCGCAGGCGTAGGTCTCGCTTGCGGGTGCGGAGCAGGTTGCGTCCTCGGACTTAATGAGGACGTAGCTATGGCCGAGCTTTTCCTCGCTCTCGCCGCATCTCTCGCAAGTGTGGCCACTCTCACAGGTCAGATCCCCGTCCCAGCTGTGGCCGAGGGGGTCGGTCTCGTCAGCGGTGTAGGTCTCGCCGCAGACCGAGCAGCCGTAGGTGGTGTAGCCGCCCTCGGTGCAGGAGGGCTCGGTGATCTCGGTGTACTGGCTGTGTCCGATGGGAGCGATAGCCTCGGTCATCTCGCCGCCGCACTTCGAGCAGGAATAGGTGAGAACACCCGCCTCGGTGCAGCCGGGCTGCTTCGTGATGATGCCATCAGACCATGCGTGGCCGGGCTCCTCGCCGTAGTCGCCGCCGCAGACCGAGCAGATAGCCCTGTCGGTGCAGGTGGTCTCGCCGCCTGAGCAGCTCTCGCTCTCGGTGTGGTTGCGCTCTGTGTCGTTGATGCAGTATCTGACGTGGATTCCGTCCTGCGACTGCCATTCGGTCCATACGTGGCCGAGCAGAGTTCCCTCTGCCTCAAAGCTCTCGTCGCTTCTGTCGCCACAGTTAGCGCAGGAGTAGTAGTAATATGCGTTAGTCTCGCAGGTCGCCGCCGAAGCAAGATATTTTGCATCGGTGCTCATACTGTCGAAGCTGTGCTTCAGGGTCTGTCCGTAGGTGCTTCCGCAAACCTCGCAAACTGCCTTATCTGCGCAGGTTGCCTCGCCGCCCACGTGGCCGAGAGCCTCGCCCTCGGTGTAGTCACATTTTGCGCAGCGGACGGGCTCGGTGCAGTTTGCCTCGAGCAGCTCGTGGCCGAGCGCCTCGGTCTCCTCAGCGGTATAGCTGTCGCCGCAGACGGAGCAGACGTAGGTGGTGTAGCCGCCCTTATCGCAGGTGGGCTCGGTAACGACAGCCTCGTAATTATGTCCTGCCGCCTCGGTCTCCTCAGCGATATAGCTGTCGCCGCAGGCGGAGCAGACGTAGGTGGTGTAGCCGCCCTTATCGCAGGTGGGCTCGGTAACGACAGCCTCGTACTTATGTCCTGCCGCCTCACCCTCGGTAGCGCCGCACTTCTCGCAGGTCATAGGCTCGGTGCAGGTCGCATCCTTCCAGCTATGATCGAGCAAGCTGCCGTACTTAGCGCCGCAGGCCTCGCAGACTGCCTGCTCTGTGCAGGACGCCTCGCCGCCGTAGCAAACGCCGCTCTCGGTGTGGGAGTTATTTCTTACGCAATATCTGATGTGCTTTCCGTCGCCGATGGGCTGCCATTCGCCAAACTTACAGCCGACGGGGTCGGTCTCATCGGAGGTGAAGGAATGTGCGCACACAGCGCAGGTGTAGGTGGTATATCCGCCCTCGAAGCAGGAGGGCTCGGTAACGATCGCCTCGTAGTCATGGTCTGCAAGCTCGCCGTACTTAGCGCCGCAAGCCTCGCAGACTGCCTGCTCGGTGCAGGATGCCTCGCCGCCGGCGCAGGGTGCGGTCTCGTTATGAGAGGCGTCTCTCTCGCAGTATCTTACGTGCTGGTCGCCGCCGATGGGCTGCCACTTGCCAAACTCACAGCCGAGTGCATCGGTCTCATCGGCAGTGTAGCTGTCGCCACAAACGGAACAGGTATAAGTGGTGTAGCCACCCTCGAAGCAGGTGGGATCGGTAACGACAGCCTCGTAGCTATGTCCCTTAGGCGGTGTGTAAACGACGCCACAGACCTCGCAGGCAGCGCCGACCTTACAGGTTGCCTCGCCGCCGGAGTGACCGAGCGCAGCTACCTCGTCAGCGGTGTAGCTGTCGGAGCAGACGGAGCAGGTATAGGTGGTATAGCCACCCTCAGTACAGGTAGGCTTGGTTACGACAGCCTCGTAGCTGTGTCCTGCCGCCTCGGTCGCATCAGCAGTGTAGCTGTCGGAGCAGACGGAACAGGTATAGGTGGTATAGCCACCCTCAGTACAGGTAGGCTTAGTTACGACAGCCTCGTAGCTGTGTCCTGCCGCTTCGGTCGCATCAGCAGTGTAGCTGTCGGAGCAGACGGAACAGGTATAGGTGGTATAGCCGCCCTCTGTGCAGGTGGGCTTGGTTACGACGGCACCGTACTCATGATCTGCAACCTCACCGTAAGCAGTGCCGCAGTCAGTGCAGACGGCAGGCTTCGTGCATGTCGCCTTACCGCCCGAGCAGGGCTTGGTTTCGGTGTGGCTGTTGTTTCTGATACAGTATCTGATGTGGTTGCCGTCACCGAGCGACTGCCATTCGCCATATTCACAGCCGAGAGCCGCAACCTCGTCGCCCTTATAGCTGTCGCCACAAACGGAGCAGACGTAGGTGGTGTAGCCGCCCTCGGTACAGGTAGGCTTGGTAACCGTCGACTTGTAGCTGTGTCCTGCCGCCTCGGTCTCCTCGGCGGTGTAGCTGTCGCCGCAGGCGGAGCAAACGTAGGTGGTGTAGCCGCCCTTATCGCAGGTAGGCTTGGTAACCGTCGCCACGTATGCGTGCTTGAGGGGCTCGCCCTCGGTAGCGCCGCAAACTGTACAGGTCTTGGGTGCGGAGCAGGTAGCGTCAGCGAAGCTATGCTTCAAGAGCTCGCCGTACTTGCCGCCGCAAACGATACAGGATCCCTGCTCGGTGCAGCTGGGTGTGCCGCCAAGGCAGAAGGATGCCTGAGTGTGAGAGGGATCGTTTTTGCAGACCCTTGAGTGAGTGCCGTCGCCGACGGGCGTCCAGTCACCCCACTCGCATTCAAGCTTGTTGCCCTCGGTCTCGCCGCAGACCGTGCAGGTCTTGGGTGCGGAGCAGGTAGCGTCAGCGAAGCTATGCCCGCCGAGCTCGCCGTAGGGCTCGCCGCAAAGCGAGCAAACAGCCTTATCTTTACAGTTAGCGGTGCCGCCGGTGTGCTTAAGGGGCTCACCCTCGGTCTCGCCGCAGACCGTACAGGTCTTGGGGGTGGTGCAGGTAGCGTCAGCGAAGCTATGCTCGCCGAGCTCGCCGTAGGGCTCGCCGCAAAGCGAGCAAACAGCCTTATCCTTGCAGTTTGCGGTTCCGCCGGTGTGCTTAAGGGGCTCACCCTCGGTCTCGCCGCAGTCCTTACAGGTCTTGGGAGTGGTGCAGGTAGCGTCGGCAAACGAATGTGCCGAATAGTCGCCGTACTCCTCTCCACATCTGTCACAAACGGCCTTCTCGGAGCAACTTGCCTTGCCGCCCACGTGTCCGAGAGCCTCGCCCTCGGTCTTGCCGCAGATCTCACAGTGCTTAGGCTCGGTGCAGGTTGCATCGGCCCACTCATGCTCACAGCCAAGCAGGCCCGCAAGCACGTCGCAGCCCGTCAAGCTACATAAAGCAGCAAGGATTACGAGCAGCACGAGAAGAAGTGTCAATGATCTCTTCATACGAAAGAAACCTCCTAAAATAATATAAATAAGGATGACACAACTTTACTCCTCCACCGCCGAAAAGTCAATCGAAAAAACCGAAAAAACTAAAAGAAAATCCCAAACCGCAGAAATAATCACCAAAAGCCAAAACCACCCTTTGTATATATCTCACATAATGCAAAATATCTAAAAGAAATACTTTTAAATTAGTAAAATTGCTAAAAACCCAGCCTTTTCCGGTGTCATCCGCCCTTAAAAACGCTGCTCTTACGTCGGCTGATCCGCCCACCATCTGCGCTTCGCCTCTTGCCGATCCGCCCCCATCTGCGCTTCGCCTCTTGCCGATCCGCCCCCATCTGCGCTTCGCCTCTTACTGATCCGCCCCCATCTGTGCTTCTCCTCTTGCTGATCCGCCCCATCTGCGCTTCGCCTCTTGCTGATCCGCCCCACCTGCGCTTCGCCTCTTGCTTAGCGATCGTCGGCAGAGGTATGCATCGGATTTTTGATGCGTATGACCTGCGGCGGATCTCGGGCGCTGTGCCAAAGCGCTAAGCGAGCAGAGAGGCTCTTCTGCCGTCGTTGAGTGTTCCCCCGTCTTTCGCTTCGCCCGCAGGCTTAGATTATATCCGAAAGCCCGAGGAGCATCTCCTCGATCACGCCTGCGCTCGCCGCCTCCACCTCCGCCATCGGCAGGCGCATCTCTTCCTTACATAGTCCCACGTATGCGAGTGCGTGCTTTATGGGTGCGGGGTTCGTCTCGATAAACATAGCGTCGATAAGAGGCGTTATCCTCCTCATCATCTCCTCTGCCTCCCCGAGCCTGCCAGAGGCGCAAAGCTCGGTCATCCTTGTCATATATGCAGGGCAGAGGTTTGAGATGACGGAGATCGTGCCGTCGCCACCCATTTTCAGCACCTCGACGCTCTCTTGGTCGCACCCCGTGTAAAGTTTTAGGCCGTTTATCCTCTTTAACTGCCTGAGGCGCTCGGGGTCTTGTGCTGCCTCCTTGATCCCGACGATATTTTCTATCTCTGCGAGCCTTCTCACCGTCGCAATAGGCATATTTACCCCCGTTCTTGACGGCACATTGTAAAGTATTATTGGCAAATCCGTGCTATTTGCTATAGTTTTATAGTGCTGATAGACACCTTCCACCGTTCCTTTGTTGTAATACGGCGTAACGATAAGAACGCCGTCGCAGCCTATCCTCTCGGCCTCCCTCGTGCGCTCTGTCGCCTCCCTCGTCGAGTTTGAGCCCGTGCCGAGTATGAGCTTGGTGCGCCCGCCTATAATATCCCCGGCACGCTTGTATAGCTCGCCCCTCTCGCTTCTATGTAGCGTCGCCGCCTCGCCCGTCGTTCCTCCTATAACTATCGCCCCTACCTTCGCCTCGATCTGCCGCTCTATCAGCCTCTCAAGCGCCACGTAGTCGATCTCTCCGTCCGAAAACGGCGTAACCAGCGCAGTTCCAACACCGTAAAACAGCTCTCCCTTCATAATCAACCCTCCTTTTGTGATTGCTACTTGCAAAAATATTTAAAGTATAGTATAATAGATTAGTTAAACTGCCCTCACCCCTATGCTATGCTCCGGGGTGCCGTGCCGTTAATCGATAAATGAGGCAAAAATAATGCAGGAAAATTCTAAGAACATAACCAACGAGCGTATTCCAACCGCTCTTTCAACCTCTGATTTCTATTACGATCTGCCCGAGGAGCTTATTGCTCAGTCGCCCTGCGAGGAGCGTGACGGCTGCCGTATGATGGTCCTTGACCGTAAGAGCGGCAAGCTCGAGGATAGGATTTTCAGAGATATAATAGACTACCTTAACCCCGAGGACGTCATCGTTGTTAACTCCTCGAAGGTCATCCCCGCGCGCCTCCTCGGCAAAACCGACAAGACGGGCGCGGACATCGAGCTTCTCCTTCTCCGCACCACCGAAACGGGTGAGTGGGAGACCCTCGTTCGCCCGGGCAAGCGTGCTAAGGTCGGCGCCTCATTTACGTTTGGGGGCATCCTCTCTGCTGTGGTCACCGACGTCGTCGAGGGGGGGAACAGGCTCGTCAGATTTGACTACGATAAAGAAAAATATAAGAGCATCTACGAGGTCCTCGACGTCGTAGGAAATATGCCCCTCCCCCCCTACATCACCAAAAAGCTCGAGCGCCGTGAGGACTATCAGACCGTCTACGCTCGCACCGAGGGCTCTGCCGCCGCTCCGACCGCAGGCCTCCATCTCACGACCGAGCTTCTCGAGCGCATCAAGGCAAAGGGCGTCGGCTACGTTGAGGTGACACTCCACGTCGGTCTCGGCACCTTCCGCCCCGTCAAGGTGGACAAGATCGAGGAGCATCTGATGCACTCCGAGCATATAGAGGTGGACGAGGCGTCCGCCGCCGAGCTTAACCGTCGCCGCAAGGCGGGAGGCAGGATCATCGCCGTCGGCACGACCTCCTGCCGTGTTCTCGAAAGCGTCTCGGACGAAAATGGCATCATCCACCCGACAAGCGCAGAAACAGCCATCTTCATCTACCCGGGCTACACCTTCAAAGCCACAGACGCTCTCATAACCAACTTCCACCTCCCCGAATCCACCCTCATAATGCTCGTCAGCGCCCTCGCCACCAAAGACCTCACCATGAAGGCGTATAAGGAAGCGGTAGAGAAGAGGTATAGGTTCTTTTCCTTCGGCGACTCCATGTTCATTCAATAAATCACCGATAGCTTCGTTGTCGGGCGACGCCCTCGGCTCGGAGTAGGTTTCTACACCGTCGCCTCGCTTGCGCCCTTACGCCTTGCTCTAGGCGATTTATTGTAATGAACAGCTGATTGTATAAATCGCCGTATACTTCGTTAAAGCGTCGACTTGTCGCCCTCAGAGCAGGGAAGAGTGGTCCGATTATTCGCTTAATCCGACTACTATTATTTACATATTTATGCGTTTTGTACGCTGATCATCGTTTTTTAAGGCTCATCAAGTGAGCTTTGCATATTAAAAAAAGAAATGCAAAAGAGGAGGCTGGATGAAAAGACTGACAGATCTTAAATATATAGCCGCTCTTCTTTTTGCGTTATCTATGCTCCTTATGCTTTCGGGCTGTGATTTTGGCGGCACGGGTGACGAAAAGGGCATAAATGCCACCCTTCACGGCGTAGGGGTTGCTAATTCCCCCGAGGAAAACACGAGAGCCCTGCAGGCGCTCGTCGATAGCCTTGCTGCGGATGGCGGTGGCACCGTGTATATCCCAAGCGGAGTTTATCGCTTCGCCGCAGGCGGCAGCCAGACCATAGGTCAGCACGCCATCAAGCTGCGCTCGGGCGTTTCCTTCGTCGGTGACGGAGAGTCCACCGTGCTTATGCCCGTCGGTGAATCATACTACGGGCTCGATATGTTTTACTTCAACGATCTCTTGGACGTCGGTGAGCCGATCTATCTTGAAGGCTGTTCCTTCGAGGGCTTTGTGATCGACGGAGCCGAAACCTCCTCCGAGGTCTACACCTCGGCAGGCAAGGGCTTTATGATAAATCTGTTTTCAGATTGCCACCTCAAGGACGTAACGATCAAAAACACCGATGCCACGGGCTTCGGCATTGACTGTCCCATAAACAGCAGCATTCGGGGCTGTACGGCGATAGCCTGCGGCAAGGCTGCAACCGAGGATCAGCCCGGCGCATCAGGCTTCGGCATCGGCTACGGCTACTCCCCGGACGAGAGCCTGACCATCTCCGATTGCTCCGCCTACGATAGCAGGCGCTTCGGCTTCTTCTTCGAGCATCAGGGCAGGTTTAACAGCTCGCTCTATTCGGCTCTGCCCGGACAGGGCGCCTTCACAGTGACCTCGTCAAGCTCCTCGGGCGATCTCTATGGCTTCGGCGGTATTGCCGCCGCTTCGGTTTCGTATATAGGCTGTAATTCCATAGCCGCCCGTCGCTCTGGCTTCTATTTCGAGGATTCCGTCGGCTGCTCCGTCAGCTCATCAGCCACAAGCGGCGCAGGTCAATGCGGGCTTTCGATCCTTGCTACCGGGCGTGAAGCATACCTCGGCGAGCCCTCCCTAAGCGTGGTCGGACTAGATATAAAGGCATCTCCTACGGCGGTCTCCATACTCTCCGAGGGCGAGGCAAGGCTCGCTTCTATCTCCCTTTCATCCGTTGACGTAAACGGCGCCACCGTGGGAGTATTCTCACGGGCAAGCATCTGCCGCCTCGTCATCGACCCCACACTGTACACATCGCAGAAAAACGATATTGACACCTCACGCATCGGCGAGCTGACTACCGACCAAGCGGCTTGACAGTCACGACGCAAATATAGCAAAAACGACAACAACTATTGTCATTTATACACCTAAACGCATCTAAATCCGGATAAAGAGAGGTAGCTATGGCTTCATCTATTAAAAACAGAAACGGAAACAACAAGGTTTTGATAATTTACACGGGTGGCACCATAGGCATGAAAAGGACGCCCCACGGCTACACCCCCTCGCCCGGCTTTTTTGCCGAGGCTGTTGCCGCCATTCCGGATATGACGAGGGAGGATTTCCCGGATTTTGAGCTGGTGGAGCTTTCCCCCTTGCTCGACTCCTCGGATATGGCGCTCTCGGATTGGAACAAGATAGCCTCCGTCATCTACGAGGGCTACGACAGATATGCGGGCTTCGTCGTCCTGCACGGCACCGACACTATGGCATACACGGCTTCGGCTCTCTCCTTCATCCTCGACGGACTCGACAAGCCTGTTATCCTCACGGGCTCGCAGATCCCCCTCTCCGAGCTTCGCTCCGACGGGCGTGACAACCTTATTACCTCGGTTATGATCGCCGCTGATGGCGTCGTCAGAGAGGTTGCGCTCTATTTCTCGGGCAGGCTTCTACGTGGAAACCGTGCGATGAAGATGAGCGCCGACGGTCTTATAGCCTTCGACTCGCCGAACTATCCGCACCTCGCCGAGGTCGGCATATCTATTCGCTATAACTATCCTGCCCTGAGGCAGGGCGGCACAAAGCCGCTGACATTCCGCCCCTTCTCCGAGCTTCCGATCGGCGTTCTCAAGGTTTTCCCCGGTATTCAGTTTGGGCTCTTTGAGGATATAATGGCGGACAAGCTCTCGGGCATCGTCCTTGAGACCTTCGGCGCAGGAAATATCCCCGGCGGTGGCGACAGGCTCCTGCCCATCATCAAAAAGGCGTTCAACAACGGCGCAGTGGTCGTCGTCTGCTCTCAATGCCCCTCCGGCACGGTCACCCTCGGTGCCTACGAAAGCTCCTCGGCTCTTAAAAATGCCGGAGCCGTCAGCGGCAGAGATATGACAACCGAGGCAGCCGTAGCAAAGCTCTATCATCTCTTCAGCCTCGGCATCCCAAAGGATGAGATCAAGCGCCTCATCGAAAGAGATCTCGCAGGCGAGCTGTCCGAGCTTTGATCGCCGCATCTATATTTTGCTTACGGCTGTGCATCTGCAAGCCATCATCACGGCTTACGCTCTGTATCTCCGAGCCTTGACATAGGACTTATGTCTCTCAAGGCTCACGTCTTTTCGGCACCTATAAAAACAGTTCCTTAAAGCTCGCGGTTTTTTGGTGTCTACGAGCAACCCTCTAAGCGACGATCGCCAATATAGCGGGCTATAACGAGCGATATATTAAAAAAGTAAACAAAACATGACATTATAAGTATAATAGAAGGGAAGCACAATGGATTTTTGCTGTCCGATATGCCGCCTTCCTCTCATCGAGGAGGAAGGAAGAATAAAAAAATGTGCCGTCGGCCATTCCTTTGACCGAGCTAAGGCAGGCTACTATAACCTCCTTATCGGGCAGGGCTCCGGCACCCACGGCGACAACCGTGAAATGGTTGAAGCAAGGCGCGATTTTCTCACCCGTGGTCACTATTTGCCCCTTGCTGAGCATATCTCGAGGCTCATCTCGATCCATCTTGCGCCCGAAGGCTCGCTCATCGACCTCGGAGCAGGCGAGGGCTATTATACCGATCTCGTTGAGCGCACGGTTTTCGATAGAGACGGCTCCTCAAACGTCCTTGCGTTAGATATATCAAAGGATGCTATCAAGCACCTAGCTAAAAGAAATCAGAGGATCAGCACGGCGGTTGCCTCCTCCTACGACATACCCGTAGCCGATGCGTCGGTGGATCTCGCCCTCCTCGTTTTTTCACCCCTCGCCCTCTCGGAGATACGCCGTATACTGAGGCCCCGTGCTAAGTTTATTATGGTTTTCCCGGATGAGATGCACCTCTTTGGGCTTAAGTCTGCTATCTACAAGACCCCGTATAAAAACAAGCCCGAGCCGACCGACATCGAGGGCTTCACCCTCCTCACCGACGACAAGCTATCCTATGAGATCACGCTCAGGGGCAGAGAAGAGATCGAGAGCCTCTTTATGATGACCCCTTACGCCTACCGCACCTCAAAGGAGGACAAGGAGCGCCTCTATTCAAACGACGTAATAACCACCGAGGTCGCCTTCCGCATCCTCGTTTATCAGAAGTCGTGAGCGACAGCCGATAGCTTCTTTTATCGGCTCTCAATTCCCCACGCCCCCTTCGGCTCAGCCCCACCCGAGCACCTTAGCTCGCCTGTCGGCTCTATCCGACACGCACCGGGTGCCAAGGAGGCATTCCCTCAAAACACCCTAAAAAAGGAGACACGGGTTATGAATTTATCCCATGGAAAATACCTCGCCGTTGACTATGGCGACAAGCGCACGGGCCTTGCGGACTGCGACCCCTCGGGCATGCTTGCCAGCGGCATCGGCACCATCTCGGAGAGCGGAATGACAAAGACCGCCGAGCGAGTTGCCCTCGAGGCGAAAAACCGCAGCTGCAAGAGGATCATCGTCGGCCTGCCTAAGAATATGGATGGCACCGAGGGTGAGCGTGCGGGAGTTATCCGCCTCTTTGCGGATATGCTGAGGGGCATGACGGATATCCCCGTTGAGCTATACGACGAGAGGATGACTACTATGGTCGCCTATCGCTATCTCGATGCCTCCGGCACCTTCGGCAAAAAGCGTAAGGGCGTCGTAGACACCCTCTCCGCCGAAATAATCCTTCAAAACTATCTCGATAGAGAAAGAGCCTTAAATAAGTAAACTAAACTTGACATAATGGAGAAAAACACAATGGATTTCCTTAGCTTTGTTGAGAAAAAGGAAGAGAAAAAATATGAGGAGGTCATTCTCTGCAAGTTCGGAGAGGTCATCCTCAAGGGCGCAAACAGAATGAACTTTGAGTCCATGCTCGTAAAGGAGCTGCGCCGCAGAGCCTGCCCCTTTGGAGCCTTTAAGATATACGTAAAGCAGTCGACGATCTACGTCGAGCCCCTCTCGCCCGACTGCGATATGGACGGTATGTATAACGTCGCTAAGCGTGTGTTCGGCATCATCGCCGTAAACCGTGCCGCCGTTTGCGAAAAGAATATCGACGCTATCCGCGAGATGGCGGCTATCTACCTGCCCGACAAGCTCTCGGGCAAGCGCTCCTTCAAGGTTGAGGCAAAGCGCTCGGATAAGAAGTTTCCCCTCACCTCGCCCGAGATCTCAAGGGAGATCGGCGGCGTCATCCTCTCCAAGGTCAGAGGCATTAAGGTAAACGTCAAGGAGCCCGACGTCGTCGTTACCGTCGAGGTGAGAGACGAGCATGCATACATCCGTGCAGGCCAGGAGCCGGGTGCCGGAGGTCTGCCCCTTCGCTCGGCAGGCAGGGGACTTCTTCTGCTCTCGGGCGGCATCGATTCACCCGTCGCGGGCTGTATGATGGCGAAAAGAGGTATGGAGATCGAGGCTCTGCACTTCGAGTCCTTCCCCTACACCTCTGAGCGTGCGCACGAAAAGGTGATGAAGCTCGCAGAGGAGATGTGCGAGTTCTGCGCCAGGATCCACGTCCACGTCATCTCTCTTACTCACGTGCAGGAGGAGATCCGCGACAGATGCAACGAGGACTACTTCACCCTCATCCTGCGTGTCTTTATGATGCGTCTTGCAGAGAGGTGCGCAAGAGAATATAAGTGCGGCGCACTCATCACGGGTGAGTCGCTCGGTCAGGTCGCCTCACAGACGCTCGCCGCCATCGGCGTAACCGACTCCGTGGTGGATATCCCCGTTTTCCGCCCCTGCATCGGCATGGATAAAAACGAGATCGTCATCGAGGCAAGGCGCTACGGCACCTTTGAGACCTCTATCCTCCCCTTTGAGGATTGCTGCACCGTTTTCACCCCTCGCCATCCAAAGACGCAGCCTAAGCGTGAGGACGTTATGCACGAGATAGAAAAGCTCGACTTCGACGCTCTTATGGAGGAGGCTTATTCCTCTATGACGACCGAAACCAAGCTCGTTTTCCCCGAGTATAAGTAAAAACTCCCCATCTCAGCCGCCCGTCCGCACCTGCCCGAAGCCGCAAACCTGAACTTCCTCGAAGAATGTTCTTGACAAGCTTCTTATAATATGCTAAAATATATCGACCCCGAGGAGGAGTAATATATAGGAACGCTAAAGAGAGAGCGCGGTCGGTGTGAGCGCTTGCGTGCCGTGTATGAAGGTAGCCTCGCTGTATCCGAGAAGAACGGTGGCATATAGCCGCTCACTAGACCTCGGCGTCCGCCGCGCCCGGCGAGAAATAAGGGAAGCCAAGCTTCCGAACCTTGGGTGGTACCGCGTTACTAACGCCCCGAGAGATCAGGTATGGATGATATCTCATGCCGTGATTTTCTCGGGGCTTTCTTTTTGGGATAAACCGTCCACAGCTTCGTTAAAGCTTCGGCTCGTCGCCCTCGGAGTAGGTATCTACACCGTCGGGCTTCTCGCTCGCTTTGCCTTGCTGTAAACACTTTCTCCTGCAAAACGAGTTTTTTGGATAAGCTGTCTACGGCTTCGTTAAAGCTTCGGCTTGTCGCCCTAGGAGTAGGTATCTACACCGTCGGGCTTCTCGCTCGCTTTGCCTTGCTGTAAACACTTTCTCCTGCAAAACGAGTTTTTTGGATAAGCTGTCTACGGCTTCGTTAAAGCTTCGACTTGTCGCCCTAGGAGCTTGCATACAGCGACAACTGTCGCTGATGATATACACGACTAAGGTCGTGATGATATGCACTCACAAAGTGAGTGATGATATACAGCGACGGACGTCGCTGTATATCAGGCTGAAGCGCCTATGAGATGCTGCGTGCCTGTCCGCTCGGGATAGCACGCACCCCATACCCCCGTAAGATTATTTAATTTGCCGGAAAACGGCGAAAGGATATAGAAAAATGAGAAAAGAACTTGCTAAAAACTACGATCCTAAGGAGTTTGAGGAAAGGGTCTATTCAGAGTGGTGCGAGAAGAACTATTTCGCTCCCGATCCCGACCCCAAAAAGCCCGCCTTCTCCATCGTTATCCCCCCTCCAAACGTAACCGGTCAGCTTCATATGGGTCACGCTCTTGACCAGACCCTCCAGGATATCCTCGTGCGCACCAAGCGTATGCAGGGCTTCTCGACCCTTTGGGTCCCCGGCACCGATCACGCCGGCATCGCAACGCAGATCAAGGTTGAGGAAAATCTCCGTGTCAACGAGGGCCTCACCAGATACGACCTCGGCAGAGAGAAGTTCCTTGAGCGTGTCTGGGCATGGAAGGAGCAGTACGGCAACCGTATCATCAGCCAGCTCAAGAAGCTCGGCTCCTCCTGCGACTGGTCCCGTGAGCGCTTCACGATGGACGAGGGCTGCTCGAGAGCCGTCCGCGAGGTGTTCGTAAACCTCTATAACAAGGGCCTCATCTACCGTGGCTACCGTATCATCAACTGGTGCCCCCATTGTCTTACCGCACTTTCCGACGCCGAGGTCGAGTATAGCGAGCAGGCAGGCTCCTTCTGGCATATCCGCTATCCCGTCGTAGGCTCCGACGAGTACGTGACCATAGCGACCACAAGACCCGAGACCATGCTCGGAGACACCGCCGTTGCAGTTCATCCCGAGGACGAGAGATACACCCACCTCGTGGGCAAGAAGCTCCTCCTCCCCCTCGTAAACAGAGAGATCCCCGTCATCGCCGACGAGTACGTTGAGCGCGATTTCGGAACCGGATGCGTCAAGATCACCCCCGCCCACGACCCCAACGACTTCGAGGTCGGCGGTCGCCACGATCTCCCCGTCATCAAGGTGATGAACGATGATGCCACCATCAGCGAGGAGTTTGGCGGCAAATATGCGGGCATGGACAGATACGAGGCACGCCGTGCCATCGTAAAGGATCTCGAGGAGGGCGGCTTCCTCGTCAAGATCGAGCCCTGCTCGCACAACGTCGGCACCTGCTATCGCTGCAAGACCACCGTTGAGCCCCTCACCTCCGATCAGTGGTTCGTAAAGATGGCTCCCCTCGCTAAGCCCGCTCTCGAGGCCGTAGTCAGTGGCGACATCAAGTTCGAGCCCGAAAGGTTCTCTAAGACCTATATTAATTGGATGGAAAACTGCCACGACTGGTGCATCTCCCGTCAGCTCTGGTGGGGCCACAGGATCCCCGCCTTCTATTGCGAGGAGTGCGGCCATATGGAGGTTTCCAAGACCGACATAACCGAGTGTCCCAAGTGTGGCGGCAAGGTAACGCAGGAGTCCGACGTGCTTGACACCTGGTTCTCCTCGGCTCTCTGGCCCTTCTCGACGATGGGCTGGCCGGATAAGGATGCTCCCGACCTCGCAAGATATTTCCCAACCGACGTCCTCGTCACGGGCTATGACATCATCTTCTTCTGGGTTGCGAGAATGATCTTCTCCGCCCTTGAGCACACGGGCAAGAAGCCCTTCAGCACCGTATTCATCCACGGCCTTGTGCGTGATGCGCAGGGCAGAAAGATGTCCAAGTCGCTCGGCAACGGCATCGACCCCCTCGAGATCATCGACAAGTACGGCGCAGACGCTCTCCGCTTCGCCCTCGCTACGGGCAACGCACCCGGAAACGATATGCGCTTCTCCGACGAGAAGATCGAGGCGGCGCGAAACTTCGCAAACAAGCTCTGGAACGCATCGAGATTCGTGCTTATGAACCTCACCGAGCCCGACGAGGAGCTGCTGGAGATGCCCGAGGAGAGCGAGCTTGAGCTTGAGGACAAGTGGATCCTCGAGCGCCTCAACGGAGTAGTCAAGTCGGTCAGAGCAAACGTAGATAACTACGAGCTTGGTATAGCCCTTGCGGAGATCTATTCCTTCACCTGGGATCAGTTCTGCGACTGGTATATCGAGATGGTCAAGGGACGCATCTTCGAGGGCGGCAAGAAGGCTCTTAACGCTAAGCGCATCCTCCTCAAGGTCCTCACTGACATCCTTAAGCTCCTCCACCCCTATATGCCCTTCATCACCGAGGAGATATATTCCGCAATTCCTCACTCCACCGAGAGCATCATGATCTCTAAGTATCCGGAATTTGACACGGGTATGGACTATAAGTGTGAGGAGGCAGACGTAGACAGGATAATCACTGCCATCGTTGCCATCCGTGCGCGCCGTGCGGAGATGAACGTTCCTCCCTCGAAGCGTGCTAAGCTCTTCGTAGTAACCAAGTATCAGGAGAGCTTCAAGAGCGCAGAGAAGATCCTTATGAAGCTTGCCTCCGCAAGCGAGGTAGAGCTTGTAGACGAGTATACCGCTGACGACGCCGTAATGATCGCGACCGATGCGGGCAATATGTATATTCCTCTCGCCGAGGTCATCGACTTCGAGAAGGAGCGCGCAAGACTCACCGCCGAGATGAAGAAGAATGAGGGCGAGATCGAGCGCATCGAGAAGAAGCTTTCTAACGAGGGCTTCGTTTCCAAGGCTCCCGCCGCTGTCATCGAGGGCGAGAGAGCAAAGCTCCGCAAGTATCTCGACACCCGTGAGTCGCTCGCTCAGGCGCTCGCAAAGCTCGGCTGATAGCTATATCACCACCCTCAAAGACTGATTTATCCCTGTGTATTGACATTAATAGTTGTCAAAAGCCTTCTTGCAAGCGCTAGTCAGGTCGCATTGGATAATATCTCTTTGATCGCAAAATAACATAAAAACGGCTCGGAGCAAAAAAGCTCCGAGCCGCATCCACCTCTTTGGGGCATCGCCCCGAGAAAGGGAAAATATGGAAACAAAGAAAAAGGACGAAATAACCGTCATTCATTCGGACAGCTACCCCGACACCGAGGAAAACAGAATAATTCACATCCCCGAGGGCATAGTGGAGATAGCCGAAAACGCCTTCAGAGAAAACGCAAGCCTTGAGGAGATCTACCTCCCGAGGAGCCTGAGACTCATCTCGGCTTCGGCGTTTGCCGGCTGTGCGAGGCTTCGCCGCGTCGTCTTTTCGGATGGGCTTCGTGAGATAGGTGACGAGGCGTTTTCCTCCTGCCCGTCCATAACCGGCATATCTCTGCCCGACACGGTCTCGAGGATAGGTGAGGGTGCCTTTGAGGCATGTGCCTCGCTCACCTCGCTTAAGCTCTCCGAGTCGCTCTATATGGTCGGCTCAAACGCCTTTGCCTTCTGCTTTAACCTCACTCACGTCACCGTGCCCGACAGCTGCGTGCTGGTCGAGTTCTCCGCCTTTGCAAATTGCTTCAGCCTTGAGTCTGTCAAGCTCTCTTCAAATATGACGCTTATCGACGACTCTACATTTGAAGGCTGCAGATCGCTAAAGGATGTCGATATGCCAACAAAGCTTGTCAAAATCGGGCGTAAAGCCTTTGAGGGCTGCTCCTCTTTAGCCTCGCTTATTCTCCCCGTTGGAGTAAGGAGCATAGGCTATGACGCCTTCGTCGGCTGCTCCTCTCTTGTGCGCATAGCCCTGCCGAGGGCGCTCTCCGAGCCGCTTGACCCCGACGTCTTTCGTGGCTGCGAGTCACTCACCGACATCTCCTTCGGCGGCAGTGAGGACGAATGGGCGCACCTTGGCGGCAGCATCGGCGTAACGCACGACGATATGACCATACATTACCCGAGGGTAACAGCCCTCGACCTTGATCTTAAAGGAGGCTCACTCTCTTGAAATACAAGTGTCTTCTCTTAGACCATGACGACACCGTCGTCGCAAGCACCGAGGCGATACATTATCCCTCGCTGATAGCCTATTTTGAGGACTATAAGCCGCATTTTTTAGGAAAGTATTCCTTCGAGGAATTCATCCTCAAAAACTTTGATCCCGGCGTCCTCGAGTTCTTCCACGGAGAGCTTGGGATGAGCGACGAGGAGATGGCTCTTGAGGATAAATATTGGAAGGATTTCGTTGCCACGCGCATACCCACGGCGTACGAAGGAATAGCCGGGATAATCTCCGAGTTCCGCACCCGTGGCGGCATTATCGGCGTCGCATCGCATTCCTACGAGGAGTATATAAGGCGAGACTACGAGCATAATTCTCTCCCCCTGCCCGACTGCATCTACGGCTGGGATCTGCCGCGTGAGCATCGCAAGCCCTCACCTTTCACCGTGCTTGACATCTGCCGCCGCTATTCGATAGAGCCCTCCGAGGTCCTCGTCGTCGACGATCTCAAGCCGGGCTACGACATGGCGCGTGCCGCAGGAGCGGACTTTGCCGCCGCAGGCTGGGCTTATAACGTGCCCCGCATCGAGGAGTTTATGCGCAAAAACTGCGACTACTACCTCACCTCCGTCGCCGAGCTTTCCGACCTCCTCTTCGGCTGATGTTACCGACGTTTTCCACCAAAAAAGCCTCATCCGGATAGGGTGAGGCTTTTCTGGTTATAAAAAACTCGTCTGAGTTATGATTTTTCACTACTTATGATTATTCACTACTTATGATCTTGTCTGAGTTGCGATCTCACCCGAAGAAGTAGTCGTATTCGCCGCGAGCCTCTCTGAGGAGGCGCTGCTCCTCACGCATCATACGCTCGGCGTAGCGCTCGAAGGTAGACGCCGTAAACACCTTGATGCCGTATAATTCGTCACCCGTGAAGGCGATCTTGATCGAGGTCTTCTCCTCCGTAACGTAGGAGAGCATACCCGGAGCGGGATTTAGTATCAGCGCTCTGACGATATGCTTTTCGCTCTCACTGTATTCCTCGGGGATAGGGAAGGGCGGTGTGTAAACGACCTTGGCATAGAGGTTTATGCCGGAGGACATAGCAAGTGACGAGCGCCCCATCCCCCTCACGCCGCGAAGGCCCTTCAGGCGCATATAAATGCAGGAATAGCTCTCGTTTGCAAAGTGGACGCTCTTGGATATGCCGCCGCCCGAATAGAAGCGGATGAGGTATACCGTGTTCATTATCTCTACTCTTGCGTCAGCCCCCTCACGCACGAGCCACATAGGTCTGTATGGGAAAGAAAGTAAACTAACCTTTGCATTACAGCTCTTTTTCAGCCCGAGGAGCTTGAAGATCAGCGCCGTGCGCTTGATAAACCAGGTTAAGAAATTAAAGCCTATCCATACGATTATGACGGTTAAAATCAGCTTGATAATATCGTTCATAGCCCCTCCTAACCGACGTCGCCTGAGATCCAGGCTGCACGCCACGCCGACAGCGTCGAGGGGATGAGAATAAGCCTCGCCACAACCGAGATCAGCACCGTTATCGCCAAAGCGGGGAAAAGCTCGGCATATCCGTAGAGTGCGCCGCCGCACCAGATGAGGGGAAAGACGGGCGCCACGTATTCGTATGGCACGAGATAAGCCACCAAAACCATCACCACGGGTGCAAAAACGGCACTGATAAGATCCGTGATCCAGAACTCCTTGAGATACCAGACTGTCCTCTCGGGGATCCGGTATAGCCCCTCGGTCAGCCTCGTCAGATATTCAAAGCGCTTGTTGTCAAGTCGCATAGCAAAGACGGTCACGACGAGGGTGATGAGCGCAACGGTCACTATCCGCAGCCCCCTCTCCATAGCGAGGTAGGCCTCCGGCTCCGAGATCGGGCTCGGCCTCGTAAAGAGGGCGGGGAAGTTTAAGACAAGATAGTCGAACACGATTAAGACGAGTGGCTCGGCGATGGGATAGATCGCCGCACCGAAAAGGAAGCATAAAAGCCCGAGCAGGGGCGGCAGAACGTATTTGTGCAGTATTTTCATCCTTGTCCCCTCCTCTCAAAAACGGCTCGCCGACAGAGCCTCTACCTTCATTATATTGAAGAATGCCCGTCTTGTCAAGCCTTGCCGCCCCGATAGCTCCCCCTCTTTATTTACATTTTGGAAATCCCCCGCCCTCCGTTTTATCACGCACGCATAATACTTTTTCTTTTTAAGTATTGATTTATTTAGGAAAATATGGTATCATACAGGAAAAGGGGTGATCATCATAATTAATTTAAAGCTTTTACGTGAAAACGGCGACGTTAAGTTTAAAGCGTACGGCACCGACATCGACGAGCACTACCTCGGAGAATACGAGGCAGGAGATAAATATCGTATCGAGCTCTGCGACGGTGAGTTTGTTAAGCTGAGGCTTGATCCTACGCTCGCCGAAAGTATAGTCTACGTGCCGGACGGCGTGTTCGAGTATCTCATACCCTTCGACAAGGAAAGACGTGCGGGCTATCATCCCGACGCCTTCTCGGGTGAGGACCATCGTATACAGGTCAGTGAGCCCTCCGAGGCAGAGATCTACGCCGAGCGTCTCATCTCGCTCAATTCGCACGACAGGCACAATATCCCGAAGTACTTCCCCCACGCTGTTGCGAATTTCGTGACCCGTGAGGACCCAAGCTTCTTTGAGCGAAACGCCATCGACGGCGTCATCGACAATTCGAGCCACGGCGTATTCCCCTATCATTCCTGGGGCGGCGGCCTGCGTGAGGATCTTGAGTTTGAGGTCCATTTCGGAACGGAGGTTCTCGTCAGCTCGGTAGTCCTCTTCCTGCGTGCCGATTTCCCGCACGACACCTATTGGCGTGAGCTGGACGTCGAGTTCTCCGACGGAACGAAGGCGCACGCACAGCTCGAGGGCGTTGCCGAGGGGCAGAAGGTCAGCTTTGAAGCCAAGACCACCGAGTATATCAAGCTGACGGGCTTCCGCCAGCAGAGAGTAGAGGGAGATAAGCTCTCCTTCGCAGCACTTACACAGATCGAAATTTACGGTAATTATATCAAAAAGGAGAATAAAGGAATGGAAGTCAGAGACGCAGCTAACGCAAAGGACGTCAAGTATTATACAACGGATAGACTCAGAGAGGAGTTCCATATTGCGAACCTCTTCACCAAGGACAACATCAGGATGGTTTACAGCCATATCGACCGTATCATCGTTATCGGCATGATGCCCGTAAAGGCGGTGCTTCGCCTCCAGGCAGGCAAGGAGCTCGCAGCAGACTACTTCCTCCAGCGCCGTGAGCTCGGATGCATCAACATCGGCGGTAAGGGTGTCATCACCATCGACGGCGTCGAGTATGAGATGAACCCCCGCGACGGTATCTACGTCGGTATGGGCAACAAGGAGCTCACCTTCAAGTCCGTCGATGAAAACGATCCCGCTAAGTTCTATATGACCTCCTGCCCCGCGCACACCTCATATCCCATCGTCAAGATAGATATCACAAAGGCGAGAAAGGTTCCCTGCGGCTCCGTCGAGGACTGCAACAAGAGAGTCATCAACCAGTACATACATCCCGAGGTTATGAAGTCCTGTCAGCTCGCTATGGGTCTCACTCAGCTTGAGGTCGGCTCTAACTGGAACACCATGCCCAGCCACACCCACGACAGACGTATGGAGGTCTATCTCTATCTCGATATGGGTAGAAACGACGCAGTCTTCCATATGATGGGCGAGCCTAAGGAGACGAGGCACATCGTCATGCACAACGAGGAGGCTGTCATCTCTCCCTCCTGGTCGATCCACTCCGGTGTAGGAACCAAGAATTATTCCTTCATCTGGGCTATGTGCGGCGAGAACCAGGAGTTCACCGATATGGACCATATCGAAACCAAGGAACTCAGATAATCACAAGAAAAGTAAATTTAAGTTAACATAAGGAGAATAAAAAATGGCAAACGAAAAGAACTTTGACCTCACCGGTAAGGTCGCTCTTATAACCGGCGCATCCTACGGCATCGGCTATGCTATCGCAAAGGGACTTGCTGCCGCAGGCGCAACCATCGTCTTCAACGATATCAAGGCTGAGTTCGTCGAGCGTGGACTTAAGTCCTACGAGGCAGACGGCATCAAGGCTCACGGCTACGTCTGCGACGTCACCGACGAGGATGCTGTAAACGCATTCGTCGCCCAGGTTGAAAAGGAGGTTGGCGTTATCGACATCCTCGTAAACAACGCAGGTATCATCAAGAGGATCCCCATGATCGAGATGACCGCCGCAGAGTTCAGACAGGTTATCGACGTTGACCTTAACGCTCCCTTCATCGTATCTAAGGCTGTTATCCCCTCCATGATCAAGAAGGGCGCAGGCAAGATCATCAACATCTGCTCCATGATGTCCGAGTTCGGCCGTGAGACCGTCTCTGCTTACGCTTCCGCAAAGGGCGGACTTAAGATGCTCACCAGAAACATCGCTTCCGAGTACGGCCAGTATAACATCCAGTGCAACGGCATCGGTCCCGGCTATATCGCAACTCCTCAGACTGCTCCCCTTCGTGAGCGTCAGCCCGATGGCTCCAAGCACCCCTTCGACAGCTTCATCACCGACAGCAAAACTCCCGCCGGTCGCTGGGGCGATCCCTCCGACCTCGCCGGCCCCGCCGTATTCCTCGCCAGCACCGCCTCCGACTTTGTCAACGGTCAGATCCTCTATGTAGATGGAGGAATTCAGGCATACTTCGGCAAGCAGCCCTAATTTTTAGCGGTTGTTTTTGCCGTAAATCTCCGCCCGCCCGCCTTGCCGTAGGTTTCTACGGCTGGCGGCAGCCGTGGCGAGATTTCCAATCAAAAACACCTCGCTAAAAATACTCTTTTGATGCTTGGGCGCATATCGCGCGACCCTCGCCAAGCTCGCCGTAGGTAACTACGGCTTCGGGCAGGACTCCCACAATCTGCATCAAAAACACCTCGCTAAAAATGCCCGATAAAGGCTTTTTTACGAATAATCTTACTATTATCTCTTGTGGCTTATGCCTTTGCTTTCAGCATGTGGCGTGCATATGATATATTGCCAAGAGATATATCCGCCTTCGGTCACTGCGAAGGCTCCTGCGGCTATGTCGCAAACTATCGACGTTTTAGAAAAAAGAAAGGCTTCAATAATGAAGAATTGTAAAGAGCTTCTCGCTGAAAACAAGCAGTGGCTTGAGGATCTGTTCGCTAAGATAGATGCGAAGATGTCTCGTGTCACCCTCCGCTCTGCTGACATGCTCGTTGACGGAGTTAACGCACAGGGCAGACACAATAAGATCGGCCCCACCGCTTGGACCTCCGGCTTCTGGGGCGGCCTTAACTACATGCTCTATAACTACACCAAAAACGAGGATTACCTCACCACGGCTAAAAACTGCGAGGTCCTTATGGACGCCGCATTCTCGCCCGAGGGCTATCCCCGTCTGCATCACGACGTTGGCTTCCAGTGGCATATCTGCTCCGGAGCAGGCTATCGCATCACGGGCGACGAGCAGTCTAAATACCGTGCGCTCATCGCATCAAATATGCTCGCTTCCCGCTATATCCCCTCCGCTAAGCTCATCCGCTCTTGGAACGGCTCCTGGCGTGGCCTCGACACCACCGGCCTCACCATCATCGACTGCCTTATGAATCTCCCCCTCCTCTATTGGGCAAGCGAGACTCTCGGCGACGATAGATTTAAGCAGGTCGCTATGGATCACGCCGACATGGCTATGCGTGATCACCTCCGTCCCGACGGCTCTATCAATCACATCGTTGAGCACGACAGATCCACCGGCGAGATGATCAGAACCTACGGCGGTCAGGGCTATTGCGAGGGCTCCTCCTGGTCCCGCGGTCAGTCCTGGGGCGTTTACGGCTTCGTCCTCTCCTACATTCACACCGGAGAGCAGAGATATCTCGACGCCGCTAAGCGTGTAGCTCACTACTTCATAGCAAACTGCTGCGACGATTGGCTCCCCCGTGTCGACTTCCGTGCGCCCTCCGAGCCCGTCTACTACGATGCGACGGCAGGTGCTTGCACCGCTTGCGGCCTCATCGAGATCGCTAAGGCTGTCGGTGAGCACGAGGGCGGAATGTATATGCATGCAGCTATAAGGATCCTCAAGGCAATGGCGGAAAAGTTCCTCGATCTCGACCCCGAGACCGACGGCCTGCTCGGCTTCGGCACCTCCTCCTATCCCGTGGACGGCCCCGTCGCTAAGCTCCACACCAACATCACCTACGGCGACTTCTTCTACATCGAGGCGATCCTTAAGCTCTTAGGCTCGGATTTCCTCCCCTGGTAAAAATATACCCCGTCGTGTGCGGCGCCTCACTACTGTGGTGGTCGTGCGTCACGCTCGGTAGACAAAAAGCCCTGACCTATCCTAAAGGACGGGGCTTTTTATTTTTTGAAAAACAAATATCAAACGAAAAAGATCCGAAGGGCAGAGCCGATCGGATCTTTTTTCTATTAAAAGCAAACTAATATTTACTTATCTTTGCATTTCGGGATCAATACATACCGTCCATGCCGCCTGCGGGAGCAGGTGCGGGAGCCTGAGGCTCACGCTTGTCGGAAACGACAGCCTCGGTGGTGAGAACGGTAGCAGCGATCGAAACGGCGTTCTGGAGAGCGGATCTCGTAACCTTAGCGGGGTCGACGATGCCTGCCTCAAACATATCGCAGTAGCACTCGCTGTAAGCGTCGAATCCGTAGCCCGCCTTGTTTGCCTCGCGGATCTTAGCTACGATAACGGCACCGTCAAGGCCTGCGTTATCTGCGATCTGCTTCAGAGGAGCGGTGAGAGCCTTTGCCACGATCTGTGCGCCCGTCTTCTCGTCGCCATCGAGGCTTGCGATAGCACCCTCAACAGCACCGATAACGTTAACGAGAGCGGTTCCGCCGCCGGCTACGATGCCCTCCTCAACAGCCGCCTTAGTAGCATTGAGAGCGTCCTCGATGCGGAGCTTCTTCTCCTTCATCTCGACCTCGGTGGCTGCGCCAACCTTGATGACCGCAACGCCGCCTGCAAGCTTTGCAAGCCTCTCGAGCAGCTTCTCCTTATCAAACTCGGAGCTGGTTGCCTCGATTGCGTTCTTGATCTGGTTGACTCTGTCTGCGATGGCAGCCTTGTCGCCTGCGCCGCCGACGATGATGGTGTTTTCCTTAGTGATCTTGACCTGTCTTGCTCTTCCTAGCTCTGCGATGCTCGCATCCTTAAGCTCGAGGCCGAGCTCGCTGGTGATGACCTCGCCGCCCGTGAGGATAGCGATATCACGGAGCATCTCCTTGCGCCTGTCGCCGAAGCCGGGCGCCTTAACCGCAGCAACCGTAAAGGTTCCGCGCAGCTTATTAAGCACGAGGGTGGTGAGAGCCTCGCCCTCGATATCCTCTGCGACGATCAGGAGCTTCTTGCCCGACTGAACGATCTGCTCAAGGATGGGGAGAAGATCCTGGATAGAGGAGATCTTCTTATCGGTGATGAGGATGAGGCAGTCGTCAAGCACAGCCTCCATCTTGTCAGTGTCGGTGACCATATAGGGGGAGAGATATCCACGGTCATACTGCATTCCCTCAACTACCTCGCTATAGGTCTCAGTCGACTTGGACTCCTCAACGGTGATAACGCCGTCTGCGGTAACCTTCTCCATAGCGTCGGCGATAAGCCTGCCGATGGTCTCGTCGCCTGCGGAAACAGAGCCGACTCTTGCAATATCCTCAGTGCCTGAAACCGGCTTAGCCGTTGCGAGAAGCTCGGCAACTGCTGCCTCCGTCGCCTTGAACATACCCTTTCTGATAACCATGGGGTTTGCACCTGCGGTGACGTTCTTCATGCCCTCGTGGATGAGCGCCTGAGCGAGCAGGGTAGCGGTGGTGGTTCCGTCGCCTGCGGCGTCGTTAGTCTTGGTGGCAACCTCACGCACGAGCTGTGCGCCCATATTCTCAGCGGGGCATTCAAGCTCGATCTCCTTAGCGATGGTCACGCCGTCGTTGGTGATAAGCGGAGCGCCAAACTTCTTCTCAAGCACGACGTTCCTACCCTTAGGGCCAAGGGTGATCTTAACGGTGTCAGCAAGCTTGTCAACTCCCGCGAGCAGCTTTGCTCTTGCGTCCATACCGTATGCAATTTCTTTAGACATTTTTTTGTTCCTTTCCGAATTTCGAGATTAGTCCTCGACAACTGCGAGGATGTCAGCCTGGCTGACGATAGTGTAGTCAACGCCGTCGAGCTTGACCTCCGTGCCGGTGTACTTACCGGTGATGACCTTCTCGCCGACCTTAAGAGTCATAACGACCTCCTTGCCGTCAACGAGTCCGCCGGGGCCGACCGCAACGATCTCGGAGACCTGGGGCTTCTCCTGAGCGGAGCCGGGGAGGAGAATACCAGCCTTGGTAACCTCAACCGCCTCGACCTTCTTTAAAACGACCTTATCAAGTAAGGGCTTAAGCTTCATTATTAGTTCCTCCGTTTTTCTAATTTAGCACTCTTGTGCCGTGAGTGCTAATCTTCACACGCTATATTCTATAACAACATAGCCCGAAAATCAATAGCTTTCATTAATGTTCACAATTTATTAACACTTGGGCGTTTCAAATCCCCAAAACGCCCCGAAGGGGCATATCGCTTGTCTGGGGCAAATATCGCATTTTGGACGTGAGTGGCCAAAATATATCGCAGATCACCCTATGTGATCTATATCGCTGCGCACCTGCGCACAGATACTCTTTGTCTGTTAAACGCCCCGAAGGGGCATATCGCTTGCCCACAGGGCAAATATCGCATTTTGGACGTGAGCGATCAAAATATATCGCAGATCATCCTATGTGATCTATATCGCTGCGCACCTGCGCACATACGGTAGCACCCACCTCTATTCCATCTCATGCCTCAGCTTTTCGATGATCTTTTTTTCCTCTCTTGACACCTTGACCTGCGATAGCCCGAGCAGCCTTGCCACCTCGCACTGGGACAGGTCCTTGAAGTATCTGAGGATGATTATCCTGCGCTCGGTTTCCCCGAGCCTCTCTATGGCGAGGCGCAGGGCGAGGCGGTCGAAGCAGCGCTCCTCCTCCCCCTCCTCGGCAACCGTCGAGCCCAGTGTAGCTCCCTCGTCGCCCTCGTAGATGCATTCCTCAAGCGACCTGACCGGCGACTCGGAAAAGAGTGCGGAGGCGGCATCCTCCATCGAGACGCCGAGCGCCGCCGCCAGCGATGAAACGTCGCACCGCTCACCGAGGTTCAGCCGCCTCTCTCTTTCCTTATTTAAGAGGGCAGAGAGCCGCTTTTCCGCTCTTGACACCTTGATTATCCCGTCGTCGCGCAGGAAGCGGCGTATCTCACCGAATATCAGCGGCACCGCATAGGTAGAGAAGGCGCAGCCCCTCTCGGTGTCAAAGGTGTTTATCGCCTTGACCAGCCCGACCGTCCCGCAGTCGACCAGCTCGCCCATGTCCGCTCCTCTATCCTTAAATCTCGCCGAGATGGAGTAAACGAGCGGTATATTCAGCCGCACCAGCTCCTCTCCCGCCTCCTTGTCGCCGCCTCTGTAGCTTTTTATCAGCTCGGGGTTTTTGTCGTAGCCTGCCCCTCTTTTTAACCCTTGTGGCACGTCTTCTCCTCGGCGTAGGGCTTTAGATTTTTCCGCAAAAGAACCGTCGTCCCCCTCCCGAGCTTAGACTTTACGCTCATCGAGTCGGTGAAGCTCTCCATAACGAGAAATCCCATGCCGCATCTCTGCCCGGGGTCGCCCGTCGTAAAGCTCGGGGTCCTCGCACGGTCGATATCCTCGATGCCACAGCCGGTGTCTGCGATCTCGACGGTTACCTCCCTGTTATCGTATATCCTGGCAGATATGTAAATAAAAGTAGGGATATTTTGGCTATAACCCTTATATCCATGCACAATGGAGTTCGTCACCGCCTCGCTTATAGCGCATCTAAGGTCGCAAAGCTCCTCGACCGTCGGGTCAAGCTCTGCGATAAATGCGGAGATGCAGGCTCTGGCAACCGCCTCGTTTTCTCCTATCGCTCTTAAGCGCAGCTTCATCTCATTTATTATCCTTTTCATTTGTCCTCCTCATCTCTCGCAGGGTGCGACGGTCAGATTATCTATCCTCTCGACGCCCGAGAGGCGAATGAGCTTTGATAGCTGTGCGGACAGCCCCACGAGGCGCACCGTCGCCCCCATAGAGCGTGCGACCTCGCATCTGCCTATTATCAAGGCTATGCCCGACGAGTCCATAAACCCGACCGACCCGAGGTCGAGCGTCAGCCTCCTTGGCCGCCTATAAAACATCCGCCTGTCTATCTCCTCTCTTATCCCCACGACGGTGTGATGGTCTATCTCGGCGGATATCCCCGCTATCAGCTCGTCCTGCCTCTCGATAAAATCAACGTGCGTCATCCTTTGCCTCCCAAGTCCTTCCTCGGCGTATAGCCTCGGCTCTTTTTTTATTCCTTCCTATCAATTATATCCCCCCCTCAGTGTGAATTTTGTCGCACCGTGGCACATCGAAAAATATATTTATCCCGAAAAAAACGAGTGCGCCTGCCGTCCTCTCGCTCCGAGTGGTCATATCGGATCAAAAGAGATGCAGCTTTTTTGCGATGTTCATCTTCACAGCCTGCTTTGAGAGCTTGTAGGTGTTTTCATCGACGGCGGGATGCTCGGTCTTAGCGTAGCCTATTCTCCTTCCTATTTCATTGATATATAGTTCGGCGTACCTCTCCCCGACGACCTCTGCCGCCCCCTCGAGCATCAGATAGTTTATGTATTTATACTCCATGGCGCAGCGCTTGTTGACCGAGCCGAGCGTCATGGCGTCCTTCCTCCGCTCATAATCTGCGCAGAGCGCACCCACGAGGGCGTCGAGCGTGTCCTTGTAGCCGTGGTTGGTCAGTCCTCTAAAGCCCATTTTGCATCCTCTAATTCCGCCTTAAGTATATCGAGGCTCCCACGCAGATCAAACAGGGCGCTGAGCGTGCTGTCCGCATCCTCGACGAGCGCCCTCAGCCTGGGGATCCAGCTCTCGGGCTCGCTGCCTGCGTAGGCGTTCATCGCCCCCTCAAGCATGCGCCTTACGTTCAGCATCTCGTAGACCTCGCATATGCGTGCTCTTATCCTGCCGATATCTCTGCCGATCTCCTCGGTCGAGCGATAGAGGGTCGGCGGATCCCCCTCGTATCCGTTATAGCCTTGGTAAAAAATTGATGGCAACGTTATCCTTCCTTTCCTTTATTATTTCTCACCGCCCGGTAGGACAGGGCTGCCCCGAGCCGACGTGAGATAGGGCGCGGTAAAGCTGACGCCCTCCTTTGCAACTATCTTATCACGGCAAAAAGTCACCTGTCAAGTGACTTTTCAGGGCAATTTCGGTTAATATTTCGCATCCTTGTTGCAAATCACGTGACTTTATGCTAAACTAAACTTAACCCGTGGCAGAAATAAAAAAAGCTCTGCCTACGTCCGGCGGGGCGACGCACGCCCCCGGACACCAAGCTAAAGGAGCAATATAGAAAATGGAAGCTTTACCGATAAAAAAACTGAGAAAAGAAAGAGGTCTGACCCTCGCCGCCCTCGCAAGGCTGGTCGGCACGAGCAAGCAGACGATACACAGATACGAATGCGGCGTGATAACAAACGTCCCGAGGGAAAAGCTCGAGCGCCTCGCCGACGCCCTCGGAGTTACCCCCAGCGAGCTGCTGGGCTGGTCGGGCGGCGAGCGCCTGCCCGTGCTTGGGCGCATCTCCTGCGGCGTGCCGAGCTTCGCCCTTGAGGAGAGGGAGGAGCTGTCCTTTGGCGGTGCTGATTTCTGCCTTATTGCCAAGGGCGACTCAATGACGGGGGCAAGGATCCTCGACGGCGACGCCGTGTATATCAGGAGCCAGCCCACCGTCGGCCGGGGCGACATCGCCGCAGTCATCATAGGCGACGAGGCAACGCTCAAGAGGGTGTATTATTATCCGGAGGAGGAAAGGCTCATCCTCTCGGCAGAAAACCCCGCCTATCCCCCGATAGTCCTCTCGGGCAGCGAGCTTGCCTCGGTCAGGATCCTCGGCAAGGCCGTCGCCTTCAAAAGCCGCCTGGGTTAGACAGCCGTGTTGACAAGTGGAGGGAATGGTGCTATAATGAGGTTAAAATTTAAATATTTAAAAATAATTCGGGGCTTCCGTGGCTGACGCCGACGGGCTCCGAGACCGGCAAAAATAACAAAGAAAAGGGAAGAAAGATGAAAAAAAGCATTTTGAGAATTCTGATAGCGGCCCTTATACTGTCCTTAGCGCTGATTGCGCTCTCGTCCTGCGATATACTGTCCTCCATTCTTGGTGGCGGTCCGGACGACGGCGTGCACGAGCATAGCTTTGGCGAGTGGGAGATCACGAGAGAGCCGAGCTGCACCGAGGTGGGCGAAAAGACCCGCACCTGCTCGGGCTGTGAGGAGACCGAGACGATGAAGATCCCCGTGATCGATCACACCCTTGGCGAATATATCTCCGACGGCAACGCAACCTGCACCTCCGACGGCACCAAGACCGCCCACTGCACGCAAAAGAACTGCCCATACGAGGAAACCGTCCTAGACGAGGGCTCTAAGCTTCCGCACAGCGGCGGCATCGTCACCTGCGTAACCAAGGCAAACTGTGACGTCTGCGGCGAGCCCTACGGCGAGCTCGATCCCGACGCTCACGCCTCCAACGGAACAAAGCTCGTTTCCACGGGTGCGGAAAAGCACGAGGAGAGATATCTCTGCTGCGGCGCAGTAAAGGCTGAGGCGGCGCACGAGTGGGGCGAGCCCACTCTCGACGAGGCCGAGAGCGTTAACGTCTATAAGTGCGAGTGCGGAGAGGAAAAGAAGGTAGCTCTTGAGGGCCACCGCCACTCCGTCAGCTTCACCGCCGCAAAGGCGGCAACCTGCACCGAGGCAGGAAACATCGCATACTACCTCTGCTCGAGCTGTGGCAAGGCGTACACCGACGAGGCACTCACCGCTGAGGTCGCCCTCGCTGACACGGTCATAGCTGCGGCACACAGCTCCGTCAGCTTCATCGCCGCAAAGGCGGCAACCTGCACCGAGGCAGGAAACATAGCATACTACCTCTGCTCGGGCTGTGGCAAGGCGTACACCGACGAGGCACTAACCGCCGAGGTTGCCCTCGCCGAAACGGTCATAGCTGCGGCACACAGCTCCGTCAGCTTCATCGCCGCAAAGGCGGCAACCTGCACCGAGGCAGGAAACATAGCATACTATCTCTGCTCGGGCTGTGGCAAGGCGTACACCGACGAGGCTCTCACCGCTGAGGTCGCCCTCACCGACACGGTCATAGCTGCGGCACACAGCTCCGTCAGCTTCATCGCCGCAAAGGCGGCAACCTGCACCGAGGCAGGAAACATAGCATACTACCTCTGCTCGGGCTGTGGCAAGGCGTACACCGACGAGGCTCTCACCGCTGAGGTTGCCCTCGCTGACACGGTCATAGCTGCGGCACATAGCGGAGAGGCTAACGTCTACGCCCCCGTTGACAGCGACCCCGATCATCACGAGGTCAGATACAGCTGCTGCGGCACCCTTTATAAGACCGAGGCGCATAACTACGTCGCAACCTCGGCAAGCGCCGCAGATTGCGATAGCCCCACCGTCGTCACCTTCGAGTGCTCAGGCTGTAAGAAGTCCGTTTCCGAGACCGACGGCGATCCCCTCGGCCATAGAGTCGTCGTCTGGAGAGCAAACGGCGAGGCTCCGATTTCGGGCGAGACCTGTAAATTCACCGTAACCTACGTCGGCAGCTGCTCCGTCTGCGGCGAGATCGACACCAAGGAGGAGACGGTAGTAAGGCATAAGACCTCCGCCGTTATCTCCACTCCCGCAACCTGCACGACCCCCGGCGTTAAGTCCTACACCTGCGCCTTTGGCTGTGACCTCGGTGAGGCGGCGAGAGTCAGCTACACTAACGCATCCGCCCACGCATGGGGCGAGCCCACCGAGGAAAATGGCGCCCTCGTCTACACCTGCACGCTCTGCTCCGAGACTAAGAGAACGGTCGTCTTTGAGGAGAATTCCGCAAGCGTTGGCGTCGGCACTCTGGATGGCACCGAGATCGCCCTTGGCGACATCTCCCTCAGCCTTGACTCCGCCCTCGTCGGCAAGCTTGATTCGGCATCCGAGGTCGCTCTCGGAGCAAGAGCTCTTACCGACAGCGAGCTTGAGGCGGCGCTCAGCGGCCTCTCCGAAGCCGAGCGTGCGGCAGTCGTCGGCGCAGTCTATTCCTTCACTATGACTCAGGGCGGCGCGGGCGTCGTCTTTGACGGTGGCAAGGTTACCGTAACCGTACCCTACACCCTCACGGGTGACGTCGACGCCGACAGGCTCGCCGTCTGGTATCTCACCTCCGACGGCGCTATTGAGTCCGTCAAGGCTTATTATCACGACAACACCCTCAGCTTCACGGTCAGCCACTTCTCGGATTACGCTCCCGTAGTGCTTCCCGAGGCTGACGCCTGCGAGATCTACGGTCACAACTTCTCCCGCACGGAATACGGCGCAACCTGCACCGAGCCCGGCTACACCGTCCTCACCTGCGCACGCTGCGGCGCCGTGGATATGGGCGAGATCATCCTTCCCCTCGGTCATATGCTCTCTGCGGGCGTTGGCACCGCTCCCACCTGCTCCGCCCCCGGCAGCTACACCTACTCCTGCGAGAGAGGCGAATGTAAGCACGTCGTCACTATGGAGGTCGCAAGGCTTGAGCATAGCTACACTACCATAAGCTACGTGGAGGCAACCTGCGAGACCGAAGGCACAACCACCGAAAAATGCTCGGTCTGCGGCTATACGAGAACCAGAACGATCGCTCCCCACGGCCACTACTTCGGCTCCGCGACCGCCGAATTGAAGCCCGGCGCCACCTCCTGCCTTGACGGCGTTATCATCTACCAGCTCTGCGGCAACTACGGCTGTAACGCAAAGATCTTCAAGGAGGAGCTTCACGAGCACGTATCCTTTGATAAGTACGTCACCTCCGAGGGCAACTACTTCGAGGGAGAGCGCAAAAAGATCTATCTTAAGGATTATCTCGACTTCAGCTCTCATCCCTTCTTTGATCCGAATGCCGAGGGCCCCTATTTTGAGGTCCAGGACGGATGTATGTGCGGCGCCTTCGTCAGCAACGTATACTTCGCTCCCGACTATTCTATTTTCCAGATGGGCGGCGAGCTTTACGCCTCCAGCCATAGCATGCCTAACCCCGGCGATGATTATTTCTACACGGCAAACAGTGAGTACGCCGAGATGGGTCCGATGATGCCATCTCAGATCTATACCGTTGCCCTCAGGGCATACTCGGTCAAGGACAGCGATTGCACCGTCCGCGGCTACGCCGAGATCTGCATTGGCTACGACCCCTCCACCGGCACGTCGGTGAAGACATTTACCTATCAGCTCGGCGAGAGTAAGTGGCATTCGAACATCAAAACTACTGCTACCCTCGTCGAGGAGGGTCTCACCTGCTACGAGGCTAGCCTTAAGTATAACTTCGAGGGCATCAAGGTCGTTGAGACCTGCCTTGACTGCGGCCAGGTCACAAGTGAGAGGTTCGAGTCCGTCAGCTCCTCCGGCTCGCACTACTGGGTCGCAACCGACGAGAAGTATCAGTATAACCCCACCTCCACAAGAGGCGGAAATCACACCATAACCTTCACCAAGAGGGTCTGTCCCTGCGGCGAGAGCGACTATTATATCTATAAGCCCAGCTGCTATTGGGGCAGGATCTACGACGCCACCCTCCCCGACGGAACTGCGGTAAAGATCTATGCCTGCACCTGGGGCTGTAACTTCGCTTACGCCGTCCACGAGCAGCAGATAACCGCTAACTGCCGCGACACCAAAACCGTCACCTACTACATCAATATTAACGAGGAGACCCTCGAATACGACAAGGCTCTGACCTTTAACGCATTTGATTACGATTATCACAGAAAGAGCGAAAGGGTAGAGACCAAGACCCCGACGGGCAACCCCTGCGAATATCTCGTCGAGTATAAGGATATCTGCGTCGAGTGCGGCGAGGTCTCCCGCTCCGGTAGCTATAAGACCACCTACCACGATATGGAGGAGCTCGTCGTTATCTCCCCCTCGGGCATCACTACTCTTACTAGCTCCTGCAAAAACGAGGGCTGCTTCACAAGGAGCGAGGAGATCCGTGATGCAAACGGAAGGATATTAAGAGAGTACGGCTCTTACTTCGATTATGCTAACGGCGTCGTCGTAACCACCCTTTCGGTCTACGGCTTCGTCACACCCGAGATGTACGAGTGCCTCTTTGAGCGCACCGAGCGCCGCGATCCCGAGAGCGGTGAGCTTATCAGCTTCTACCAGACCGAAACGAGCATCGTATTCGGCGGTCCCGAAGGCTGCGTCCGCATTCAGAAATCGGTAGGTTCTAACGGCGAGCGCAGCGAGTATCAGCAGAATATCTGCCGCGAGGGCGAGAGCGTTCACAGCTCCGGAAGCTGCACTCAGCCCGGATTCGACGGCTATCGCTGCACGGTGTGCGACCAGATCAGATATTATTGGTTCGATTATCCCTACGGTCACGATCTTCAGTGCTCGGAGATGGACGAATACGGTACTCCCATCGGATATAGCTGTATGAGATGCGGCTACTATTCGACCACCGAATGGACGTACACAGACATCGAGGTGCTTTATTCCGAGAATAACTACGTCATCGGCTACTTCAACAAGGGCTATGAGGGCGGCCTGAAGGGCGAGACCTCGCTTTACGCCTTCATCGACGGCGAGGAGCCCGTCACCCTCTCTGTGGCTCTCACCGACGACGGCAGGTCCAAGCTCTACGTCAGCAAGGCTGATGTCGAGGAGGCATTGATCGCCGCTTTGGGCGACGCCTGGCAGAATTACAGCGTATTCTTCTCGCTCACCGTCAACGGCAGTACCCAGACCCTGAAGCTGGCGTGAGCGGCGCTGTTCTGTAAAAAAATCTAAAAGCCCTCAGGCGCTAAGCTCGTTTAAGATATCTTTACCGATATCTGCGATTTAAGAAAAAAGGTGCATACGGACGCTTCCGTATGCACCTTTTATATTTAAACTAATTAAAATCATTCTTGATGACGGCGCTGCGGCAGATCTCCTTGTATCTGCACCACTTGCAGTTTCTGCCGCCCTTGGTCGCAGGGGTCGCACGCAGGTCGCCCGAGGTCATATCGTCGGCGACGCTTCTCGTGACCTCGATCAGGGTCCTTTCTATCTCGGCCCAGCCCTCGGAGGTGTATCTTAAGGATTCCTTGCGCTTTTCCTCCTTGGGGATGTAGTCGGGGTTCATAGCCGAGAGGCTAACCTCGTCGTCAAGCAGCATTCCCTCACGCTGATATAGCTCCTTGACTGCGCCTATCGCCTCCTCGTCAGAGGGGTGTCTGACGGTCGTGTCGTTCACCTTCGTCTTGACGTATATAACTCCCGCAGGAATGACCCTGCCGCCCTCTCCGACTCCGAGCGCATCAAGGAAGCCCTCTCGCCTCGTGTCGCTGACGGCCTTAAGGTATAGGAACATCTGGAGGTTTTCGCCTGCCTTCAGCTTGCTCGGCAGGAAGTCTATCGAGCCCGTCTTGTAGTCGACTATACGCACGTAAACGTCCTCGCCCGACTTAAAGGTGTCAACCCTGTCGATCGTGCCTCGCAGGATTATCCTGCCGCCGCCATCTCTCTTTATCACGAGATGCTCGGGCGCATTCGGGTCTGCTCCGTCGGTTTTAAGCTCGAAGAATGTCGGCTTGTAGCCGCAGCCCGCCAGCTCCTCGCAGAGCCCGTCGACCACGGGTCTTGTTGCACGTGCGAGCCTTGAGATGGCAATCCTCGTTCTTGCGCCTGCATCGGAGCCGCCGAGCAGAGCCTTGGCGTAGCTCTCTGCCGCTCTTTCGGTTATCTCACCTCTGTCGCTCTCGGACAGCAGGGCGGCGTCCGCCCCCCTTCTCTCAAGCTCACGGAAGAACCCTTCGATGACTCCGTGGACGAACGAGCCGATAACGTTCGAGCCAAGCTCGGCAGGCTCGTTCTCGCCGAGGTGGAGATTATATTTGCAGAAGTAGCTCATCGGGCAGCCGAGGAACTTGGAGATCTTCGTCTCTGAGAGATAAAGGTCGTTTTTGTATAGCATAGCGAGCGAGTCGCCGTCGAGGGTCAGCTTGTCGTTTCTGATGCTTCCGTCACTCACCGCAACCAGCTCGCCGTAGCCGGCATCTAGTAGCGCCTGCCTTGCCGCCTCGCCGTCAGCCTCGCCAAGCTCGCCGAGCTTGTCCAGCGTTGCCATCGGACTATACAGCATATCGGTGAGAGGGAGCGACGAGGCTCTCACGGGCAGAACGCGCTCTCTCGTTATCTCGCCTATCCTGCCTATTACCTCGGAGGGATTTAGGGGGGATAGCATCGGCGTTTTCTCGGCGTAGAGTATGGTGACGCTCTCTCTTCCGATGCTGAACGCCCTCGAGAAGGAGTAAAGCTCTCTTGCGCTCCTCATCTCAAGCTCGGGCGTAAAGGGCAGCCCGAGCATAGAGAGCATAGTGCGCTCTCCCTCGCCAAAATAGGAGGAGTCGTCGACCGAGGCGGGGAATTTACCCGCATTCACCCCGAGGAGGTAAACGTGCTTCTTATCCCTCACCCTCAGCATATCCGCGCATCCGACGGTGATAGCGTCTGAAAAGCTGGGGATCCTTCCGACAGCCGACTCGGCAAGCACGGCGTTCAGCTGATCGAGGAAGCCCTCGGGGCTGGCTGCCATATCTCCGACCACCTCTACAAGCACGTCAAGCGCATCGCAAAGGATGCCCCACGCTCTTGCGGTCAGGTCTGCACTCTCTCCGTCACCCGACGCCCTCTCTGCCTCGGCTCTCTTTGCCATCCTCTCCTCAAGCTCAAAGGAGGTGAGGAAGTCGAGCAGGGCTATCGCATGCTCCTTTACCGTCGAGGCATCCTTAAGCTTCAGCTCAAGCTCGCATAAGGGCGAGATCAGCCTCTCTCTGACGTCGGCTATCCTGATGAGAAGCTCGGCGTCCTCGGCATTCGGCTGCTCGTAGCCTCGGGGGTTCATATTCCAGTCTATCCCGTCGGTGAAGCGGCGTCTGTCGATCCCCCACTTCTCGACGTAAAGCTCAAAGACGTCGGCGTCGTCACGCCCAATGCCCGAGAGACCGCACTTCAGATAGGTCAGAACGTCCTCGCGGCGATAACCCGTCGCAACGATCTTGTAGGCCGTGGATATCATCTTCATCAGCGGAATGGAGGAGAGGTCCTGCACCCTCGATATAAAGTGTGGGATCCCCGCCTCGTCGAGCGCAACCTCAAGTATGCCGGCGTAGTCCTCCGCTCGCCTCATAACTATCGCAAGGTCGGAATATCTTTCGCCCGCCATTATCCTGCGCTTGACGTCAGCCGCAACCAGCGCACACTCCTCATAGACCGTCTCAGCGCTGAAAATGCGCAGCCTTCCGCCGTTATCATCTAAATATTGTAAACTATCATTGTCAATACAGCCATCGGAATGCCAAAGCAAGTCACGAACCTCGGATAGCACCGACTCTCTCGTGCCTCTCACCTCGGCAAATTTCTTCAACTTTTTTTCTACCCCGGCGCCGTCTGCCGACTGCATCAGCCTCGACCTCGTCCTCGCCGTCTCGGAAAACTCAAAGCCGCCGTGCGTCCTGTCGTGGGTGAGCGCCACCGTCAGCGGTATCTTCTCCATTATGAGCGAGATGAGTGCGTGCTGCGGCTCGGTAAAGGAGGTAAAGCCCTCGATGAAGATCTCGGTGTCAAGGAGGAAGGAGGCGTCCTCCCTCAGCATCCTCGCCAGCGCCTCGGCGTCGCCCTCGTTGTTCTTGTAGCCGCCGCCGATTAGCTCGGTAAAGAGGGTATATATGAGCGACAGATCGGATAGCTTTTCCTTTAATCGGTTGTCACCGATCTGTGCTCCTGCCGCCTCGGCGAGCATCTCGGGTGAGATGCCGAGCGCGCCAAGCTCGCTGAGTGCCGCCATAGCACGGCGCACGGCGCCGACTCGCACGCTCCGTCTGCCCCTCATCATATGCAGCTTCGGAGCAAGCTCTGCCAGCGTTCGCCACATAAAGAGCGTCTTTGCCGCACCTCGGCAGTATTCGCCCGAGATGCCTCCGATCGCGCGGAAGGCGGTGTTTGTAAAGCGCGTGAAGTTCGTAACCTCAAAGCTTAGCGGTGCGGACGGCGGCAAAAGCTCGCTCATCTCGACCTCGGCTCTGACGGTGTCCTGCTCGGGCACGATGAGGTAGACCTGCCCCGAGCGCTCCATAGCCGCCCTGATCTCCTTGATCACCTCGTCGTGCATAGGGGAGGTGAAGCCGCCTTCAAATATCCTTAGCATTACTTCTCACCTCCTAAAAATTTCGCATCGATCCTATATCCCAGCTTCCTTGAGGAGAGGATGACCTTCTCGCCGCCCCTCTCAAGCTTTTCTCTCAGATAATGTATGTAAACGTTGAGGCTTCCGCCGTCGACCCCCTCGCCAAAGGTGCCGAGTGTCAGCTCCTCCCTCGTGGCAAATTTGCCGCCCTTCGCTATCAGCAAGGACAGAAGCTTATATTCGCTCTCGGTCAGCCTTATGCGCTCGCCGTCAAGCCTTGCGTGTCTGCCCTCACCCTCAAGGAATAGGCGCTTTGCGCCCCCGTGGGCGTGACCCGTGTCAGATATAAGCGCAAAAAGCTCGGAAAACCTGAAGGGGTAGGGTAGAGCGTCGGGGCGCCCCGACGCCTCGTCCGACCTATTGAACACGTAGAGCGTAAAGAGGTCTTTCGGCGTCACGCTCTCGCCATCATCCTTGGGGCTGCCCTCTCTTTTATCGACGATAAGGAGGTCGAGCCCGCCCATCGTGTCGTCCGATGGCGAGCTTATAGTCGTCGCCCTGCCAAGGAGCGCAAGCTCCAGCTTGCGGATTAGCCTCGTATCACTCGAGCGCAAGCCGATAACGGGCAGCTTTGCCTCTTTGTCGATCAGGTTTTTCATTCTCCCGTGCCTCCTTTTTTCTCCGATCTATCCCGTAAAGTGCTCCCTCGTCGCAACCAAGTGACGGGCTTATCAGGACGAGCTTCTAATTTATTAGAATATCACTATTATTATACACGATATATATAGCCTTGTCAATATGGCAGGCTTGGATGTTTAAGGCAAAAATAGCAAGATTTACAATATCTAAGAGCAATATTTGCAATTTTAATGACAATGCGTATGTAGTATAATAGACGTGTAAAAATATATATTTTTAAGGAGATTTTCATTATGAATAAGATGATGTCCGAGCTTTATTCCATCGGTCTTATCCCCGTTATCAAGATCGAGAACCCCGATGACGCAGTTCCGCTTGCTAAGGCGCTTATCGACGGCGGACTTCCCGCAGCTGAGATCACCTTCAGGACCAAGTGTGCCGCTGAGGCTATCAAGAATATCACCGAGGCATATCCCGAGATGCTCGTAGGTGCGGGCACCGTGCTTACCACCGAGCAGGTTGACGCCGCTATCGCAGCGGGCTCCAAGTTCCTCGTTTCCCCCGGTCTTAACCCCAAGGTAACCGCATATGCGCTCTCCAAGGGCGTTCCCATGCTCCCCGGCTGCTCTAACCCCTCTGACATCGAGGCGGCTCTTGAGCTTGGTCTCTCCACCGTTAAGTTCTTCCCCGCAGAGGCTGCAGGCGGTCTTAAGATGCTTAAGGCTATGGCTGCTCCCTACGGTCAGCTCACCTTCATGCCTACCGGCGGCGTAAACGAGAACAACCTTCTCGACTATCTCAAGTTCAACAAGATCGTTGCTTGCGGCGGCTCCTTCATGGTTAAGGACGAGCTCGTAAAGGAGAAGAAGTGGGACGAGATCACCGCCCTCACCAAGAATGCCGTTAAGATCATGCTCGGCCTTGAGTTCACTCATATGGGCATCAATGCAGGCTCTCCCGAGGAGGCTGCAAAGGGCGCTAAGCTCTTCGACGCTATGTTCGGCATGGCAAACAGAGAGACCAGCAAGTCCATCTTCGCAGGCGATGCGTTTGAGTTTATGTGCAAGCCCGCACCCGGCGCACACGGCCACATCGGCATCAAGACTCATTTCGTAGACCGTGCGATGGCATACTTCAAGAGGCAGGGCTTCGCCTTCGACGAGGAGAGCATCACCTACGACGACAAGACCGGAAAGCCCAAGTTCGTTTACTTCAAGGATGAGGTCTGCGGCTTCGCTATCCACCTCGTTCAGAAATAATAGCTATTATCCCGTCGGCATCCCGACGAAAAAAGGCTCGGACAGAGATCTTCTGCCCGAGCCTTTTGCTTTTTATTATTCAAGCTCTATTCAAGTATGATCTTTGAAACGCTAAAGCCCGTTCTCGTTGTGCTTCATCGGTCGTGGCTTGTGCGTCGATGCACATCAGGGCGTCGGTCGTGGTGTGTGCCTCGTGGAGCTTCCGAGCGTCGGTCAGGAGAGCTATAAGGCTATAACGGCCGATCATTTGCGTCGGTGTCGGCAGGGGGCGGCATCTCGATCTTTCCCTCCGCCTCCTCAAATGCACGGATCTCCTGACGGATGAGATAAAGAATCTCGCCGTTTGCCGACCTTCCGTAATACTTTGAAATATAGTGTAGCTTGTAGTGAAGCTCGGGGTCGATCTCTATGCCAAGATGCTTATTTTTCTTATTTCTCATAATAACAATCTCCAAATAAACTTAAATTAAGTATATTTTAAGATTATTTTGTGGTATAATGTTGTAAGTATACTTAAAATGAGTATACTAAAAATTGGGGGTGAGAGAATAGTGAGGATAGCGGTTATAGGGTCGAGATCAATAAAAGACATAGAGCTTGAGGGGTTATTACCGCCCTGTGAGGAGATTATTACGGGCGGTGCCGTTGGCATAGATCGGATAGCAGAGCAGTATGCAAGGCATATGCGCATCCATCTCACGGTGATAACTCCCGATTATGCTCACTATGGTAGAGCGGCACCGCTGGTACGGGATAGGTAGATCGTTGATAGAGCGGATTATGTTTTCGCCTTATGGGACGGCTTTTCACGTGGTACTAAATACGTGATAGATTATGCTGTTAAAACAGGCAAGCCTTGCGAGGTGAAGATTATAAGCACATCTGATAATCAATCGATTTCAGAAAGGAAATAAGGAATTCCCCGGAGATATAGATAAAGCATTTCTACCCATAATACATAAAAAATGTAAATAAAACCTTTCAAAAATAAAGCAAGTCCCGAAACAATCTCAGGACTTGCTTTTTCATGCTATTGTATTATAGAAGTGTAAAGTCGGATTTACTCAAGTATGATCTTCGTTACGCCGATGCGTGCGTTTCCGATCGCCTTAACGATGCTGACGAGCAGCTCGCCCTCGGATGCGGGCATCCTGAGGATGTCGAGGTTGATTACGTCTCTGTCCTCCTGATATGCCTTCATATGGATGCGCACGTTCTGCTTTCCGTTTGCGATGATGGTCTCTTCAACGATCTCTCTTATCCTGCTGATAATCAGCTGATCGGTGGGGCGGCGGAAGATGATCTTTGCACGCTTGGAGATGAAGCGAGCCTCCTCTGCGCGTCTTGCCTCCTCGGCAAGTCTCTCGGCTTCGAGTCTCTTTGCCTCTTCCTCCTCACGGCGGCGCTCCTCAGCGAGCCTCTCGGCCTCAAGTCTCTCGGCTTCAAGCCTTTCAGCCTCCAGCCTCTCACGCTCCAGGCGTATAGCCTCGTTGCGTGCGTCGAGCTCCTTTCTGCGTTGCTCCTCAACGGCGATCCTCGCCGCCTCGGCAAGCCTGTCACGCTCACGTGCCTCGGCTCTCTCCTTGGCCTCAAGCTCGGCTCTGAGCTGCTCCTCGGTAGCACGGGCACGCTCTGAGGTTTCAAGATGGTCGCTGACCTCTCTTGCGTGCATCTCCTCGGCGCTCCTCGCCGCTCTCGCAAGCCTCTCGTTTTCTTCCTTCAGCGCACGGCTCTCGGCTAGGAGTCTCTCGATCTCGGCCTCTGCCTTCGCTCTTGCCATCGCCTCGTATTCAAGGCGGATCTTTGCCTCTATCTCTCGGCGCAGCTCCTCCTCGCGGCGCCTCTCAAGCTCCGCTCTGTCGGTGTACGCCGCACTGAATTCATCGTCTGTTGCCGCTCTATATGCCGTAGCCTCTTTTACGGGCTTCACTTCCTCTGCCTCGTTTGTGGGCTCATCTGCCACCTCGGTGGGATAGGGCTCAAAGCCGTCGGTCGGCGCAAGCGAGATCTCGTCGGCGGGGATGATCTGCTCCTCGTCGTCAGCGCACTCCTCGGCATCGTCATTGACCTCGTGCATGATCTCGTCGGTTATAACGAGCTCCTCGGCGGGCATAGCCTCCTCATCGGGCTCGGCATCAATGGCTTCAGCTTCGGCAGCCTCCTCATCGGCCTCGGCGTCAATGGCTTCAGCTTCGATAGCATCCTCATTAATCTCCTCGACGATGGCTTCGCCTGCCGTCGGGATATCCTCTGCGTATTCGGCTTCATCCTCAGCTTCAACAGCCTCGGCCTCGACGTCCTCTTCTTCGATCTCCTCGTCAGCCTCCTCGACGACAGCCTCATCCTCGATGATGGGCTCGTCGTTTTCTTCCTCTACGGCGGGCTCGTCAGCCTCGTCTGTCGAAAGCTCCTTTTCAAGACGTGCGAAAAGCTCGTCCATCGTGATGCTCTCGGCATCCTCGTAGCTGTCCTCATTTGCGACGGTCTCGTCCTCAGCATCGGGTTCCTCAACATCGGGCTCCTCAGCCTCGATATCCTCGTCGGCTTCGTCAGCCGCCTCTTCGTCATCGAATACGGAGGGCTCGTCCTCAGCGGCATCTATATCCTCAGAGCTCTCGGCGTCGTCTATCTCAAGGTCATCGGGGGCTATGCCTTCGTCGGCCGCCTCGTCAGCCTCTTCTGCTCCAAGTCCGAGGTCAAGCGAGATCATTCCGTCATCCGGGGCAAGCTCGGAGGGGAAGGAAAGTCCATCGCCTGCCATAGCGAGTGCGGGCTCCTTGTCCTCATCACCCGACGAGGCAATTCCCTCGCTGTTCTCGAGCGCACGTCTGACCATATCCATAAGGGAGTCAAAGCCCTCGTCGCTCTTTTCCTCCGTCTTAGGCTCGGTGTAGCCAAAGCGGTCAAGCACCTCGGCGAGCTTATCGTGTATCTCGCCCGAGCGCTCGGCAAGCACGAGCTCGCTCTCCACCTTGGTGATCTCTCCTCGGCGCACAGCCCTCTTTATGAGGTCTCTCCATTCGGTGACGGCCTTCTTTCCTAACGCCGCCTGGTAGGTGTTCGGGTTAGACGAGCAGAGGAAGCGATATTCCTTCTCTCGTATCTTGTGCGCAACGTCCTCGCCAAGCTCAAAGAGTATAGCATCGGCAGAAACGTCGTCCGCTAAGGTGTAAGCAACTCCTCCGCCTATCCTCGTCCACTTCACCCAGAAGTCTCTCGGGCGGGATGCACCGTCCACCATAAGGAGGCGGCGGTAGGTCACGTTCTCGGAGGTGTGCTCCATATACGTGCCGGGCGCATAAACCAGCTCAAGCTCGATAGAGGACGCGCCAAGACCCTCGAGGGCAAGCACTCTCGACACCTCTCTCGTTATCTGAGAGGATAAAATGTCAACAAAGGTTTGCGAATATTTACCGGAAAGGAAGAGCGGATCGTCGCTGGCGGCACGCACGGTGATGCGCATAGCATCCTTGTCATAGTTGCGTGCCCTCGCAGAGATAGCCTCCTCAAAGCACTCGGGCACGGAGGGTGAGAGCGAGATCTCGAGCGGCTCCTCGCCTATATAGGAGTAGGGCGAGGGGGAGGAAAATTTCTCCTTATCATAAGGCCACGAGATCCAGACGGTAGAGTCGCCGCTTCTGCGCTCGACCGTCAGAGGATAGTAGCACACGCCCCCGTCGATAAATCCGTCGGCGATATAGTCCTCGTACATAAGGATGCCGACGGCATCGTCAAAGAGCTCTTCGATCTTTGGTGCGAGCCCGTTTGTCACGCTTGCAACGAAGCTCTCGCTCGCCGTATCCTTTATTATTTTGTTATGAAAAAGGTCGATCCTCATTCGTCGTGCCTCCTCTTGATTTCTTACTTTTTTATTGTACCATATATTTTTATAAATTGCAATAATAATCTAATATCGGCGTGATAATTTAACGCAGAAAATTCCCTCTTTACATACATCTCTATAAATGCTATAATAGTCATGTACCCCCCATAATAAAAGGAGGCAACCCTATGGAAAAGATCAAGGGCAGACTCGGCTTTGGCTGTATGCGCCTGCCGATGAAGGACGGAGAGGTAGACGTGGCAGAGTTTTCCTCGATGATAGATGCATTTATCGATGCGGGCTTTAATTATTTTGACACGGCTCACGGCTATCTTGACACCAAGAGCGAGCTTGCCGTCGGCGAGTGCCTCTCGGCAAGGTATCCGAGAGACGCCTTTATCCTCACGGATAAGCTCTCTGTCTGGTATATAAACGGCGAGGAAACGGTGAGGCCCTTCTTTGAGAGCCAGCTTGCCGCCTGCAAGGTCGATTATTTCGATTTCTATCTCGTCCACGCACTTAACCGCGAGAGATATGCGAGCTTCAAGGCTCAGCGTGCCTTTGAAACGGTCTCTGACCTGAAGAAAGAGGGATATATCAGGCATATAGGCATCTCCTTCCACGACACGGCAGAGGTGCTTGATATGATCCTCAACGAGCAGCCCTCGATAGAGGTCGTCCAGCTGCAGATAAATTATCTTGACTACGACGATCCCGGCGTGCAGAGCAAGGCGTGCTACGACGTTGCGGTAAAGCACGGCAAGAGGGTCATCGTTATGGAGCCCGTAAAGGGCGGCGCACTTGCAAATCTGCCTCCCCGTGCGGCAGAGCTTTTCGATAGCCTCGGAGGAGGAAGCCACGCCTCCTACGCACTAAGATACGTAGCGGGCTACCCCGAGGTCTTTATGATCCTCTCGGGTATGGGCAATATGGCTATGATGGAGGATAACATCCGCACCATGAGCCCGCCCCTGCCGCTCAGCCCCGAGGAGCTTCTCGCAACCGACAGGGCAAGAGCCATCATCAGGGAGTCAAACACCATCCCCTGCACGGCATGCAATTACTGCGCCGAGGTATGCCCTAAGGATATACCCGTGTCGGGTATTTTCGCCGCTATGAACGACGTCGCTATGGCAAGGCTGACAAGAGGTGAGGCGGGAGCAAAGCTCCCCGAGAGCCCTAAGGCGTCCGACTGCATCGGCTGCGGCAGGTGCGAGCAGGTCTGCCCGCAGAAGATAGAGATCCGCGAGAGGCTAAAGACGGCGGCAAAGAAGCTCTATTGATCGGCATCTGATAAAGCCGGCAGACAGCCTCAAATATCAAATGCTCCGACCTTATAGATCGGAACAAAAGGCCAAAGAAAAAAGCTTTCGCTACCTGCGAAAGCTTTTTTTGTTGATACACCAAGTGGAGTATTTGTCACGGCATTACAGATAAATCGGCGATATATGTAAATTATAGCTTACAAAATCGACTAAAAATCCCTATCAAACGCCCTTTACGACGACGGTGATATACATATCCTCGCCGAGATAGCTCGTCCTCGCTCTCGCCTCTATCCCGTCCGAGCGCAGGACGTCACAGCCCTCTTTTATAGCCCTTGCAAAGCGGTCGATCTTGTCGATCGCATCGGCTCTGCCTATCTTCTCAGGCAGTGCCGCCATAACCTCTGCGTCAACTATCGCCTCGCACTCCCTGACCGTCAGATTTCTTTCAAGCACTGCGTCAAGCACCTCTCCCACGTCCTCCTCGGATTCAAGGCGAAGGAGCGAGCGTGCGTGCCTCTCCGAGATGCCCGAGCGCTTTATCTTTTCCTCAAGCTCGGGCGAAAACTTTAAGAGCCTCAGCTTGTTTGCCACGTAGGATTGGCTGACGCCGAGCTGCCTCGCAAGCTGGCTTTGCGTTAGTCTGCACAGCTCCATCGTGCTTTTTATCGCACGTGCTTCCTCAAACATATCCATCTCTCTGATCCCCCTTTTGCCTAAGTATATCACGGGGGCTATGGCGCTTTTTATCGTTATTTGGCGAGGGCGAGCCCTGCGATATATTATTTTCTCCCAGCTCACTCCGTGGCACAGCTTACGCCGCTGAAAATTGAAAAAAGTCGACACGGGGGTCGACTTTTTTCTGTATATTCTGATATAGAGTCTTTTTTTGCTTTGCTTCTCTTTCGGCCTTATCGCACCTCAGAGCGGCTTTTTTGATATCTTCGCAAAGGGGCGGGGATAGTCGGACGGGGTCTTAGACCTCTTAGGCACGATGATGAGAGGATGCGACAGCACCTCGCCGAAGCCCTTTAGCGTGACCTCTTCTGCCTTAGCTCCCGAGCCGCCCATAATGGCGATAGCCTTCTTCGCTCCCAAAAGCTCAAACTCTGCGTTCTTTCCCTTCATGGCGATAAACTCGCCGCCAACCTTAACGTAGCCGAGGCAAAGCTCGCACAGCGTCCTCATCTCGGCAACCGCCCTTGCGCAGGCAACGTCAAACTTCTCACGGTATTCTGGCATATGCGCCCCGTCCTCTGCACGCATCGCAACGGCTCTCACGTTCTTAAGCCCGAGCAGCTCCGCCGTCGTGTTAACGTAGTCGACTCTCTTTGACGTCGAGTCCATCGCAAGGATGCTGACGTCATCTCTCAGGATGGCGATAGGCAGGGTAGGGAAGCCCGCACCGCAGCCGACGTCGATTATCTTCGCTCCCTTTGGCAGCCTCGCCGCAAGAGTCGCACAGTCGAGATAATGGTTAAGTATGATCTTGTCGGGGTCGGTTATAGCCGTCAGATTATATTTCTCGTTCTCCTCGAGCATCCTGTCAGTCAGGGCGAGAAACAGCTCCACACGCTTCTGGTTGAGCAGCTTTCCGAGCCCGTTGTCGCCAAACACCTTGGTTATCCCCGAGGTAAATTTTTTGCTGTCGGTCATTTTTTATCCCCCTTTAGCATTCTTCCTTTATATTTTATATGATGCGCGCCCGATTGTCAAGATGAAAGCGTCGGATATCATACTGTCCGACTCCCATATTCGGCTATTGCAATAATCCTCGCAGTGTGTTAAAATAAAGGAGTAATTAAAAAAAAGCGCACCGAAGGCGGCGCATATTCACAAAACACCCAAGGAGGCAATATGCCAAACGAAGGCTACGCATCAAAATATTATAGCCCCACCGACCCCGTGTCAGTCCTCCCCCTCGGAGAATACGAGCTCTGCGAGGCAAAGGCGGCACTCACCGAGCTGCTCGCCCCCATCGGAGGGCTCGGCTTTGTCAAGACGGGCGACAGGATCATCATAAAGGCAAATCTCGTCTCGGCGATGAAGCCCGAGGAGGCGGCAACCACCCATCCCGTTCTGCTCTCTGCGCTCACCGAGCTGCTCCTTGAGGCGGGTGCGGGCGAGGTCATCGTCGGCGACAGCCCGGGAGGTCTTTACAACACCGCCCACCTCACGAAGGTCTATAACGCAACGGGAATGCACGAGGTCGAGGCACACGGCGCCAAGCTGAATATGGACTTCACCGAGAGCGAGGCTCGCCACCCCGACGCCAAGGTGTGCAATTCCTTCAGCTACACGAGCTATCTCGATGCCGCCGATCATATCATCAACTTCTGCAAGCTCAAGAGCCACGGCATGATGGGTATGTCCTGCGCGGCAAAGAATATCTTCGGCGTTATCCCGGGCGTAACGAAGCCCGAATACCATTATCGCTACCCCTCCTACGAGGACTTTGCGGATATGCTCCTCGATCTCGACGAGTATTTCCATCCCACTCTCTCGATCGTCGACGCCGTCGTAGGTATGGAGGGCAACGGACCTACCGCAGGCACGCCCAAGAGGATGGGTGCGCTCTTAGCATCTCACTCCCCCCACACGCTCGATATGATCGCCGCAAGGCTGATCGGCTACGACCCCTTTGAGATACCCACTCTCGAGGCGGCGAGAAGGAGGGGAATGCTGCCCCAAACCGATGGGGAGATAATCCTCCACGGAGAGCTTGCTCCCCTTCTCGTGCCCGACTTCGAGCGTGTCACCGAGCGCCGCTCGCTCGGCTTCTGGGGCTCGTCGAAAAATCCCTTCAAGAGCTTCCTTGGAAGGATCGTTGAAAAGGTGCTCGAGACACGCCCCACCCTCAAGGCTGATATGTGCGTTGGCTGTGGCGTCTGCAAAAACATCTGCCCCGCAAAGGCGATAGTCATCAAGGATGGCAAGGCAGTCATCGACCGCAAGGCCTGCATCCGCTGCTTCTGCTGCCAGGAGTTCTGCCCCAAGAGTGCTATGAAGGTTAAAAAGACCTTTATCGCGTCTCTCTTCCAGGCGAAGAAAAAGAAGTAGAGGAAGTTGCGCTCGAAGGAGCGATCAACGCAGCTAAAACCGTCTTTTAAAACTATAATGATCCTCTTTTCATACTGCTCCCATTAGGCGGATGAGATCCACCATAGGCGGATGAGATCGCTATTGCGATGATATCCTGCTTCGCAGGGTTATAGTTAGGTGGGGAGGATAAAAGCTATGAGATGCGCACATCGTTATGATCGCGCTGCGCCCAAGCTATAGGTCGAAAAGTAAATAAAAACCCGAGGCTCGGCAAAAAGCTGCCAAGCCTCGGTTTTTATATCTAGATAGGGTATTTGTCAATAAGAGTTGTCAAAATATGCCGACCGGGCTTACTTTGCAAGCTCCTTTTCAAGTGCCTCGAAAAGACCGTTGATATAGGTTGCGCCGAGCGCTCTGTCAAAGAGGCCGTAGCCGGGCTTGCCCGTCTCGCCCCAGATCATTCTGCCGTGGTCGGGTCTTACGTAGCCCTCGTAGCCGCATTCAACGAGCGCACGGACGATCTCGTAGACGTCGAGCGAGCCACAGGAGGAGAGGTGCGCACGCTCCTCGAAGGAGCCGTCCTCCATGACCTTAACGTTTCTGATGTGCATAAAGGCGATGCGGTCCATAGCCGCATACTTCTTGACCATCTTGACGATGTCGTTCGAAGCGGCGCAGCCGAGCGAGCCGGTGCAGAGGCAGAGGCTGTTTGCGGGGCTGTCGTAGAGCTTAAGGAAGCGGTCGAGGTTCTCCTCGCAGGTGATGATGCGAGGCAGACCGAAGATGGGATAGGGCGGATCGTCGGGATGGATCGCCATTCTTACTCCGCACTCCTCAGCGACGGGAATGACCTTCTTTAAGAACTTCTCAAGGTTTGCCCAGAGTCCCTCCTCGCCAAGCTCGCCGTAAGCGGTGATGAGCTCACGGACCTCAGCCTGCGTGTAGCTGGAATCCCAGCCGGGGAGGTGGATATCATCCTTGAGAGGGTCGAGGCCGCGCATCTGATCCCAGTACATGACGAGGCTGGTGGAGCCGTCGGCAGCCTTCTTGTCAAGCTGGGTGCGTGTCCAGTCGAAAACGGGCATGAAATTATAGGTGACGCACTTGATGCCCATCTCTGCGCATCTTCTCACGTTCTCGCAGTAGACCTCGAGCAGCTCGTCAACGTTTCCTCTGCCGAGCTTAATATCCTCGTGGACGGGGATGGACTCAACGACGTCAAACACAAGGCCGTGCGCCTTGCATTCGTCAGCCATCTTTTTGATAGACTCCCTGCTCCAGACCTCGCCGGGCTTAACGTCGTAAACCGCCGAAACGATCGAGCGCATGCCGGGGATCTGGGAGATATACTCAAGGGAGATAGGGTCGCTGTCGCCATACCAGCGGAAGGAGAGCTTCATCTTCATAGGGGTATAACTCCTTTACTTTTTGTGTGTATTTGTATATTATTATTTGCTTTTTGATCCAAAATTATCCGTCAGAACCAGGATGTAATGAATATCTCAAGTCCGATCAGAATGAGTATCGAGCCGCCGAGGATGCCCGCCTTGTTTGATAGCTGCGAGCCGAATTTGCGCCCGATGAGGATGCCTCCGAGGCAGATAGGGAAGGTGACGAGGGCGATAACGCCTGCGCAGACCAGCGCCTCAAGCACTCCGTATTCCGCAATAGTGAAGCCGACGGAGAGCGCATCGATAGATGTTGCGACACCCTGCACGGTAAGTGCGGCAAAGGTCAGGGGCTTCGTCATAGTGCATTCGCCCTTTTCCGCGCGCTCGTCGTCGCAGTCGGGGTGCAGGCTGTCTATAAGCATCTTAGCTCCGATGAAGCCGAGCAGTCCGAGAGCGCACCAGGGGATAAGCACCTCAATAAAGCCGAATGCCTCAACCACCGTCTTTACAAGCACCCAGCCGATCATAGGCATCAGCGCCTGAAAGAAGGCGAAGATCCCGGCTATCCCAAGTATCTTTCTTCTTTTCATTCCCGGCTCGTTCAAGCCGTTAGCTAAGGAAACCGAGAAGGCGTCCATAGCCAAGCCGAAGCCGAGCAGTGCAGCCTCAATGAAAAATAAAAAGTCAAGCTTCATCAATAAAACCTCGTGAGGTCGGACGCAGATATTTATCATAAGCTGAAAACGCCGACCACGAAATATTTTATCATACAAGCCTCACTATTGTCAAGTATGCGCACGCATATGCGCAAAATTAACTCCGCTCCATTCGCCGCACTAAAACCCTGCGTAAGCTTTTTTGTTGTGCGTGCAGTAATGATCCCTACCGCCCCGACGTAGCCCTACTTGCCAAAAGAGGCAGAATGTTCTTGATTTGTCAGAGTGGATATGCTATACTTAACTCAGTTAATTATCAACGGGGGGACGACTATGAGGATAGCAGTCATAAACGGCAGCCCAAAGGGCAAAAACAGCATCACGCTCCAAACGAGCATCTACCTGTCTAAAAAATTCACGGAGCATGAGTTCCGCATCCTGAACGCCGCACAGCTGATAAAGCTGTTGGAAAAGGATTTCTCGAGAGCTGAGGAGATACTTGAGTGGGCGGAAATTGTCGTATTTTCATACCCCGTATACACCTTCCTTGCCCCCTACGGGATGCATAAATTCATCGAGCTTCTGAAGGCTTCGGGGATCGACCTCTCGGGCAAGTGGGCAACGCAGATATCCACCTCGAAGCACTTCTACGATATAACGGCGGCTGCCTATATCGAGGACAATATCGCCGATCTCGGCATGAGATACGTAAACGGCCTGCTCGCCGATATGGACGATCTGCTCACCGAGCGGGGCAGAGAGGAGGCTGTCGGCTTCTTCAAATATCTCGTCAGCATGGTTGAGAGTGGCGTCGAGGATAGGATAGTCCGCCACCGCTCGGGCGGCACGCACACGCCTAAGCTAGCCACTATACCCACCGAAGCAAAGCCGGGCTGTGAAAAGGATATCGTCATCATCACAGACGGCGATCAAACCGACACGAGCCTTGGACGGATGATAGCAAGATTTCAGGCAAATATCGGCTATAAGACAAGAATAGTTGACATTTCCAAGCTTGGATTGCTCGGTGGATGCATAGGCTGCTTCGCCTGCGCAGTCAGCTCTAAGTGCGTCTATCCCGACGGCTTCGACAGCTATTTAAGAGAGAGTATCCAGACGGCGGATGCGATAGTATACGCCTTTTCGATCAAGGATCATTCGATGGGCCCGCTCTTCAAGATGTACGACGACAGAAACTTCTGCAACGGTCACCGCACCGTCACCGTCGGAATGCCGATCGGCTATCTCATCAGCGGAGACTATTCCGAGGAGGATAACCTCAGGACGGTAGTAGAGGCTCGTGCCTCCGTCGGACATAATTTCCTTGCAGGCGTTGCAACCGACGAGGATGACCCCGACGGCACGGTCGATGCGCTCTGCGCACGCATCTCCTATGCCTTTTCCGAGGGCTACGTGCCTCCGCAGAGCTTCTACGGCGTCGGTGGCTTGAAGATCTTCCGCGATCTCATCTACGAGATGAGGGGAATGATGCGTGCCGATCATAAGTTCTATAAGAAAAACGGCTTCTACGACTTCCCGCAGAAAAAGTGGGCGAGATCGTATATGATGTATCTCGTCGGCTTCTTACTCGGCAACGAAAAGCTCCGCCGCAAGATCAAGGGCAAGATGAACGAGGGCATGCTGATGCCTTACGTAAAGCTCTTCCGCCGCGAGTTCGGAGAGGATAAAAAGCAGAAATAACCCACACGGGTTGAAAAAACAGTCATCGTCGGTATATCTACCTGATGAAAAGCATCGTCGGTATAGCGCACAAAATAAATGGCATCGGCAATAGAACGGTACTCATAGCGAGCGTCGCCCTATCTGCCGATGCCTTTTTTTCATTTTTTAATTAACGGTTAAGGCGTTCTTAACTCCGATAATCTTCCGCCAGAGGGAAGGCTTACAGCTCGCCCCCAGAGCTCACGCCTCGAGAATATAAGAGGGCCTCAGAACCGCAAAATCCCTGCCGTAGTAGAGCAGCCTTTCGGCTAGCTGTCCGAAGTCGGCAACCTCCGAGATGCCCGAGGTGAGGTTATACAGCACGCCGTCGCCTCCCCATACGTAGACGTACTCGCTCGAGCTCGTTCTCGCAAGCAGGACGTCGCCCGCAACGAGATTATGCTCCCGTAAAAGCCTCGTTCTGTCGTGGAGCTTATCCGAGGAGTCAAAGCGCATGCCGCCGTAGAGATGGTCGACGAGCATCGAGGAGTAGTAGCTCTCGTCATATCTTAGCTTTGAGAGGCTTTTCTTGTTGTTCACCTTCTCCGATTCCGCAAAGACGCTCTCCTCACCATCACGCAAGACCGAGCTGACGGTGCCGTCACGGAAGATGTCGGCGACACCGAGAGCTCTTTTATATATCTCGTTTATAAGCTCAAGCCCCGTAAGCTCGGTGCCTTCATTCCTTAGCTGGGCGAGCGCACGAAGAATGGCGTCGCCCTCGCTCTTATCAAGCGTTTTTTTAACACGGGTCGCCGCCGTGCGGTGTAAAACGCCCTCGACACGTCCGTCAACACCATCAATGAGCATACCGTCCTTGGCGTCCTCGTCTACCCTCACGGTATATGACACCGAGCCGACCTCGCCGCCATTAAGTGTAAGCTTGAAGTATAGAACACCGTCGCATACCTCGTCAGCGCCTGCGATGTAGCTCGTTCCAAGGGGCGCCCTGTCGGAAACGGTGATGGTTCTCGGCTCGTCACCGAGATTAGTTATAACGTACGTGTAGGTTATCTCGCCACCGGGCGAAACGCTCACGGAGGAGGGATGGCTCGATAGCTTCTCCGCCTTTATGCCCTTCATGCCCTCCATGCGGTTTCTTGAGTTTTCGGGTATCTCACCCGAGAAGCCATTAAGAGGTCTGACAATGGTAATAACGTTATCCTCGTCGTTAAACATCGAGGTCTTGCCCGAGAAGAGGTAGTCGTGTACTCTGTGACCCCTGATCGTCGCCTCGTAGACCTCCTTGCCCACTCCGCCGGGAGCCGTGTAGCTTGCGCCGCTCGAATGGATGAATTTGCCGTTTCCTACGTAGAGCATAGCGTGGCCGGTCGTCTTGCCGGTGGTGGCGTTCTTGTGCCTCCTCACCATAATGTCGCCGACCTCGAGCGTCTCCATAAACTGCCTTTCGACCTCGAGCTGCTCCTCCGGGGAATAGACCTCCGAGCGTGAGCGCTCAAGGCTGAAAACGCGCATCCCATAGATGGCGGAGTTCTCGGTCAGCCTCTCGGTCGTATACATATTGCCGGGCAGGCGGAAGCCAAGTGCGGCAAGATAAACGTCGTAGGTAAAGACGGCACAGTTAACGTAGCCCCATTCGTCGCTCGTATATTCCTCGGGCAGCTTCTCTCCGTATGCCCAGCGATATTCTCCCGACGTGGACGAGAGGCCGAAATGCACGTCCTCGTATTGTAGAGCCTCGCCTCGGTAGAGGTAGCTCTCCGCCGCCGCTATTATCGCCCTTTGAGCGTCGCTTAGCTCCGGGGCCTCCTCATCGGGGTCGGAGGGGGTAAAGGCCGTCATATTAAGCGACGGGCGCACAGTGATAAATGCATCCGAGGTGCCAAGTGACGCTAACACTCTTTCGGTGTCAACCTCCGCCGCCCTGTCCGTGATATCGGTCAAAATGCCGTTATTTGCTATGTAAAGTTTACATTCCTCGCTCGATTTCACTATCAGAAGGTCGCCTGAGATAAGGTCTCCTATGCCGATATCATCTCGGGCAGAGCCGCATAGATACGCCTTGCCGCCGCCAAGCAGCCTGCCTCCCCATAGCCCGGGCGCAACCGAGGAAAAGAGCCTCTCGTAGCCTCCGTAGCCATAGATCACCGCGTCGATAGCGTCGAGGGGATCTCCCGGTATCAGCTCGCTCACCGCACCGCCCTGCGTAAAGGCGTGGGTATAAATTCTCGCAGCCAGGTCAATGCCGCCGAAGGATGACGGGGCAAGAACTCTTACCGCAAGGTCGACGTATTTTCTGTCTATCTCGTTGAGCGTGCTGCCGATATAGAGGTCGCAAGAGGAGATCTCACAGCCGTTTACCGTCGTTCCTCCGCCCGAGATCACCTCGCCCGAGGCCTCTCGGCCTGCCGTCAGCTCAAGGGTGTATTCCACGGATTTTTCCTCGCCTGCCCCAAGAGCCAGCGTCCAGAGGAGCCTGTCGCCGTCGGTGCGTTCCGCCCCCGATAAATATTTCGTATACCGAGGCAGGGTCGTCTGTATCTCTGCCGTAGTGGCGCTCTCGCCCTCGTTTTTAACCGTGATGCGATAGCTGATGCGGCTTCCTCGGTAGGTCTCGCCCGACCAGCCAATCCCGTGCGTAGGGTAGAGCGTAACACCCTCGCTGACCGAGGCGCTCTTCTTCGCGCTTATCTCTCCCGTCATCATATCTCCTCCGCATCTGTCGCATTTTTTATCGCCGTCCGAATCCTCGTGCCGGATCTCTGTCTTACCGCCGCACAGCTCGCATTCGCCGTCGCAGTTCATATCCGTATGACGGCATTCACTATCGCTCCCCGTATCACCGCAGGAGCATAAAAGCAAGCAGCCCACCAGCACCAGTGTGAGAAACAGCGCTGCAGAGCGCATCACCCGTTTATTTTTCATAACAGCCTCCACCCGGGGCAAACATCGCCGCCGAACAATGTGCAATATATTGACATAATTAATGCCCTTTGCTATAATTATAGCATCAACTCAGGGCACAATCCTGCCGTTTGCGCTTTTTTATGTGCCATTTTTTGACCGGAGGGAATAATATATGCAGCATGCGAGATTTAATGCGGAAAGAGAGCGGGCGGCCAAGATATTCTGCAAAAGCTATAAAAACGACCGATGTATCTTTCAGTTTCATTCGCAGATAGAGATATATTTCATAAACGAGGGCGAGATGGAGATGCGTGTGGACGGCCGCACCGAGCTGCTTCGTGCGCCTGCCGTTTCGGTCGCGCTCAGCTATTCGACCCACGCATACAGGACGCCGACGTCCTCCGCATCATCGGTTTTGCTCATACCTCCCCACGTCTGCGAGGAGTTCATCGAGGCGGTAAAGGGAAAGAGCCTCGCCTCCCCCTTTATCACCGACCCCGAGGTCTGTGCCGAGCTTCGCTCCTGCTATGAGAGGATCGTCGCCGCAGAGGATAAGCCTATTCTACGCCTAGGCTATATCTACACCGCCCTCGGCATACTTCTCGATGCCCTGGCTCTCGTCGATAAGGGCGGAGACGCCGACAGCGACCTCACCTCACGCATCCTCCTCTATATTGACGAGAACTATAAAAACGGCATCACCCCGAAGGACGTCTCTCGTCATTTCGGTTATAGCAACAGCTACGTCTCTCGCTATTTCTCCTCCGCCCTCGGGACGACGCTCTCGAAGTATATAACCTCCGTAAAGCTCCGAAGCGCAGTAATGCTTATGCGTGAGGGCAGGCACGACGTCACCTATTGCGCCTTCGAATCCGGCTTCTCCTCAATGCGCACCTTCTACCGTGCCTTCAGGGAGGAATTCGGCTCCTCGCCAAAGGACTTCATCAAAGCACAAAAGGAGTAACGCCTCCCCCACCACTTTTGCCCTCGGGCAAAAGCTTCACTTCGTCCCCGTCGAAACTTCACTTGCCCAAAGCGGCAGACTTCACTTTGCCCTCAGCAAAAACTGCACTGCGGCAGAATGCCGCTCAAACGCCCCAAGGCAATTCATAGCGTCAGCCAATCCATGACACCCCGTGTTGGTTCATGCAGCTCCGCTGCCATTTCTCGTATCCGACCCCGCCAAGCTTTGCATCCACGCTACGATTTATCGTAGCCTACCCTGCCAAGCTTTGCCTCCTCGCCGCCATTCATCGGCTCCCTCCTCCTTGACATTTCTATACGCATATGATAGAATATCCAAGGAAAAAACAAGTAAGGAATAATAATGCAGATCCAGCTTTCAGACCATTTCGATTATAAGCGCATCCTGCGCTTTACTCTGCCGAGCGTGCTGATGCTCGTTTTCACGTCCATATACGGCGTTGTTGACGGCTTCTTCGTGTCTAACTTCGCAGACAAAACGGCGTTTACCGCCATTAACTTCATATATCCGTATATCATGATCCTCGGCGCCCCGGGCTTTATGCTCGGCACAGGCGGCTCGGCTCTCATCTCTAAGATCCTCGGCGAGGATGCGGGAAAGAGCTTCGACGGCCCCACAAGAGCAGACAAGACCTTCTCGATGCTGGTCTACACGTCGGTCGCTATCGGCGCCCTTCTCGCTATCCTCGGCGTCACCACGGTCGGCCCCGTTGCCGCCCTGCTCGGTGCTGAGGGCGATATGCTCGAGGATTGCATTCTCTACGGCAGGGTGCTGTCGATCTCGATACCCGCCTTCATCCTCCAGAACCTCTTTCAGTCGCTCTGCGTAACGGCGGAAAAGCCGAAGCTCGGCCTCTATTTCACGGTGATGGCAGGCGTGACGAATATGGTTCTCGATGCGCTTTTAGTTGCTGTAATACCCCTCGGCCTCCTTGGTGCCGCCCTTGCTACGGCGCTCAGCCAGCTTATCGGCGGTGTCGTTCCCCTCTTCTTCTTCGGAAGGAGGGCAACGGGCCTTCTTCATCTCGTCCCCGCAAGGCCGAACTTCGGCAGCTTAGGCAGAATATGCTTTAACGGCTCCTCCGAGCTGCTCTCAAACATCTCGATGTCCGTCGTCGGCATGCTCTACAACGCACAGCTTATGTCCATAGCGGGAGAGGACGGTATAGCCGCCTACGGCGTGCTTATGTACGTCAACTTTATATTCATCTCCGCCTTCATCGGCTATGCGGTCGGCATAGCGCCGGTCATAGGCTTCCACTACGGAGCGGGCAACTCTGACGAGCTTAAGAGCTTAAGGAAGAAAAGCTCGGTAATTATACTCTTATCCTCTCTCATTATGTTCGCATCCTCCGAGCTTCTCGCCTATCCCCTGTCATATATGTTCGTGGGCTACGACGAGGCGCTCCTCGCTATGACCCTCAGGGGCTTCCGCCTCTATTCCTTCTGCTTCCTCTTTGCAGGATTGTCCATCTTCATCTCCTCCTTCTTCACTGCGCTGAACGATGGTCTCATCTCCGCCGTCCAGTCCTTTGCGAGGACGATCGTGTTCCAGGTCGGAGGCGTCCTGCTGCTGCCTATGCTCTTTGGCATCGAGGGCGGGCTTTTCTCCGGGCTCCTCACTGCGCTTGACGGCGTCTGGCTCTCGGTCGTGTTCTCGGATCTGTTCTCGCTTATCTTAGGACTGTGCCTGCTCGCCGCATTTAAGAAGAAGTATAAGTATTAAGGATGGTGCGACGCTCGGATGCGATAAAAGAGCCGATAGTGGATCATGGCTTGATTTTTTATGATAGCCGCACCCCGTGTCAAGTTATCCGCTTTATCCTTTCATAACCCACTTGGCAACGCAAAAAAGCGCCTCCCATCGGCATTATAGCTGAGGAGGCGCTTATATTATATCTTTCAGTCCCCAAATGGGGTTATTTGTCAAGTCTTATTTGCATATTTTGTCTGTATCTGCGATAGATAACGGCGTAAACGCATGCGGCGAGTATAGGCAGCACACTGACCGCCAGCATTCCGACCCTCATGCCGACAGCCTCGGCAGAGCCCGTGAGGATGTCGCCGAGCCAGCCCGAAGCCGATGCGATATCAGCGACGGCACCGACCAGCTGAGGCCCGACTGACGCACCGAGATCACCTCCCGCCGCCATCATAGCGTAGACGAGAACTCCGCCCGAGGGGATCCTGTCAGCCGCATAGATGAGCGTTCCCGGCCAGAGCATAGATGCGCATAGACCGGTCATAGCGCAGGCTATAAGCGATATTATCGGTGAGGGCGAGAGCGCCGCAACGAGATAGCAGACCACCGAGCCGAGAGAGCCGAAGAAGAGGATGGGCTCGGGGCTCTTGCCGTATTTAGAGTAGAGCGTCCTGCCTATGCCGAGCATCACCGCAAAGAGCGTAACTCCGAAGATGTCGCCCCATATCTTGTCTATTCCGAGCGCCGCCTCTATGTATCCCGACGCCCACTGTGACATCGTGCATTCGGTCGCACCGCCGAGAAAGATCGCCAGAACGGAGAACCAAAGAGCAGGATTTTTAAACTGCTTTATAGCTCCTCCGATGCGCTCGGGTGTCTTAAGCTCGGGTAGCTCGGTTCCTAAGTAGAGTATAGCGCCGGTTATCGGGATGAGAGCGCAGATTAGAGTGAGTATCTGCCACGCCTCGCCGCCAAAGCCGAGGATAAATAAGGAGAGCAGGGGCAGTGAGGCAACGCAGCCCCACGCATAGCTCGAATGCAGCTTCGACACCTCTCTGTCGGGGTCGTCAGAGGGAATAGCGGCAATAACCGGGCTTATCAGCACCTCAACGAGGCCGCCCGACGCCGCATAGATCACCGTTCCGATCACAAGACCTATAAAGGGCGAGGCGGGGAAGAGCAGCGGCGCCGCCGCAAACACGAGAAGCCCCACAGCCGTTATGACCGGCGTCAGCTTGACCGTCAGGCTCATATTCAGCTTGTGTGAGAAGAGCGACAGAAGCAGGTCTACGATCAGCTGCGTCGTAAAGTTTATTGCCACGAGCAGCCCCAGCATCGCAAAGGAGATGCCGTAAAGCTCCTTAAAGCTGAGGAAGAGTATCGGCGCCAGGTTCGTCACCGCCGACATCGCTATATTGCTCGTGTAGCACGCCGCCTTTAAGCGACCGTATGATTTCGTTTTACTTTCCATAATTTCTTTGTCCGTCCGTCTGTGTCTTGTCCTTATTTGCTGTGGCTTACTTTAGCTCTGCCAAAGAGATTCAGGATCTCTGTCGGAATAGGATTTGAAAAGCTCCGCTCCTGCCGACAGATGCCACCGCAGGCAACCGTGCTTCACTCCTCCCGCCAAAGGCGTTCAGGATCTCTGTCGACCAATCGGCGGCACATATGAGCCATAAAGCTTTACGCCTTGACTATTCTATCACACCTCGCCAAGGCTTTCAATACCGCAGCATTCTTTTATTTTAAAAAAGTTAATAAAAATGGGCTAAGCCCAAACCCATATACGCGAACCCCCAAAGCTCATACTTCGCTTCGGGGAACCCCTATACGTGAACCCCCAAAGCTCATACTTCGCTTCGGGGAACCCCTACTCAAGCAGAAAGAGCAAGAGTAAAAGGATAAACTTCCTTCTATTCTTGCTCTTTCTGTTTACTTAATGAAATCGTGGTTACACCACGATGAAATCTTCGCTTTGCTCAGATGAAATCCAAGGTCGAGCCTTGGATGAAATCAAATCCGTCTTACAAAGCCCTGCGAAGCAGGATTTCATCGCGAAAGCGATTTCATCCACCG
>JAFVXI010000031.1 GCA_017501245.1 Clostridia bacterium
CGGTGGATGAAATCGCTTTCGCGATGAAATCCTGCTTCGCAGGGCTTTGTAAGACGGATTTGATTTCATCCAAGGCTCGACCTTGGATTTCATCTGAGCAAAGCGAAGATTTCATCGTGGTGTAACCACGATTTCATTAAGCAAACAGAAAGAGAGAACAAAACGGTGTACTCACTCTTTGCCACCCGACGTGATCGAGCTTGACAAGAGCGTCACCTCCACCTTTCTTGTCGACTACGTGAGGATCTATCAGCGAGCGTAAGCCACACGACCCCGCTCCTCGGGACGCAAGTCCTATCAAATATAAAACGAGCAGATATGCAAGCATAAAATCCTGCGTATCTGCTCGTTTTTCGTTTTTTTATCAGCCGAGATCCTCAAAATAACCGTGATATTTAAGATCAAACTTATCACCCGGGAAGAGATAGTCGTAAAGCTCGACGCAATAGTCGTCCGTCATAGACGCTATATAGTCGACGACGATCTGGTTAGGCTCGTTTTCGGTATAGGGGATCTTGCCTGCGTAGTGATTTCCCATAACGAAATCAATGTGATGGCGGTAGATGGGAGAGGACTTGATGCCGTCCTTGAGGTCGGCTAAGAGCCTGTAATACATCCTCTGCATTATGGGCTTGACCTGCAGGTCGAGCGCACGGGAGACCTTCTCTGTCTTGTAGATGAGCTGATAGTTATCCCTCTTTGCCTCGCTCATCATAGCGTAATGATCACGGTCGAGCATAATATAGGGCTTGCCGTAGCTGTGCTCGATGATGTTTACCTCAAGGTTGTTGATGATCTCGGCGTTTACCGTCCTCGTGCCGAGGTCCTCGGGATGCTCGCCTGCGGGATAGAGCTTTGCGTGGACGGCGTCGAGCCTGTCACGCCCGAGATAGGCGATAATATCGCAGACACGGACTACGCAGCCCTCGAGCGTTGAGGGCAGGATCTTTAAGATGTTTCTCTCGTCGACGTAGCAGCCCTCGACCATCTCGTCAAAGGCGGCGAAGTCCGACATCACCGAGGGGCGATATTCATTCATCTCGTATTCACCGTTGTGGGCTATGATGCCGTCGAGGGTGTCGAGAGTGAGGTTCATCGGAAAGATCTGATCTAGAACACGCACCGAATGGACGTTGTGATTGAAAAATCTGCCCGTCTCAGCCTGATAGACCTCGGAGAGATAGCGCTCGCCCGCATGGCCGAAGGGGGTGTGGCCTATATCGTGGCCGAGGGAGATAGCCTCTATGAGGTCTAGGTTAAGGTTAAGGGCGGCGCCGATCGAGCGTGCAATACGAGAGACGAGCTGAACGTGGAGGGCTCGGCGCGTGATATCGTCGTTCTTGTAGAAGGAAAAGACCTGCGTCTTGTCGGTATATCTGTTATAATAGGGGTGGTGCATGATCTTGTCTACGTCACGCGCGTAGGCAGGGCGCCAGACCGTTTCGTTATCTGCCGTCGGATCTCTGCGGATGGCGAGCGAGGACTTGGCGGCGAAGGCGGGCCTCGTTCCTTCTCTTATATCCGTGGCGATGCGCTCGGTAAGCTCGGGAGAGAGCTGTTCATAAGAAGACATATATTAACCTCCTTTTTTGACTACTTTTCTTAGTATATTCATTTTATCACAGGCTTAATATCTTGTCAAGTCGATTATCGCCCGGGTGTGACTAAGTCACATATATAATTAATGGAAGCAGACTTTCCTACGTATGCGCCGCCTCTTACCGCCGATATAGGGCTTCTCCGCCTTTTTTGCGGAGCGGAGTTCAAGGGCTTCAATTCCACGCCCTTTTTGCGGAGCGGATTTTGGGGCTTCACTTCCCCCACCCTTTTGCGGGGCGGAGTTCAGGGGCTTCACTTCTCCGCCCTTTTTACGGGGCGGAGTTTGGGGGCTTCACTTCTCCGCCTTCGTATAAAAAAGCTGCCGAGTGCGCCGTGGGAGGCACAAAAAAAGACCTGCCGGGTCAAGCAGGTCTTTCCTTGTATTACATCTTATTGAACTTGATAGTGAACTCAGACTTCTTGTGAGCAGCGTTGTTCTTATGAAGGATACCGTGAGCAACTGCCTGGTCAACCTTCTTGCAAACGAGCTTAAGAAGCTCGGCAGCGAGTGCCTTGTCGCCTGCCTCAACAGCAGCGTTGAACTTCTTGATCACAGTCTTGAGCTGGCTCTTAACCATCTGGTTTCTGAGAGCCTTAGCACGGTTAACGAGAATACGCTTCTTTGCGGACTTGATGTTAGCCATTTTATATCTCCTTTAAAATTTCCAAGCGCTCGGTGCGATGCTTGCCAAAAGACGGCTGAGAGGGTCCGCCCGGCTGCTTCTGCTGCCGCAAACGCTATTTGGTTCCATACAGATAAAGATTATAGCATTTTTCTTCTCGGATTGCAAGGGGTTTTTGAAAAGTTTTTTAAGTTTTTTTCATTATTTAATAAAATATTTTCTTAAATGGGCTTGACAAGGTGATAGCCTTATGCTATACTTGTAAAGTAATTTGCTTTACAGGCAGGAGAGGGCTATGTTTGAGAAAAATCTGAAATTTGCATACCTGCTTGATTTCTACGGCTCAGTGCTTGACGGGCACACCGAGGAGGTTATGAAGGCTTATTACGACGATGATCTTTCGCTCGCTGAGGTTGCCGAGGGTCTTGGCATCTCGAGGCAGGGCGTCAGGCACATCATCAAGCGAGGCGAGGAGCAGCTTGAGTTCCTTGAGGGGAGGCTCGCACTCTCTAAGAGGCACGAGGCGCTAGAGGCTATATCCGAAAGGCTTAAGGCTATTGCGGATAGCTCGGGGACGTCCGAGACGGCACGGGCTGAGCTACACTCCATCGCTGAGAGTATATTACAAAATGACTGACCCTATAAGGGGTAGACGGGAGGCTATATGGCTGGTATGTTCGGCACTCTCGCCGAAAAGCTTTCAAACGCCTTTAAGCGCTTTCGCTCTAAGGGAAAGCTGATAGAGGCTGACGTCAAGGAAGGCATGCGCGAGGTCAAGCTCGCTCTGCTCGAGGCTGACGTTAATTTCAAGGTTGTTAAGGAATTTATAAAGGCTGTCAGCGAAAGGGCTGTCGGTCAGCAGGTGCTGGAGAGCCTTATGCCCGGCCAGCAGGTAGTCAAGATAGTCCACGAGGAGCTGATAAAGCTCATGGGAACCGAGGCGGCAAAGCTCGAGGTCAGCCCTAAGCTGCCCACCGTCATTATGATGGTCGGTCTGCAGGGTGCGGGTAAGACGACGCACACGGCTAAGCTCGCTATGCACCTGAAGTCCAAGGGCAAGCATCCCCTGCTCGTTGCCTGCGACGTATACAGACCTGCGGCTGTCGATCAGCTGAAGATCGTCGGTGAGGCGGCGGGCGTCCCGGTCTTTACTATGGGAACCAAGCTCTCCCCGATAGAGATCGCCAAGGCGGGCGTTGAGCATGCGAGAAAGAACGGGCTCGACACCGTGTTTATCGACACGGCGGGACGACTGCACGTTGACGAGGAGCTGATGGCCGAGCTTGCGGGCATCAAGGCGGCTGTGAACCCGACCGAGATCCTGCTCGTTGTTGACGCTATGCTGGGTCAGGACGCCGTTAACGTCGCTACCTCATTCAACGATCTGCTTGATATAACCGGCGTCGTGCTGACTAAGATGGACGGCGACACCAGAGGCGGTGCTGCTCTCTCGATCAGACACGTCACGGGCAAGCCCATAAAGTTTGTGGGAACGGGAGAGAAGCTCGATGCGCTCGAGGTCTTCCACCCCGACAGAATGGCTTCGAGGATCCTCGGCATGGGCGACGTCCTCTCGCTTATAGAAAAGGCGGAGCAGGCGTACGATGAAAAGCAGGCGCTCGAGCTTGAGAAGAAGATGCGTGAGCAGACCTTCTCGCTTGAGGACTTCCTCGAGCAGCTCAGATCGCTGCGCAAGATGGGAAATCTCGATCAGATAATCGGTATGCTCCCCGGAGCAAACGTCGGCGCACTCAAGAATGCGCAGGTCGACGAGGCACAAATGAAGCGCATCGAGGCGATCATCCTCTCGATGACGAAAAAGGAGAGGCTCCACCCCGAGGTCATCAACGGCTCCCGCCGTAAGAGAATTGCGGCAGGCTCCGGCACGAGCGTTGAGGACATCAACAAGCTCTTAAAGCAGTTTGATCAGATGAAAAAGATGATGAAGCAGCTCTCGGGCATGGGTAAGCGCAGGATGCCCTTCGGCATGAAGATGCCCTTTTAAATAAGATATCAAAAAATAAAAATAAAAAATTATCATTTTCGGAGGAAAAGAAAAATGGCAGTTAAAATCAGACTTAAGAGAATCGGTTCCAAGAAGAACCCCTTCTACCGTGTAGTTGTTGCAGACGAGAGATCTCCCCGTGACGGCAAGTTCATCGACGAGATCGGCTACTACAACCCCCTCACCAACCCCGCAGACGTAAAGATCGACGCTGAGAAGGCTACCAAGTGGCTTGGTAACGGCGCACAGCCCACCGAGACCGTCAGAACTCTTCTTAAGAAGACCGAGATCCTTAAGTGATCCCGAAGGTAGGTTTTACGATGGATCTTGGACAGGTATTGACGAACATAGCGCGCGCTATCGTTGATAACCCCGACGAGGTTTCTGTTGAGCAGAGCATCGACGGCGACGACGTAGAGCTTGTGCTCTGTGTTGCCGAGAGTGACACCGGTATGGTTATCGGACGCCACGGCAGGATCGCTAAGGCTATCCGCCAGGTAATGAAGGCTGCAGCAAACACCTGCGGCAAGCGCGTTACGGTTGAGATCAAGTGATCAAAAATAGAGCGAGAGGCAAAGGATAATTTCCTGTCTCTCGCTCTTTTTTTACGGTTTTATGCTGTGATATGTAAACTATTATTAGAATATATGTAGATCTGTGCCTGTTTTAATACGCTCAGTCCTCTGCTCTGCCCCCGAGATATGTGTCGAGGGCGGCGTCTAAAAGCTCACGCTCGGAGACGACGTCCTGGGGGTATGGATAGTTTTTCGTCTGCTCGTCGAAGCGGGCGCGAAGCTTGTCTGCCCCGGCCTTATCTCCCTCGCCGAGCAGCTTGGTTATATACTGCGCACGCAGTACGGTCGGGAAGGATGCCATAGCCGTCATAAACTTGTTTAATTCGGGGGTAATTAAGCTGTCGTAGCGATAGGTGGGATCGAGGATAAGGCTGACGCTGATCTTGTCGAGGACGAGGAGCTGCTTATGTAAGCCGGTCACGGCAGCACCCGAGGAGAGCAACGCATCTATCGCATCAAGCGCCTCGGGGAATGCGCCCTGATCGACAAGGCGGTTGGCGCAAAAGACGCCGAGAGCGGCAGCCATAGAATTGCTCATCTCATCAACCGAGGGCATAACGAACCACTCGTCGGGCATATCCTTGATGCGCACGCCTCGGGAGAGCTGCTCCGTCGCCGAAAGCTGGACCCAGAAGGAGCGCATAGCTACGGGATCCTTCGTAAGTGAGATGGCGTTCATTCCGTCGTTGTCGACGTTGGCAGAGGAGGTGGGGATAATATTCGAGAGCCCCGTCAGAAGGTTGACGCCCGCAAGGAATAAAAGGAAGGTCGATAAGAGCCAGACGTTGTGTAAAAGGAAATAAAGCCCTAAGGAGATCGCAAAGAAAAGGAAGTTCATAAGCGAGCCGCCGAGGTTATATAAAACGACGGGCATCCTGCCATCCTTCATAGGAGGGGGCGTCATAAGGCACTGACCGAGAGTGCCCTGCACGCTGAGGCGGCGGAGCCTCAGGCCCTCGTCGGTTTTAAGCAGCATAAAGCTGAAGATGCGGAAGGATGAGAAGCCATAGCCCGAGATAAGGCCGCAAACGAGATGCCCCGCCTCGTGGATGATGACCGAGAGGATAAAGGTGGCGATCAGGACCAGCACGACGATGACCGCCGCGAGCGGTGCGCTCGCTGACAGCTCGGGCTGTGGGAAGGCGTCGAGGAGCCAGCCGAGGGCGAAGCCGACGAGGAAGGCAGCCAGGAGGAACAACAAAATTGATATTATACTTAAAGCCTTACTTTTCTTTTTCATTTATTTAACGCCTTTCTGCGGTGTGCTTGCGATATCGGCAGGGGCTGATATTTTTATTTTCAGCCATACCTTTTTACCGTAGGTAAAAGCCACTGCCCGATCTTATTATCGCACATTTCGCCCGTCAAATCAAGAGCCGCCCTGAAAATTGATCGGGATAATCCGAAAAATATCCGCCACGGCTTGAATTACCCGGGAAGGCGTGCTATAATTTATACGAAAAATAATTATCCCGGAGGTAGATATGGGAATAAGAGAGCAGTCGCTTGAAAAGCATTATGAATGGGGCGGAAAGATCGAGGTCGTGACCAGATGCGAGATCGAGACGAGAGAGGACCTCTCGCTTGCCTATACGCCGGGCGTAGCAGAGCCCTGCCTCGCTATTGAGGCGGATAAGGATAAGTCCTATCTATTGACGAGGAGGAGCAATCTCGTTGCCGTTATCACCGACGGAACGGCTGTGCTTGGCCTCGGAGATATCGGACCTCTTGCGGGCATGCCCGTTATGGAGGGCAAATGTGCGCTGTTCAAGTCCTTTGCCGACGTCGACGCCTTTCCCATCTGCGTAAACTCTAAGGACGTAGACGAGATAGTTAAGACCATATACAACATCTCGGGCTCCTTCGGCGGAATAAACCTCGAGGACATCTCGGCGCCCCGCTGCTTTGAGATCGAGAGGCGGCTGTGTGAGATCTGCGATATCCCCGTTTTCCACGACGATCAGCACGGAACGGCGATAGTCGTTGCGGCGGCGCTGATAAATGCGCTGAGAGTGGTTAAGAAGGAGATCGGCGAGATCAGATGCGTTATCAACGGTGCGGGCTCTGCGGGCACGGCAATTGCCGAGCATCTTATGGCGCTTGGCGTAAAGCACATAATTATGGTCGATCGCTTCGGCGCTCTCTCGCGTGACGACGAGACGCTCTCCCCTGCTCATAAGGAGCTGGCCATGAAGACTAACGAGGAGATGAAAAAGGGCTCGCTCGGCGAGGTCATCGAGGGGGCTGACGTTTTCATCGGCGTTTCTGTAAAGGATGCGCTAAAGCCCGAGATGGTGGGGCGAATGGCGAAGGATGCTATCGTTTTCGCAATGGCGAACCCCTCGCCCGAGATCATGCCCGACGTGGCGCTCAGAGCGGGAGCAAGGATCGTCGGCACAGGCCGCTCGGACTTCCCTAACCAGATAAACAACGTGCTTGCCTTCCCCGGCATCTTCCGCGGTGCTCTCGACTGCAGGGCGTCTGCCATAAATAAACAGATGCAGGTAGCAACCTCCTACGCACTCGCAAACCTCATCAAGGAGGAAGAGCTCTCGGAGGAGAACATCATTCCAAATCCGCTTGATAAGAGCGTCGTTCCCACGGTTGCGGCGGCTGTCATCGAGGCGGCGAGGAAGAGCGGCGTCGCAAGAATTTAAAAAGGCTTTTTGTGGGCTATCCTCAAGGGTAGCCCTTTTTCCTTTTCCTCGGGTAAAGATGCAGAGCGTGGGCGCTATCGGGCAAAGACATTCACGGCGAAAATATGTCATTTTTGCCAAAATGGAAAGCTATATTGACACAGGGCGTGCGCATTTGATATAATAAGGATAGAAAACTATAACCCGGAGGGGTGCTATGAAAAAATACATAATGGCTCTTGATCAGGGCACGACGAGCTCGAGGGCGATACTCTTTACGCCGGACGGCGTGCCCGTAAGCTCCTCGCAGAAGGAGTTTGCGCAGATATTCCCGAAGGAGGGCTGGGTCGAGCACGACCCGATGACAATATGGTCGACGGAGATCGCCGTTGCGACCGAGGCTCTGCTCAAAATTGGCGGCAGCTGGGAGGAGGTCATCGGCATAGGAATTACAAACCAGCGAGAGACCGTAGTCGTCTGGGATAAGAGTACGGGCGCACCGGTTTATAACGCTATCGTCTGGCAATGCAGAAGGACCGCAGACTACTGCCGTGAGCTGACCGAGGGCGGTTATTCTTCTATGATAAAGGAAAAGACCGGCCTGCTCATCGACCCCTACTTCTCTGCTACTAAGCTCAAATGGCTCCTCGATAACGTCGAGGGCGCAAGAGAGGCAGCCGAGGCGGGGCAGCTCTGCTTCGGAACGATCGACAGCTGGCTGATATATAACCTTACGGGCGGCAGAGTTCACGCCACCGACCCATCGAACGCATCGAGGACGATGCTCTTCAATATAAACACGATGAGGTGGGACGAGGAGCTGCTGAAGCTCTTTAATATCCCTGCCTCCATGCTCCCCGAGGTCAAGCCCTCGTCGGGCATCTTCGGCTACACCTCGACGAAGGTTATCGGAGCTGAGGTTCCGATAGCGGGCGTTGCGGGAGACCAGCAGGCGGCACTCTTCGGTCAATACTGCTTCGATAAGGGAGATATAAAGAACACCTACGGCACCGGCGCATTCCTGCTTATGAACACGGGCGACGCCCCCTACCTGACCGACAACGGCCTCGTTACCACGGTTGCCTGGCAGATAGGCGACAGGGTGACCTATGCTCTTGAGGGCTCGGTCTTTACCTGCGGAGCGGCGATACAGTGGCTGAGGGACGGAATGAGAGTTATAGAATCCGCAGCCGACAGCGAATACTACGCAAGAAAGGTTCCCGACTCGGGCGGAGTTATGGTCGTGCCCGCCTTCACGGGGCTTGGCGCCCCCTGGTGGGACCCCTATGCCAGGGGTATCGTGATCGGAATTTCCCGTGCTACGAATAAATATCACATAATCCGTGCGACGCTTGAATCGCTCGCATATCAGACGGCGGACGTCGTCGACCTTATGGAGAGGTCGGTCGACACGAGGATCCCGAGGCTGAAGGTCGACGGAGGAGCGGCGGCAAACAACCTCCTGCTCGGCTTCCAGGCAGACCTGCTCGGCGTTAACATCGAGCGCCCCGAATGCATCGAAACGACGGCACTCGGCGCCGCCTACCTCGCAGGGCTTGCCCTCGGCACCTACTCATCTACCGACGACTTAAGACGAAACGACAAGCCCGACAAGACCATCGCACCCGAAAAGAGCGACGAATGGCGTGAGGCGAGCCTTAAGAGATGGAGGGCGGCGGTCGAGCGCTCGCTCGGCTGGGCGGAGATCTGATAAATACGCTTTCGGAGGAAAGTCAACATAATGGATTACAGAGAGCAAAGACGAGCAGAGATAGACGCCTTTCGAGCTAAGGAAAAGGCTTATTCTGAGGTGATAGAATGCCTGAAGAAGAGCTTCCTTCGCTACGAGGGAATGAGGCTGCCGGCTAAGGGTGGGCTTAACGACGAGGAATTCGAGCAGGCTTACTCCGTGATGAAGAAGGAGATCGAGCGCTTAAGAAATCTCTACGCCATAATAGAATACGACGAAAAAAGGATCTATTGCCACTCTTCCCACGAAGCAAAATTCAAGGAGAAGTGCGGCAAGAGTGTTGAAGAATTCAAAAAGACGATCAATCTGGCTATCGGAGCGATAAGCCGTACGGAGGATCTCATAAGCAGGATAAAGGTAGCCGCACCCGAGGGCGGCGAGGACCCTGTACTCCTCGAGGCTCAGTACGTGCTGCGTGCAAACGCCGTGCTTGAGTCACCCGAGCTCAAGGAGGCGGTAAGCATACTTGATCTGCTCAGGGGCTACAACACAAGAATTCTCGATATGGAGGATGCGTATTTTGAGGTTTTCAGATCCGACAAAATGATGAAAATGGAGGTCGGACAGAATCTGGCGAAGTCGCTAACAAAATACGATATCGAGAGCCTTAAGCTTTATAAGCTTTTGCTTATCCCCGGCGCAATAATCGGTCTGATCATTCTTTTCTTTACGTTTGAATTCGAACAGATCGGAATCTTTGAGATCGTTGTTTGCGGAATGGGTGGCCTCGTTACCGCACCGTTTATCGGCGGAGCGCTGTTCCTTTTGGCACGGCTGGGAATAGCAATTCTAAAATATATAAACGAGATCGTCGCAAGCAATCAGGCAAAGCGAGACAACGCAGCCTTTCTTGCCGAGCTTGCATCGGACACAAAGACATATCAGAGGATACGTGAGCAGCATCGTATAGCCGGCTCTATCATTATGAAGGCGGCGGAATGTCAGCTCTTAAGCCTAGCAAGCATCGTAAAGCAAATAAACGAATGCATCAAGGCTTGCCCTCGCTTTGCAAAAAGGGTGAACGAGCTGAAGCAGATGAAGCATATTCTTTTCGGACGTGCCAGCAGCTTCTTCGATGCGGAGAGAAAATATGCCGAGGAGCGACAGAGGGCAATTGAATTGCGGCGTGAGCGTGAGGCTGAGGAGAAGGAAAGGCGCAAGCAGGAGGAGTTCGAGCGGCTGTTAGACAGCTATATCGAGCGCATCGAGAGAGCCGAAACGCAGACGGCGATCGCCGTGGCCTCGGCAGCTCTGGGTATTGCTAAATCCAACAACGCCATAGCTGAGGCTGAGGAGGCAAAGGCAAAGGCGCTGAGAGATATCGCGGACAGCCTCAAGTGATCTATGCGAGCCGGGGCTTACGGCTTTGCCCGCCGGGCGAATAGATATAAAAGAAAAAAGGAAAAGAATGCTACCGAGGGACCTGCGCCTTCGGTAGCTTTTTTGTTGGCGGAGGAGCGTAAATAAAGCACCCGAGCGAGGCCTTCGCCAGGGTGCCCATTCGGCGAGGGAGAATAGCTCTTCCCTATCCGATAGAAATATTAATCTTATCGGTTCCCTTTATGTCGTTCAAGATGGCAATACACCTCCGACACCCGTAACAGCTTAGCACCGGCACACTTCCCCGCTCCTATTATCTCATCGCACATCGCCTGATCACTCCCGCCGCCCTGACCGCCCGAGCCTCCGGCACACTTCCCCAAACTGTCGAACAATTATTTGCCAAGCGATATTGACAACATCCGAAAAATCTGCTAAAATCTTCTATGTAAAGCCAAATACGCAGGCATGGTTTAGTGGTAGAACTTCAGCTTCCCAAGCTGACTGTGCGGGTTCGATTCCCGTTGCCTGCTCCAAAGATAAAGGGCACCCCTTGCGGGCGCCCTTTATCTTTTAGGCAGGCACGGACGAACCCGTCTTGCGAAAGCTATGCTTGAAGCAAGGGCGGGGTCGAAACATTGCGAAGCCGCTTCCCTGCGGGAAGCCTTGTAGGGCTGAGCAAATTCCTGTTGCCTGCGATGCCTCTTGTAGGCATCCTTTTATTTTTAGGCAGGCACGGACGAACCCGTCTTGCGAGCCTTGGCGAAGCAAGAGCGGGGTCGAAGCATTGCGAAGCCGCTTCCCTGCGGGAAGCCTTGTGTGGCTGAGCAAATTCCCGTTGCCTGCGATGCCTCTTGTAGGCATCCCTTTATTTTTAGGCAGGCACGGACGAACCCGTCTTGCGAGCTTTGGCGAAGCAAGAGCGGGGTCGAAATATTGCGAAGCCGCTTCCCTGCGGGAAGCCTTGTAGGGCTGAGCAAATTCC
>JAFVXI010000032.1 GCA_017501245.1 Clostridia bacterium
GGCGCTGCCCGCAAGAAGGTCGGCGAGTATGGCAAGCACCTTCGTGAGAAGCAGAAGACCAGACGTTACTACGGCGTTCTTGAAAAGCAGTTCAGATCTTACTACAAGATGGCTGAGAAGATGGAGGGCATCACCGGTGCTAACCTTCTTGTAATCCTCGAGTCCAGACTTGATAACGTAGTATACAGAATGGGTATGGCTGCATCCAGAAAGGAAGCTCGTCAGCTCGTTCTCCACTCGCACTTCACCCTTAACGGCAAGAAGGTATCCACCCCCTCTATCCTTGTTAAGCCCGGTGATGTTATCGCTGTAAAGGAGTCCAGCAAGGAGAAGTCCAAGATCAAGGCTCTCGGTGAGGCTATGGCAACCGCTCATACCCCCAAGTGGCTTGAGAATGACGCTGCTAATCTTGCAACCAAGGTCGTTGCTCGTCCCGCTAGAGACGATATCGACTTCGAGTTCGAGGAGCAGCTTATCGTTGAGCTTTACTCCAAGTAATCCCTCCGATACTGATTCCCGTTTTATGCGATGCGTGTGGTCCGGTATACGTCGTCCTCGTGTCGGCTATCCCGGTCCTGCGCCGGTATCAGTATGGCTTTCGTTTTAAACGAAAAGAAGTCTAAATTTTTGAAAATTTAACTAAGGAGGATTGATTAGATGAAAGAAATGGAGAAGTTCAATATTACGGTAACCGACGTTACCGAAGACGGTAGAGAAGCGATCTTTGTTGCCGAGCCCCTCGTTTCGGGCTATGGCATCACCATCGGAAACTCTCTTCGCAGAGTCCTTCTTTCTACTATCCCCGGTTATGCGGCTACCAGCATCCGAATTGACGGCGTTCTTCACGAGATCTCTGCGTGCAACGGCGTTAAGGAGGACGTTCCTGAAATCGTTATTAACGTTAAAGGCATAGTTGCTAAGCTTCATTGTGATAAGTCTAAAACCGTAGTTATCGACGTGACCGGTCCCTGCAACGTTACCGCAGGCGACATCACCCCCGATGCTGATCTTGAGATCCTTAATCCCGATCATCATATCTGCACGGTTGCTGATGGTGCAAGCTTCTATATGGAGATCACCTTCGACAAGGGTCGCGGATATCACCTCTCTGAGGCCAACAAGCAGAATTATCTTGCTACCGTTGGCGCAGCAGTCGGCGCTCCTATCGGTCTCATCTTCATCGACTCTATATTCACCCCTGTTTACAAGGTTGAGTCCAACGTCGAGAACACCCGTGTAGGAAACATCACCGACTACGACAAGCTCACTATGAAGGTTATCACCAACGGAACGATCACAGCTAAGGAAGCGGTTTCACTCGCTGCCAAGGTTCTCAACGAGCACCTCAAACTCTTCATCGACATGTCTGACGAGGCGAAGAACGCCGAGATCCTTGTCGAGAGACCTGAAGTTCAGAAGGAAAAAGTCCTGGAGATGACCATTGAGGAACTTGATCTGTCTGTCCGTAGCTTCAACTGCTTGAAGCGCGCCGGCATTGACACAGTCGAGGATCTGATCAACCGCACCGAGGATGATATGATCAAGGTTCGTAACCTTGGACGTAAGTCGCTTGAGGAAGTTGTCCAGAAGCTGAATTCTTTAGGCTTGTCCTTAAAGAAAGACGAAGAATAAGAAATAAGGAGAAACATAAATATGAGAAAGCTCGGCAGAACTACTGCACAGCGTAAGGCTATGCTCAGAGGTATGGTAACTCTTCTTCTTGAATGTGGTAAGGTTGAGACGACCTACACCAGAGCTCAGGAGCTCTCTGCTAAGGCAGACGAGATGATCACCCTCGGTAAGAAGGGCGATCTTGCAGCTTACCGTGCTGCTCTTGAGTACATCACCAAGGAGGACGTTGCTAAGAAGCTCTTCTCCACCATTGCTCCTGCATATGCAGAGGTAGACGGTGGTTACACTCAGGTTCTCAAGATGGGTCCCCGCCGCGGCGACGGAGCAGAGATGGCTATCGTTAAGCTCGTTGGCTTCAAGGCTCCCGAGGCAGTTGAGGAGAAGAAGTAATCCCTGGGATCCCCACGGTATTGCATAATAATAGCGAGACGGCATAAGTCGTCTCGCTTTTTCTTTTGAATGTCGATTTTTGCTAAATTGAATATTATTCTTGACAATATTGTTAATGGATAGTATAATTAAGATGCACTTTAAATAAAGGAGACGTTACTATGGGATTATTCGATTGGGTAAAGAATCTCTTCGGAGGCAAGAAGAATGAGGCTAAGATCCCTCAGTTCATGTATGACGACGGAGAAGATACTATAACGCTTACCGCAGCTGACGGTGATGAGGTTGAGTTCAACTCCATCGCAGGCATTGATCTCGGTGGTGGACGCTACTACGCTATTCTTCAGCCCGTTGAGCTTCTTGACGGTATGGATGATGACGAGGCGCTAGTATTCAGAGTAACCGTTGCTCGCGACGGCTCTGACAACTTCGAGATCGAGACTAATGATCGCATCGTAGACGCAGTTTTCGCTAAGTATAACGAGCTGCTTGATGCAGAGGGTTGATCTATCCTTGCTTTGCGTAAGCCGGAGGGCAAGCCTGGGCTTGCCCTCCTCTTATTTTGTTCTATTCGCACATTTCTGACAACTATAGTTTTCAAAATGAATAAAAATCTAAACAATTTGAGGTCGAAATGAAGCTTCAATTCAAAAGAATACTAAATTTCATATTTCAGACTATCTTCTGGGTTCCGCTCGCCCTTTTGATCAACGCCTGCGCCATCTCGCCGTTTATGATGATATCGGGTGAGATGGGTGAGCCGACTAACGTTATTATTTTCCTGCCTATTATGTGGGGTATTGCCTTTGGTTTAAGCAAGCTCCGTCAGTGGCTCAAGGGCAGAGAAACCGACGAATACTACGACGTTGCTTACGATGAGGTCACCTATACCGCCTCGGCTGATTACTACTCCGACACTATCCACGTCGATGCTAATCACAGATACTATACACAGACCGAGTCCAGCAATACCTTCTGGGGCTGGGTTGGAATTATTCTGTCATTCGTTGCCCTTCCTCTTCAGCTCGTTGCGTGGCTTATGTCCTTCGTCAGCCTCTTCTTTCCGTTTATCTATTCGACGCCGAGAGCACTGCCGGATGATAGAGGCTTCTCCTTCTTTAACGTTCTTTTGCACACGCTCTTCGACTTCGTCATTATTATCCCTCCCTTTAAGAGGAAGAACAAGGCGAACGCTCAGGGCCTTCTATATTCGCTTTTATTCCTGAGCGTTCCCGTCGTTGACGTCGGAGTCTGGTTCCTTCTTGCGGCTATTCTCGATCCCTTACTTGATGGGCTTATCAATCTTGAGTTCTTGGCTATTATTCTCTTGCTTGCCGTAGTGCTGATAGCACTCTCGGTCGTTATGCTCTGGCTGAAGTATAGCTTCCTCATCGTTGCGAGCTGCTCAAGAGTTGAGGCTAAGAAGTATATGAGAAAGCTCGGTAGATGGAGCATGATCCTCGGCGCACTGTTCTGTGCTATGATCGTAATTTTCTAAGGAGGTAATTATGTCTGTTTGGAGTTGGATAAAGTGCTATCTCGGCCTTGGAAGCGAGGCTGAGGATCTGCGTGAGGAGGGAAGCGCACCCTCGCAAAGCCGCCCTCATCGCGGTGTGACTAACACAAGAGCTAACACCTCCGCTCCCTCAAGGAGCAATTCGTCTGGCGGTGGCACGAGATTTGGCCAGCGCAATTCCTCCTCGTCTACCGGCGGTAGAAGGGAAAGATTCATCGTTAAGCTTGACGACGGAGCAGAGCTTGAGTTCATAAAGCTTGGCACGTGCAGCTATAACGGCAAAACTCTCGTTGTAGGAAAGCCTCCCGTCAAGATCGAGGATATGGATGATGACAGGCTTGTTTTCGAGTATAAAAACACGAGATTCGGAGGAGAGAAGTACGTCCTATCTGATGACGGAGGAGCCGTTGTCTATGCTCTTGATCGCATCAGAGGATAACCAACTTGTATAATCATATTCAATTCATTTTTGTTCTTTATTGCTTGAAAAGCTAAATACTGTTTACATTTTGAACAGTTTTTCCTATTTTCGTATTATTTTAATCATAAAAAAGCTCCGACACCTGGTCGGAGCTTTTTGTATGCATATAAGCAGAAACGATTTGTTATCAGCCCTTGTCCTGGGGCGCCTCGAGCTTGTTTTCGGTTAAGCCTACTACGCTGTCAACGGGCAGTGAAAAGGCGATGCCCTGTCCGGGTGTGTTAAGTCCTACGGACTTATATAATGCGTGGAGGATATCGTCCTTGATACCGCTCTCAACAAGGATCATAACTATCTCCTTGTCGGGCTGTATAGCGATTTTAAACAGCTTTTCTGCCTCGACGTTTGCGGTGCCGCGGGCTCTGATAACGGTTCCGCCCCTTGCGCCGTACTGCCTCGCCGCATCCATAACCTCCTCGGTATATCCGGCGTTGACTATGCAGAAAATGACCTCATGCTCAAATTTGTTCATAAAAACTCCGTTCTGTCGCCTAAGCGACTAAAGACAGTTCGTGTATTAAAGTTGGATCTCTATCAGCCTACGGTATTGCTTAAGAACTGATATATAGCTACGCCGATAGTGCTGCTCACAGGAACCGTGTATGCGATTCCCTTGCCGCCCCTGACGGTTCTGAACTTCTCGTCAAGCATAGCCATCGCCTCTGCCGCCTTCTCCTTTGTGATAACGCTGATGATCACCGCTTTATCCGAGTCGGTCAGACCGAGCAGCTCTCGCACCGTGGTTCCCGCCGTTCCCGTAGCCGAGACGGAAAGCTGCATATTTACGTCAAAGCTCTGTAAAAGATCGATATAGAACTCAGCCTTTTTCCTGTTTACGACTGTGAAAAGCAGCATCATCTTGTGCGGAGCCTTTAGAGGTGCGGGCCTTGCGCCTGTGCTTTTGGTTTTTTCTTTAGCCATTTTTCGCTCCTCCTTACATAAACTTGATGATCTGCTCGTCGTCGGCATCAAGGATCCTGCGTGTTGCGATCCTGTCACTGATGCGCTTCGTAACGATTGCCTTGAAGCCTAAGAGCTGAATGGTGATCAAGGGGGCCATAGCAACCATAGCTACTATGCCAAATGCGTTGGTAAGTATACTTTCCGCACCGCCTATCGCATAGCAGGCACCGACTGCGAAGGGCAGGATGAAGCTCGAGGTCAGAGGACCGCTTGCAACTCCGCCGGAGTCAAACGCTATTGCCGTGTATAAGCCGGGTACGAAGAAGGATAGTCCAAGCGAGATGAGATATCCCGGGATAAGATAGTAAAGCACGCTGAAATCGAAGATGATCCTGATGATCGAGAGGCATATCGAGAGTCCCACGCCTATCGAAAGGGCGATCATCATAGCCTTGCGGCTGACGGTGCCCTCGGTTATATCCTCAACCTGCTTGTTAAGCACGTGCACTGCGGGCTCTGCGAGTACGACCACAAGACCGATAACGAAGCTGAATATCGCAAGCAGAAGCTTGTTGTCCGCCATCTCAACTCCGAGCTTATAGCCTATCGGCATAAAGCCGACCTTGACTGCTGTAAGGAAGAGAACGAGACCGACGAAGGTATATCCGATTCCGAAGGCGATCTGGATGAGTCTCTTTTTCGAGAGCTTTAATATCGCAAGCTGGAGGATGACGAAGAATAAGACGATAAGTCCCAGCGCAAGCGCAACCTCCTTAGCGGTTTCTATTAAATGATGAATAATTGCTCCCACCTCGGTGGAAAGAGCGTAATCGGGGGTAACGTCGGGAGTTCCGCCGGCGGCAGTGCATCCGAGGATAAGCACGGCGAGCATAGGACCGACCGAGCAGAGCGCAATAAGACCGAAGGAGTTCTCGCCCGCATTCTTACCGCCGACGGAAGCTGCGATGCCGACGCCGAGCGCCATGATGAAGGGAACGGTGATAGGACCCGTGGTAACTCCTCCCGAGTCAAACGCAAGGGGAATGAGCGACGAGCCGCCAAGCTCGATAAGGAGTGCCATCGCCGCAAAGAGCATCATATAGAAGAATATGAGCATCGAGGAGAGCGGCTTCTTAAAGAGGATCTTAACGATCGAGAGGACGAGGAAGATTCCGACGCCTACGCCGACGGTGAGGATAAGCATCGTTCCGTCTATAATGCCTGCGACCTGCTTTGCAAGCACGGTGAGATCCGGCTCGGCAACCGTGATGAGAATTCCCATAAGAAAGGCTACCGAAAGCAGAAGCAGAATGTTTTTTGTCTTAGAAAGACCTGAGCCGATATGCTCTCCGATGGGGGTCATCGCAAGATCGGCGCCCATATTAAAGAGGCTGATTCCGAGGATGAGAAATACGGCGCAGATAAGAAACGCCGCGATCTCCTCAAAGGAGAAATCCACAAGAGGTGTCAGGTTGAGGATGAAGACGATAGCCACGATCGGAAGAACCGAAACGACCGATTCACGCAGCTTTTTGAACAAAACCGAATACAATAAAACACCTCCCGTAAGATTTTATTTAACTAATGCACTCAGCATTACAATTATACCATAAAAGCCACCCCCGTGTCAATCTTAATGAGAGCTGTGTCGGTGAAAAAAATAGTAAATAAACGATTAATTTATTGAAGGAAAAGAAGAAAAACGGCAGCCCGCACGGGACTGCCGAAATAGCTGTTTATAAGAGGCATATTTAACGCCTCGGGGCTAAGATGAGGAGTGCTTAGCCTTCAGTATTCTGACGTTTTCCTCAACCTTCTTTTTCTGCAAGGGATACCAGAAGCGAAGCACGACGGCAAGCAGAGCAAAGCCAACTGCGGGTAAGAGGGTAGAGATCGTATAGATGCCTGCGAGAACTCCGGGGTCAAACGCCGTCTGGTCCGAGTAGCCTATCAGAGACAGCAGTCCACCCGATAAGCCCGCCGCAAGCGCCTGTCCGAGCTTTCTTGCGAAGGAGTAAAGTGCGTAGATCGACCCGTCCTCGCGCCGTCCGTTTCTTATCTCCGCATCGTCGATAACGTCGGTGATCAGCGCCCAGGAAACCATACTGAAAACTCCGAGCCCCAGCCACGAGATGCAGTTAAGAGCCACGTATACCCAAACGCTGGATGGGCGAAATATAAACAAAAGTATACATACCGCCGCCGCAAGCACGCTTGCGACCGTGCTTATCTCGGCTTTTCCAAATCTCTCCGATAGCGGCTTTGCGACGCCTGCGGCGAGGAACATACCGCCCATCATAGCAAAGGTCGACACCGACTGAGCGGTAACGTTTCCGTAATAGTTCGGGTAGACGTAGTTAGCCATCGACTGCATCGTGAGCTGCGCCAGGAGCATGACCACCGAGGCGGCGATAATGGAGATCAGAGCTCTGTGCTTTGCCGCGCGCTTAAGAAGAGTAGCGACTCCGGGCTGCTCCTCGTGGGGCGTCACCGTGCGCACACGCTCGGTCGTCAAATAATAGCATAGGAGATAGCAGACGACGGCGAGAATTGAAAAGATCCCGGCTATAAGCGTAAATCTCGGACCGTTCAGAATTGCCGCCCCCTCTGCCGTGTCGTATGCTAAAAGCGGCACACCCGCTCCGACTATCACTCCGGCAAGCGTGCTGCCTATGCTCCTGAAGGTGGAGAGTGACTGCCTGTCGGACGGCTCGCGTGAGATGGAGGACGCCATCGAGCCGTAAGGGATGTTTATCGACGTGTAGAAGATGGAGCCCCATAGGATATAGGTCACAGACAGCCAGGTGACCCTGATCCACATTGCGGCGTCTGCCAGGCTGCTCTGATAGATCAGGAAGGAGGCTATCGCTACGGGTGCGCACATTCTTCTGATCCAGGGCTTGAATTTTCCAACCCTCGTCATCCTTGAGCGATCGCAGATCCGCCCCATCGTAACGTCGGTAAAGGCGTCGACAAAGCGTGCGATGGTCATTATCAGACCAACGATCCATGGGGCGACCCCCATCACGTCGGTGTAGAACTTCAGCAAAAAGCTCGATGAGAGAATAAATGTGAAATCGTTGCCAAAATCTCCAAAAAGATAACCAAGCTTGTCCTTTATGCCGAATTTCGGCAGACTTTTCTCGTTTGCTATTTCCATAATGCGCCTCAAACCAGTTTTTTATCTTAGTATAACCACCCGGCGCATATTTAAACAAAAAGCGCTCTGCAAAAATGCAGAACGCTTAATGCTGTCGTTAAATCATAAGCTCGCTGACCAGCTTCGTCAGCTCGGTCGGATCCTCAAGCTCGATGCCCGAGATAAGGCACGCCTCAAAGTAAAGGATCTTTGCGTAGCTTGCCAGCTTATCCTTGTCGCTCTCGTAAAGCGACTTCAGCTTTGCGGCTATCGGATGCTCCATATTTATCTCAAGGATAACGCTTGCGTCGGGTATGCCTGCCTCGGCTCCCGGCATCCTCTTGAGGGTTTTAGCCATCTCGACCGAAAGCTCGCCCTCGCTCGAGAGGCAAACGGGATAATCCGAAAGAGAGGGAGTGAATCTCACTGCGCTGACCTTGCCGATCGCATCCTTCATAAAGCCGAGCATATCGCCCGATGCCTCGTTCTCGCTCTTTTGCTGCTCCTTTTCCTCGTCGGTCGCTATATCGAGCGACTCGGCGGTAACGTTTGCGAAGCTCTTGCCGTCGTAGCTCTCGAGCAGGCGGAGAGCAAACTCGTCGACGTCGTCCGTGAGGTAAAGGACCTCGTAGCCCTTCGCCTTTACCGCCTTTACCTGCGGGAGCATCTCAATGCGCTCGACGCTGTCCTGTGCGGCGTAATAGATCGATTTCTGCTCCTCCTTCATCGATGCAACGTATTCCTTTAAGGAAACGTATCTCTTTTCGCCCGAGCTCTTGAAGAGCAGAAGATCCTTTAGGGTGTCCTTGTGCATTCCGTAGTCGGAATAAACGCCGTACTTCAGCTGGATGCCAAACGCCTCGAAGAAGCGCTCGTATGAGGTCCTGTCGCTCTCCATCATCTTCTCAAGCTCGCCTCTGATCTTCTTCTCGATCGCCTTCGCCATCACCTTGAGCTGCCTGTCGTGCTGGAGGGTCTCCCTCGAGATGTTGAGGGTAAGATCCGAGGAATCAACGAGTCCCTTGACGAAGGAGAAGTAGTCGGGGATGAGGTCGGCGCATTTCTCCATGATCATAACGCCGCTCGAATAAAGCTCCAGCCCCTTTTCGTATTCCTTGGTGTAGTAATTGAAGGGCGCACGCTTGGGGATGAAGAGCATAGCGGTAAAGGTCGCCGCACCCTCAAGCCTCTGGGTGATGACCTTGAGCGGTCCCTCGTAGTCGTAGTATTTAGTCTTATAAAAATCGGCGTACTCCTCGTCGCTGACCTCGCCTGAGGGGCGCTTCCAGATCGGAACCATGCTGTTGAGCGTCTCGACGGTGGTAACCGTCTTGTAGCCCTCGCCGTCCTCCTCCTTTTCCTCTCTAGATACCTCCATCTTTATCGGGTATCTGATATAGTCGGAGTATTTCTTGACGAGCGAGCGGATGGTGTATTCCTCGAGATACTCGGAGAAGCGCTCCTCCTCGCAGTCTTCCTTAATATGTAACGTGATAGAGGTGCCAAAGCTCTCCATCTCGCATTCCTCGACGGTGTAGCCGTCAGCACCCTCGGACTCCCATCTGTACGCCGTCTCGGCGCCGTAGGGTCTGGAGGTTACGACAACTTTGCTTGCCACCATAAACGCTGAATAGAAGCCAACGCCAAACTGACCGATAATGTCGATGTCCTCGCTCTCGGTCTTTGACTTGAAGTCGAGTGAGCCGCTCCTTGCGATGGTGCCAAGGTTTGCCTCCAGTTCCTCTTCAGTCATGCCGCAGCCGTTGTCGGTCACGGTCAGGGTCCTTGCCTCCTTGTCCGCCTCGATAAAGATCGCATAGTCGGCTCTCGTGGGCGCAACGCTGCTGTCCGTCAGCGATCGGAAGTAGAGCTTGTCTATCGCATCGTTAGCGTTTGAAATAAGCTCTCTTAAAAAGATCTCTCTGTGCGTATAGATAGAGTTGATCATCATGTCGAGCAGCTTTTTTGATTCTGTTTTAAATTGCTTTTTCTTCATTATATTATACCTCGCGCGCACGTGCGCTACGTGCGTAATTACTAAAAGGTATTATATCACCCCTCCGCCACACTGTCAACGCAGGATTTGTAAATTTCTTGTTGCGGCAGACAGGGATGCGGCGCCTCTTTTTCTGCCGTGGGTTTTTATCTGATCCTCACTTGCCTTGCGTATGCGGTGTGTCAAGTGACCGCCCCCGAGACGCCTATATGTGGTAAATATTTCTCGTACAAACTGTCACTACCGTGTCGATTTTGTGCATACTGACAAAAACAAAAAAATCTAAAAAAACTTTAAAAAACCTATTGACTTTTTGTGACGTTTAATGTATAATAATCTAGCGCGCTGAAAACGAGGCTGTTTTCGGACAGGCAAGAGAGGCTGCGCACTTGATCATTGAAAATTGAACAACATTGAATTTCGAGCACTGAAAAGTGCAGAGATCTCGTTAAATTACACTTTGAAAAAACTCAAAAGTAAGAGAAATGCTAGAATAAAACTCTAGAAAGATTATTGGTTCCGGAGGCGTGAGCCTCAGGAGTTAATGATATAATTTTTTAGAGAGTTTGATCCTGGCTCAGTATTAACGCTGGCGGCGTGCATAACACATTCAAGTCGAACGGAGTGGGTTGCTTCGGTAATCTACTTAGTGGCGGACGGGTGAGTAACGCGTGAGTAATCTACCCTCGGGTACGGAATAACAACCGGAAACAGTTGCTAATACCGTATGAAATGGCAGTA
>JAFVXI010000033.1 GCA_017501245.1 Clostridia bacterium
ATTTGTAAGTGGTCAAACATGTGGTCAGACCGAGGAATTGATGATTTTTCGACATTCGGGAGAGCCGAAAAAGTCAGTGTTTTCAAGGGTTTTCGGCTCTTCTCGAAAATTCTGCGCCGAGCGTGGTGATTGAGTCCCGAACGCCGCGCTCTACCAAACTGAGCCACATCTCGGATATTGAATTTTTAAGGTGACGGCTGATGCTTTTTTGGGGGCTTCGGTTTGCTCCGAATAAGCCGATGTCGCATCTGCTTTGCACTCCTATCGCCCGGGGAAGGGGGGCATCGTCAGAACCTGCGGACACTATTATACCACCTTTTTGCCCCTGTGTCAAGGAGTTGAGAAAACATTTCATCTCTTTCAATGAGATAAAAAAACGCGGGCAGTCGGGAAAAGCAGACTGCCCACGTCAGCGCCGAGGGGCTCGGGAACTAAGCTAAAGCCGAGGGGCTCGTGAACTAAGCTAAGCTAAAGCCGAGGGGCTCGGGGGTTGAGAAACAAAAAATCAGAAGATGCCTATCGCCTTGAAGATAAAGGAGGCGATAAAGATCGTGAAGGATGAGAAGATCGTCGTGAAGATGACGAGCTGACCTGCAAGCTCTGCGTCGGCGCCCAGCTCCTGTGCCATAGGCACGCTGGAAACGGCAACGGGCGTGCAGAATACGGCGATCAGTGCGGCGTACTCCGCCCCCGAGAAGCTCTCACGGAAGAAGAGTACGGCGATGCTGAGGGCAATAACGGGGAGGATAAGCACACGCACGAGCGTGCCCGAGATGATCTCGCGCTTTGCCTCGGAGATAAGCGAGAACTCAAACTGACCGCCAAGCGCAAGGAGAGCGAGCGGCGTCGCAAGAGAGGAAAGGCTCTTCATCGTCGACCAGATGGGCGTCAGCTGATTTAAGCGGAAGCCGATACCAAGGTGAGTAAAGAGCGCTCGGATGCCAAGCGCAATAAAGCCCGCAAAGATCGAAAGGATGAGGGGGTTTTTGATGATGCCGAGCAGAACCTTTTTGATCCTTTCCTTAACACGGGTGGCACGGTCGGCGCCCTCCTCGCCCTCCTCGGGCTTTGCAAAGATCGAAAGCGCGATGACCGCAAGGGTGTTAAATATCGGGATCATGATCGCCGAGAGGAGGGTGGCGACCAGCGCTCCGTCCGAGCCGAAGAGCGACTCGGCAAGTGGTATGCCTATGATAGCGTAGTTAGAACGGAAGAAGGATTGAAGCAGTGCGGCTCTGCGCTCCCTCTTTGCACTGAGCATGATCGCCGCAGGGATGCCGAGAAGAAATGTCAGCACCGTTGCGATAGCAGTGTAAAAGGCATAGTCGAGGTCGATAGAGCCGGGATCGGTTATGCCGTAGACGTTGATAAAGAGCATCACGGGCAGAAGAATGCGGAAGACGATCTTGTTTGCCATCTTGGCAAACTCCTTCGTAATAAATCCTATCCTCTTAAGCACGTAGCCTATCGCAACGATAAGAACGATCGGCAGCGTTGCGTTAGTTGCAAAAACCAGGGAATCAAGCATTTTTCCTTCTCCTATTATTTTTATAGTGCTATTATACATCCTTTCTGCTCCCTTGTCAAGTAGGAGGGGTGGGGAGGCTGCTTAATGCCACCCCGTGTAAAGTTTTCCTTGGTTTATGGGCTGCAATCGCCCAGCCCCTCGTATGGCCTCTTTTACTTGTGCGTGTGCCGATTCTGCCGCCTGCCCCGGCCTTAAACGGCGTAAAATGCTCCGAAATGCAAATAATAGGTGACATTTTGGCTTGCGCCGAGGAACTGTAAGCGGCGGTGCGACGAGGCGAGCGCACACGCCGCAGTGAAGTTTGCCGCAGAGGGCGGCGGAGGCGCAGTGAAATTTGCCGCAGAGGGCGGCGACGAGGCGAGCGCACACGCCTCGGTGAAGTTTGCCGAGGGCGGCAAGTGAAGTTTACTACGTAAGTGAAGTTTTGCCTGAGGCAAAGTGAAGTTTTTGCCAAATGGCAAAAGTGAAGGCTAGATTTTCAACTTCCACTTATCAAGGCTCCCTTGTTTAACCCAATCCCCAAACAAGCCCTGCTTATTTCGGGGGTCCCTCGGGGCGGGAGCTGTCGCCGTGGGCGACTGAGGGATTGTTAGTAAATCTATCACTTACACAACCCCTCCGTCACGGCAAGCCGTGCCACCTCCCCTTACACAGTGGAGGCTTTTTTGGGTCAGAGCTCTTAGGTGTGACGAGGGCGGAGCGTTGAGCAGATGATGAAAGGAGTGAGCTTCAACTCTTAGTTACGCATTCTGTATTCCGCATTCTGCATTCCTCATTCGGCATTCCTCATTTCTCATTCCTCATTTCATCTATCCTCCCGGATCAAATGCCTTTTGTTTATTATATATAATTATAAAGGGAAGCTGTTGGTAAAACTGAACGAAAATTCCTTCGTTAATCTTTTTCGCTTGACTGAGTTAAATATTTATGTTAAGATATAGTCGTTAAAGTGGTGGGTTATCCCTACACGCGCGTTGTAACGCCTGTCGGCTTGCGCGTGGGTGCATCCCTGTGCTCGGAACGCGCCGGTCGTATCGGGTAGCGCAACGCTTTGATAAGGTCCGAGGCGGCAGACTGATTTTAAACGTCGCCAGAAAATTTTAAAGGAGAAAAAAGACATGAAAACCAAGCTTTTAGCGCTTCTTCTCGCTCTCGTTATGGTTGTTACCATGCTCGCATCCTGCGACTTCGGTAATACTCCCGACGATCCCGATGATGGCGACGACTGCACGTCCCACGTTGATAAGAACGGCGATTCGAAGTGCGACAACTGCGGTACTCCCGTTGCTCCCAAGCCTCCCGTAGGTGGCGGCGACGGCGAAGATGATGAGGACATTCCTAATATCACCTGGTCTGATAAGGCTGAGCTCATCTTCCAGATGACCGATAACTCTAACGGCGACGAGCTTTCCTCCGGATGTAGAAGATTCCTCTCCGGCGAGCTCCTCGAGGGTACGGTCGCAGGCTTCGTTGAGGAGAACGCACAGGACAGAAACGATGATGCTTACGAGTACGCAAACGTACACATCACCTACCTCTATTATCCTAACTCTCAGGGTAACGGATGGGGTGGTAACATCACCAACATGTTCAACGCAGCAACCTCTACTACCGAGAAGGGTAGACCCGACATGTTCTGTAACTTCGTTTACGACATGGTTTCCTCCTCTCTTCTTGGCTCGTTCGCAAACCTTTACACCGATAAGGCAGCAAGCACCGGCGTTAAGGATGGCGAGCTCCGCAACTACTTTGCATTCGCAAAGAACGGCAAGTACGACACTACCTGTGTAGATACCGGTGAGGGCTACATGATCGAGTACATGCAGTCTCTTACCCTTTCCGAGACCAAGATGTACCTTCTTGCATCCGACTATTTCACCGACCTTGTTCGTGCGTTCTTCGCAGTTCCTGTTAACATCGGCTTCCTTGAGACCGCTGTTACTCCCTCCACCACCGAGGGCGACTTCAACTACGACTACGACGGCGACGGCCAGTATGAGATCGAGGACTTCTACGATCTCGTAAGAGCAGGTAAGTGGAACTACGATGCAGTTATGGGCTTCTCCGACATGGTTGACTCTGCTCCCACCGACACTACCGACGTTCTTGCAGACGGTAAGTACGGCTTCGCAGTAGCAGCCGGCGGTCTTGGCGCTTCCGGTCTTCTTTACACCACCTCTATCATCGTTATCAACAGAGATGTTGAGCTTAAGACCGACTACACCGACGTTGATAACCCCGTTCAGTATCAGGACTACACCTTCTGGTATCCGGATGACTCCGAGACTCTTGCAGTATTCGTTGAGAACCTCAACGAGCTCTTCACCGCTCCCGGCGTTGTAGCTGTCAACACCGACGCCAAGAGAGGCGCTGTAAACTGCAGGGCTAGCGATGCCGAGCTTGCAGTTCGTTCTGCATTTACTAACGGTCAGGTCCTCTTCGGCGGTATCATCGCTGTTGGTTCTCTTGAGGAGAGCGCATACGGTGATATGACCGACAACGGCGGACAGGGCTTCGGTGTCGTTCCCGTTCCTCTTTACAGAGCTAGCTACATTGATCCCACCACCGGTGAGACCAAGGTTGACAAGTACCTCACCCAGATCCATAACATCGGCCGTGTAGGCGCTATCGGTGTTAAGACCAAGTACTTCGCTCAGTGCTCCGCATTCCTTAACTATCAGTCGCTCAACTCCACCGACATCCTTAACGACTACTACAACATGACTCTTAAGACCGACGTTGCAGGTGACGTTCAGGGTAACGCTGAGATGCTCGACTACATCCGTGAGAACGTTCGTTCTTCCTTCGATAAGGCGTTCGAGGATGCTGTCGCTCGTCACAACTTCCAGTCCGGTGACTCCGAGCTTAACGACGTTAAGTGGCACAACATGATCCTCGGTAACCTCTTCCAGATGACCAGAGACCAGATGGTTTCTGAGTATGACAGAGTTCGTTCCATGAAGGTTTCGGCTCTTGAGGCTCTTGAGAGATCCTACATTAACCTTCCCGGTTAATTACATAGCATAAATAACCTATGCTTTACGGCACCCGAGGCTCGTCCTCGGGTGCTCTTTTGTTTATACACGCCTGTGGCGTGATGAGATACACTCACGGAGTGAGTGATGATAATCAAGCACGAGCGAGTCTGTGCTTGCACAAGCGAGCCGTGCGCAGATTGCTCCACGGCGCCCTCGGCTATCAGGCGAGGAGGAGTGCGGAAGCACGCGGGGCTGATGAGATACAACCCTCCGGGTTGATGAGATACACGGCAGAGCCGTGATGAGATACAAGGCTTGCGCCTTGATGATATACAGCGACGGCGTCGCTGATGAGATACACGGCAGAGCCGTGATGGTGTGGTAGGCGGAGCAGTGCGGCTAAATCTTGACAAAAGGGCGGGGAATATTTATACTAATATAGAAGGAAAAAATGAAAGGAGCTTCTGTATGGAGCTTAATGGATATAGAGTTATTCTTGCGTCGCGCTCGCCGAGGCGACGTGAGCTGCTCGGCAGGATATGCGAGGAGTTTGAGGTCGAGAGCCTCGACGTTGATGAAACGCTCCCCCGTGATATGCATCCCCGTGACGGCGTTCGCCTCTTGGCGGTGAGAAAGGGTGAGCCGATCGCAAAGGCGGCGCCCGAGGCTATCGTCATCTCCTCTGACACGCTCGTTGAGCTTGGGGGCGAGCCGCTCGGCAAGCCCACCTCGGAGGAGGACGCCTTCTCGATGCTCAGGCGCTTGTCGGGCAGGGCGCACAACGTGCATACGGGCGTTGCCGTTCATTTCCACAGCAGGGCTTACAGTGGCGTTGACTCAACAGCCGTCCGCTTCCGTGATCTGACCGATGCCGAGATCCTCGACTACGTGAAAGGCGGAGAGCCGATGGACAAGGCGGGCGCCTACGGCATCCAGGGCGAGGGAGGCAAATTCGTTCTTGGATACGACGGAGAATTTGACACGGTTATGGGTCTGTCGGTAAAATTGACCGAGGAACTGATAGCAAAGGCACTGGAGGACGAGCAGTGAGAAGGGCTGAAAAAAGAGAGCGGATGCTCGGCGTCATCGAGGCTCTGAAGGCGGTTTACCCCGATGCGGAGTGTGCGCTCGAGTACGGCGGTGACCCCTGGCGTCTGCTGGTCATGGGCAGGCTGTCGGCACAATGCACGGACAAGAGGGTAAACGAGGTCTCGCTCGAGCTGTTCCGCCGTTTTCCGACGGCGCAGGATATGGCGTACGGCGACCTCTCGGAGATAGAAGAGATCGTCAAGCCATGCGGACTCTACCGCATGAAGGCGGCGAATATTAAGGATGCATCACGGATGCTGATAGAGGAGTTTGACGGCGAGCTACCCTCGGATATGGATGGGCTGCTGCGCCTGCCCGGCGTCGGCAGAAAGATCGCAAATCTCCTCCTCGGCGACGTCTTCGGGCTGCCTGCCATCGTCTGCGACACGCATATGATCCGTATATGCGGAAGGCTCGGAATGTATAAGGAGAGCTTAAAGGACCCGACGAAAATAGAATTCATCCTGCGTGAGCTGGTGCCTCCCGAGGAGGGAAGCGACCTATGCCACAGGGTGGTGCTGTTCGGCAGAGATATCTGCTCGGCGAGGAGCCCCAGGTGCGAGGGCTGTCCGCTCGGCGAGCTATGCGAGCATAGAAAGAGAATAAACAATGGATAAAAAACGGCTAAGGTATCCCGTCATCGTCGAGGGAAAATACGATAAGATCAAGCTCGACTCCATCTTCGACGCTAGGATCTACGTCTCGGGCGGCTTCGGGATCTTCAATTCAAAGGAAAGGCAGGCGCTCTTTGAGCGCATAGCGAAGGGTGGAGTTATCCTCCTCACCGATTCCGACGGAGGCGGAGTGCAGATCCGCTCCTTCCTACGCTCTATACTTCCGCCCGACAGGATCTATAACGCCTATATACCGTCTATCGCAGGCAAGGAAAAGAGAAAGCAGAGGGCGTCCCGCTCGGGTATGCTCGGCGTCGAAGGGATGAGCCGCGAGGTCATCGAAAGGGCGCTCGCTCCGTTTATAGTCGGTGATGGCGAGGACGGCTCTGATGACGGCGTGAAAGCTAAATCTGCACAGGAAATGCTAACAACTATTGACTTTTTCCGTGACGGATTGACCGGAGCGGACGGCTCGGGAGTAAAAAGAGATGCGCTGTGTGAGCTGCTCGGCCTGCCTCCCGGAATGAGCGCAAAGGCACTCCTCGAGGCGATAAACCTCATCTCGGACAGGGAAGAATATACACGCCTTGTCGGCGAGCTTTGAAGGGGGACACCGTAAGAGTATATATGTTTGCCGCTACGCAACGAGAGAAAGACGCGGAGCGCACCTATACCCTCTCGTGCAAGAGTATGTGAAAAAATTATCGAAAATACTTTACTTTTTTATAACCCTGTGTTATAATAATTAATTGGTGGAACTATAATTATAATTATTAATAAAATATTTTCATACGGAGGTACAATTTCCATGGTAGAAAGAAAGAAAATTTCTATGGATGGTAACACCGCTGCGGCGCACGTTTCCTATGCGTTCACCGAGGTTGCTGCCATCTACCCTATCACTCCTTCCAGCCCTATGGCGGAGGTTACCGACACTTGGTCCGCATCTAACAAGAACATCTTTGGCGAGCCCGCTAAGAACATCTTCGGCGAGAACGTTAAGGTCGTAGAGATGCAGTCCGAGGCAGGTGCTGCAGGTGCCGTTCACGGCTCTCTCGGCGCAGGCGCTCTCACCACCACTTATACTGCTTCTCAGGGTCTTCTTCTTATGATC
>JAFVXI010000034.1 GCA_017501245.1 Clostridia bacterium
GTTCACCATTCTTGACGCCGGTATTGAGCTTTCAGATACCGTGGATTATGAGGGCGGGGGTACGGTGACGGAGAGATTCGCCACTCTCTATGAGCCTGTAATAAGAGACGGCGAGATCGACATCGGCACAGCAGTAATCTATTATGACAAGACTACTTTCACTCCCTATATAGTCGAAGAGCAGCTCTCAAAAGCCACCTGCTATCTGATAAACTTCGATCTTTCGAACGGTGAGAAGGAATTCAAGATGACTGTTAAATAAAAGAAAAAAAGGAGAAATCGCTTTTTTCTTTTATTTTTAGGTCAGAAGAGGGCGACCGAAGCACTCGTAAAGCTCCGACTGAAAGCCCGTAAAGCCTTGAAAACATTAGATTTCTTGAGCCTTTAGTCATACGAAAGATAGAAGATCAGCCGACCGAACTATTCTGCCTCCGTCCTATACTATTTAACAGTTGGAAAGGCGCTGACCGAAGACTTCATTGCCCTCCCCCGATGCCCTAATAATAAACGAGATAAATATTTTTGTCATTTTGAGAGAAATTCGGTCTGTCGTTTAACAATTAGGAAGAAAACCCTGCCGCCCGAGGCGCCTTGGCACGTGAGCCACGGAGCTTGTATGCCGATCCGATGGCGGTGCGGCAAGCATTTTAAAAGCATTAAAGCACTCTGCTTCTGCGGAGTGCTTTTTGTTTTGCCCCTCGGCGATTTATAGAGATATCGACTTGACATTGCCGCCCCTTTAGTATACAATCGTAGTATAAGCTTACTACTTTTAAATAAGCGTGCGTTGACCGCATAGGAGGAGAGCTATGAAAAACAAACTCCCGGTAAGGCTTGTTACACTGCTGATAACCGCTTCAATACTTCTATCCTGCATATCGGTTTTATCTTTTGCCGTAGGCGATGTGAGCCCTGCCCCGGAGGCTGAGGCTGCCGCCGGCACGGAGGTTCCGGGTGCGGGAAGCAATATCATCGTTCCGCCCGAGGACGGCGTTATCCTGCAATTGAACAGGACCTTTGACGAGGACTTTGCCTACTCCGAGGGCTTTCCGTCTTGGGAGACCCACGACAACGAGTTTGAGGTGGTTGAGGACGGAGATGGCAATAAATATCTCAGGATGACCGTCCGACTCGGCGATGGAGCAACCTCTACCACGACGGGCTACGTCAACTTTGGCTTCGGGGCGGTAAGCAGCGTCACCGACACGATAGTTTTCAAGCTCGACGTTATCTTTGACTCAAAGAGCGGCTTATATCCCGGCAACTTTATCAGATTCGGCGATTCGACGACGGGCGTACTTCGCCCGCTTGCCCTTAAGAGCGCGGGCTATAATTTCTTTGACGGAAAGCTCGTAAGCGCCGACTACTATACCAAGACCAGGCACACCCTCACCTACGTGATCGAGACCGAAGAGAGCGACACGGGTTATCTCAGGACGATAAAGACCTACGTTGATAGCACCGACGAGCCCGTGCTGACCTTTACTTCAAGCTCCACGCATCCCCGTGTGAGCAGCATGAGAATAGGCTTCTTCGGCACGCCACCCGAGGGCTGCGTCATAGGAATTGACAACATCCTTGCATACGCCTGCGATCCCGACAAGATCTCCGATCCCTTAAGCGTCGATCTCGGCCGCTCCTACGGAAACGAAGCCGAGAAGGTGCCGTTCGAGGAGGAGCTTGTTATGAAGGTGGGGGCGGATTCCGCACTCTCATACGGAAAAAAGCTCGTGGGCATTACAGCCCCCATCTCTATTGACGGCAAGGCGTACGTTTCGGCAGAGCTTGTCGCACGCCACCTCGGCTACACCGCATCAAAGGATGCCGGCACTCTCACCCTGACCAAGTCGGGTGCTGAGGCGATAAGGCTTACTGCCGGCAGCTATAACGTTACCGTCGGCTCATCGACCAAGAGCCTCGGCGAGAGGGCTTTGGAGGCAGACGGCGAGGTTATGATCTGCTACTCCGACGTTGAGAGGCTCTTTGACGGCTGCTTTGGCAGCTATAACGATATGGGCGTTATTGTCGTCTCTCCTGTCAGACACTACGCTCTGTTAGCGAGCGATATGGCCCTCGTTGACGTGATGAAGAGATTTATCTTCGACTCGATCGACGAGCATAAAGAGCAGGTGAACACCGTCGATTTCGAGCGCTTTACCTCCTCTGCCTCAAGTCATCCCTACCTGCTCGCTGATCAGGAGGACTTCGACCACCTCAAGGCTATATACGACGAGGGGGCTGCCAACAGCTCCGACCCTGTCCTCTTTTCCTACGTGAGCACGCTGGTCAACAACGCCGCTACTACATATAAGAATTTTTCAATTGAGACAGACGGCGTCTGCACCGCACCGACCGTCCTGCCCGTTATGCCCTACGACAACAATATAGGCAACGGCTACGACGGCACCCTCGGAATGCAGAAAAACACCGACACCTACGCCGAGAGGATGAAAACGCTCGCCTTCGGCTATCAGATCACGAGGGATGAAAACTACGCCCGCCTTGCATACTATTACGCCGATGCGCTTGGCAAATACGAGCATTGGGGCCCCGCGCATTTCCTTAACTGCGCAGACACGGCAGGCCCTTACGCCCTTTGCTACGACTGGCTATATAACGCCTGGGTCGAGATGGGCTTCGACGTGGATAAGATAACCGAGGCGCTCTTTACCCACGCCGTCCTGCCCGGATGGTATTGCGTAAACAATATCCCCCTCCCCTGGGGAAGAAGATCAAACTACAAGTCGAGCGAGCTGATGAATTCCAGCCGTTTCCAGAATATGACTAACAACTGGAATGCGGTCTGCTCTGCGGGCGTCACTGCGGCGGCGCTTGCCATAGCGGGCGACCTTAGCGCCATCGACGGCACAATCGAGGTGAAAAAGGCAACCCTCGTTAAAAACACCGGCTCAAATAAAACGAGCTATCCTTACGTATTTGCTTACGAATATCTCCCCTTCACGGCGCTCGGCGACCATACGGGCTTAGCTAGCTACGCCGACTACGCATACGATCTCTATACGACGGTGCAGTATACCCTGCCCCTCAACGGCCTCGACTTCTATGCGCCCGACGGATCCTACGTTGAGTCGCCCTCCTATTGGGCTTACAGCGCAAACAGCCTCTTTGCCATAGGAGCATATAACGAGTCGGTGTTCGGCGAGGACTTCGGCATCGTGTCAAACTGCTGGGGAATCGACAAGACCTGCTACTTTGCGCTTAACGCTCAGTCCTCCGACTACTCGATGTGGAACTATTCGGACAGCTCGAGCGCACTTGTGCCCGGTGCGGTCTCTACCTCCTCCTTCGCCTATGCGGCTTATCAGCTGGATGACGGCAGGCTTGCGGCGATACGCAAGGATATGATAGCTAGCGGAAGATATTCCGCCGACTATCTCGACGTATTTTACTACAATAACGATGCGGGAGAGCTTCTCTTGCCCGAGCTGCAATATCATATGGCGGGCATTGACGGCTACGTCGCGCGTGACTCCTGGGAGCCCGGCTCCACCTACGTGGCGATCAAGGGCGGATATAACGAATCTGCGCACGGACAGATAGACTCGGGCGAGTTCGTCTACCACAACAACGGCAAGATATGGTTCTGCGACGTAGGTGCGGAGGGATACAGCGTTGCGGGCTTTGGCGGCGTCGTATCGGGCAACAGATATTACAAGAAAAACGCCGAGGGAAACAACACCCTCGCTCTTACCTCGAGCCCCTACTCCGAGGGCGGCACGAGCAGCTGCTTTGCCGGTCAGTATATCTACGGAACGGGATATATGTATAAGACGGGCGACAACGAGCACGGCGCTTTCGCTCTTATCGATCAGACCGAGGTATACTACAAGTGTGCCGTCAGCGCAAAGCGCGGAATGCTCTTTACGGGCGACAGAAGCACCGTCGTCATACAGGACGAGGTCAGCTTCCACGAGCCGGAGACGGTTTATTGGATAGGCCACACCTATCAGGATATTTACGTTACAACGGGCGGCAGAACGGCGTATATGACCGACGGCGAAAGCATCATAAGAGTTTCTCTTATCTCTTCCGCAAGTGACTTAAGATTTGACGTCATATCCGCATACGACTTCCTCCTCGAGGACACTCACAGACCCGACTACGCACTGAATAACGGCGTCGGCATACCGGAGGATGACAGAAGCGCCTACAAGCGCCTTACCGTAAAGTGCGAGGACGTCACCTCGCTCGAGCTCGCAGTGGTTATCGAGGACGTCACGGGCGACGTCGACAAGGAGGTCGGCTACTGCCTCGTGCCTATGGACTCCTGGATCCCCTCGGAGGACGCTCGACAGATAGGCTACGACGTTTCGGTAGACTTCGACGAAAATTATTACGGCTACCGCAAGACGGGAGAGCTTGAGGTATACGACAGCTATTTCGTAGACAGCAATATGCTTACCGTCCGCGCAAACGCTTACACCGAGGCGGGCGACCTCGTTGCGATAAACTTCCCTGCCGAGTCATTCACGTCTGCGTCGCTCAGCTCCGACGTGCTGGTGCTGGACCTTGACGTCTTTACCGACGGGGGTGTGGGAGATCTTTGCCTTGCCGTGATGGGCAACGGAGAGGTCGTCGCACGGCTCCCCGCAGAGGGGCTCATCTCCCGGGACGGCAGCTGGGCGCATATTACGGCAGTGGCGACTGCGGACACGGTGCGTTTTTATAAGGACGGTGAGCCGATATCCACCACTGCTTTAAGCTCGGTGAGCTTTGAGGACGTGAAGGTCGCCGTGGTCGCAAAGGCGGGGGGCGGCGGCAGCATTTCTCTTGACAACCTGCGCGCAAGAAGGCTTGACCCCGACACAAATGACGTTGCGACTCTTCTTGGCGGAGCGAGCATCGCCGGCTGGTCGGGCTATATAGACAGGGCGAGAGAGCGGGCAGAGGTGTTCTCTTATGACCTTAACGGCTCTCGCATATATGGCTACACCTTCTCCGAGCTATCCTCGCTCGACTACGAGGGCTTGACCGTAAAATTCCTTTACAGCAACGAGCATGCCCCCGTTACTATCGACAGGGCGTGCAGGATAGACCACGGCAATAACGCCTTCAGAGCCGAGTCGGAGAGTCTTTCCGCTTTTATAAAGGACGGCGTCACCGAATTTAAGCGCGAGGCGGTGACCGTATATTGGCACATCGGCAACACGGTTGAAACGAGCGAATGCGTCGGAATAACCCGTGCGGAGTACCTCGGAACGAATAGCAGAGTCGGCAGCATCACCGAATCGGTGGTGGACGGAAGGAGCGTGTTTAACGCTACGGGCTGGTCGACGACCGAGGGCGGCAGCCTTGCCACCGAGGAGGAAATGCTCGTGACGAGCGAAAACTGCCATTTCTACCTCGTCGACGACAGGGTGTATTATCCCTACTTCTGCGAGGATGCGGCAGGTTGGCTCATCCCGAGGGAGAATACCGAGGAATTTATGGCAGACGTTGCCGCAGGGTACAGGCGTGTGATCCTCAACGGCGACATAGAGGTTACGGCAGGCGGAAGGAGCATCTCCAAAAAGGTTGATCTTTACCTGAACGGATATACGCTCACCTTCAACGAGACGGAGGGCGAGCATATGTTCAACATCAAGAGTGGAAACCTCCGCATATATGGCGGCGGCGGTGCGATCGTTAAGACCGGATCGAGCAAGTTCTTCTTTACAAATAAATACAAGGCATACACCGGAATAGACACTATTATTTACATTGAGAATGCTACACTCCGTCATAACACCATATTTATGGATCACAGGACGGGGCACGTATACTTCAAGAACGTAGTTTTCGAGCAGGAGGGCGACGAGCCCATACTCGTCGAGCAGAACCGCACTAACGGTCAGACTGCGGAGGCTGCCATACCAAAGATCACGCTCGACGGATGTACTCTCAACAGCCCCCACGCCAGTGAGAACACCTATTCGGTTTCGGTTGCGAAAAACGCGCGACTGGTCGTTAAGGGCGGAACGCAGTTCAACATCCCCGTAGGCATCGCACTGAGGATGAACAACACCTACACCACCGGCGGAAAGACCGAGGCATACGTAGACTTCACAAAGATGTCGCTCTCCGTGGAGAATGCTTTCTTCAATGCGAGCGAGATCTTTATAGTTGAGGTCGTTGCCCCCATCGTTAACGGTGAGGACGTCAGCTATACCGCCACCACTAAGGTGCAGGGCAAGAAGATATACAGCGGCGCCTACCTTGAGACCGTCTCGGAGCAGATGCAGGAATACGTCCTTGCGATGGCCTCCAAGCTTCGCTTAGGAAATATGGTGCGCACTCCGTACAAGGAGATCCCCAAGGAGATCATCGCACAGGACTGCCGCCTCGCACGGCAGAACGATCTTGGCGCACCCTACGTTTGCACCTCAAGCTACGCCACCGTTACCTGGCTTGCGGGCGAGAGGAGCGTCGTTGAATACTGGCTGAACGGAAGCATTCCCACCGCCGATAACGAGGAGGCTGAGGCAAACCTCGAGCTGTTGAACGCAGAGCTCGGGGAGGGCAAGATCTGCACCTACCCGACAGGAAGGGCGACGGGCAGAGTCACCTTCGAGGCGACAAGCTTCAAGCGCTTCGATATCAGCTTCTCACTCCTGCTTCATTCCTCTATGGATATGAGGCTCTACGTTGAAAAATGCGACGGGGTCAGGTTATACGGCATATATCTTGACGGAAAGAAGGCGGAATACCAGACCGTCACTCTTGAGAACGGAAAGACCTATTACCGGATAACGATATACGGCGTTCTGCCCACCGAGGCGGCCGAGATACACGAGCTGACGGTAAGCATCGAGGACGACTACGGCAACGAGGCGCCCGTGAGATCATATTTCTCCGTCTTGGATTATATTGAGAGGATCCTCTCTGGAGGCGAGAAATACGGCACCGAGGCGTGCGACCTAGTGGCAAACCTGCTGCGCTATATCGACACGTCATACCGATATGCCGGCCTCGCCGACACCGAGGACTACCGTGACGTAAAGGCGCTTTGTGAAAAATACGGAAATAGGTTCACCTACTCCGAGGCGACGGGCAAGGCGCCCGAGCAGCCCTCAGCCCCCTCTGATGCGATAAGCTCCGCAGAGCCCGTTATTGAAGACGTGATAAAATATCGCTTCTATCTTAGAGAGGGGTACAGCGGAAGCGTAACGCTTGAGTACACCGTGTTCGGCATAGAGCGCAGCATCACCTTCAGGGTGATGGACGGCAAGAACGCAGGCAGACGGTATATTGAGCTTCAGCTCGATGTAGGCAGCTTCCACTCGCCGATAACTGTCAGCGCTTCGGGATGGGTCGGCACTTACAGCCTCGGAAGCTTTTACGACCATTACAGCACGGACGGCAGGCTAAACGCACTCTTAAACGCACTCGCCTCGTATTCCGAAAAGGCAGAGGAATATAAAATCCACACATAGGCAGATGTGACCGAGGGGTTATCCGATACCGGATTGCCCCTCCTTCACTCCGCCCCACACTAGCTCCTTGGCAGTTTTTTCAAAAAAATGAAAAAATATCTTTACATTCAGACATACATGGAGTACAATTGAGTTGACGCTACTGTGATCCTATACGGATCGGTTTTCCGGTATTTAAAATGCATCATGGAGGTCTTCTATGAAGGAGTTTTTTGGAATTGGCGGATACCAGCGCACGCCCGAAGGCTTTTTATCCTGGCAGCATATACTCTTCGTCAGCTGCTTTATGGTGGCTATGGTCGCTCTGGCGATCTATTTCGGACGTAAATTCCGAGATAGGAGCGAGGAGGAGAAAAACAAGGTGCTACTCTTGACGGCGATCATCCTCGACACCTCCGAGGTGTTCAGAATTATTATGGCGTGCATCACCTCCGAGGATCCTATGAGATGGCTCTACGAGCTTCCGCTCTTCCTTTGCGGAATACCGCTGATCTTAATTCCTCTTGCGGCTCTCTCAAAGGGCAGAGTGCGTGAGGCGTCGCTCGACTTCGTCCTGATCTTCGGCATTCTTGGCGCCGTGCTGGGAACCTACGGGGCCGGTCAGAACTACAACGCATATCCCGTCTTATCCTTCAACAACGTCATCTCTGCCGTAACGCACACGATCTCGGGCTTTGCATCTCTTTATATAGTCATCTCGGGCATGGACAGCATGAAGAAGAAAAACATATGGATCTCCTTCTGTATTCTTTTCGGCTTCTGTGCTATGGCGTTTACGGCAAATTCCCTGCTCGACTACAACTATATGTTTCTCGTCAGAGGAGACGGAACGCCCTACGACATCTTCTACAACCTCGTCGGAGGAAATCCCGTGCTTTATCCTATGACGGTAATACTGCTCTTCCTCCTTTACATAGCGGCGTTCTACGGCGTTTATCACCTCGTAAAGAGGAAGGAGCTTAAATGCGACGACCCCGAGCAGAATTGATGCCGACAAAGAACCGAATAAGACAGCCCCGAGGTTGCAAAACCGCTCTATAAAAGACGGAATGCATCGGGGGATAAGAGGACGAGAGATCCCTGCGATCCTTCGTCCTTTTCTCTTTTATATAGAGAACGGCAGCGCATCGGGTGCATATTTATTCCTTTTCCGGGCGCTCCTACGGCCGGGCGCAGCTTACTTGGGGTGAATATTATGGGCGGTTTCAACAAATTGCGCCGGGGAAAATGATGCAAAAGCACGAGAAAACGTGACGCTTTCGACTTTTTTATGAATTAAATAATAAAGTGCTATTGCAAAAATTGGCAAAAAATGATAAACTTTCGTTGGCAGATCCGATATATTCTCCGAAAGGAAACACGACGATGAAAATTAAAACCATTGCCAAATCCTACGACGAAGTAATGGCTATTAAGCCGCCGAAGCACGAGAGACCGAAGAAAACGAATATCTTCTGGCAGACGCTCACGAAGATCATCTCGCAGCCTGCCCTGTTCTCCACCCATTTCACCCACAAGGAGATCGGTATGGAGAGGCTCGGCAAGGACGAGCAGGCGCTCATACTGATGAACCACACCGGCTTTACCGACTTTGAGATCGCTTACTCGATGCTATATCCGAGGAAGTTCAACACGGTTGCCGCATTTGAGACCTTTATGGGGCTTGAATGGCTGATGAAGTCTATCGGCTGCTTTGCGACGAGGAAGTATATCGCCGATCTGCAGCTCATCCGTGACATAAAACACTGCCTTGAAAAGAACAAAAGCTCGGTCTTGATGTTCCCCGAGGCGGTCTATACCCTTGACGGAACCTGCGTTACCCTGCCCTCCACTCTTGCGAGGTTTATAAAGATGCTGGGCGTACCGCTCTGCATACTCAAGACAAATGGCGTCTACCTGCACAACCCCGCCTACGGCTATCTCAAGCCACGTGACGTCCCGATCCATGCGGAGCTCTGCTACGTGCTGTCTCCCGAGGAGATAAAGGCGATGAGCGTCGAGGACATCGAGGCGGTGCTGGAGCGCGACTTCTCCTTCGACGACTTCCGCTGGCAGAAGGAAAACGGCATCGTCATCGACGAGCCCTTCAGAGCCGAGGGATTACACAACATACTATACAAATGCCCCCACTGCGGCAAGGAGGGCGAGATGCACTCAGAGGGCATCCACCTTTCCTGCTGTGCCTGCGGCAAGACCTGGGAGCTGACCGAGCTCGGCTACCTCAAGGCGACCGAGGGCGAGGACTACTTCGACCACGTGCCCGACTGGTACAGATGGGAGCGTGAATGCGTGAGGCGTGAGGTGCTTGAGGGCAGCTACGGCTTCGACGTCCCCTGTGATATCATGATGATCGTAGACACCAAGGCGCTCTACAAGGTCGGCTCGGGCAGGCTCTCGCACAGCAAGGATGGCGGCTTCCACCTGACGGGCTGCGACGGAAAGCTCGACTACCATCAGTCCTCGAGGTCGATGTATACCTGTGAGGCGACGCCCTACTGGTATCAGATAGACGACGTCATCGGCATGGGCGACAGCGAGGCGCTCTACTTCGCCTTCCCCACCGAGCATAGAGAGGTCGTCGGCAAGGTCAAGCTCGCCGTCGAGGAGATCTTCAAGATCCTCGAGGAGGAGGAAAGAGTCAGTATGCTCGAGCGAGAGGCAGCAAAAAAAGCTGATCAGTAACGAACTCCGCATCACCCGCCACAAAGCTTAAGCGCATCACCCGCACAAAGCTTAAGCGCATCACCCGCCGCAAAGCTTAAGCGCATTACCGGATTCGCACACGAAAAATTCAACGATATAGATAAAGCACCCCGCAGGCATAGCGTGATGCTCTTAACGGAGTATCACGCAGTCAAATCCGTCTTCGACGGTTGAAATCCACCTGCGGTGGATGAAATCGCTTTCGCGATGAAATCCTGCTTCGCAGGGCTTTGTAAGACGGATTTGATTTCATCCAAGGCTCGACCTTGGATTTCATCTGAGCAA
>JAFVXI010000035.1 GCA_017501245.1 Clostridia bacterium
GTACATCACGGATTTCAAGATCAGGAAGGCGGTGTGGTATCTTGACACGGCGGATAAGATCAGTGTAAAAAACGTGGCATATAACCTCGGATTTTACGATGAGTATCACTTCAGCAACACCTTCAAGCACGTTATGGGGGTGTCACCGCTTGCGTACAGGCGCGGAAAAAGAGCCGAGTGACGTAAACCGTTATAACGGAGTCAAGCTCGCCAGTCTTTTCAAACATTCTGCGTACGGACTGTGCCTTTGAAAGATCACCGGTCACCCACAATCCGTTTCCAATCTCCTTTGCGACTCTTTTTGCTTTATCTTCATCGTCAGAACAGTGAACATAAACCTCGGCACCGTATTCGTGCAGTATCTTTGCTATGTGTTTTACTATTTCTCATATTTTTTCCTTTTTTCTTAAAACCTTGATTTCGTTTCCTTTTTTGCTAGTAATTCTTCTTATTTGGTGTTGAAATTTTCTTTTTTCGAATATTCAGAACGAAACAATATGTTAAACGACAGACCGCACTTTTCTCAAAAAGACAAAATCTTTTTAGCTCGTATTTAAGGCATCTGGGGTAGGACGAAGAAGAACTCCGCAGGCATTTTTCTACCTATTCATATAGTATAGATAGAAGTCCTAAAAGTAAAGCCGTCGTTCGTCCGTCGTCCGTCAGCCTTATTGCTCAAAAGTTAATGTTTTCAAGACTTTTCGGGCTTTCAGTCGGAGCTTTACGAGTGCTTCGGTCGCCCCCTTCCGAACTAAAAATAGATAGAAAAAAAGACACCCTGCAAAAATACAGAGTGTCTTATTGTTTTAACTTGTTTTTCCTTTGTTATAAGCCGCGCGTCCGAGAGCAAAAGATTTTGTGCTTTCGGTCTGAACTCGGGCTGTCTTATAACACTAATATTATATTAGTTGGAAATATAGGGAAGAAGTGCCATCTGACGTGCTCTCTTGATAGCGGTGGTGAGCTCTCTCTGGTGAAGAGCGCAGGTGCCGGAAACACGTCTGGGGAGGATCTTTGCTCTCTCGGAAATGAACTTTCTGAGCTTAGCAACGTCCTTATAATCGATAGCCTCTACCTTGTCCTGGCAGAAGATGCAAACCTTCTTTCTTCTGTGGTTAGGACGGAAGGAGGGGCGCTGAGAATCGTTTCTCTCGAATGCCATTATAAAGTACCTTTAAGTAACCTTTCCGACTCACGATTTCTATTTTACTCACCGAGCAGTGAGCCTAGCCCGGATGAGGACGGCTCTCTTAGAAGGGGAGAGACTCGTCGTTAGGAATTTCCTCAAAGCTTGCAGCTCCGCCGGTCTGGAAGGTGGGTGCTCCGTATGCCTCGGGTGTATAAGAGCCTGCCTCCTGCTGGGGGGCTACGCCGTTCTGGTTAGCGGGAGCGACGAAGGTCGCCTCGTCTGCAACTACCTCGGTGGTGATGCGGGTCTGTCCGTTATTATCCTGCCATTTCCTCGTCTGGAGCTGGCCGCAGATAAGAATGGGATTTCCCTTCTTGAAGTAGCGGCTAACGAACTCGGCGTTCTGCCTCCAGCAAACTACGTTGATAAAGTCAACGGTCTGCTGCCCCTGTTCGCTACCCTTGGTATAGCGGCGGTTTACAGCGATAGAGAAGGAGCAAACCGACAGACCGCTCTGGGTCTGCTTAAGCTCGGGGTCGGCAGTCATATTGCCGATCAGGATAACCTTGTTAAAGCTTGCCATGATTCCGCCTCCAATTCAAATTCAAAAAATAATTACGCCTCGGTTGCTTCAACCTCGACGGGAGCCTCAACAGCCTCTGCTGCCTCAGCCTTAGCTGCCACTGCGCACTTGGTCGTGGTCATATAGCGGATAACACCTTCGGTGATACCCATAACACGCTCAAGCTCGAGGGGGAAGCTGGGTTCGCTCTTAAAGGTAACGAGCACGTAATATCCCTCAGTGATGTAGTTGATAGGATATGCGAGCTTCTTCTTACCCCACTCGTCAACGGTAACGTCGCTTGCGTTCTCGTTAACAAGAGTTACGAACTTCTCGCAAAGCGCCTTGTACTCCTCCTCGGAGCAGTTTCCGCTGATAGCGAAGAGAGTCTCGTAAGAACAAATCTTCTTTTCCATCTGATTATACCTCCTTTTGGTCATTTGGCCACCGTATCTCCCGGTGGCAAGGAGTCGGGCACCTTTGCCCGAACTACCAAAAGATTTTACCACGTCCAGCGCCGTTTGTCAAGGGTTTTCACAAATATTTTCTAAAATATTAGTAAGTATTGCATAAATAAGTCTTGCTTCCGCCTCCCCGTGTCAATTTGAGGTTGATTTTTGTCTCTCGCCGTAGTATAATATTCTCCGGAATATAAAAAAAGGAGGGCATATAGGTGAAGGCAGTAAAAGAGCAGGCGTACGCTAAGATCAATTTACATCTTGAGTGCCGTGCGAGGCGCGAGGACGGCTTCCACGATATCAGAACGGTTATGTATTCGCTCTCGCTTGCCGATGAGATAACCGTCACCCTCCATTCTACGGATAAAAAAAGCATCAGGCTCACCCTCGGCGAGGGCGTCAGGCTCCCGCAGGACAGGCGCAACCTCGTCTATCTCGCCGCAGAGCTATTCCTTGAACGAATGGCGATCAGAGCGGATATCTCTATAAAGCTCGAAAAGCATATCCCCGTTGCCGCAGGGCTCGGTGGCGGCTCGGCAGACGCCGCAGCGACCCTGAGAGCCCTAAATCGCCTCTTCGGCAGACCCTCGACCGAGCGGATGCTCCTATCTATGGCTGCCGAGCTCGGCTCGGACGTCCCCTTCTGCCTCCTCGGAGGCGCCGCACTCTGCGAGGGCAGGGGAGAGAGGATAACTAGGCTTTCCACGGCCGCGAGGCTGCACACCGTCGTCGCCGTCTCCGACGAGCATATCTCAACTCCTGCGGCTTACGCCGCTCTCGACGCCGCCTATTCGGATTTTGACGGCTCGGTCCCTTTTATTAAGGATGAGGAATACGGCCGCCTTATGGCGTATCTCTCGGGCGAGGGAGAGCTGCCGCACGGTCTATATAACGTCTTTGAGAGCGTAATTCTTCCGACCTGCCCGGGCGCTTCGGCTATACGCTCGCAGCTATTCTCGCTTGGCGCCAAGGCTGCGCTTATGAGCGGCTCGGGTCCCTCGGTGTTCGGAATATTTGAGTCGGAGGCGGAGGCGCTCGCCGCAAGGGATGCGCTTATTTCCTCGGGCTACCGTGCTTTTTATGCCTTTGGCATAAACTAAAACAGTTTAATATATTCAATCGGAGTTATAAAAGTGAAAAACGAAAAAAGCATCTTTACGAGCTGGGTATTCGTCACCATCGGTGCGCTGCTTTGCACGGCGCTGTGGGGCAGTGCGACCCCCTTCATCAAGCTCGGCTATCGGGTCATGTTTGAGGGCGGCTCGCCCGACGTGCCCTCTACGATACTCTTTGCGGGCATACGCTTCTTCTTTGCGGGCCTTCTCACCGTGCTGATCTATTCGATAGCAAGAAAAAAGCTCCTCTATCCGAAGCTCGCAAATATGCATAAGGTCGGCGCCGTCGCTCTCTTCCAGACGGTGGTTCAGTATTTCTTCTTCTACGTCGGTCTTGCAAACACCTCGGGAGCGAAGGGAACGGTCATCTCCGGCTCGTCCTCCTTCTTCGCCATCCTTATCTCGGCGCTCCTCTTCAGGCAGGAGAAGCTGACGGTCAAAAAGGTCGTCGCCTGCATCATCGGCTTCCTCGGCATTATCGCCGTCAACCTCAACGGGCTTGACTTCTCGATGAACCTTATGGGCGATGCCTTCGTCCTCTTCTCGGCGATCTCGCTCGGCGTCTCGAGCGTCCTTATCAAGATCTTTTCGGGGGACGAGGACCCCGTCGTCATCAGCGGCTATCAGTTCGTTATGGGCGGTGCCGTGATGGTCGCCGTCGGTCTTATCCTCGGCGGCAAGATAGACAATATCGACCTCTCGGCGATAGCCATTCTCATCTATCTCTCGGCGCTCTCCGCCGTCGCCTACGCCCTTTGGGGAATACTCCTTAAGCATAACCCCGTATCTAGGGTAACTATCTTCTCGTTTATGACTCCGGTGTTCGGAGTCCTGCTCACGGCGCTCATCCTCCCCGATGAGTCGACCGTCCATCCCGTCAATCTTCTCATATCGCTCGTCCTCGTCTGCTTAGGTGTATTTCTCTTGAATTACGTACATAATCCGAAGCAGAATGATGAAATCGCAGAGCCCTCCACACCTACCGAGGGCGACAAGGAGGCATAAATTATGAAGCTTTACACGCTTGGAACGGCTCACGGAGCTGCTGAATGTGGCAGAGCCTGCTCGGTCATCCTGCTTGAATGCGGCGGCAAGTATTATCTTTTCGACTGTGCGGCGTGCGCCGAGTCGAGGCTGATGGATCTCGGCATAGACCCATCAGAGCTGGAGGCGATCTTCACCACCCACGCTCACGAGGATCACGTCGGCGGCATCCCCGCTATGGTCAAGCGCATATGGGACTATAACTATGAAAATAAGAAGGTGAGGATCTATCTCACCGAGGAGAAGCTGCTTGCCGCACTCCGTGGCTGGCTCGACGCTATGCACACGCTTCGCATAGGTTCTGACGGTCGCCCTATGACCGAGCTTCTTGCAAACGCAGAGTTTTCTATCGTATCCGAGGGCGAGTTCTATAACGACGGAAATATCTCCGTCAGAGCGATAAAAACCAGGCATCTCGAGCATGGCAAATACCCCTCCTACGCCTTTATCATCGAGGGCGAGGGCAAGAAAATGCTCTACACGGGCGACCTTGAGATGGATTTTCTCGACTATCCCGCCGAGGCTCACAACGAGCAGTTTGACCTCGTGCTTTGCGAGCTCGTGCATTTCAACTCCGAAAGCCCGGATATGGATATCAACCTCGTCCTGAACACCAAAACCAAGCGCTTCGTCTTTACCCACTACCGAAACGTCGACCGCGCACGCCCCCTCTTCGAGCTGCCCTCGCTGCCCTTTGAGCTTAGGGTTGCCACCGACGGCGACGTTTTTGAGTTTTGATGATCGGTATAGCTTAATAAGTTCCGTTAGGATCTCTTCCGCTGAGGCTGCCCTTTAAGGCAGCCTCTTTTTTATGTGGTAACGCCGTATGAGGTTCTGACACACGCATATTCCGCTGTTCACTTGCCTAAGAGCAGTAAAAAGGTGTGTAAAGTAAGGTAAGAACAGCGAAAAGGTGTACGATTTCACGCCGTTGTCTGTTCGATAAATTGGAATTTGTCACTCTTTTTTATAAACAAAATTCAGTAGTTCAGCTTCTTTTGAAACGAATGCAAATCCAGCCTTCTCGAACAATCTTAAAGATCCAATATTTTCTTCATCAATGGAAATTTCAATGCTTTTATAACCGAGTTCAAAAATATCATCTTGAATATCTTTGACAATACTTGTACCTAATCCTGCTCTTTGAAACTTAGGAAACACCAATACATCCATAAACAGTACGGTTTCTTGTTGTTCCAGATGTGTTGTTCCAATCAATTCGTCATTTTTGTACACTTTGTAAAAATGAACATTTTTATTATTTGTCACATAGTGAAAGTAGTTGTCGCTGATACTTAAATATCGCGCAATTTCGGGTGCTTGATATATTTCTACAAGTTTAGAAACATCGGCATCGTCCTCAAATATCATTTTCTGATAAGTTAAACTGCTCATAATATTCACCCGTCAAATTCTTATTTATCGGTGAGTTTATTATATCAAACTATCGTAAATTAATCAAGGCGTAAGCCTTGTATAGACACTCGCAGGCTCGTTATTCCGTCGCTTCGCTCCTTACATCAAGCCGCAGAGGAATACACCTTCGGTGATGATATGCACGCTGAAGCGTGATGATATGCCATTGCTTTCGCAATGGATAAAAAAAGAAGCAACTTTTGGTAGACAAAAGTTACTTCTTTTCTGAGAGAAAGGGGGTAGTTATGCTTCGAAAAAAAGCTCCGCTCGGAATAAAAAACAAAAATCCACCCCTCCTTCGCTCAATTTCATTGACAATCAACGGCAAACGTGCTATAATATATCTTTACTGAAGCAAATCGTTTTACCATAGGTAAAGGAGGAGGTGAGCTGTGTGTCGGACGGATCCCGCAAGGACGACTATTGGAATATAGAGAGGCTCGTGCCGAAGAGGCGTGGGCTGAGCCCATTTGCAACGAGGGAGCAGGTCACGGGCTATGAAAGTGAAGCACCCGAGGAGGCAAAAAAGCAGGACGCAAGAGCCGATCTAGAGCGCAAGCTCACGATCGCTCCGCCCGAAGGGCAGAGAGCGGCTTCCTCGCATAGCTACACGCCGGGTGGCGCAGGGCTGATAACCAAGGTGACGGTCAAGCGCTTCGCCGATAAATACGATTTTTACGACAGCTTCCGCAAGGCGGCTGAGCTTTATTATGACGTAAAGGGCTCGCCTGCGGAGTTTGCGCAGTTTTATTCGTATATGCCGCAGTATGCGCATATGACGGCGGCACAAAAGGCATATTACTTCTTCTGGCGCTCGGAGCTGCGGCAGAAGAGATATATCAAAACCGATTACTCCTATCTCTATCTCTACGTCTACGAGATATTGAACCTCCCGGAAAGGATCCCGCCCGAGGAGGGCATCCGCCTTTTATGCGAGGTCTGGCGGGAATATAGGCAGAAGCTGCCGAGGATAGACGGCTATTTTGCCATCTGGGTCGAGGATTATTGCCTCGTCCACGGGCTTGAGAGCCCCGTTTCGCTTCTCTCCGACGTTCTTTTCGACTGCATCTCCTACGCTCCCTTAAAGGAGTTTTACCTCTCGGATATAAGGGAGGCGGGCTTCCGTGGCGTTGACGCCCTGCTCGCTTATCTCTCGGATTATGATTATAAGAGAGGAAAATACGCCGCCGAGCGTCTCCCCGAGTCTATCACGAGGGATGCCTCCTACCGTGATCACTTCGTCAGGGCTATGTACCTCTTGTTTTCGGAGGTGTACGCCTCGGAAATTATTGTCGGAGCACAAAAGACCGCAACCCTCACGAGAGACGCCTTTCCGAATTCGCTTTGCACGCACTCGGTTAAGTGCAAGCTCGAGATAGAATATCTCGCCCTCGGTGAGTCCGAGGAGCTGCGCCGCAGAGTGACGGCCGCCGTCCGCTACACAGAAAACAAGCTCAGAGCCATCCTCGGCGTTAAGTCACGCCTTGCGGTAAAGGAACTGCCCCCGCACTACGCAAGGATCATCGACGGCTATTTTGCCGACCTTACGAGGGCTGCCGAGCGCCGCAGAGCAGAGAAGTCACGTCCTCAGTACGAGAGGCTCTACGAGCCGACCTCGACGGGGCTTTCGATAGAGGGCGCAAGCGAGATAGAGCGCCTCTCATGGTCAACCACCGCACGCCTCACCGAGCCCGACGAGATCCTTTATCCCACCTCCGATAGCTTTGCTATCGAAAACGGCGGCGAGGCCACACGTGCAGAGAACAGCCACGAAATATCCGATATTGCCGCACGGGCAGAGAATACCCTCGACATATCGTACGCCTCCGCACCCGATGGTGATCTACCGTCCGCCACGCTCGGCGCACGGCTTGCACCCGACAGCTCGGACGAGCCGCAGGCACCCTCCGCACAAGCCACCGCTGCCACAGACGATCAGAATAGCAGCGCAGGCAGTGAGGACGGCGCATCACCCCTCGGAAAAGAGGAGCTTGACTACCTTAATCATCTCTACCTCGGCATGCCCCTCACACTCACAGCGACCCCGAAGGACACCCTCGCCGAGCGCATTAACGACGCCTTTCTCGATATTATAGGCGACGTTATTCTCGAGCCGGGCGACCTCGGCTACGCTATCATTGAAGATTACAGAGAGGATATAGAAGAATGGCTACACAGTCATCAGTAAGGATCCCAAAGCGAATACTGAACACCCTGCTTTCCTCGCTTGCCGCAGGCGTCGTGCCACGTGTCGGCGCACCCTATATTGCCATAGGCAGGATAGACGAGATCGGCTCGCTCCTAGACAACCTCGATGCAGCTAAGGATGGCGCCGCCTTCTGCCGCTTCCTTATAGGAAGATACGGCTCGGGCAAGAGCTTTCTTATCCAGCTTATAAGGGGCTACGCCCTCGAGCGGGGCTTCGTCTGCCTTGACGCCGACCTCTCGCCCGAGCGCAGGCTCACAGGCGGCAACGGCGCAGGACTTGCGACCTACCGTGAGCTGATGCGAAACCTTGCGATAAAGGCGGCTCCCGACGGCGGAGCGCTCCCGACGGTGCTATCAAGGCATTTCACAGCCCTGCGCACCGAGCTCGTAGAGGAGGGAATAGCTCCCGAGAGCCGTGAGTTCGTCACCGCACTTAATAAAAAGGTGTTCAGATTTCTCTCCGAGCTTGAGGGCGACGTCGGCGGCTTTGACTTCGCACGCGTTCTCTCGGAGTATTATCTCGCATCACTCGAGGACAACAACGATAAAAAGAGCGCCTGCCTCAGATGGCTGAGGGGCGAGTTCTCAACCAAAACCGAGGCAAAGACCGCCCTCGGCTTCCCCGTCAGCTGTATTATCGACGACGATAACTGGTATGGCTTCATCAAGCTCCTCTCGGCGCTATCGGTGAGGCTCGGCTATTCGGGGCTCATCGTCTTTATCGACGAATGCGTAAACCTCTATAAGATACCCAACAGAATTTCAAGAGAAGCAAACTACGAGAAGCTTCTCGCCATCTTTAACGACACCCTCCAGGGCAAGGCGACGAGCCTCGGCGTTATCTTCGGCGGAACTCCGCAGTTCCTCGAGGACACGAGGAGGGGCTTGTTCAGCTACGACGCCCTCCGCTCACGCCTGTCAGACACACGCTACACCGAGCTTGGCTACCGCTCGCTCTCCGAGCCCGTCATCCGTCTCAGGCGCCTGTCGGACAACGAGCTGCTCGCCCTCGTCAAGCGCCTCACCAACCTCTACGCCGAAAGGGAGGGAAAGCCCGCCCTTATCACCGACGCCGAGGCAGAGCGCTTTATCATTGACCGCCTCTCCCGTGCGGGAGCAGACGAGATGATGACCCCGAGAGAGATAATCAGAGACTTCCTCACTCTGCTCAACATCATGAGAGATAACCCCTCCGTCAGCTTCGACGAGCTGATGAGGAAAACGGCTGCCCAGGGCAGTGGCGGCGCCGAGACACCCTTAGTCAACGGCGGCTATAACGAGGCATATTCCGCCTCGCAGGCTCAGCCTGACAGCACACAGAATGCCTCATCTGATGAGCGCTATCGCACCGCCCATTTGGCACAAAGCTCCGATGTAGGCAGCGGCTCACACCACCGCCCCACCCCCCGGGACGTAGCCCCGCAAAGCATCGCACCCACAACCCACACCGAGCAGGCGAATGTGCAAAATCAACCCAAGAAAAAGATAGGATTATTTGATATCGACATTTAAAACAAGGCAGAAAGGAGATAAAACAATGACCGAGGCTGACAGAATTTTCTCGCTCTTTCCCGAATTTATCAAGGAATATATCTACCGCCACGGCTGGACGGAGCTGAGGGATATACAGCTCGACGCCGCCCACGTCATCCTTGAGACTGACGCAAATCTCCTCCTCTCCTCCTCCACCGCATCGGGCAAGACCGAGGCGGCGCTCTTCCCGATCATAACCGACGTTATCTCAAGACCCGACTATAACGAGAGCATTTCCGTGCTTTATATCGCCCCCTTGAAGTCGCTCATCAACGATCAGTTTGCAAGGCTTGACGAGCTGCTCGATATGACGGGCATAAGGCTCACGCACTGGCACGGCGACGTCGGCGTCTCGCATAAGTCAAAGCTGCTGAAGGAGCCCTCCGGCATCCTCCAGATAACCCCCGAGTCGCTCGAGTCTATGCTGATGAACAGGGCAAACGACCTCCCCCGACTCTTCGGCAGGCTGAGATACGTCATCATCGACGAGATCCACGCCCTCATCGGCTCTGACAGGGGAGATCAGGTCATCTGCCTGCTCTCACGCCTCGCACGTCTTATAGGACACTCACCCCGCCGTGTCGGACTTTCGGCGACCGTCGGCGACCTTGACCTCGCCTCCGAGTGGCTCGGCGCAGGCTCAGGCAGGGAAACTATCGCTCCCATCCCACCGAGGACGAAGCTCAAATGGCGCCTCGGCCTCGAGCATTTCTATATCCAGAACCCAAATGAGCTACAGACCCCCTCCCCCGAGCTTGCAACCGCCCCCGAGATCGACAAGGGCGGCTACGCACGCCTCGATCCCGGCTACGAATATCTCTACGATTCGGTCTACGGCAAGCGTGCGCTCGTCTTTTCAAATTCCAGGGAGGAGACCGAGTACGTCACGGCAACCCTCAGGCAGATCTGCCGCCAGAGAGGCGACAGGGATATGTTCTATATCCACCACGGAAACCTCTCTGCCGCCCTGCGAGAGGACGCTGAGCGCACGATGAAGGACGAGAGCGTCGGCGGCGCCGTCACCTGCGCTACCGTAACGCTTGAGCTGGGCATCGACATTGGCAGACTGGACAGGGTCGCCCAGATGGGCGCACCCACCACCGTCTCCGCCTTTCTCCAGAGGCTCGGCAGATCGGGCAGAAGGGGAACTCCGCCCGAGATGGTTATGATTTACAGGGAGGAAACTCCCCTGCCAAACGCACCTTTGCCCGAGCTGATCCCCTGGGAGCTGCTCCGAGGCATCGCTATTATCGACCTTTATTCGGGCGAGCGCTTTATCGAGCCCCCGAGAGTCAAAAAGATGCCGCTCTCGCTCGCCTTCCATCAGACGCTGTCGATCTCTGCCTCCGCTGGCGAATTAAAGCCAAAGGAGCTTGCAGACCGTGTGCTTTCGCTACCTCCGCTCCGCACCCTCGGCAGGGACGCCTACCGTGCGCTGCTCGTGTCTATGATAAACGACGACTATTTAGAGCAGACCGAGATGGGCGGTCTTATCGTCGGTCTTGCGGGCGAGAGGCTGATAAACTCCTTTAAGTTCTACGCCGTTTTCAAGGATAGCGAGGACTACACCGTCCGCCAGGGCTCGGAGGAGATCGGCACGATAACCACGCCGCCCCCCGTCGGCGACAGATTTGCGCTTGCCGGCAGGGTATGGGAGGTGCTGGAATGCGACCTCCCGAGGAGGCTGATCTTCGTCAAGTCGGTTGACGGCAAGATGGAGGTCTCCTGGCCGGGCGACTCTGGCGAGATACACACGAGGGTGCTGACCGCTATGCGCGAGGTGCTCTTTAATGGTAAGGAATATCCCTTCCTCGGCGACAACGCCGCCGCAAGGCTCGAAAACGCACGTCGCGTCGCTAAAAATGCCGGAATGGACAAAAAGGAGCTTATCTTCCTCGGCGGCCAGAGCTGGTGCTATTTCCCCTGGCTCGGGACGCTCTCCTTCAGGACGATGCGCCGCTTCCTGCGCAAATACGCAGGCGAGCTGGGTATATCCGACGTTCAGTCCGAGGGCTGCTGCTATATAACCTTCAAGGCAAGGCGCGAGGTCGGCGAGGGACTTATCTCTCATATAGAGGCTATAATGCGATCCGAGGGCATCGACCCACGCTCGCTCGTAGCCGACGGAGAGTGCCCCGTCTTTAATAAATACGACGACAGAATTCCACCCGAGCTGCTCTGTGACGCCTACGCCGTCGACAGGCTCAGGGTCGATGAAATACTTGATAGGTGGGGTGTTTGCCCCACGGAAGAGGAGTGACAGCGTGATATACGATATTATCGCACCCTTTTACGATAAGGTGAACCGCGAGGTCGATTACGTCGCCTGGGCGGACTTCATCGAGCGGACGGTGGCAGAGGAATGCGCCTTTCGCCCCGAGCTTGTCCTCGATCTCGCCTGCGGAACGGGCAGGATGACCCTCGAGCTTGCAAGGCGAGGCTACGATATGACGGGCGTTGACGCATCTGCCGAGATGCTGGACGTCGCAAGAGAGGCGGCGGAGGCCGAGGGGCTTGAGGATAAGATGCTCTGGCTCGGGCAGGATATGCGCTCGTTTGAGCTTTACGGCACGGTGGATCTCACCGTCTGCTGCCTCGACAGTATAAACCACCTCTTGTCGATAAAGGATATTGACAAATGCCTCTCGCTCGTGCATAATTATCTTGTGCCGGACGGCCTCTTCATCTTCGACATCAACGGAAAATATAAGTTTGAAGAGATATACGCCCAGTCGACCTACGCCTTCGAGGAGGATGCCGACGTCTGCATCTGGCAGAATGACTACAACCCGAGGACGGGTAGGTGCGGCTTCTATATAACCGTCTTTCACGAGGAGGATGACGGGCGCTACGCTCGCTTTGACGACTGCGACACCGAGAGGATGTATACTCTTAGGAGTATAAAGAGCGCACTGAACAGAGCGGGCTTTGAGTTTATCGGCGCTTACAGCGACTTTGATAAGACCCCCGCCACCGACGGCGACGAGCGCATATATTTCGTCGCAAGATGCAAAAAAGACTAACGGAGAAGAGAAATGGAAAATAAAAGATCAACGATGCTTCGCGCTATGACAAGGGACGGCTCGGCTAGGCTCATCGTCATAAACTCGCGCGAGATGGTAAACGAGATGCGAGGCGCACACGTCACAGCTCCTACTGCGACCGCCGCCCTCGGCAGAACGGTTACTGCCGCTTCGATGATAGGAACGATGCTCCCCGAGGCGGGCGACACCGTCAGCATCACCTTTGACGGCGACGGCGAGATCGGAAAGCTCATAGCCGTCGGCGACTACTTCGGAAACGTAAAGGGATATATCGAAAATCCCCTCGCAGACCCCCCGAGAAAGCCAAACGGCAAGCTCGACGTCGGCGCCGCCGTAGGCAGAGGAACGCTCGCCTTCGTCAAGTGCGTCGGAGAGGGAGACCCGCAGACGGGTATGACCGAGATCGTCACGGGCGAGATCGCCGAGGATATAGCAACCTATTTCGCTATGAGTGAGCAGGTTCCCACCCTCCTTTCGCTCGGCGTGCTCGTCGACAGGGATTACAGCTGTCTTGCGGCGGGCGGAGTTCTCGTTCAGCTCCTGCCTTTCCCCGACGAGGCGACCGTCGATCTCATCGAGCGCAACGCACAGGCTCTCGGCAATATCTCGAAGCTCTTCGAGATGGGGCTCTCTAACAAGGCGATAGCGGATATAGCGATGAAGGACGTGCCCTACGACGTCTTTGACGAGCTTGAGGTCGGCTACAAGTGCGACTGCGAGAGGGGCAGAATGCTCAAAAAGATCAAGTCGCTCGGCGAGGCGGAGATAAAGAATATGCTCTCCGAGCAGGAGGCAGAGGGCAAGCCGCGTGAGCTGACCGCCATCTGCCGCTTCTGCAACACCGAGTATACCTACGGCGAGGACGAGCTGCTCGGAAAATAACCTTGGATATCATATACAAAGCGGAGAGGCACAGCTATGCTTCTCCGTTTTTTGTTTTAGCACTCACCCGCCGCCCCTTAGCATAGCTAAGCCCGATTGGATATGATACGCTTTAAGCACTCACCCACCGCTCCTCAGCATAGCTAAGCTCAATTGGATATGATACGCTTTAAGCACTCACCCGCCGCCCCTTAGCAGAGCTAAGCTCGATTGCATAAGATGCAAAAGGGAGGGGAGAAGAATGACATCGTTTATATCGGAAAGGGTGATAGACGCCCACGAAAAGGAGATAGAGAGACTATCGCTGAAGCTGTCGGTGCTTGGCGGCGGGAAGGGGCGAGGAGGAGCCGCAGCACAAAAGGATGGCGAAGGCTCTATGACCTGCTTACGATCAGGCTGCAAGGCAGATGCACGGGAATATTACGTCGGGAGAGGGAAGAGCCGCCGGGTGGGCAGAGAAGCGAAGGGAGTGGAGGCGGAGCTTAGGGCGCTCAGGTATGATATTGAGCTGCACGGAGTTTATTTTCAGAGCTTCGGCGAGCAGAGCTACGTCGCCTCGTCTGCCGTCAGGGCGGCATTCGGCTCGGAGAGTGGCTTGGCTTACAGGCTTCTGTCGATGGGGATGGCGAGAGAGGGAGGCTTCGTCGGCGTATTTTCGGTCGGAGGGAGGCTGGGCTTGTTTTCGGCAGGCTCGGCAGAGGAGGTATATAGCCTCGGCACTCCGCTTTTAGCGATAGATCTTTGCGAGCACGCATATTTCTACGACTACCTCTTCGATAAGGAGGACTACCTGAGGGCGGCGATAGCGCATCTCGACCTCTCGCTGATAGATAAGCACCTCGGGGAGGCTGACGGGATGAGCTGACCTCGGCGGAGGGCTTAGTAATTACCGAACGAAAAACGCAGAAAAAGCGATCGAAAGCTCTTTTGCACCAACACCCCTTGAAATCTTTTATTACCTGTGCTAAAATAAAGGAGAAATAAAAACAATTCATGGGGGATAGCTATGAAACCTTTATACGGAAACGCAGTCGTCGGTCAGTCGGGCGGACCTACCGCGGCGATCAACGCAACTCTTGCAGGCGTCGTCAGAGGCTGTGCCGAGGCAGACTGCATCAAAACGCTTTACGGTATGAGAAACGGCATCGAGGGCTTCTTAAAGGAGGATCTCACCGACCTCTCGGCATTCTTTGACACCGAGGAAAAGATCTCTCTTCTCGAGCGCACTCCCGCCGCCGCTCTCGGCTCCTGCCGCAGAAGGCTCAAGGATCACACCACCGATAAGGAGACCTACGAGAGGATCCTCGAGATACTCAAAAAATACGACATCCGTTACTTCTTCTACATTGGCGGAAACGACTCGATGGACACCGTCTTAAAGCTCTCTAACTACGCTAAGGACAACAACTACGAGCTGCGCGTGGTAGGAATTCCCAAGACCGTTGACAACGATCTTATGGTTACCGATCACACTCCCGGCTTCGGTTCTGCCGCAAAATATATCGCTGTTTCCGTAAAAGAGATGCTTCGTGACGTTGCAGTCTACGAGATCCCCGCAGTCACCATCGTTGAGATAATGGGGCGTGACGCAGGCTGGCTCACCGCCGCATCCGCACTCAGCTCTGTCGGCGACGGCATCGGCCCCGACCTCATTTATCTGCCCGAGGTCGACTTCGATATGGACGCATTTATCGCTGACGTAAGGTCGGCTCTCTCCCGCCATCCCGCAGTTCTCGTCTCTGTGTCCGAGGGTATACGCACGTCCGACGGTGAGTACGTTGGCGCAAAGGGCTCGGCAACCGATGCCTTCGGTCATAAGCAGCTCTCGGGAGCCGGCAAGGTGCTTGAGGGCTTCGTCAAGGGCGAGATCGGCTGCAAGGTGCGCTCGGTCGAGCTCAACCTCCCCCAGAGATGCGCCGCTCATCTTGCATCCCTCACCGACATCAGCGAGTCGGTTTCGGTAGGTAAGCACGGTGTCATGGCAGCTATCTCGGGTGAGAGCGGAGTTATGGCAACTATCCTGAGGTGCGAGGGCGAGAATTATTCCGCCACCTATGGCACAGCTGATATCGCATCTATCGCAAACGGTGTGCGCTCGGTGCCCCGTGACTATATAAACGAGGCCGGCAACTACGTCACCGAGGAGTGCAGAGCCTATCTTCTCCCCCTCATCGAGGGCGAGGTCGCACCCGTGTTCGAGCAGGGCGTGCCTAAGCATATTATTATCCCGAGGTGATCAAAGCCTCCTACGAGGGCGGTCGCATAAGTCAGCGGCCGCTCTTTTTATATATTTTTCGAGTTTTTATACGAAAGCTATTGATTTTGTGCGCATCTTATGCTATAATCATTACACAAAAAAATAATATGCTTATCAAGAGAGGCGGAGGGACTGGCCCTGTGAAGCCCGGCAACCTGTTTTATATAAGGTGCCAATTCCTGACAGATGAGTTTATGTCTGATACAGGAGTTGCGGCGCAATTCCTGCTTTTTCTTTGATAGGCCGAAAGGATAACAAAAATAATGCAGAAGTTTTTATTTACCTCCGAGTCTGTGACCGAGGGTCATCCCGATAAGATCTGCGACAGGATCTCCGACGCCATTCTCGACGCTATCCTCGCTGAGGACCCCGAGAGCAGAGTTGCCTGCGAGACCTTTGCCTCCACGGGCTCAATCACCGTTATGGGTGAGATCACCACTAAGGCTAAGTATGACGTTCAGTCCATAGTCAGAAAGACGGTTGAGGAGATAGGCTACGACAGAGCTAAGTACGGCTTTGATTGCCACACCTGCTCGGTCATGTCCTCTATCCACGAGCAGAGCGCAGATATCGCTCTCGGCGTTGATAAGTCGCTTGAGGCTAAGGAGGGCGAGACCGACGGTCTTGACACCGGTGCGGGCGACCAGGGAATTATGTTCGGCTTTGCCTGCGACGAAACGCCCGAGCTTATGCCCCTTCCCATCTCCCTCGCTCACAAGCTCGCAAAGAAGCTCACAGAGGTCAGAAAGTCGGGCAAGCTCCCCTACCTTCGCCCCGACGGCAAAACTCAGGTCACCATCGAGTACGTCGACGGCGAGCCCAAGAGAGTTGACACCATCGTTATCTCCAGCCAGCATAGCCCCGAGGTGGATAACGAAACCATACGCAAGGACATTATCGAAAACGTTATTTTCCCCGTTGTCCCCAAGGCTCTCCTTGACGGCAAGGTCAATATCTTCATCAACCCCACAGGCAGGTTCGTTATCGGCGGACCCCAGGGCGACACCGGTCTTACCGGCAGAAAGATCATCGTAGACACCTACGGCGGCTATTCGAGGCACGGTGGCGGCGCCTTCTCGGGCAAGGATCCCACTAAGGTCGACCGCAGCGCATCCTACGCCGCAAGATACGTCGCAAAGAACGTAGTCAAGGCAGGCCTTGCGAGAAAGTGCGAGGTCCAGATCGCCTACGCCATCGGCGTTGCACGCCCCGTTTCGGTTATGGTAGACACCTTCGGCACCGCAGTTTGCGACGAGGCTAAGATCGCAGAGGCTATCGACAAGCTCGTTGACCTCCGCCCCGCAGCCATCATCAACAAGCTCGGCCTCCGTGCGCCCATCTACAAGGAGCTTTCCGCCTACGGTCATATGGGCAGAGAGGATCTCGGCGTAAAGTGGGAGGAGTGCGATATCGCAGAGGAGCTTCGCAGCTATTGCCTCGGCGAGGATAAGTGATCTCGGGCTCATACGCAGGGTAGAGCAGGGCGAAGCCCTCTCACGAAGAGAATGAGCAAAACCGAGTGAGGCAGCCCCTCACCACCGGAATACATAAAGCAAAGCAGGAACGGCATCTTTGCCCTTCCTGCTTTTTCTTTTTGAGAGCTTCGACCAAAAGAGCAACTTTGCCCTTGATTTGCGCCCGTGTGCGTGATATAATATAAGCAACTAACGAAAAAGGAGGTCGGTATGAGAGAGCTAAACACCGCATCGGTGCTTGAAGGAAGGATCGAAAATATCGTATACAGAAACGAAGAAAACGACTATACCGTCCTCGAGGTCGTCGCAGAGGACGAGAAGCTCGTTACAGCGGTCGGAAATATCGCCTCCCCCGCAGAGGGCGAGCTCGTGCGTCTTTCGGGCGGCTACACCTATCACAAGGAGTTTGGCGCTCAGTTTGCCTTTTCCTCCTACGAGAAGTCGCTTCCCAAGGAGGTCGACGGCATATTGCAGTATCTCTCCTCACGCACCGTCAAGGGCGTAGGACCTGTCACGGCGCTGAAGATCGTAAATAAATACGGCACCGACACCTTCGACGTGCTTGAAAACCACCCGGAGTGGCTGACCGACATCCCCGGCATAACCCCGAAGAAGGCGAGGGCGATCTCCGAGTCCTTCAGAGAGCATTCCGAGGAGCGAAACGTGATGCTCTTCTTCAAGGATCATATGCAGCCGGCAGACATCGGCAGGGTATATAAGAAGCTTGGCGCAAATTCGGTCGGCATCGTGCGTGACAATCCTTACGTGCTTTGCTCCTCCGAGCTTGGCATCCCCTTTGACAGGGCTGATGATATTGCCGCCTCCTTCGGATATCCTAAGGACGGCGAGGAGAGGGTCTACGCAGGCATTATCCACGTTTTAAGATATAACGCAGACGTAAACGGACACACCTGCCTGCCAAAGGACAAGCTTATTGGCGCATCGGCATCCCTCCTCTCGCTCGGCACGGACGAGGTCGGCAGAATGGTCGAGCGCTTCTTAGGCACCGAGGACCTCTCGCAGTACACCGCTGGGGGCACCGACTACGTCATGCAAAACGAGTGCTACGAGTCCGAGGAGTTTATCGCCAGGCGGCTTGCCGAGATGGCTCGCGAGGTCGTGCATATATCCGGTAAGGACATACATTCGCTCGTATATAAGGTTTCATCCACTAAGGGCGTAAGATACGCACCCCTTCAGTCCGAGGCTATATACCGCTGCCTTGAGGGCGGCGTTACGATCATCACGGGCGGACCGGGAACGGGAAAGACCACCGTAGTCAAGGCGCTGATCTCGCTCTTTGACGACCTCGGGATGGACAGCGTGCTTTGTGCGCCCACGGGCAGAGCGGCAAAGAGGATGAGCGAGGCTACGGGCGAGGAGGCAAAAACCGTCCACCGCCTCTTAGAGATGGAGCGTACCGAGGCTCTCGAGATGCGCTTTAACAGAAATTCGAGATTTCCGATCGACGAGGAGGTCGTTATAGTTGACGAGGCGTCTATGATAGATCTCTCGCTGATGAACGCTCTTCTCCGTGCTATGCCGAGGGGCTCAAGGCTCATTCTGATCGGTGACTTTGATCAGCTGCCGAGCGTCGGTGCGGGCAACGTGCTTGCCGACCTTATCGCCTCGGGTGTGATACCCACCGTGAGGCTGACCGAGGTGTTCAGGCAGTCGGGCGAGAGCCTGATAATTGACAACGCACATAAAATAAACAACGGCGAGCCGCCCATCCTCAGCGCAACCGACAGAGATTTCTTCTTCGTGAAGAGAGAGGACGAGCGAAAGATTGCCGAAACCGTCGCAACCCTTATCACCGAGAGGCTCCCACGTGCCTACGGGCGTCATATGCGTGAGCGCATACAGGTCATAACCCCCTCGCGCAAGGGTGCAGGAGGCGTCGAAATACTCAACAAGGAGCTTCAGGGGCGCATCAACCCACGCTCGGACGTCAAGAGAGAGCATATGGCTCACGGCGTCATCTTCCGTGAGGGCGACAGAGTTATGCAGGTGCAGAACGACTATGAGCTCGAGTGGGAGAAGCTCGGCGTCGAGGGCGTCGGACTTTATAACGGCGATATCGGCGTTATAGAAAAGATACATCCCGAGCGCAAGGTGATGCACATCAGGTTTGACGACCGTGGGGTCGACTACCCCTTCGACAAGCTTGACGAGCTTGAGCTCGCCTATGCGATAACCGTGCATAAGAGCCAGGGAAGCGAATATCCCGTCGTCATCATCCCGATGTATTCCTGTGCGCCGATGCTGATGACGAGAAACCTGCTCTACACGGCTGTGACGAGAGCGAGGGATATGGTCATCCTCGTCGGCAGGAGCGACATCCCGATGAGAATGATATCAAACGACAGGGAGGTCGAGCGCTATACGACCCTCGAGGCACGCTTACTCTCGGAGTTTGGTGAGAGTTGATTATTTTATATATTTTATAAAACTCACTTGCATTTATGCGCAGGGTGTAGTATAATTACACTGGATATATAGACGAGCGACTAAAGAAAGGAGTGCGGCATGGTTACAAAGATCGGTCTTGACCTCGGCTATGCGAATATTACTATCAGCGATAGTATTGCCGAGATCTATCGAGAGCCGTCGGTTGCCCTTGTTTATAAAGAGCCGAAGGCTGATCAGCGCCGCATCATCTGTGTTGGCTCTGAGGCTATGGTCAGGGGCTCCGAGGGCATCGGGGCAGACGGAAGCCTGCTTGTCCGTCCCTTTAAAAACGGCATTCTCTTCGACCATCAGATAACGAAGGAGATCATCCAGCGTGCGCTCGCTGCGCTCGGCGAGGTGGACAAGCTTCGCTGTGCCGTCGGCGTCCCCTCCGATTTCAGCCCTAAGCAGGAGAAGGAGCTTTTCGGAATGCTCACTGCCGCAGGGGTGGAAACGGCGTTTTCGGTCGCAAGACCGGTCGCCGCAGTCATCGGAGCGGGCTATTCTCCCGCTATGAGCGTCATCTCGGTGAATATCGGTGCGCTCTCTACGGAGATAGCGATAATGCATAGAGGCGAGGTCCTCTCGCTCACTACGGCGCCCGTAGGAGGCGAGGATTTTGACCGTGCGGTCAAGGAGCATATCCTCGAGCAAGGAGAGGTCAACGTCTCCCTCATCGTCGCCAGAGCCATCAAGGAGCGCCTCGGTGCCGTCTGGAAGGGAAGGGCAAACGACAGCCTCGACATCGAGGGCACGCTCTCCCTGACGGGAAACAAGCTCAAGATGAACGTCACCACCGAGGATATCGTCGGTGTGTTTGAAAAGCCGCTCGAGAGGCTGATCGGTGCGGTGCACGCCGCCGTGCTTGCGATACCGCCGTCAGCCGTCGAGGACATCTTTAAAAACGGCATCGTCCTCACGGGCGGAGGAGCAGAGCTATATGGCATCGACGTGCTTATGAGCCGTGTGCTTGGCATCTCGGTCACAAAGCCCGACGGAGCTATGGACTGCGTCGCAAAGGGTCTCTCACGCATCAACGCCTTCGTCTCCCCGAGAGCAAAGGTCGGAAACAAGAACATAACCGCACAGGTTGCAAAATATTACGAGACAAGTAAAAACACCAGGGGGTCAAAATGAAAAAGCATACTGAAAAGAAAGACGCTAACTTAAAGGCAAAGGTTCTTGCCGGAGCGCTCGCCGCCTTCCTTCTCTTCGGAAGTGTTGCAGGCGTGCTTGTGTACATACTTCTCTGATAGACGATCTATGTACCCCGTCGGGTAGGCGGGAATAGACAAAGGGCATACGGTAGAGCAGGGAACACCGCTCGATTAGCCGTACGCCCTTTTTGTTTTTTTAGGGGCTTCAATGCCCGACCTTGGGTGAGAGTTTATGCTTGGTTTTTGGTGAGCCTGAATGACGATAGTGCGCAACACTTGATGCTTGGCTTTGAGCGAGCCTAAATGACGATAGCGAGCAACACTTGATGCTTGGCTTTGAGGGAGCCTTGATGCCGTATCCGATCGGGCTTTACGTCGTATATGAACAAGCATAAACGAAGATTTAAGGTAAGCATTAGCCTCAGCTTTGAGCGAGCCTCTACGCCTGCCTTGCGGGGCAGAAATATAAAAATTACACTTTTTCGGTTTTTGATTTTTCGGCTGTTGATTGATGTTGACAAAAATATTTCTCGGAAATCGAATGTTGAAAACTACCCCCTAAAAACTACATTATTCCGTGATTTTGGCATAATCCACACCAAAAATGCGCAAAAATAGGGCGTTTTGACCCCGAAAACCCACAACGGAATTGTGTAGTCCCCGATTTTTGTCGGAAAAATATCATCAGCGGAAAAATGTATTTTCACCAAAGCGCTTTTGTGTATTCCGACCAGAGAGCGCCATCCTTGCCTCCGCACCGTCCTTCGGGCGCCCCTTGTCGGAGCCCCTGTTCAAGCTCAAATATTTCCCGCAAAGCTTCACCCGACAGTGCCTGACGCATCAACGGCCAAGAGGTCGGAAAGAACGAAAAAGACGGATAGCCGAGCCTGCCCCGCCGCTATGACAGGGAGCCGATCATCCGTCTTTTTTTCTATGTAGCTTTTCGCTAAAGGCTTATCTCGGAAGCTATCCTACTAAAGCCTTATCTGTCTGTCTTGGATTTTCTCTTGATGAACTGCCAGGTGTCCTCAAGATCCTCCATGATGCTCTCCTCGGTCTCGACCTTAGGAGCGCTGCTGACCTTGATCACCGTGGGCTGATGAGCGGGAGCCTCGACGGGCTTAGCCGCTTCCTCCTGTGCGGGAGCGTAGTCAATGACCTTAGGCTCTGTGTGAGCGGGCGCGTCGATCGCAGCGGACCTAGCCGCCTCTTCTGCAACGCTCTCAGCCTTCGCCATCTCCGCATCCTTTCTCGAGATGCCCTTTTCATTAGTGTTCGAGTCGAGGAAGCCCGTCGCTATAATGGTGATGCGCATCTCGTCCTGAAGCTCGGGATTAAACGCCGCACCCCAGATGATGGTAGCGTCGGGAGCCGCCTCCTCGTATACCATATTCGATGCGATCTCAACGTCCTCAAGCGTGATGTCCTCGGACGCCGTGATGCTCATAAGCACGCCCGTAGCGCCTGCGATGCTCGTCTCAAGCAGGGGTGAGGAGATAGCCGCCATAGCAGCGAGCTGAGCCTTGTCCTGTCCCTTGGCCGAGCCTACGCCCATATGCGCATAGCCCGCATCCTTCATGATCGTCGTAACGTCGGCGAAATCACGGTTAACGAAGCCCGTGACGTTAATGATCTCGGAAACCGACTGAACGCCGCGGCGAAGAACGTCATCAGCGATCTCAAACGCATTCGCAAGCGTGATGCGTGCGCCCTCGACCTCCTTGAGTCTCTCGTTAGGGATGACGATGAGCGAGTCAACGTACTTAGCAAGCTCTGCGATGCCCTTTTCAGCATTGAGATATCTGGGTCTGCCCTCGAAGTTAAAGGGCTTGGTGACGATGCCGACGGTGAGGATATCAAGCTCCTTGGCGACCTTAGCGATGACGGGAGCCGCACCCGTTCCTGTTCCGCCACCCATACCTGCGGTGATAAAGAGCATATCCGCTCCCTCGAGGCACTTCTTTATCTCCTCGATAGACTCCTCAGCCGCACGTCTGCCGACCTCGGGCTTTGCTCCGGCACCGAGACCTCTCGTCACCTTAGAGCCGAGGATAAGCCTCTTGGATGCACAGGAGGTGTCAAGAACCTGAGCATCGGTATTAGCCGCAATAAACTCAACGCCTCTGATGTTGGCGCTTATCATTCTGTTAACTGCGTTGTTTCCGCCGCCGCCAACGCCTATGACCTTGATCTTAACGCCGTTGTCGTAAGCCTGCTCGAAGTCAAATTCCATCTTACCGTCCATGATCCTACCTCCGTTGATCCTTTTTATAGAAAAGCGGTATACGCCGCACATAATTATAGTTATATAATAATTATACTATAAAAAAATACAAAAACAAGAGATTTAGCGTGCGTATATATAATTTTAACAATTTTATTTATTTTGCGCGTAATATTTTTAGGCAGAAATCACTCTCGGCAAAATTCGTCAATTACCCCCATTATCCTCTCGCGTGTCTTACCGGGGCTCCCATCGGGATAAGCCGCCGCCATAGCCGCTCTTTTGCCCCCGTCCGAGAGCAAAGGGCTCACCTCACAGAGCAGTCTATCGCCGCTAAGCTCGCTTTCGGCAAGCAGCCTTACAGCCCCCGCCTCGGCGAGAGCCTCGGCGTTTTTCGTCTGGTGATCGTCGGTCACGTTCGGGGAGGGGATGATAATTGCCGGCAGCCTTGCGGCGCATAGCTCTGCGAGGGTCATAGCTCCGCCTCTCGTTACACCTATATCTGCGGCGGCGAGCCATAGCGGCATATCCTCGATATACGGGAGGATGCGAAGGCATCCCTTGTCGGTATTTTTCCCCGCAACAGCCTTTACGCTCTCAAAATGCCTTCTCCCCGTCGCATGCACCCAAAGCGTTCCACGTGGTAGAGCCACCGATCGACCCACAGCCTCTAAGACTGCGGCGTTCATCCTTTCAGCGCCGAGGCTGCCACCAAATGATAAAACAAGCGGAATTCCGTAGTCAATGCCAAGCCTGCGCCTTGCCTCCCGCCGCCCGAGCCTGCCTATCTCACGGCGCACCGGGTTTCCCGTATATACGGTGTGGGCGCCGCCGAGCCTCATCTCTGCCGCCTCGAAGCCGAGCATTACGGCGTTGCACCGCCGCCCGAGCAGCCTCGTGACAAGCCCGGGGGAGGCGTTTGACTCGTGGATCAAGGCGGGGATGCCGAGCGATATCGCTGCACTTAGGACCGGCCAGCTGACGTAGCCTCCCGTTCCTATGACGGCACTCGGGCATATCTCACGTAGCAGCTCTCTTGCTTCACTCCTCGCACGCCACGCAAGGCTCACCGCACGCACGCTCCTTATGGGGTGTCGCCTCGCCAGCCCCTCCACCTCAAGCTCTATGAGCGGATATCCGCTTTTCGTTATTGCGGAGTTTTCATCTCCGCCTTTTCGCCCGAAGAATACCGCCTCCGCCCCCTTATATCTCTCGGCTATCATCTCTGATATAGCTAAGGCGGGGTGGACGTGCCCCGCCGTTCCCCCGCCGCAAAATACGATCCTCATTTTCCCCTCCATATCACACTTTATTTGTCGATCAGCGCATCACGGGATATCGAGAGCATTACCCCCACCTCGAGCATCAGCATTATCAAGGACGAGCCCCCGTAGCTGAAGAAGGGGAGCGAGATGCCCGTGTTTGGCACCGTGTTAGTCACGACGGCAACGTTTAAGAGCGCCTGCACGGCTATCTGTATGCATATCCCGAGGCATAATAACCTCGAATACGTGTCCTCGGTCCTCAGCCCTATCCGCACCCCACGCCATATAAGAAGGGCAAATAGCCCAAGCACGCCTATCGCACCTATCAGCCCCAGCTCCTCGCAAACGATGGCAAAGATCATATCGTTCGCAGGCTCTGAGACGTAGCAATACTTTAATTCGCCCATACCGAGCCCCTTACCGAAAAGACCTCCCGAGCCAATCGCCATCAGCCCCTGCAGGGTCTGCCAGCCGCCCGTGAGCTTGTATTTTTCGGGGTCGAGCCAAACTGTTATCCTGTCCTTGGTGTAGTCGGTGAGGAGAGCAAACGCCACCACCCCCGCACCGCCCGCACCGATAAAGGTTGCGATATAGCGCAGGTCTATTCCCCCGAGCGCAATAACGAGCAGACCGATACAGCCCATTATCACGATGCAGGAGAGATGCCTTTGGAGCATTACGAGCAGGATAGGCAGGAGCATAATTCCTATCGGCAAAAGCGTCCCCCATATAAGAGCCTCTCTGCCGCCCCTCGCCCTTGCACGCTCGCCCACCCTCGAAAAATACCAAGCGAGCATCATAACCAGCGCAAGCTTAGCTATCTCGGAGGGCTGAAGGGTGAGGGGACCTATGGAGATCCACCTCTGCGCACCGTTTCCGACAAAGCCGATAAGCAGCGTCAGAATCAGCAGAGCCATCGATCCTCCGTAAATAAACGGTGTCAATCTATACAGGCAGGGGGGCCTCAGCCTCGAGCCGAGGAGCATAGCTGCCACTCCTATAACGAGCCACACCGCCTGCCGTTTGATGAAATAGTAGCCGTCGTCGTATTTTGCCTCTGCGTAGGCAAACCCCGCACTGAACACCATAACGGTGCCGAATAAGGCGAGAGCCAGCGTCACCGCCATAAGAGTTCTGTCAGGCCTCGGCGCCCCCTTCTTGATAAAGAGCTTTTGCCATAGTCCGCTCCGACCTCCTTCATTAAGATGCTCTGTACTTTTTACCTGCATTAATTCCGCTCCTTTCATCAGCCGCCGGAGAACAAAAGCATCACGGGTATAGCGGCAAGCAGCGTTATAAGGACCCCGAGAATGCAGATCTTGTTTTCACTCATCCCACGCTTTTCAAAATGATGATGCAGGGGCGCCATAAGGAAGAGCCGCCTTCCCGTCAGCTTGAATGAAATCACCTGCAGGATGACCGATAGCCCCTCTAGGGCGTAAACGAAGCCGAGAAATATAGCGATAAGAGGGTTTCCCATAAGGATGACTGCCGCAGCCAAGAGCGAGCCGAGATAAAGCGAGCCCGTGTCACCCATAAACACACGTGCGGGATTGAGGTTGAAAATAAGAAAAGCCCCGACGCCCCCGACGGTCGCCGCACCGATTATTCCCTCAGCCCCGATCGGCAAGGAGCATAGGAGAGGGAGGAGAATTCCCCACGAAAATGCGACGGAGCCTGCAAGCCCGTCAACGCCGTCGGTGAGGTTTGCACAGTTGATCAGCCCGAGTATGGCTATAAACGCAAGCGGATAATACCATAGCCCGATATCGACGGTATAGCTGCCAAATACGAGGGAGGTGTCGGCATCTAAAAGATATCTTGCGTAAAGAAACGCCGCAGCGATCAAGCCCTGAAGCAAGAGCTTTTGCCATGGCTTCAGACCTGCCAGATTTTCGTGCTTTGATAGCTTGCGCCAATCGTCAATTATCCCGACGGCGGCGTTAAGGAGCGTAAAGGGGATAACCAGAAGCATCTCGCCCGAAACGCCTCCCATCGGCAAAAGAGCGATGGATGCCACAATGAGCGAGAGGGTTATGCCTATAATAAAAGCAATACCGCCCATAGTCGGAGTTCCACGCTTGGAGCTATGCCATGATGGGCCGCCCTCGTAGATAGGCTGGCTCGCACGCCTGCGTAACATGGGCAGTATAGCCCTCTCTGAAGCGTAGCTTACGCCGAAGGCGATCAGCATCACCGTGAAATATAGTATCAGCTCTCTATACGCCATCTAACCTCTCCTTAAGCTTGCCTGCTACCTCTCCGAGCCTCTCGGAATGCGACGCCTTGACGAGCAGCACGTCGCCCTCCCTCAGCGCACGGCTTAGGATATCAGCCATTTCGTCTCTGCATACGCCGTGCGGCATTAGCTCGATCTCTAAATCCGAATTAATGCTCATGGCGCCTCTGGCAAGCTGCTCCTTGTGTAAGCCGCAGAGAAAAAGCTCGTCTACCCCGACCGATGCGGCGGCTCTGCCGATCTCGGTATGTATTTTTTCAGCGAATTCTCCAAGCTCGTTTACCTCACCGAGCAGGGCGAGATGCCTTTTCCCCTCGGTTCTCATAAGCAGCCCGAGCGCCGACTTAACCGTTTCAAGAGAGGCGTTATAGCTGTCGTCGATGATAGTTACGCCGCCCCGGCTCGTTACGGTATATCTTAAAACGTCGCCGCCAAGCCCGGAAAAGCGCTCGCAGAGCTCCTCGGGCGTTATGCCAAGGTGAAGGGCGGCGCAGGTAGCGGCGGCAAAGCTCTCCGCTATATGCGATATCCCGAGAGGGAGGTCAAAGACGTGATAATTCTCTCCGTATCGCACCGAGAGCCGACTGCCGCACGTCCTCTCGCACACAGCAAATGCATAATCTGCCTCGTGTGCCTTGTCGTTATACTGATCAATTTGTCGAATGTCACCCCCAAGGTGACAAGCTCGTGTGGAAGGCTGTCGCAAGCCGTCGAATGTTACTTCGTGGGTGACGGTCATTCTGTCGGGCTCGGATGCTTCTCTGAGATCTCCGTCACTCAGCCCGTGACGAAGCTCTGTCGCATTTTCGGGGCTATCGTCGAAAGTAACCCGGAAGGTGACTTTTTCGTGATCGGTAGCTAAGAGCTTCTCGTCTGTCGGAGCGATCAGCACAGATGCCGGGTTGCCGTAGAGGGCTTCGAGCTTAGCACGTGCGATAGCCTCTCTTGAGCCGAGGTTTCCGATATGAGCCGTGCCTACGTTGGTTATTATAACCGGATCGGGGCGTGCGTATTCCGAGAGGCGCTTAAGCTCGCCCTCGTGGTTCATTCCGCACTCGAGGATAAGTAGCTCTGTGTCCTTCGGCGCAGTTAAAACCGTTATCGGCATACCTACGTCGTTGTTGAGGTTTCCTTCGGTTGCGTGAACGGTAAGGCTGCCCTCGCAAAGGCGCTTCAGCAGCTCCTTCGTCGTGGTCTTGCCGACGCTGCCGGTGATCATAAGAGTGGTTTTAAGCCTCCCGAGCCTTCTTTTGTAAAGTGCGGAGAGTGTGAGCAGGGCGATTTTCGGATCGGAAATGCGGATCCTGCCAAGCCTGCCGACCGTGAGTGCGCCAAGCCTTGACGCCTCCTCGGTGTTCCTTCTGTCTGCCTCTGGGTCTTTTGCGAGCGAGATAAATAGATCGCCATCTCGACAGAGAGAGGAGTGAAGGGTGATAGCTCTGATAGGCTTTTTAAGGGTGAGATCAGGCTCGGATGGCAAATCGGCACCAAGAGAAAGCAGAAATTCCTTTATACAGATTCCCTCGCCCGTGACGATGCGCATATTAATCATCCTCCGACCTTCGGATAGAGGCGAGGGCGATGGCTCGCTCGTCAAACTCACGGTAGCCCCCACCGTCGATGATATATTTCTCGTGCCCCTTGCCGAGTATGGCGACGGTGTCTCCTATCCCGGCAATTCTTATTGCATAGCGTATCGCCGAGGCTCTGTCTTTTATCAGGACGTAGCGATCCTTAGCGTCAAAGCCCTCTATGATATCGGCATAGATCTGCTCGGGGTCCTCGCCTCTGCTGTTATCCTCGGTCACGACCGAGAGGTCGGCGTATTTGCCTGCCGCAATAGCCATAAGGCGGCGCTTTGAGCGATCACGCTCGCCTCCGCATCCGAACACCGCTATCAGTCTCTGCCCCGAACTAAGTTGCTTTTTTATTGTTTTTAATGTGTTTTCAACCCCGTCGGGAGTGTGAGCATAGTCAATTATCACCGTTGGATCACGGTGGATGACCTCCAGCCGGCCCGACGGTGCCCTTACTCTTGACGCCGCCTCCTTAACTCTGCATGGCGGTATGCCCAGCTCTATCGCCGTGAGGATGGCAAGCGAGAGATTATATACGTTATAGGCGCCGATCAGCGGGCTCCTCACCTTGAAGATGACACGCTCGTTTTTATAGTAGAAGTCGGCGCCCTCATTACCGGAGAATTCTATCTCGGTGCAATAGGTATCTCCTCGGTTTATTATACCAAAGGTCTTAACCCTCGTGGGGCATTCTCTCGCCGCTCTCGCGCCGTAAGGGTCGTCGAGGTTGAATATCCCGCATTTTGCCGCCGAAAACAGCGATAGCTTTGCAAGGTAGTAGCTCTCCATATCCCCGTGCATATCGAGATGCTCGGGCGAGAGGTTTGTGAATAAAGCATAGTCGAAATGAAGCGGCGCAACCTTGCCGAGGGTGAGCGCATGGCTCGACACCTCCATAACGCAGAATTCGCAGCCCTCCCTTTGCATCCTTGCGAGCGCAGGATAGAGCAGATCCGGGTCGGGCGTCGTCATGCTGTAAAAGCCCTCGGACTCTCTTTTTCCGTCAAGCTCTATCAAGCCCGTACCTATAAAGCCGCATTTTTTGCCAACCGAGCGCAGGATCTGATAAAGCGAGTAGGCGGTGGTCGTTTTTCCGTTCGTTCCGGTGACGGCGATAAGGCGCAGCTTACTATCCGATAATCCCTCCTCTATGAAGTATGCGTATGCGAGCGCACGCCTCACGTCCGCAAAGACTATTCTCGGTACATTGTCACAGTCCGTGAAGCTCTCGTCGCAGACTATGGCGTAGGGGCGGTCATCCTCGGATATATCATAGGAAGATCCGCCGCCAAGCCTTCTGTAGACGAATAACAGAGCGTTTTCCAAAGATGTGCCGCCCCTTGAGGGGGTAAGCTCCCTGTTAAGATCACATCTTGGGTCAACGTAGATCGGTTCAATATACAAAAACAGCTCTCTCAGCCTCATAAGTCCTCCTAATCCTCAAAGCTCGTGCAAAGAGCCCTAAGCTCGATGCAGCTTCCTTGCTTAACGATGACCCCCGGCGGCAGCGATTGCGACACCACCGTCAATATCCCCGAGGTCAGATCCTTAACTCCCGTAAGATTGATGTTAAATCCGAGGGCGGCGAGCGTTTTGTTTGCCTCACCCAGCTCCATACCGACAACGCTCGGCACCGTCACCGATCCTTCCGTCCTTGAAACGGTATATAAATATACCGTTGAAAGCCCCTTCGTGATATCGACGCCTGCTTCGGGTGCCTGAGAGAGAACGACTTTTCCGTCGCCGATGATCTCGTAATTGATCTCCGAGGAGGAGAGCAGGCTCTTTGCCGAATTGACGTTCATCCCGACGTAGTTTTCCGTGGTGAAGGTCGAGGGCGGGGCAGAGCTTTCGTACTCGAGGTAGGGGAGTATTTTTTCCAGCACGTCGGATACGTAGGGGGCGGCAACCGTCGAGCCGTATTTAACCGAGCTTTGCGGCTCGTCAACGACGATTATCAGAGCTACGCCGCTCTCGTCCGAGGGTGCAAAGGCAACCGTCGAGCCTATACGGAGATAGGAGGAGCCGTTTGCGTCAAGGATGTCGAATTTTTGCGAGGTTCCGGTCTTTGCGGCGACGGAATAGCCCTCGACGTAGGCGTTTTTCGCACCGCCGTCACCGCTGACGCCCTCCTCAAGCACCCTTGCTATCTCTTTTGCAACCTCTGCCGATACGACGCGCCGCCCCTCGCTCGGCTCGTGCGCCTTTATGACGTTTCCGTTTTTGTCAATTATCTTATCCACGATATAGGGCTCGACGAGGTAGCCGCCGTTTGCAATTGCGGCGATCGCCCTCAGCTGACTTATCACAGTAACCTTGAAGCGCTGTCCGAAGGATGCCGTCGCCAGCTCGGTAGGACCGATGCTTTCAAGCTCGTGGAAGATCGTTCTCGCCTCGCTCGGCAGATCTATGCCGGTTTTTTCAAAGTAGCCGAAGCGCTCAACGTAGTTGTAAAAGCTATCTTTTCCCGTTCTCTCGGCTATCGCCATCATCGTCGGGTTGCAGGACATCTGTAAGCCGTAGGCGAGCGTAAAGCCCGAGCCGTGGCCGGTCGTTTTATGGCATCTGATGCGCCAGCCGCCTATCGTATGCGATCCCGTGCAGGAAAATCTGTCAGTCATCTCTGCGGCTCCCGAGTCAAGTGCGGCGGCAACCGTAACTATCTTGAAGGTCGAGCCGGGCTCGTAGGTCTCGCTGACCGCCTTGTTTGACCACATCAGCTGCATCAGCTCGGCTCTCAGCTTTTTATATTCCTCGCTCCCCTCGGCGAAGCCCGAGGCCTTGAGCCTCTCCTCTGAAAGGCTATCGAGGGTAAAGGGGGAGTTAGGGTCAAAAGGCGAGGAGGTTGCCATAGCCAGGATGGCGCCGCTTCTCGTGTCCATAACTATGCCGCAAGCCCTACCTGTCACCGAGTGGTTCACGACGATCTCACTAAGCTCCGCCTCCAGCACCTCCTGAATATAGCTGTCTATCGTTGTGACGAGGCTGTTTCCGTCCGTCGGCTGGGTGATCGCCGTGTATGAGTTTGGCATTGGCAGACCGTTTGCATCCTTTGCGTAAAGGTAGGAGCCGTCTGTGCCGGATAGGGTAGAGTTATAGTAATACTCTAAGCCGTAGAGCCCGGTGCCGTCGCTGCCGGTAAATCCGAGAACGTGCGCCGCAAGCGTCCCCTCGGGGTAATAGCGCCTGCTTTGCGCCTCGGTGCCGACGAGCCCCTCGAGGTCGTTTTCAAGCAAGAAATCAAGCAGCCTGCGGTATTCCTCCTCGCTTGCCGACGCCTCGACGGTTACGTCAAGCACCCTCGTATCCGAGATGCGCCCAAGCAGAGTGTCCTTATCCTTATCAAATATCTCGGCCAGCCCCTCTGCGAGCCTCTCCTTTACACGCCTTGCGCTCTCCTTTTCGTATTCCCTTATCACCTTTGGCGATACGTAGATGCGCCAGGTGGTGCCGGTGGCAGAGAGCAGCTTCATATTTGCGTCGTAGATCCTGCCTCGCTCAGCCTTCAGGGTCGAGGTGGTGGTCAGCTGATCGAACGCCTTTTCCGAGTATTTCTGATAGCCGAAGATATCAAGCCTCACGATGTTCACAAGGAGTATCGCAAGCACTAAGAGGGCCCCTGTCAGCATCACGGACAGCCGCCTTTCGGTTATTCTTTTTGCGCTTTCTCTCATTTGCCTTGGCATTTTTGCTCCAAAAATAAAAAAATATAGCGACGGTAAAAAGCTACCATCGCTATATCTTATGGGAGATGCGCCCGCTTTAGAAGATGGGCGGAGATTATTTTGTTACGTATGTGGTGTTTGCGGAGCTTTCCTCGACGTCCTCGGCAACCTCGGTCTCGGCGCCCTCAGCCGTTATGGGAGCGAATGCACCCGAGCCCGTAAGGCTGAATATTCCAAAGGAGAATACGAGTGCGCAGGCTGCCGCCGCAGTGAGAATGGCGGAGAAGGAGGATCGGAGGGGGAAGCGCTTGATGGTCCTCTCACGAAGAGGAGCGCTCTTTACGGTGAGATGCTCTGTGACGTAGTCTACGATAGAGGCTACGGAGCCTGCGGAGCTATCAAGCGTTGCGGGGAGCTCGGACTCGTTTGTCTGCTTCTTGCCCGCTTGTATAAGCATATAATCTCCGAGGGTGCAGTTATAGCCCTCGCAGCTAACGGTAAATCTATCTTTAAGATTCTCGTAAAGAGTATCGTAAGGGTTCTTAACAGACGTCATTGTCTTATCTCCTTTATATTTTTTCTGCGATCCTGAGCTTTGCGCTCCTCGCACGGGGATTTGCCTCAAGCTCTCCGTCGGAGGGGAGGATGGGCTTCTTTGAGAGATCCCTCAGCTTCGGCTTGTTGCCGCAGATGCAAACGGGGAAGTCCTTCGGGCAGGTGCAGCCGCCCATCTGATCACGGAAGCCAAGCTTGACCAGCCTGTCCTCAAGTGAATGGAAGGATATGATAGCTATCCTTCCGCCGGGCACGAGGCGTGCGGATGCCGCATTTATCAGAGGCTTGATGGCGTCGAGCTCGGCGTTTACCTCGATCCTGATCGCCTGGAAGGTCCTCTTTGCGGGGTGAGGGCCGTTTTCCCTCGCCGCAGCGGGGATAGCCGCTCTGATTATATCGGATAGCTGGTGAGTTGTTTCGATCGGTGCCTCCTTGCGCGCCTTAGCTATAAAGGAAGCGATCCTCGGTGCAAATCTCTCCTCGCCGTATTCAAAGATCAGGCGCTTGAGATCAGCCTCGGTGTATTCGTTTACGACCTTGAATGCCGTGAGGGGTGCATCGGTGTCCATTCTCATATCGAGCGGAGCGTCGTGCATATAGCTGAATCCCCTCTCGGGAACGTCAAACTGATGTGACGAGCAGCCAAGGTCGGCAAGCACGCCGCCAAGGTTGTCCACTCCCATAGAATCGAGAACCTCGCCGATAGAGGAGAAGTTTTCGTTCACGAAGGTGACGCGGTCAAGGTAGTCGTGCAGCCTTTCGGTTGCCGCTGCAATTGCGTTTTTATCTCTGTCAAAGCAGATGAGCCTCGAATTCGGCCCCATGCGCTTTGCTATCTCGAGCGAATGACCGCCGCCGCCCGCAGTGCAGTCAACGTAGGTATATCCGTCACGAATGTTGAGCGCCTCGATGCACTCGTATAAGAGGACCGAAACGTGTGAGAAAACCATATCAGACATTTCGCTTTCCTCCCATTTGAATTATTAATAGAATAATTATTAGAGTCCGTACTGCTTCATTATCTCGCGCATCTTGGAGAAGTCACGGGTCTTTTCGCGCTCGCTCCAGATCTCCTCAGCCCAGATGCGGATCTGCTTGCCGACGCCGACGAAAACGACGTTCTTTTCGATCATTGCGTGCGCCGCAAGCCTCTCGTCGAGGATGATCCTTCCGCTTGCGTCGGGGACGCATTTCTGCGCCGCACCGAGGATGAAATCCTGAACCTCGACAGCGTCTGTCTCGGGCATGCGCTCGATCTTCTCAACGAACTGAGCCCACTCATCGGCGGTGTAGACGGAGAGATAGGTGTCAAATTTCCTTGTGATGTAGAACTCGTCGCCAAGCTCGTCACGGAACTTAGACGGAATGAAGATGCGCTTCTTCGCATCGAGAGAATGCTTGTAAGAACCTACGAATGACACTTTTCCTCCTCCTTTCGCCGAAAATGATGCTTTTGTGGGATCGATGCTCCAATTAGTGGGAAAATGAGGTTTTTTGCTCCACTTCGCCCCACTTGTAACCATTATAATATATCTCTCTTTGAAAATCAATAGTTTTTGATAAAAAAATTAAAAAAATTTCATAAATGCTTACCGTCGATCAAAAAAATGCGAAAACCTCTTCCAAAGCGCCCCACTTTGTGCTACAATATAGTGGCAAGGATGGTGATTTTTACGTCGTTTTTCAAGAAGCTCTTTAAGATCGGGCAGAAGCCTGGAACGCCGGCTTACAGAATTGAGCAGGCAAAAAAGATACACGGTCAGGCGGTCAAGTACGTCACAGAGCGCCGTGACGGTAACGACGATATCGTCGGCAGGGGAGGCTCGGTCTCGCTCGTTGACGACAGGCTGATTATCGATTCGTCTGGCGAGAGGCTTTTCGTCTGCCCGGTCAAGAGTGTTGATATCAGCTGGCTTATGAGCGGAAACGGCGTTATCATCTCGGGCGCAGATATGCTTCGTGGCGGCGAGGAAAGAACCGTCACCGTCCATTTCGTCTATTACAGAAAGTGATCGGGTGGATACCCGATTGCCGTGAGGTAAATAATGTCAGATAGAGTTTGTGCGATACTGCTTGCCGGTGGCTCGGGAACGAGGATGGGCACGGGTGTTGCAAAGCAATGGGCAGAGATAGGCGGGTGCTCGGTTTTATGCCGAGTGCTACGTGCATTTGAGGGATGCCCTGATATCGACGATATAGTTCTCGTGGTCAGAGCGGGGGAGGAGGAGTCCGCCCGTGCCGAGACAGAAGGGATATCGAAGCTACGCAGCGTGGTCGAGGGCGGTGCCTACCGTGCCGAGTCTGCAAGGCTCGGTTTTCTCGCCATAGGCGAGGATGTTTCCCACGTCGCCATCCACGACGTCGCAAGACCGTTTATAACGCCAAATGCGATATCGGCGGTGGTGAGAGAGGCAAAGCGCACTGGCGCCGCAACGGCGGTCAGCCGCATCCACAGCACGGTCAAGAGGCTGGAGGCTGACGGCAGGATAGGCGAAACGCTCGACCGTGATAGCCTCGTTTTTGCTGAAACGCCCCAGGCTTTTTCGGTTGAGTTATATGAAAAGGCGCTCTCGCATTGTGTGCTTTCCGAGAGGATAACCGACGACAACATGCTTATGGAGTCGATAGGAGTGAGGGCCGTCAGCGTTGACGTCGGCACCGGCAATATCAAGATCACCACGCCCGAGGACCTTCGCTATGCGGAGTTCCTTTGCCAAAAAGGAGGGCTACGTAATGAGTAGTTTACGTATAGGGCACGGCTATGACGTGCATAGACTCGTCGAGGGTCGTGACCTCATTATCGGAGGAGTAAAGATAGAGCATGAAAAGGGCCTGCTCGGACATTCGGATGCCGACGTCCTTCTGCACGCCGTCATGGACGCTCTTCTCGGTGCGTGCGCTATGGGAGATATCGGCAGGCATTTTCCCGATTCCTCAGACGAATGGCTCGGCGCATCCAGCATGCACCTTCTCTCGCTAGTTCACGAAAGACTCTTGAATGCGGGCTACACCGTCGTTAACGTGGATGCAACTCTCGTTATGCAAAGGCCAAAGGTTGCGCCATATATCGAAAAAATGCGAAAAAATATAGCCTTTGCGCTCGGGATCGACGTAGATTCCGTAAACGTAAAGGCCACGACCGAGGAGCGCCTCGGCTTTACGGGCAGCGAGGAGGGCGTATCCGCCCACGCCGTTGCACTCGTTGAGAAGAATATTTAAAAAGCGCCCGACCTCCATCGGCTTAAAACGACCTTTGCTTTTACTGTCCCGGTAGGTCCTGACGCTTGAATATTTTATTAAAGCTTCCGCTTCCTGCTCCTTACTATGCTATTCGGCAGAGACGGAAATCGCTACACGAAAAACAAACAACAAATAAAGAAACAGAGAGGTTTTATGCTATGATCAAGATTTCACCCTCGGTGCTTGCCTGCGATCTGTCGAGGCTTGCCGACGAGGTAGGAGTAATTGAAAGGGCGGGAGCAGAGATGGCGCATCTCGACGTTATGGACGGATGCTTCGTTCCCAATATGTCCTTCGGTATGCCTGTTATCGAGGCGCTCAGACGCCACTCCGGCATCATATTTGACGTTCATCTTATGATCGTTGAGCCCGAGAAGTATGCCGAGAGATTTATCGATGCGGGTGCGGATATCGTCACCTTCCACTACGAGGCGGCAAAGGACAGTGCGGCGCTTCTCGACCTTATCAGATCCAAGGGCGCAAAGGCGGCTATCTCCATCAAGCCGAAAACCTCTGCACAGGAGATCTTCCATCTGCTCGATAAGTGCGATATGGTGCTTGTTATGACCGTCGAGCCCGGCTACGGCGGACAGAGCTTTATGCCCGATATGCTCCCCAAGATCAAGGCGCTCAGAGAGGAGATCGAAAGGCGTGGGCTCAACGTGGATATCGAGGTTGACGGAGGTATAAATCCCGAGACCGCAAAGCTCGTTAAGGAGGCAGGCGCAAACGTCCTCGTAGCGGGCAGCTCGGTGTTTAAGGCCGAGGATCGTAAGGCTGCGATAGACGCTCTTCGATAATATCTAAAAATGAAATAACGCTACATAAAACGAGGCAGAAATGCACAAATGAACAAACTACGCATTTTAACAAAGGATAATTCAGCCCATCTTATCCCTTGGTTTTGTGGCGCAAAAAAAGACGGAGATAGCTGATCTCCGCCTTTTTTCTATTTGTTATTATTTGGTTGAATGAGCGCCGCCCGGAGCGGGCTCTTTTGCGGTTGTAAAACTGTTTAAGCCGCCCCCCAAATAAAGGGGTATTATCCGATCAATCGTCAAAGTTTATTGAGCTTTGCCCGGGGGTCTCTTTACTACCGGATATGGGGGAGAATGGGATGCCGAGATGCTCGTAGGCAAGCTTGGTAACGCATCTGCCCCTCGGCGTCCTCGCAAGGAAGCCGATCTGCATAAGATAGGGCTCGTAGACGTCCTCGATGGTTATCGCCTCCTCGCCGATGGTGGCTGCGAGCGTTTCAAGTCCGACAGGGCCGCCGGAGTAGTATCTTATGATGGATTCAAGCATCCTTCTGTCGATGTTGTCAAGTCCTAATTCGTCGATCTCAAGCGCTTCAAGCGCAAAGTTTGCGATGTCGGAGGTGATGGTTCCGTTGCCTTTGATTATCGCAAAGTCACGGACCCTCTTAAGTAGCCTGTTTGCAATTCTCGGCGTGCCTCTTGAGCGGGAGGCAATAGCCTTAGCTCCGTCATCGGTGATCTCTATATCGAGTATGCTCGCCGAGCGCTTAACTATGGTCGCAAGCTCGTCGGTGGTGTATAGCTCGAGTCTGAAAAGAACGCCGAATCTGTCACGCAGGGGGGTGGTGAGCTGTCCCGCCCTCGTGGTTGCGCCGATAAGGGTGAATTTGGGGATAGGGAGGCGGATAGAGCGTGCGCTCGGACCCTTGCCGATGATGATATCGATCGCATAGTCCTCCATAGCGGGGTAGAGGATCTCCTCTACGGCTCTCGAGAGGCGGTGGATCTCATCGATGAAAAGCACGTCGCCGTCAGCGAGGTTCGTAAGAAGGGATGCGAGGTCGCCCGGCTTTTCGATGGCGGGGCCGGAGGTGGTTCTTATATTTACGCCCATCTCGTTTGCGATAATGCCCGAAAGGGTGGTCTTACCGAGGCCGGGAGGGCCGTAGAGAAGGACGTGATCGAGCGGCTCGCCTCTCAGCTTTGCGCTCTGGATGTAGACCTTGAGATTGGATTTGATCTGCTCCTGTCCGATATAGTCGTCAAGCACCTTGGGGCGCAGGTTATTCTCGACCTCGGAGTCCTGCACGGAGTCGTATTCGTATGAAAGAATTCGATTTTCAAAGTCAAACTCATTTACTTCATCAATCATAAAAGCGTGAGAACCTCCTGTCGATTATTTAGCAAGCTTTTTAAGAGCGAGCCTGATGATGGAGCCTGTGTCCATAGTGGGGTCAATGCTCTTTAGAGCATTAAGCACTGTCGATTTATCATATCCGAGCACCATAAGAGCCTCGGATGCCTCGGCGAGATTTCCGCCGCCGACAGCGTGAGGAGCATCGATGGAGATGCCGCCCTGCGCGCTGGGAGAGGAGACGAAGTCCTGAGCGATCTTGTCCTTAAGCTCAAGCACGATCCTGGCCGCAGTCTTTTTGCCGATGTTTTGCGCCTTGGATATCGACTTGATATCCTCGGAGGCGACGGCAAGCGCGAGCTTGTCGGGGGTCATAATGGAGAGTATAGCCATCGCCGCCTTGGGGCCGACGCCGCTTACGCTCGTAAGCATGCTGTAAGCGTTCTTTTCGTCAACGCTTCCAAAGCCGAACAGCTCGACGCCGTCCTCTCTTACCGCAAGGGTGGTAAAGAGCTTGACCTCACTGCCGACCTTTGACGAGAGTGACTCAGCCGTAATGAGGCTGACCGTGAGCTGATATCCGACGCCGCCGCAGTCAACAACGCAAAAATTCGTATCAAGCATGGCAAGCTCGCCACGAAGATAATAAAACATATTTTCCTACCTTTCGTCATCGCCGTCTGCGATAACCTTTTTTATCTGCCCCTCGAGCTTGATGCGCGGGAGCGTGAGATCACGGCTGCAGCCGGTGCAAGCAATTCTTACGTCGCTGCCGACACGCATAACTCTGAAGGTGTCGCTGCCGCAGGGGTGCGGCTTTTTCAGCTTCAGAAGATCGCCAAGAGAAAATCTAACGATATTCATCCCCTCAGCCTCCGAAGCGTGAGGTGTATTTAGGCTCCTCCGCCTTTTTCTTTTTCTGCCCGGGGTCGCCGGACTCCTTTGCGGGAGCTTTTCCTCTTCGGATAAGGTAAAGAGTGATGCGCACGAGGGCGTAAACGAGGGTAAAGAGCGAAATAGCTATAAAGAGCTTTGCCGCGTTTGACGAGCCGACGACGCCGCTGTTATAGTAGATCACAATGAAGCCCGAGAGCAGGATAGAGTAGTGAAGAATGATCTGATATATCATCCTGCAAGAGAGCAGCCCGACAAGGAGACCTGCCCCAGTAATGAGTGCGGCGTAACCCATGATAAGGAAAAACTTAGCGATCGGCACGCCCTGATCGGTCACCCCGGCTAAAGCGAGGGAAACGTAAAGGACGAAAAGCAGGATCACCGTATACGCCGCCGTTTTATAAAGAAAGCCTTTAAGCTTGTTCATTAACGGTCCTCCGAAAACGGCTAAAATATCACAAATATCATTTTATCACATCCAAAGGAGAAATTCAAGGGGCATTTATCGGGAAATGGCGATATTTCTCACCCGGGTATGAATAAAAATGCAAAAGTTGCGGATTTTATTCGATACGACCTTGACTTTGCCCGCGCATAATAGTATAATTGTAGAATAAATAAAAAATTACGTGAGGTAGACTATGGCTATGTCGAGAAAGCTTTCGAGAGAGACGGCGTTTTTGCTCTTGTTTGAGTATTTCTTCAAGCAGGATGAGAGTGCCGTCGAGATCTACGAGCATGCGGGCGAGTATCCCGATTTTGAGGAGTCCGAATACACTAAGCGCGCCTTCTTCGGAACCTGTGAAAACATTAAGGAGATCGGTGAGATCATTGATAAGTGCCTCGTCGGCTGGAGCTCTCAGAGAGTTTCCTGTGCATCCCGTGCTATCCTTTATCTTGCGGTCTACGAGATGCTCTACGTAGAGGACGTGCCCTATAAGGTCGCTATAAACGAGGCCGTCGAGCTTTCTAAAAAGTTCGAGGGAGAGAATTCCTATTCCTTCGTCAACGGCGTGCTTAACGCCTGCGCATCGAGCCTTTCGCTGAAATGACGAAGAGGCAGATCGTCGTCGGCATCGACACGAGTAACTATACGACGTCGGTGGCTCTGCTCTCGACCGAGGGTGAGCTTATTGCAAACGTCAAGGAGCTTCTCGACGTGCCCGAGGGGCAGTGTGGGCTGAGGCAGTCCGACGCTCTGTTTCAGCACGTGAGGAGATTGCCCGAGCTTATCGGAAGGGCTAAGGCTGCCTGCGGTGACGCAGAGATCGTTGCCGTCGGCGTCAGCACGAGGCCGAGAAATATCGAGGGCTCATATATGCCCGTTTTCCTTGCGGGTGAGGCGAGCGCTGAGGCGCTGAGCCTTGGTGCCGGCTGTCCGATATACAGATTTTCACATCAGTGCGGTCATATTATGGCGGCACTTTATTCTGCGGGTAAGCGCTTTTCGGTCGGCGATGGCTTTGCCGCAGTTCATCTCTCGGGCGGAACTACCGAGCTTCTCAGGGTCAGCTGCCTTGAGGCCGGCTTTGACGCCGAGATAGTTGGCGGCACGAGAGATCTTAATGCAGGGCAGGTCATCGACCGCATCGGAGTTATGCTCGGTATGCCTTTCCCCGCAGGAAGGCATCTTGAGGCAGAGGCGTTAAAGTATAAGGGCTCTATCCCGAGGCGCAAAATATCCCGTGAGGGCATGAGCGTTAATCTCTCGGGTGTTGTAAACATCGCCGAGCGCATGTACAAGGACGGTGAGGAGGCGCCTAAGATCGCCGCCTTCGTTTTCGACTACGTCGGCAGAGCCGTCGTCGAGATGCTTTCGGAATACGAGCGCACGTGGGGTAAGTCGCACGTGGTGTGCGCAGGTGGCGTTATGTGTAACAGCATCATCAGATCGATGATAGACGCTCGCTTTGACGCATCCTTTGCAGAGCCCGCCATGTCCTCCGACAATGCCGTAGGCATTGCCGCTTTGGCGCTGAAGTCATTTAATGGGGACGAAAAATAATTTTTCAGGAGGAAGCGGTGGATATTTCTGCTTTTCGTGAAAGACGCACGTCGGAAGCCTTTACCGTTTCCGAGCTTAACGAGCTTATCAAGGGGATGTTTGATTCAAACAGACTCCTATCCAATATAACGGTCAGAGGCGAGATCTCTAACTTCAAGGCGCACTCCTCGGGGCATCTGTATTTTTCCCTGAAGGATGCGGGCGGTCAGGTGCGTGCCGTAATGTTCCAGTCTGCCGCAAGGGGGCTGCGCTGGCGTCCCGATAACGGAGCGAGAGTTATAGCCACGGGCTCTGTGTCGGTCTATCCGAGGGACGGCTCGTATCAGCTTTACGTCAGCTCGATGCAGCCCGACGGAGTAGGCGCACTTTATCTCGCCTACGAGCAGCTTAAGGCCAGGCTGGATGCCGAGGGACTTTTTTCGCCCGTGTATAAAAAGCCCATCCCGAGTTATCCCGCTCGCATAGGCGTTGTCACCTCCCCTACGGGTGCCGCCGTCAGAGATATCATCAACGTGATAACACGCAGATTTCCCTCCGCCGAGATCCTTCTTTATCCTGCGCTCGTTCAGGGCGAGGGAGCCGAGGAGAGCGTGATCAGAGGTATTGAATTTTTCAATAATTCAGCATCCGCCGACGTATTGATAATCGGCAGGGGCGGCGGCTCGATCGAGGATCTGTGGGCGTTTAACGGCGAGAGACTTGCAAGATGCATTTTCGCATCGGAGATACCGATCATATCCGCAGTCGGTCATGAAACCGATTTCACTATTGCCGATTTCGTAGCCGATCTCAGGGCACCGACGCCCTCGGCGGCGGCAGAGCTTGCCGTGCCGGACGTGAGAGAGCTTCTTATGCGTGTAGCATCTCTTGCCGACAGATGCGAGAGATCGCTCCACCGCACGGTGGACGGAAAGCGAGAGAGGCTTACTGCGCTCAGCCGTGCAGGTATATTTAAGGATCCTATGCTGCTCGTCGCTCCACATAAGGAGATGCTCGCAGAGCTTTCGGAGGAGCTTTTGCGCTCCTTCTCTCGCTATGCTGAGCGCAAGCGTGCGGCGTTTGCCGAGAGGGTCGCAAGGCTTGAGGCACTCAGCCCGCTCTCGGTGCTTTCAAGGGGCTATTCGGTCGCTACCAAGGACGGCAAATGCCTTACCGAGGTAGACGATATCAGGATCGGCGACAGGGTCGGCGTCAGGCTCAAAAGCGGAGCCTTTATTGCCGAGGTCGTCGAGGTAGACGGAGGAAAATAGTATGCAGAAAGAAAATATGAAGTTTGAAGAGGCTATGGATGCCCTTGAGGAGATAACCGCAAGGCTCGAGACAGGCGCTCTCGCTCTTGACGATGCGATCGGTGCCTACGAGGAGGCTTGCAGGCTTATAAAGATATGTAACGAGCGGCTCGAGGTAGCCGAGAAAAAGGTCAGGCTCCTTACCCCCGTGTCTGAGGGCGAGGCGGATATGACCGATTTCAGAGGAAACGATGAGAATTGACCTTTATCTCTTTGAAAACGGGCTGGCAGAGAGCCGTACCGATGCAAAGAGGATGATAACAGAGGGGTTGGTTTCTGTGTCGGGTGTGCCGATCACAAAGCCGTCTTACGATTTTTCGGGCTCGGTCGAGGATATAGCGATCGAGGCGCCGGTGCGATCCTACGTCGGAAGAGGCGGACTCAAGCTCGAGCATGCGCTTCAGCATTTCAGGATCTCCGTCAAGGATAGATCCTGCCTCGACGTCGGGGCATCGAGCGGCGGCTTTACCGACTGCCTTTTGCAAAACGGCGCACTTCGTGTTATCGCCGTTGACTCGGGCAGGGATCAGCTGTCGAAAAAGCTGATAGGCGACGGTCGCATAACATCCATAGAAGGCTTCAATGCAAGATATATGAGCCCTGCCGATCTGCCTTACGTCCCCGAGGTCTGCGTGATGGACGTTTCCTTTATTTCGGCGACCTATATCATCCCGTCGGTCTCAAGATGCCTTGCAGATAACGGCGACTTTATTCTGCTGATCAAGCCGCAGTTTGAGGTTGGGCGTGAGAACGTCGGAAAGGGCGGCATCGTTAAGAGCGAGGCGGCAAGAGACGCCGCCGTTAAGAAGGTCGTTGATTTTGCCATAGGCTTCGGGCTTTCGCTCTCGGGCTTGACCACCTCCCCCATCAAGGGTGGCGACGGAAATATTGAGTTTTTAGCACATTTTGTTAAAAGAGGCTGATCGTATGCCGATCGGCGGATATATTTGGAGAAAAAATGAAAAAGGCGATAGTTATCCCAAATCCAAAAAAGGACGAGGGGCTTGCCCTGACAGAGAGGCTTTGCAAGAAGCTTTCAGCTCTCGGTATCGGGGTTTATATAGACGAAAAGCACGGTGTTGATTTTGCCGAGCCTTATTCAGATGCGCCGTCGGACGCTGAGCTTCTTATAGTCGTCGGAGGCGACGGCTCGGTTATCGACGCATCGAGGCTGGCGATAGAGAAGGATATACCGCTTATCGGAGTCAATCTCGGTAAGGTCGGATATCTCAGCGAGGTAGACCCCGAGCATCTCGATGCTTTTTCTGCGCTCGTGACGGGCGAATATACCGTAAACGAAAAGATGCTTCTGACCCTTATATCTCCCGAGGTGGGGCAGGAGATCTACGCAGTTAACGATATAATCGTTACAAGGGGAGAGTGCCTCGAGATAGCCTCGTTTTCGATGGAGGATTCGATAGGAAACAAGCTGTCTTACAGAGCCGACGGTGTTATTATCGCAACTCCTCAGGGCTCGACGGCGTATTCCTTCTCGTCGGGAGGCCCGGTGCTTGCGCACGACGTCGAGTGTATGCTCGTTACGCCCGTGTGCCCGCACGCTTTGTTTAACAGATCGGTGCTGTTTAATGCCAGGGAGCAGCTGACCTTCACCAACCTTGGCGAGAGGCTGCTTCGTGTTGCGGCGGACGGCAGACCGATCTTCACTCTTCCCGCGGGCGGCAGCTGCACCGTTGCCAGATCCCCGAAAAGACTTAAAATGCTAACATTCTCCAAGAACAGTATGTTCACGGAGCTATTTAAAAAGATGAACGTAACGGAGGGCTTAAAGTAATGAAAAGCGCAAGACAGGAAAAGATTCTTGAGATCATCGAGGAGTACGAGGTCAGCACGCAGGAGGCGCTGATCGCAAGACTTGCTGAGCATGGCTTTGATTCCACGCAGACAACTATCTCAAGAGATATAAGACAGCTTAAGCTTGTCAAGACCCCTACCGGCAGAGGCACCTATAAGTATGCCGCTCCCAAGGATAAGAAGGAGATCAGCGCCCCCGGGCATAACTCCGCTCTTGCGGACTCGGTGCTTAAGATCGAGGCGGCGCAGAACATCGTCGTTATCAAGACCCATGCAGGCATGGCAAACGCTATCGCCGTCTGCCTTGACACGCTTGAGGTCGGCGAGATCGTCGGCTCCGTCGCAGGTGACGACACGATCCTTCTCGTTATGAAGGACTCTCAGTGCGCTATTGAGACCGAGCGTGCGCTCAAGCTTGAGTTTATTCAGTGATCCCTAAGTGGGATAAGGAAAGGAGAGGCTAATGCTCAGCTCTTTACATATCGAGAATATCGCCGTTATCAAAGAGGCGGACATCGATTTTAAAGACGGGTTTACAGCCCTGACAGGACAGACGGGAGCAGGAAAGACCGTCGTTCTTGATTGCATAGAGCTTCTGCTCGGCACGAAGGCTGATAAGGAGCTTATCAGGCACGGAGAGACCGTTGCCACAGTTTCGGGCCTCTTTGAGAGGCTTAGCGACAGGAGCTTGGCGATCATAAGCGATGCAGGTATCGAGGTCGGAGAGGATAGATCGCTGCTGATTTATCGCCAGATATCGACCGACGGCAGATCCGTCCTTAAGCTTAACGGAAAAAATGCGACCCTCGCCGTCCTGCGCGCGCTCTCGCACTCCCTGATGGCGATACACGGTCAGAGCGACACCAACGCACTCGGTGACCCCGAGGCACATATCGGGCTCGTCGACGTCTATGCCGATAACGCCGAGCTGCTTTCGGATTACAGAGCCGCCTTCTCCTCTTTAGAGGAGATCAGACGCCAGAAGCGTGCGGTTATTGAAAGAGCGGCAGAGGGCGAGAGGCTTCGCGAGATACTCGCTTACCAGATCAAGGATATAGATTCCGCAGGACTTCACGAGGGTGAAGAGGAGGAGCTTGTAGATAAAAAGGTCAAGCTCCGCAACAGCGAGAAGATCACCAAAAACGCCGAGCTTGTTTATAAAGCGCTCAGGGGTAGCGAAAAGGGAAGCGTCGCATATCTTGTTGACAGGAGCATCGGCGCTCTTTCGTCTATTGCGGGTGTTTTGCCCGATTTTACCGAATACGCAGAGCGCTTAAGAGACGTTCTGTATCAGGTGGAGGACGTTGCCGAGGAGGTCTACGCCGTGCTTGACGGACTTGAGGCAGACCCCACCGAAACGCTTAATCTGATCGAATCACGTCTTGATAAGATCAACAAGCTGAAAAGAAAATACGGACTCACCGTTGCCGACATCCTCGCCTTCAGAGAGAAGGCGGCGGCAGAGCTCGACGAGATAGAAAACAGCGACGGACTCATCAAGGAGCTTGAGAAGAGGGAAGAGGAGGCGTACACAGCCGCCCTCGGACTCGCAAGGCAGCTCCACGAGCGCCGTCTTGATGCGGCAAAGGAGCTTGAGGCTAAGGTAAAGGAAACTCTTGAGTTTCTCGATATGCCAAAGGTCGTTTTCTTCGCCGATATAAAGGAACGGCTCGACGGCGAGCGCTTCGCCCTCAATCAGAACGGAACGGATACGCTTGAGTTTTACATAAGCGCAAATCTCGGAGCAGATGCTCAGCCTATCTCCAAGATAGCCTCGGGCGGCGAGCTTGCGAGAATTATGCTCGCCTTAAAGCACGTGCTGGCTGACAAGGACGGCGTTTCAACCGTTGTGTTCGACGAGATAGATGCGGGAGTTTCGGGAAAGACGGCAAGAAAGATCGGCATAAAGATGCTGGAGATCTCCAAGAAAACGCAGCTTCTATGCGTTACTCACTCGGCGCAGATCGCTTCGCTTGCCGAGCAGCAGTATCTCATCAGCAAGTCGGTCGTTAACGGCAGCACCGAAACCTCGGTCGTTATGCTCGACCGTGAGGGTAGGATAAGTGAGCTTTCGAGAATTCTCGGAGGAATAAACATCACCGATTCTCAAAGGCAGGCTGCAACGGATATGCTTGAGGAGCGCAGCAAATACTAAATTGAGCACAGCTCGGACGGTAAAGAATATTTATTATCGTGCGAGGTGCTATGAAGAGAGAGCTTCCTATAGCGGCTTTAAGGTCGGCCTGTGAATATAAGGAGCTTTTCGACCTCTCGAGGATATCAACGATGAGGGTCGGAGGGCTTGCGAGGTATTTCTTTAAGCCCGTATCAAAAGAGGAGCTTTGTCGGCTTCTCGATATACTCGACGAGGTCGGATATCCTTATAAGCTGATCGGAGGCGCAAGCAACACACTCTTTTGCGACGACGTCTACGAGGGCGCAGTTATATCTACGAGGGGACTCGGCTCCATATCAAGGGAGGGCTCGTCCTTCCTGTGCGAGGCGGGAGTCTCGCTTGCGTCCCTGCTGTCATATGCGGCGGGATGCGGCTATGGAGGAGCGGAGCAGCTCTGGCATATCCCCGGCACGCTCGGGGGAGCGGTTGCGGGCAACGCAGGAGCGCACGGACTAGAGGTGTTCGACGTCCTTGAGGGGGTCTATATACGCCGTGGCTTGGACGGCAGGTGCGTTGAGCTTTCCCCCGAGCTTCTCGAGCCGTCGTATAGAACTACTAAGATAAAGTGCGGAGCTGACATTACAGTTCTTGGCGCCACCGTTGGGCTTGATTTCTCGAATGCGGAAGATATCTTAAGGCAGAAACGCAAATTTGCGCAGATGCGTGCCAAAACCCAGCCGATAGGAGAGCCATCCTTAGGATCGGTCTTTAAGCGCTCGGACGGTGTCAGTGCGGCGTTTTATATTGATAAGCTTGGCTTGAAGGGCTACCGTGTCGGAGGTGCTGCGATCTCGGATAAGCACGCCGGTTTTATAGTAGCCGAGAGGGGTGCGAGCCCAAAAGACGTGCTGAGGCTTATCGCCATAATAAAAGAAAAGGTGCATGATGCCTTTGGCATCGGGCTTGAATGTGAGATAGATATAGTGGGAGGTGCTGATGTCCTTTTCGACCGAACAGAAAAATGAAATAGCCGATCAGCCCTTTACGAAGGCATGCTGCAGGCGAGCCGAGCTTTCCGGCATCCTCACCACTAAGGGCTCGCTTCTTGACGGCGGAGGGATATGCCTGACGCTTGACAGAGGCGTTGCTACCGAGCATGCGGCGAGGCTCATCAAGGAGGTCTCCGCCAAGGAGCCCGAGATATCTCCACTGCCTAAGGGCGGGCGAGGTTCTTTGGTCAGAGCGTATTCGCCTGCGCTATCACGTGAGCTTGGCGCATTTTTTGCCGGCGGAGAATTTTTCCACGAGAAGTGCGCACAGTGCAGGACGGCGTTTTTCAGAGGTGTTTTCCTCGCCTCGGGCAGAATGACCGACCCATCTAAGCAATACAGACTTGAATTTCACGTAAAATGCGATATTGCGCGATTTACCGAGATGCTTGAGGAAAACGGGCTTTCCCCCCTCGTCTCCGAAAAGCCGAAGGAAACTCTCGTCTATTTCAGAAACAGCGGATATATAGAGGATTTCTTTGCTCTTGCGGGCATGAACTCCACCATTTTTGCCCTTATGAACTCAAAGATACAGGGCGAGATAAGAAACAACGTAAACAGGGTTGCTAACTGCGAAACGAGCAACATCAATAAGGCGGTCTCGGCATCGGCACAGCAGATAAGCCTCATACAGGAGCTTATCGACAGGGATCTCATCTCCCAGCTGCCGGACGAGCTTAAAAAAACCGCTCTTTTGCGGCTTGAGCATAGCGATCTTTCGCTCTCTCAGCTCGCGGCAATGATAACTCCCTCGATCACAAAGCCGGGATTGTCGCATAGGCTAAGGAGGATCACCGAGCTTGCAAAGGAGCTTGTCGAAAGGAATAAAAAGCGAATTTAAAATACTTAAGTATTTTATATCATAGAAAGGAGGGCGTATGGGAGGATTCGTCCATTTACATCTGCATACCGAATACAGCCTTTTGGACGGCGCAACGAGAATATCGTCCATAGCGGACAAGGCGCTCAGCCTCGGGCAGACCGCAGTTGCGATAACCGACCACGGAGTGATGTACGGTGCGGTTGAATTCTACAATGCGCTCAAGGAAAAGGGCGTCAAGCCCATTATCGGATGCGAGGTCTACGTAGCGCCGAGATCCCGTCATATGAAGGACGGCAAGGGGGATATAGGCAATCACCTTATCCTTCTTTGCAAGAACGAGATCGGCTACAAGAACCTCTGCTATATGGTCTCGGTGAGCTTCGTCAACGGCTTCTACTCAAAGCCGAGGGTGGATATGGAGCTTATCCGCGAGCATAGCGAGGGGTTGATCTGTCTTTCCGCCTGCGTTGCGGGCAAAATACCGCAGCTCATTCTTGCGGGCAGCTTAGGCGAGGCAAAGGCTTACGCAAAAGAGTTACTTGATATCTTCGGTGAGGACTTCTATCTCGAGGTGCAGAACCACGGCATAGAGGAGGAGAGAAGGGCTGCCTACGGCATCAAGCTTATCAGCGAGGAGCTTGGTATCAAGACCGTGGCGACAAACGACGTCCACTACCTCGAAAAGAGTGACGCCGAGGTCCAGGCGACGCTTATGTGCGTGCAGATGAACACCGTCATCACCGACGGCAGGCCTCTCGGCTTTGAAACCGACGAATTTTACTTCAAGAGCGAGGAGGAGATGAATATCCTCTTTGCCAATTTCCCGGGGGCGGTCGAAAGAACGGTCGAGATTGCGGATAAGTGCAGCTTTGATTTTGAATTTGATAAGCTGCATCTGCCCGATTTCAAGCCCGAGGACGGCCTCTCTCATAAGGACAAGCTAAGAAAGGACGCTTATCTCGGCTTTGCGGCCAGGGAGAAGGACGGAAGGTTCGACTTTTCAAAAAGTCCGAGAGAGACTTATATCGAGCGGCTTGAATACGAGCTTTCGGTCATAGATAAAATGGGCTTTAACGCCTATTTCCTCATAGTCAGCGACTTCGTTTCCTACGCTAAGAGCCACGATATCCCCGTTGGTCCCGGCAGAGGCTCGGGTGCGGGAAGCCTCGTCGCCTTCTGTATCGGCATCACCGACGTCGATCCCATCGGCTTCGATCTGCTCTTTGAGAGATTTCTTAATTCCGAGCGTGTTTCGATGCCCGATTTTGATATTGATTTCTGCTATAACCGCCGTGAGGAGGTCATAGATTACGTCAAGAGGAAATACGGCGAGGATAAGGTCGCACAGATCGTCACCTTCGGAACTCTCGCCCCAAGAGCGGCAGTGAGAGACGTCGGACGTGCTCTCGGAATGTCCTACGGCTCGGTGGATGCGATAGCCAAGCTTATCCCGGGCGATGCAAGATCGCTTGACGATGCTCTTGAAAATAAAGATCTGCACAGAATTTACGTGTCCGACCCCGATGCGAGGCGGCTTATCGATATGAGCCGTAGCGTTGAGGGAATGCCGAGGCACGCCTCTACACACGCCGCAGGCGTGGTAATCACCGAGCGCCCCACCTACGAGTACGTTCCGCTCTCATACAGCGGCACGGGCGTCGTCACGCAGTTTGATATGAACACCGATGCGGCTCTCGGCCTCGTTAAGTTCGATTTCCTCGGCTTGCGATATCTGTCCGTCATACACGACACCGAGCGCTTCGTCAGACGAAGGATCCCGGACTTTGAGATATCTAAGGTGGCATTTGACGATAAGGCGACCTTCGAGCTTTTATGCTCCTCTCGCACGGACGGAGTCTTTCAGCTTGAGTCGGGCGGAATGAAGGCGGTGCTATCGAGGCTTAAGCCCAGCTGCCTTGAGGATATCATCGCTTGCGTTGCCCTTTATCGCCCAGGACCTATGGATTCGATCGACACCTTCATAGCGAGGAAGCACGGAAGAGAGTCGGTAAAATACAGAGTCGAGGCGCTCAGGGATATCCTCGACGTAACCTACGGCTGCATTGTCTACCAGGAGCAGGTAATGCAGATCTGCAGAAGCCTTGCGGGATATAGCTACGCTCACGCAGATATAGTCAGACGTGCGATGTCGAAGAAAAAGACCTCGGCTATGCAGGCGGAGAGGCAGGGCTTTATTGACGGATGCGCCGAGAGGGGCATCTCCTTTGAGGACGCAAACGCTATCTTCGACGATATGGTCGGATTTGCAAAGTATGCCTTCAACAAGAGCCACGCTACCGCCTACGCCGTTTTATCCTACCGCACGGCTTATCTCAAGGCGCATTATCCCGCAGAATATTTTACTGCACTAATGAGCAGCGTTTTAGGCAATACTAAGGATATCAAGTCATATATTGACGATGCTCACACCTTCGGTGTGGAGGTGCTTCCCCCGGATATTAACCAGAGCGATGCGGACTTCAGCGTCGTCGACGGAAATATCCGCTTCGGCCTTCTGGCGATCAGAAACGTCGGCAGGCTGTTTGCCTCTTCGGTAGTCAGAGCGAGGGAGCGAGGACCCTTCAAGAGCTTTGACGACTTCGTGACGAGGCTGTCGGGCTCGGAGTTGAATAAACGGACGGTTGAGTCGCTGATCAAGTGCGGCGTTTTCGACAGTCTGGGCGTGACGAGGACTTCCTTGCTCGCCTCCTACGAAATAATCATCGAGTCCGAGCACGAAAAAACGAGGAGCAATATCTCGGGTCAGATGGATATGTTCTCTATGGCGTCCGTCGGCGGAGCGGCGCTCGATTCGGTCGGGTATAACTATCCCGAGCTTGCCGAGTTTGAGCTGAAGGATCTGCTTTTACTTGAAAAGGAAAGCTCCGGAATGTATTTTTCGGGTCATATGATCGACAGCTATTCCGAGCATATAGCAAGGCTCGGACTTGACAGGATCATAGATATCCTCGACGATCTCGATCCCGAGAGCGCATCTCCCACCAAGCGCTATAAGGATCGCTCAGAGGTGAAGATAGCGGGCATAATCAGCGAGAAAAAGACCAAGATCACCAAAAACGGTGATACGATGGCGTTTATCACGCTTGAGGACAGGGTCGCCGAGATAGAGGTGGTCGTGTTCGCTAAGCACTATTCGAGGCTTCTTGACGATATCGTGCAGGATAACGCCGTTATGATCGTCGGAAATATCTCTCTTGAGGACGATGCGCCGCCGAGGATATTACTTTCGGATGCGATATCGCTTATACCTAACGGCTCCCCCGAGCTGAAAAGAGAAGAGAAGAGCGGGGTGGGCGACAAGCCCGAGCGCCTTTTCATCAAGGTGAAGGGTGCCTCCGACAGCCGCATCGGCGTGATATACAGAACGGCGCAGTTTAACCCCGGCAAAACGCAGATCGTCATCTACGACGAGCAGACGAAGAAGTATTCGGCTATGAAGAACGTCCTCGTCGACCCCTCGCCTAAGGTGTTATCTAAGCTTTCGGTAACATTCGGTGAAGAAAATGTAATTTTAAAGTAAGTCATATTGACTTACAAGACTTAGTGGAGTATAATTTTTTAAAGCATAAGAAAGGAGAGCGTAATGGTTAACGTTATCGTCGACATTATTATTGCCATCATCCTCGTCATAGGTCTTATCTGGGGCCTGAAGATAGGATTCGTAAAAGCCGTGGCTAAGCCCACGAAGGTGATCATGGCGATCTTTCTTGCCATATCTCTTGCCTCCGTTATAGGAAACGGAATTATCAGACCCATCATCGACGAGCCGATAATCACCAAGCTCACCGAGTTCGTCACCGAGCGCATCGGCGATGGAGTAACGGCGACTGAGGAGCTGCCTACCCTGATAAAAGCTGCCGCCGCACTTGCGGGAGTTGACCTTGCGGAGCTTGCCTCCTCCGAGGCTCAGGCGGATCTCGTCGGCGAGATCATAGCCGCTATAACCGACCCCATCCTCAATATGGTCAGCGGCATCATCGGCTTCTTTATTGCCTATATTATCTGTAAGCTTCTGCTTTCGCTAATGTTCGGCATCGTCAACGCCATTATTGATAACGGCGTTATAGGAATAGTTAACAGGGTACTTGGATGCGTGGTCACGACCTTTATCGCCGCCACGATCGTCTGGGTGCTATGCTCGGTTTCGGATCTGATCTTCAACCTGCCCGGCATCTACGAGCAGGGGTGGGTCGAGGAGTTTGACGGCGGCTGGCTTTATTCCTTCTTCAGGAATATGAGCCCTATTGATATGCTGCTCGGACTCTTGCTCAGTTTTTAATCGTTTAGTTAATAAGTAGGTATCAGGAATGAATTTACAAAGATGTGCAAAGTGTCAGAAGAGGCCTGCTATGGTCTTTATCACACGCCTTGAAAACGGAAATCGCATTAACGAGGGGCTCTGCCTCCTCTGCGCTAAGGAGCTTGGCATCAAGCCCGTCAGCGATATGCTTAAGAATATGGGCGTTGACGACACGCAGATGGATGCGATGCTTGAGGATATAGACAGCGCACTCCCCGAGCTTTTCGAGGAGGATAACAACGACGGCAAGCAGCCGACCCTCAATCTCGCAAAGATGTTCGGCATGGGCGGTGAAGTCCCCGGCGGACAGAAGGAAAAGAAAAACGGCAAGGCGGGAAAGGTCGATGAGAGCAAAAAGACCCTCTCCATGTATTGCACTAACCTTAATCAGAAGGCTATCGACGGCGGCATCGACGCTCTCATAGGCAGAGACCGTGAGATCGACAGGATGATACAGATCCTTTGCCGTAGGCAAAAGAACAACCCCTGCCTTATCGGCGAGCCCGGCGTAGGCAAGACGGCCATCGCCGAGGAGCTTGCAAAGCGTATCGTGGAGGGCAGAGTTCCCGCCGCCCTCAGGAGCTACGAGATATGGCAGCTCGACCTCACCTCCCTCGTTGCGGGAACGCAGTTCAGGGGTCAGTTTGAGTCCAGGGTCCTTGCGCTCATCAAGGAGATCAAGGCAAACGGTAATATCATCCTTATGATCGACGAGGTCCATAATATCGCAGGAGCAGGCGAGACCTCGGACGGCTCTATGAGCGCCGCAAATCTCTTGAAGCCCGCACTCTCGCGCGGCGAGATCAGAGTGATCGGTGCGACCACCCTTAAAGAGTACAGAAAGCATATCGAGAAGGACAGCGCTCTCGAGCGCCGCTTCCAGCCCGTAAAGATCGAGGAGCCCTCGGTGGATGACACCGTCGAGATCATCAAGGGTATAAAGAAGTATTACGAGGCGTTTCACGGCATTAAGATCTCCGAGGCAACGGCAAGAGCCGCAGCTATCCTCTCCGAAAAGTATATAACCGATAGATTTTTACCCGATAAGGCAATTGACCTTATCGACGAGGCGGCATCCAAGGTTTCGCTCAGCGCCCCCGAGATCAATGAAAAGCGTGAGAGCACGGCAAAGCTCGAAGGTCTTGCCACCAAAATGAGCGCCATTGAGGCTAAGCTCGAGGCGGCGGACGGTCAGACCGAGGAAAACTACAAGGAATTAGCCGACCTCAAGGTTGAAAAGCTCAGGCTCGAGGAGCGTGTCTCCGAGCTTGACCGTGCGATAGAGGCAATAGAGGTGAAGATCCCCGATCTGTTGAAGGTCGTTGAGATATGGACGGGCATCCCCGCCACCGATCTCTCTGTCGGCGACCTTGATAACCTCAACGGACTTTACGACAGGATCTCTAAATCTATCATAGGTCAGGAGCAGGCAGTACGTGCGGTCGTCCGCGCGGTGAGAAGAAAGAGAGCCGGCGTTTCTTACAGAAATAATCCCATCTCGATGATATTTGCAGGACCTACGGGCGTAGGAAAGACCGAGCTTGTCAAGGTGCTTGCGGAGGATCTCTTCAAGCAGCCCGAGTCGCTCATCCGTCTTGATATGTCCGAATATATGGAAAAGCACGCCGTCTCCAAGATCATCGGCTCGCCTCCCGGCTACGTCGGCTACGACGAGGCAGGCCAGCTCACCGAGAAGATAAGGCGCAGACCCTATTCGGTCGTACTCTTTGACGAGATAGAGAAGGCGCATCCCGACGTGCTGAACGTCCTCCTCCAGGTGCTTGACGACGGCAAGATAACCGATTCGCAGGGCAGGGAGGTAAACTTCTCGAACACGGTCATTATTATGACGACTAACGCCGGCAGCGAGAAGTCCAATTCGGTTTCGGGCTTCGCTCTTGACCGACAGGAGCAGAACGAGGAGAGAGTGGATAAGGCACTCTCAAAATTCCTTCGCCCCGAGTTTATCAACAGGATCGATGAGATCATCACCTTCAGGCATCTGTCGGTCGAGGACTTCGTTTCCATCGCCGATATCATGCTCGGCAAGATGAGAGATCATCTGATAGAAAAGGGTATCACCCTCGTCTACTCAAAGGACGTCCTTGAGTATATCGCAAGAGAGTCCTTCTCCGAGAAATACGGAGCAAGAAATATGCGCAGATATATCGAAAAGCATATCGAGGACGAGTGCGCAAATATGATCATCGACGCCTTCCCGAGCAAGCTCACGGGCATATCCGTGTCTATGAAGGATGGCAGACTGAAATTTGATTCGATTTAAGTTTTTTCACAAAAAGGAGATATAAATTATGGCAGGATGTTCACACGACTGTTCTAATTGCTCCGAAAAGTGCTCTAAGGAGTCGTTGCTCGCACCTGTGAACAAGGCGAGCGCGGTCAAGCACGTCATCGGAGTTGTAAGCGGCAAGGGCGGCGTCGGTAAGTCGATGGTCACCTCTATGCTTGCCGTAACCATGCAGCGCAGAGGCTATAAGTGCGCTATACTTGATGCGGATATTACCGGCCCCTCTATCCCCAAGTCCTTCGGCTTGAAGCCCGGATCGGTTGAGGGAAGCGAGCTCGGTATGTTCCCCGTCAAGACGAAAACAGGCATCGAGGTTATGAGCCTTAACCTCCTCGTCGATGAGGAAACCAAGCCCGTCGTATGGCGCGGCCCCGTTATCGCAGGCACGGTCAAGCAGTTCTGGACCGACGTTGTCTGGGGCGACGTAGACTATATGTTCGTCGATATGCCTCCCGGAACGGGCGACGTTCCGCTCACGGTCTTCCAGAGCCTTCCCCTTGACGGCATCGTTATCGTAACCAGCCCTCAGGAGCTCGTTTCGATGATCGTTGAAAAGGCTGTCAATATGGCTGGCCTTATGGATATCGACGTTATCGGCCTTGTTGAAAACTATTCCTATATCGTATGCCCCGACTGCGGCAAGGTCATCAGACCCTACGGCGAGGGCAACATCGAAAAGCTTGCCGAGACCTACGGCACCGACGTGCTTGCAAGGCTTCCCATCGACCCCGAGCTTGCCTCGGTTTCGGATAAGGGCGTTGTCGAGCTCTTCGAGGGCGATTATATGGACAAGGCTGCCGATATCATTGAAAAGCGCTTTGCTAAGTGATCTATATATACCGTAAATACGGTTAAGACCTCATCCTTGTCGGGTGAGGTCTTTTTTCATTTACTTCATACACCGGATCAGTGCCATATGCTGCAAGCTCCGGAGAAAAAGAAAAGAAGAAAACATTTTTTCTCCCGTCCCCCGATATGACATAATACGAGCGGCGCTTATGCTAAAATAGCATACGGAGGGGGTGAGTGGCTTGCAGGTCCTTTACGTGGACGTATATTTTCTGATCAATTTTTCGGTCGATATGCTGGCTTGCTTTCTTACGGCATCACTTTTACATATAAAGACCGATATACCCAGGCTGCTGATCCTTTCCTTTTTGGGAGGCGCCTCTGCGCTCGTGGATATTTTCTTCGAAGATCCGGTTGTCGCACTTATAAATGGGGTATGTTATTTGCTTTTTGCGGGAATGATAATAGCGAAGGAGCTTTCGCTTTGGCGAAGGGTGCGCTTCGTCGTTGCCTTTCTGATCCTTGAGATGACGCTCGGGGGCGTCGTAAGCTTTGCTTACGGATTGCTTGACAGATATCTTGCTCCCTTTTTAGAGGATAGCGGCACAGGAGAGAACAGGAGAGCGCTGATCCTCTCGGTTTTTATACTATTGGCGATAGGAGTGTTGAGGTTGTTTATTATGATGCTTTCGGACGGAACAAGGGTAAAGGTCGCCAGAATGAAGGCGGGAATAGGGGACAGATCGATAGAGTTTGACGCTCTTGTGGATTCGGGAAATCTAGTCAAGGATCCTATGAGCATGGCTCCCGTGGTCTTTCTTAAGCCATCACTTGCCGAAAAGCTGTTTCCAAAGGAGCTTTTATCTCTCGAGGACGTCGATAAGCTGGATCATGTGCATAAGCGACGCATAAGGCTTATCCCCGTTACCAGAGGAGAGGAAACACACGTAGCGATCGGGATGGTGCCCGACGAGGCAAGCCTTCCTGACGAGGGCGGAAGTATAAGAATAACGCTCGCAATAGATAAGGAGGAGGGGACCTACGGCGGTTATCTTGCGCTTATGCCGTCCTCTGTTTTGGAATAATGAAGATCTTCAGCAGAATTCGAGACTTCCTTTTAAGACTGCTCGGCAAAACGAAACAGCCAAAGGAGAACCTCTTATATATAAACGGTAGCGAAACGCTCCCGCCGCCCCTCTCCGAGGAAGAGGAGGCGAGACATATAGCAAACATCTCCGACCATAACTCAAGATGCACCCTCGTCGAGCATAATCTGCGCCTCGTCGCATATATCGCCAAGCGCTTTGAGAATACCGGCGCCAGCATAGAGGAGCTGATATCGATAGGAACGCTCGGGCTGATGAAGGCGGTTTCGACCTTCAATTCCGAAAAAAGCATTAAGCTCGCCACCTACGCATCAAGATGCATAGAAAACGAGATACTGATGTTCATTCGTAAGACGGCGCAGATAAGGCGTGAGATCTCGATAGACGAGCCGCTCAGCGTGGATTGGGACGGAAACGAGCTTTTGCTCTCGGACGTCCTCGGCAGCGATTCCGACGTCGTTTACAGAGGGATGGAGGACGATGAGGAAAGACGCATTCTGAGGGCCGCCGTCAGCACGCTTTGCGAGCGTGAGAGAGTTATCATAGATATGAGATACGGGTTATCGGGCGAGCCGCCTCTGACGCAAAAGGAGGTTGCGGATAAGCTTGGCATTTCACAAAGCTACATATCACGCTTAGAGAAGCGAATTATGATAAGCCTGAGGCACAGAATAGAGGAAAAGCTATAATAATTAACCCTATAAAAAAATAAATTGAAAAAAATGCAAAAACCTCTTGCAAAATCAGAAAAAATATGATATACTCAGTTGTAATGAAAAAAAGTTCTAATGTTAAGAGGTGTTAAAATGAAGGCAGGAATACATCCCGAATACAAAGAAGCTACCATCAGATGTGCTTGTGGCGCAACCGTTCAGACCCATTCCGTTAAGGGCGACATGAACGTCGAAATTTGCTCCAAGTGCCATCCCTTCTATACTGGTAAGCAGAAGTTTGTAGATGCCGGCGGACGCGTTGACAAGTTCAAGAGGCGTCTTGCAATGGTTAAGTAATCATTGCTTCAAAAGAGCGTTGAGTCCTCCGCGACTGTATACGCTCTTTTTATTTTTTATTGGGGGTCATTATGACTGAAAATTCTATGCGCCGTGCCGTGCTCGTGTCTATTGCCGAGTCCGGCTCATCGGTTGCCGATTGTGAAAAGAGCTTAAACGAGCTTGAGCGCCTCCTTGACACGGCAGGAGGCGTTGCCGCCGCACGCGTGATCCAGGTCAAGGAGAAGTTCGATCCGAGGACCTGCATCGGCTCGGGCAAGGTGCTTGAGATAAAGGATATCTGCTCCCGCGAGGGTATAGACCTGATAATCTTCGACTTTGAGCTGACGCCCGCACAGATAAGAAATATTGAGGACGACATAGGGCTTGAGGTCGACGTCATCGACAGGAGTATGCTTATCCTCGATATATTTGCTAAGAACGCTACGAGCGGCGAGGGTAAGCTCCAGGTCCAGCTCGCTCAGCTCAGATATTCCGCACCAAGGCTGATAGGCAAGGGAACCGAGCTTTCGAGGCAGGGCGGCGGAATAGGCTCAAGGGGTCCCGGTGAATCCAAGCTTGAAACCGACCGCAGACACGTGCGAGAAAAGATAGCGTCGCTTGAAAAGCGCCTTGAGGAGCTCGAGCAAAACAGGCTGGTCATGCGAGCGCAAAGAGATAGGAGCGGTATGTGCAAGGTTGCCCTCGTCGGTTATACCAACGCAGGCAAGTCCTCGCTCTTAAACAGGCTCACCGATGCGGGGGTTCTCGCTGAAAATAAGCTCTTTGCGACCCTCGATCCAACGACGAGAAAGCTTACGCTCCCCGGCGGTGATACTGCACTGCTTACCGACACGGTCGGCTTTATCAACAAGCTGCCGCACCATCTGGTCAAGGCGTTCAGATCCACTCTCGACGAGGTAAGCTATGCTGACGTTCTCGTTATTGTTTGCGATGCGGGGGATCCCGAGGTCGAGGAGCAGCTTGCCGTGACTCAGGGCGTTATCGCCGATCTCGGAGGAGCGGACAAGCCCACGCTTATCGCATATAACAAATGCGACACGGCAGATAATCTTCTCGGCGTCTCTAAGGAAGGTGCGGTGAGGATCTCCGCTCTCACGGGTGAGGGGATCGACGAGCTGCTTCTTAAGATCGACGAGCTGGTCCATCTGACGAGCAGGAGGCTCGACCTTTTAATTCCTTATACCGAGCAGAATATCGTCAGCAGCCTTTACAATTCCTACACCGTAAACGAGGTGGAATACAGGGAGGACGGTATATACGTCAACGCAACTCTTGACGGCAGAGGCCTCGGCTTATATTCAAAATATATCATTGAGTGAGGACAAATGGATAGCTATATCACGGTGAGAAGGGCGGCAAGCTTTGAATACGAGGACAGAAAGTCAAGGTTTATAGCCAGATGCACGCCCGTTGAATCCGAGGCTGAGGCGCTCTCGTTTATCGACTCTGTGCGCCGAGCCTTTCCCGACGCAACGCACCACGTCTATGCGTATTCGATCAAGGAAAACTCAATAACACGCTTTACCGATGACAGAGAGCCGCAGGGAACTGCGGGAATGCCCGTGCTTGACATCATCAGGAAGAACAACTGCACGAACGTTGCCATCGTCGTGGTAAGGTATTTCGGCGGCACGCTTCTCGGCACCGGTGGCCTCGTGCGTGCATATTCGGGTGCAGCGCTCGGCGCTCTTAAAGCCGCAGAGCTTATCACCTACGACTTATATGCAATTTATTCACTCGAATGCTCATATTCCGACTACCAGAAGCTCGGCACGATCTTTGAGTCCACGGGCTTCCGCCAGGAGGATACGGAATACTACGAATCGATAAGGATCGGGGGCTCGATCCGTGCGTCGGATGCGGAGGATTTCGAGGATAAGCTCGTTCAGGCGACGGGCGGAAGGATAAAGATCAAAAAAATCGACGAAAAATTTGATTTTTAAGAGTGTTTTATAAAAAACGCTCGTATATTAAAAACGACAGGAGGTGAGGAAATGATCAGCAGAGAAACGATCGAAGAGATCCTGATGAGGACGGATATTCAGTCGCTTGTAGGACAATACGTCACGCTTAAGCGTGCAGGCTCTAATCTTCGTGGCTTATGCCCGTTCCATAGCGAGAAGTCGCCGTCGTTTACGGTATACCCCGCTGACAACAGCTTTTATTGCTTCGGATGCGGCGTTGGCGGAGACCAGATCAGCTTCGCTATGCGTATGGAGCATCTCGACTATCCCGACGCTATCGAATTCCTCGCCAAAAGAGCGGGAATAACCATCGTCGAGACCGATAATAAGAGATATTCGAACGAGCCGAAATACGACAAGGCGAGATTCTATCAGATGAACGTCGATGCCGCAAGGTTCTTTAATAATTATCTTTTCTCGAGCGATCCCGAGGCACGTGCGGCTCTTAGCTACTTTACCGAAAAAAGGCAGCTCACGATCGCAACGATAAAGCATTTTGGGCTCGGCTTTGCACCGAACAGCTTTGACACCTTCACGAGGCATATGCTCGCAAAGGGATATACGAGAGATGAGCTCGTGGCGGCATACCTTTGCCGCAAGCATGATGAAAAGGGTCACGTTTACGACGCCTTTCGTAATAGGGTGATGTTTCCCGTTATTGACGTTGCCGGAAACGTCATAGCATTTGGCGGAAGAGTTATGGACGACTCAAAGCCCAAATATCTCAACTCGTCGGATACACCGGTATTCAAGAAGTCGAGAAACCTATTTGCGCTCAACTTCGCTAAGCAGACCTGCCAGGACGAGATCGTTCTTTGCGAGGGCTATATGGACGTTATTGCCATGCACGCAGCGGGGATCACAAACTCCGTCGCAACGCTCGGAACGGCTATAACCTCAGAGCAGGCAAGAGTGCTTTCAAGATATACGAAAAGGGTCATTATCTCCTACGACGCCGACGAGGCGGGCAGGAAGGCGGCGCAGAGGGCGCTCGGGCTTCTTGAGGAGGTCGGGCTTGAGGTCAGCGTGCTTTCGGTGCCGGGAGCCAAGGACCCCGACGAGTATATAAAAACCTTTGGAGTTGAAAAGTTTAAGGAGGTCATCTCGGGTGCTAAGAGCAAGTTTGACTACAAGCTCGACGGCGTTCTCGGTAGGTATGACATCAGCCTTCCACAGGATCGTATCGATGCTCTTGGAGAGGTTGAAAAGATGATTTCGCAGGTTTATTCTGCGGCAGAAAGAGATGTATATATCAGAGAAGTGGCTGCAAAGTTCTCGGTCGACTTCTCGAGTATACGCTCGGACGTTGATAGGATCAGGGAGAAAAACGCACAGAAATACAAGCGTGACGAGTCGAAGCGCGTGAAGGAAAGCACGGTCGGCTATTTCGACACGGTCAATCCCGATTACATAAAGGCGCCGGCAGTAGCAAAGAACGAGGAGAACGTCCTCGGCTTGCTCCTTCTTTATCCCGATCACAGAAAGCGGGTGTTTACCGAGGGGCTTCTTGACGCCGATTGCTTCGTCACCGGGCTTAACAAGAGGGTGTTTGAGTTTCTCGCCTCGGCTTTTGCCTCGGGCGACGATCATCTCGTTTCGATCAACGAGGTGTTTACGCAGGACGAGGTCGGCCGTATTATGAAGATGAAGACGGCGAGGCTCGAGCTATCTAACGATGCGGATTCGCTCATGGTTTCAATATCCAGTCTTAAGAGGTCGGTTGAAAATCATTCCTCGGGGCAAACTAAAACTATGGACGAGCTTGCGCGTATTATTCAAAGAAAACAACAGGAAAATAAATAACGGAGGCAGATTATGAGCAGAGAAAAAATAAACGTCGAGGTATATATCGACAATAATACCGAGGGCGGAATTGGTGGCTCGGATCTTATGAAGGCGCTTGAGGATATCGAGTATGATATCACTACGGCGGATATTGAGGACGCATCTCCCGACGAGCTGGAGAGCGACGAATTCAAGGAGATCGAGCAGGACGTAAAGGCACACGAGTCTGCCGAGAATATGGACAAGTATTTCTCGCAAGAGGGTCTTGCCATTGACGATCCCGTAAGAATGTACCTTAAGGAGATAGGAAAGATCCCGCTTCTTTCGGCTGAGCGTGAGATGTATCTCGCCGAGCAGATCACCTTGGGTGATAAAAACGCAAAGGACGAGCTCATCGAAGCTAACCTCAGGCTCGTCGTCAGCATTGCAAAGCGCCACGTCGGAAAGGGAATGTATTTCCTCGACCTTATCCAGGAGGGAAATCTCGGTCTTATCAAGGCTGTTGAAAAGTTCGATTACAGTAAGGGCTATAAGTTCTCGACGTATGCGACCTGGTGGATCAGACAGGCTATCACCAGAGCTATCGCGGACCAGGCGAGAACCATCAGAATTCCCGTTCATATGGTCGAGACGATTCATAAGGTCTCCCGCACGATGCGTCAGCTCCTTCAGGAGCTCGGCAGAGAGCCCACCACCGACGAGATCGCAGAACGTCTCGGCATGACGTCGGATAAGGTCAGAGAGATCATGAAGATAGCTCAGGACCCCGTTTCGCTTGAGACTCCCATCGGCGAGGAGGAGGACAGCCATCTTGGGGATTTCGTTGAGGATAACGATTCTCCCGCCCCCTCCGAGAGCGCATCAAACTCTCTGCTTCGCGAGCAGCTCAGAAACATCCTCCATACCCTCACCCGAGAGAGGAGCAGGTCATCAAGCTCCGCTTCGGACTTGACGATGGCAGACCCCGCACGCTTGAGGAGGTTGGACGTCAGTTCAAGATCACCCGTGAGCGTATCAGGCAGATCGAGGCTAAGGCGCTCAGAAAGCTCCGCCACCCCTCGAGATCCAAGGCTCTCAAGGATTACCTCGCAAACTAAAGAGCGAGTTGCACAAGGATCGTTTTGTTCGTTTGTGCATCTTGAACTAACAGGCGCCGGGATTTGTTAACAATTGAAAATAAGGTTGACTTTTCCTAAAATATATTGTAGAATATTTTAAGTAAAACTTTTTGGAGGACGTGTCCGTCATGAGAAAAATTTTAAGTCTTCTCCTTCTTGTTGCGATGTGCTGTATCCTCATGGTCAGCTGTGCCGATGCCATAATCGGTGCAGATCTCCCCGGATACCTTGAGAAGAATCCGCCCAAGGTGAGAGAGTCTGTTACTCTTGACTTTTACATAGTTACGGATGAGGCTACTACTGCGGCGGCTATCACCACCGTAGTCAGAGAGATCAACACCTATCTCAATGCGCAGTTCAAGACTACGCTTGATATCCATTTCATCACCCCCGATACCTACGTCTCCGAGACTATGAGCGCAGTTTCCGCTGAGGGTGATGACCGTGCGGACATCGTTCACGTCGCAGGCAAGGGTATGTTTGATCAGCTTTATGCCGCTGATGCTCTCGTTCCTCTTAACACCTATTTCCTTACCAAGGAATTTGGTAGGCTTAACAGCTCGGATATGATCAGCAAGGCTCTTATCGAGGCAGCCTCCGTTGCGGAGGGTGAGGGCGGCAGCATCAAGTATGTCGTTCCGAACAACCGTATAGTCGGCAGCTACGACTATATTATGATCAATCGCGAGATGGCTCATTTCCTTAACTTCTCCACCGTGGGCGATGGAAACAAGGTTTCGCTTATGACCTCCGTAGATGCTCCCGAGTATCTTGAGCTTGTCGATGCAGTAAGTGCAAACGAGCAGAAGCTCATCGACAACGGCTTTGATCCCGCTGACTGCATCAAGCTTGTAAACGGTGCAAGCTATCTTGCAAGAGAAGAGTATGTCGCTAACGGCTACGTTTGTAATGTCGCATCCTCTCCCGTAGTTACCGCCGAGGAGGCACACGAAAGCTCCTTCGCTATCATAGCTCAGGAGGGCGAGAAGAGCGCCGTTGAGGCTCATTACACGAGATGCATGGAGATCATCTACGCTCTCAATACCGACGAGTATCTTCGCAACCTTGTTCAGTACGGCGTTAAGAACACTCATTACACCCTCGACGATAACAACGTCGTTACCCTGATCGAAACCGACGACAAGTATGTTATGTATCTTGAGTCTACCGGCAATATCTTCACCGCATATTATAACACCGTAGACGGTGCTAACGAGTGGACCGAGGTTCTTGCCGAGGCAGGAAAGATCCAGAACAAGGAGGCTGTCAGCGAGTGACGCTTGCTTTCGGCGTTTAAATAGTCTCAGAGAAATACGGGGGCACATCTCCCGTATTTTCTTTCAAATGGCTCATATTCCGAGTCATATAAGGATTTTTGCGAGGTTTATATGAAAAAGCGTAATGAAGAATTTGACGTCAAGGAGCTTGCGGGCGTTTTTATGCCTAAGCTCTGGATCATAGTGATCTGTGCGCTTCTTTGCGGAGCGTTGCTCGGCGGATATACTATGCTTGGCGTTGACGATACCTATACCTCTAAGGCGACCTTTATGGTATCGAGAGATAAGACTACGACGATCAACACGAGCGATATCGAGCTTTCCTATAAGATCATCGAAAATCTTGCGATCGTGGTAGATACTAACAATTTCTTAAGCGAGCTATCCGACGAGATCAGAAAAAAGACCTCTTATAACGCGGACGGCGAGCCTCAGGATCCTTATATCCCCTCGGTCTCCGAGCTGGCTTCCTCTATCGCCATCAAGATGAACGGCGAGACGGTTGCCTTCTCTATCTACATAACCACTGATAATCCCTATAAGTCGCATATCATCGCAGAGACGATGGCGGAGTATATGGATCCCGAAAACAACGTGCGTGATAACGTTGGCGAAGGCTCGGGACTTATCGAGTCTCTTGACGAGATCGACATCAGAAAGTTCCTTCCTGCCGCCTATTCACGTATCAGTATCACTACTATCGAGTCGCCTCTTCGTGCGACGGTAAAGAATAATAAGGGCGTCGTAACGAGCGCACTTATCGGAATTCTCGCCGGTGGCTTCCTCAGCGTTGTCGTGATATACTTGCTCTCGGTGTTTGACTCCAAGATCAGGAACAAAAAGAAGCTCGAGGCTTACTTTGATATACCCGTTATCGGTGTTATACCCGCAGTTGAGCCCGAAAAAACAGGGGAGGTAGCTAAGAATGAAGAAAAATAAAACCGTTTCTCCCTTAGAGCTTAGTATGGCTAGGATCATCAGCGAGAATACGCCGTCCGAGGTCGTCGAGGCTTACAGAGCGCTTTATACAAATCTTATGTATATCCCGATCGGCTCGGAATGCAAGAAGCTTGTGATCTCGAGTGCTTCGCACGGTGAGGGCAAGACCGTTACGGCGATTAATCTTGCATATACCGTCGCTTCCACCTCCAAGGAGGCGAGAGTTCTATTTATCGATGCAAATATGAGAGATAGAGAGGCGAGCAAGCTTCTTTCTCTTGTCGAGGGCGTCGAGGGCCTCAGCGATTTTCTTTCCGGTGATGCAAAAGCTCCGACACTCAGTTCTTCGGTATATCCCAATCTCGATATTCTCCCGGTCGGATCTCCCGTCTCGAACGTTACTGCGATGCTTTCCTCGGGAAGAATGGCAGATCTGTTCGGCTATTGCAACTCTAATTACGACTACGTGATCATTGATACGCCCTCTGTAAACGGCTATTCCGATCCCGTATTCTTCTCTAATCACGCCGACGGATATATACTCGTATGCAAGGCGGATAAATCAGACCTGCATCAGGTTCACGATGCCGTCGAGGCGCTCGGAAAGGTCGACGCCAGGGTGCTTGGCTTTATCCTTACCGATGCGACGCTGCCCAAGGTAGCAAACAAATGATTTCTTGATTATATAGATGTAGCCACGAAGCATGATTGCTCCGTGGCTACATTTTTCTTCCTTGCCTAAAAGGGCGAGGCGACTCTCGCCTCGCCTATCTATATTAATACACCAGACGCGAGGGGTCCTCGGGCAGGTTTTCATCGTCGCGGGCTGTGAATGAAAGAAGCCAATCGTAGTTGCTTTCATCCGAATATACGGCGTCCCAGCAATTGTGCTCAAGATCGGGGAATAGTATCAGCTCTGCGTGTCCACCTTGCATATTTACAGCCTTCGCCATCTGTAGGCTCTCGGCAGGATCGACCGTTTTATCCCTAAGACCGTGGAAGGTGCGGATCGGCAAATCAACAAGGTTCATAGCAAAGCCCGCAATGCCTCCGCCGCAGATCGGCATAACCGAGGCAAACCAGTTCGGGCGAAGCGTTGCAAGCGCCCACGTGCCGTAGCCGCCCATGCTTTTTCCCGTCACGTGGATCCGCTTAGAGTCAATATATGCGCAATTACGGTAGGCCTCCAGCAAACGGAGGAGAACGGGCATCCACTCATACCAGTTTCCTCTTTGGCAAAGCGGTGCTATAAGCACGTAGCCCCTTTCATTCTGTCGCTTGAGCAGGTTCTGAATGCTGCTATTCCGCTTTAGCTTTTCGGTGCTATCACCTCTCGAGCCTGCACCGTGCAAAAATAATATCAAGGGATATCTGTTATCCTCACGAAAAGCGTCAGGATAAGAGATCAAATATTTCATACCTTCAAAAATCTTTTCTTCCATCTTGGCTCCTTAATAAAATGAGTATTGCAGTCAAAAAAGGCTATCACGCTAATATACTAAGTAATATTATAGCACACTTAACGCCGAAAGAAAATCCATAAGAATAATTTCTTAGTAATTGCAGATACTAAGAGTACAAATCTGTAAATCAAGGAGTATTTTATATAAATGAAAGCGACAGGTATTGTCAGGCGCATTGACGACCTCGGAAGGATCGTTATCCCTAAGGAGATCAGAAGGACCTTAAGGATCAAGGAGGGAGACCCTCTGGAGATATATACCGACAGAGAGGGTGAGGTCATCTTCAAAAAATACTCACCTATCGGCGAGCTTCAGAGCTTCGCCTCAGAATATGCCGACGCACTGCAAAAGACCTCGTCAATGCCCATCTTCATATGCGATAGAGATGAAATAATCGCCGTATCGGGCGCTTCTAAAAAGGAATATCTTGACAGGAAGATCTCGCACGGGCTTGAGGAGATCGTCGAGTCGAGAGTGTTATACGTCAGGGATGCAGGTAAGGAGACTGTCGCTATAAGCAGCGACGGTGGCTCTCACTACGTAAACTGTGCTATGCCGATCCTCTCCGAGGGTGACGTGGTCGGTTGCGTTATGTCGGCTATGGCATACGATTCGGTTGGCACACCGAAGATCTCAAGCGAGGCTGAGTCAAAGCTCATTCAGACGGCGGGAGTTTTCCTCGGCAAGCAGATGGAGTCTTAAATTAAAGAGAGCGGGCGTTATTTAGCCCGCTCCCTTTTGCTTATTGTAAACGATTAGTTACATATATTGCTTTTTGATGGATCTCAAAAGAACTTGATCTCATCTCTTTGAGAGGATCTCGTGATGGAAATATAGGTCGTTCCGCAATCCACATTAATGAGCTCACCGTCAGCGTTTCTGAATTCCAGGTTGCCGTCGGTACCCGTCTGCCAGGTGATCTCGATCGCCCTGCCACCGTTGAGATAGTAGCCCTTGCCGCCCTTCCCGGTGTCCAGCACCAGCTCGGTCGACGCCTCGGTTTCATATGTGGTGGCATCCGCAAGGAGAATAAATGCATTTTTATATTCAAGAGCAGTTCCGTTTAGCCTGTCTATGACCGCCTCGGAGTTCTTTTTTATCCGGTAGCAGTCGGTTTCGGCGGAATATATCAGCTCCGTGGTTTTTCCTACGTCGTAGCGGATGAGGGCAGTGCTTGCTGACCTACCGTCGGTCAGCTCTGATGACGCTGTGTGAATGAAGGGTAGCGTCGGCGTGTCGGTCTTGACCGTGCTGACACCGTTGTTCTTGATATATGCGCCAAGAAGATCGTCGTTAGTATATGAATACCTATCGTATTCGGTGTAATGATAGCCCGAGTATTCTGATAGATCTACGTAAGAGAGTGCTTCTCGGTCGGATAATGCAGAGATGTTGCCGTCGGAGCCACAATAAAGCGGTATTCCGCCAAAGTGGGATGCGAAGAGGTCGATATATCCTCTGGTCGGCGCAATAGAGCCAAGCTTGCCAAGCTCGGTGGCGCTATTAGTAAACGCCAATAAACGGGTCGAGCCTCCCTCGATAGGTATTTCTACCGACAGGAGTGAGGTCGATATTCCGTACATTGGCGCTTCAGTGTCAAAGACTATACAAAGTGGCTTGATCAGTGACTCGTCCTCGGATATCTCGAGGCCGGTCAGGTAGCTGTAATAGACGAGCTTTTCGGGCTCTTCGACGGGCGGCACGGTTGTCTGCTCGTCATTACCGTCTGTATTTTCATCGGCTTCACCGCTTGGGGGGTTATCACCGCCTGCGGTATCGCCGCTATCCGGCTTCATCAGTTCATCTCCTTGCCAGCCGCTGGCAGAAAGGGCGACAGCCCCCGCCAGAAGTGCTACAATGAGAAAAAAAGCAACCAATTTACCGAGGTTGCCGTTTTTTCCGGATTCCATTTTTACCTCCTTACGCATCACGGAAGGATGCGCACGCTTTGCTTTCTAGACTTATTTGTTGAATCTCTCCAACCAAGCATCTGCAAATTCAAATGCTTCCTTAAAGCCCACAACGATCTTCTGATTGCTGGGGCGCTTCGTCTCGCTGTCGACGAGCTGGACCATGATCTTGTCGGGAACCTCAGTCTTTCCTGCATCCTTTTCGGTCATGATCATCATGTAAATGTAGAACTTTTCCGACATATCGCCGTAGAAAATTTCCTCGCCCTGACGTACAAGAGGTCTGCCCTTATACTCAAGGAATTCGTTTAAATCAACTCCGTTTGCTTTAAGCATGTTTAATTAACTCCTTTCTGAAGATTAAAAGCGACGGCGTGCTTGTCCGCTTCCGCAACTATGATAGCAAAACGCTGACGCCAAGTAAATAGCTTCGACAAAAGTAGTGCGCAGTTAAGAAAACGCAAAATTCATCGCTTTACGTATGGCGTCGAGGTCATGTCATAGCTGCCCTTAGGCGGCAGAGGCTTTGTCAGCTGATAGATGGAATCTGCGCTATCAGCTTTCTTTTTCTGCCTCATCGCCTCCTCGCCGAGCGCATCGGTTGCCGACGGCTTGGTTAGGATAGGGAAGTCGCTTTCCTTTTTAATACGCTTCAGCTCGTCCGTGCCAAGCCTGTCCGCCGCCAGAAGCTGCGTGAAGCGAGGACATTCCTTAAGCTCGGAGGAGGTAACGCCGAGAAGGGAATACCACACGCAACGGCGAAGCTTCGCATCGGTGTGCTTCTTGGTTTCGCATAGACGAACCAGATCATGTATCGAGTTTGCCTCGAAGCTCTTTGCTCTGAGGCGGTTATATAAACCGTCCTGCCCGTCGGGGAGATGCCCATCGGATATAGACGAATTTAATCTTAAAGAGGTGATGACGGATGCACTGAGGCGTTCCGCATCTGTCGGGCAACCGCCCGCCTTGATAGCTTCCGAAACGGTCAAAAATGCTTCATTCGGTAGATAATCAAGGGCAGAATAAGGGTCTGACATCATAATAGAACGTATCGCGGTTGCGCTCTGATGCCCGATGTCGGAGATCCTTTCGGCGTCGTAGGCGGCGCCCTCGCGCTTTATCGTATGTGGCTTGATCGAGCTACTCGATCTTTTAAGCGCCTTGATATATTCGATACCGAGGATGTTGTTCGGGGTGAGCCTTGTTGATCCCGAGCCTCCTGATTGTGCGTCAAGCGCAAGCTCACACAGGGTCGGATATCCTTTGCTCTTATAGTTGGGGCTCTCTAAAAGTCGTGCAAGCTCCTTTTCGTAGTCCTCGCTGAGCATAACGTCGGCGATACGCTCGAGCTCACTGATATCTCCTGATTCCGAGCCGAAGGAAAGGTAGTCGACGGTGCCAAGTGAATTCAGGATGCTGACGGCACTGCGTGCAAATATATCGGCAGCCGACATAGAGTAGGGGAAGGGAAGCTCGAGACAGAGATCGACACCGCATTCAACCGCAGCCTTCGCTCTCGTCCATTTATCCATTATTGCTATCTCGCCTCTTTGCGTGAAGTTTCCGCTCATAAGCGAAATGATGACCGCATCGGCGCCAAATTCCTCTCGGATTCTGTCGATCTGATATTTATGCCCCGTATGGAAGGGGTTATATTCGCTGATAATCGCAACAGTCGTCATATTTCCCCCTTTAAAATATTTTTTACTTAAGTGTTGAAATCTCGGGACAATAGGTGTATAATATTACACGTGATTTAAAAAAATATAAGGAGATTTTGAAAAAATGAAGGTTCTTGTTGTAAACGCAGGCTCGAGCTCCTTGAAGTATCAGCTCTTTGACACTGCGAGCAATACCGTTTTAGCAAAGGGAAACTGTGAGAGGATCGGCATCGACGGCTCCCGCATCGTCCACAAGACCACCGGCAAGAGCGAGTACGTAAACGAGATGGCGCTTAAGGATCACTCCGAGGCTATGAAGCTCGTTGTTAACACTCTTCTTGATAAGGAGCTTGGCTGCATCTCTACCGTTGATGAGATCGAGGCAATCGGTCACAGAGTAGTCCACGGCGGCGCATACTTCAGCGAGTCCGTTCTCGTAACCGACGAGGTTATGCAGACCCTTGGCAAGTGCGTTTCCTACGCACCTCTTCACACCCCCGCACACATTATGGGTATCAAGGGATGCCTTTCTGTTATGCCTAAGACTCCCCAGGTCCTCGTATTTGACACCGCATTCCACCAGACCATGCCCGAGTATGCATATCTCTACGGCGTTTCTTACGATATGTATGAGAAGTATCAGATCCGTCGCTACGGCGCACACGGCACCTCTCACAGATACGTAAGCGGCGAGATGATCAAGCTTATGGGCGGCAAGGCTGAGGGAACCAAGATCGTTACCTGCCATATTGGAAACGGCTCGTCCATCAGCGCCGTTAAGGACGGTAAGTGCATTGACACCTCTATGGGCTTCACTCCCCTTGACGGTATCATGATGGGAACCCGCTGCGGTGCTATCGACCCTGCGATCGTTCCTTACATTATGGACAAGGAGAATATGACTCCCGCCGAGGCAGAGGCATATATGAATAAGAAGTGCGGTCTTCTCGGCATTAGCGGCATCAGTTCCGACTCCCGTGACATCGAGCAGGCTATGAACGAAGGAAATGAGAGAGCTAAGCTCACCTTCGATATGCTCGGCTATCAGATCAAGAGATTTATCGGCTCTTACTCCGCTGCTATGGGCGGTCTTGACGCTATCGTCTTCACCGCAGGCATCGGCGAGCATATGCCCTACCTCAGAAAGCTCGTCCTCTCCGGACTTGAGTATCTCGGCGTAGAGCTTGACGACTCCCGCAACGACTTCGGACACTCCGGCTCTCCCGTTAAGATCTCCAGCGATAACTCCAAGGTTACCGTCTACATGATCCCCACTAACGAGGAGCTCGTTATCGCCAAGGACACCGAGGCTATCGTTTCCGCACTCTGATAAAGCGTTTATACGTGACTGCGTTGCCCCTCTTGATCGAGGGGCAACGCTTTTTATTATTATAATAACACAAATATATTTATATGTCAATAAAGCGAGGTAAAAATCTAAGCTCCGAGAATTGTCTTGAATTTTGCCGTGACCACGTCTCTTATGCCGTCCACGACACCAAAATCAACTGCTTTTCCATAAATAGCCTCAAGCTCTGCATGATAGCCGGAAGCCTTTGTGAGATAGCTAGCCGCAATGGATAAGAGCGACTGATGCTCGGCGACGAGAGGAGCGAGAGGTAGATTTGAAGGTAGAGGGCGTAGGCACAGGTCTGCCTTGGATGAGGGCGCCGCAGCTATACGGATGTTAGCAGTCTCAAGCTCTATGGCGGAGCCGGCGTCAAGCGGAGACGTGTGTGCGATTAGCTTGATATTCCGGCATTCAGCTTCCCGATAAACGAGGCTAATAAAGAGTATTTCGCCGAGCCCATCCATAGAGATCCTATACACCCTCTTATCATCATCGTCATATGGTAGACGCACCCATCCGTCCTTACAAAAGCAGGTTGTTTGTTTTAACTCGGATACATCTTTAACGTCCTTCGAGTCATCAAGCAAAGTGATTATTTCATCAAGCTCTGCCTCGTAATAATCCTTATAATCTGAGAATAATGCAGAATATAAAGCGTAGATCTTTCCCGCCGCACCGAGGCAACAATATGCCGCACGATAGGCGTCAGCCTTAAGTCTCGATAGCTTTACGATCTCTTCCTTTTGCGCCTTTAGCATCCCGAGATCAAAAGCCTCCTCAAGAGAAACGATCTCCTCTATGGCGCCGGGATAACGAGGATCAGTCGTATGAGGGGCGGTTCCGTCTATGAGCCCTACACGACCCTGCTCGGTGGTTATTATCACTCCGTCGAGAGAGGCGGGGTCCGAGGAGCAGTGTATAGCGTCCGCTCTTGTCCCACTGCATAAAAAATCCTGCATCACCGCCTTCATCAGGCTGCTTTTGCCCGTCCCGGGACCGCCCTTGAGGATCAGGAGCTTGTCGAAAAGCTCGGGGGCAAATACCTTCTCGAAGCTGTGGCTGAAGCCAAAGTAACCGTTTCGGGCGGCAAAATATCTCCTTGGCTTTATCGCTTGGTTTTTGGCAGAGCTTTCGCTGTTCATATCTGTTTTTCTACCTTTCTTTCTGTAGCTTGCATAAATTATGTGCGCACGAGTGCAAAATAAACTTGACTTTTTGTAATTATGTATTGTATAATTTAATAAGATGCGAAAGACGAAGGGGGGATTAGCGTGCTGATCGGATTATGCGGAGGCTCGGGAAGCGGCAAGGGCGCCGTAAGCAAGATCCTTTGCGAAATTGGCATCCCGACTATTGACACAGACGCCGTTTATCACGATCTGACATCACGTCCCACAGAGTGTCTTGATGAGCTTGTTGGTGAGTTCGGGGAGGGAATAATAAAGGATTCCGCTCTCGACCGTGCCGCCCTCCGAGATATCGTTTTTAAAGAGGGGCAGGATCCCCTCCTTCATAAGCGCCTTGGCGAGATTACGTATAAGCATATCATTAAGGAGGCGCTCGGGATCGCTGAGAGCTATTTTGACTCGGGAGCCAAGGACGTCGTGATTGACGCACCGATGCTCTTTGAGGCCGGGCTTGATTCGCTTTGCGATAAGCTTATCTGCGTGGTTGCAGACAAGGACGTTAGAGTTGAGCGTATTATAGCCCGTGATGGTATCTCAAGGGAGAAGGCTCTCTCCCGCATCGCTCATCAGCTTGACGATAAGTGTCTTATCGCAAGGTGCGACGCCGTTATCTATAACAACGGTGACCTTAAGCAGCTGAAGGACGGCGTGCTTAGGGCTTTAAAAAGTATTTATTAATTTGGAGGTATATACACATGTCTGAAAGCTTAAAGGGAACAGAGATCCTCGAGAGGCTCTCCTATTCCAAGAAAAACGTATTTGAAGAGGCTGATGCAAACGAGATCAAGGCGATCTACGACTATTGCAAGGGCTATATGCACTATCTCGACGTTGCAAAGACCGAGAGAGAGGCGACCGCAGAGGCTATCGCTATGGCTGAGGCTAAGGGCTACACCGAGTATAAGTTCGGCGATAAGCTCGTCGCAGGCGACAAGCGCTATTTCAACAACAAGAACAAGAGCGTCGTATTCTTCAATGTAGGAACAGACGATATCAGCGAGGAGGGCATGAGGATCCTTGCATCTCACATCGATTCTCCCAGGATCGACCTCAAGCAGGTTCCTCTCTACGAGGACTCCGGTATGGCATTCCTCAAGACTCATTACTACGGCGGCGTTAAGAAGTATCAGTGGACGGCAACTCCTCTTGCTCTGCACGGCGTTATGGTAAAGGCTGACGGCGAGATCGTTAAGGTCTGTATCGGCGAGGACGACGAGGATCCCGTATTCTACATCAACGATCTTCTTCCTCACCTTGGCAGAAAGCAGGCTCAGGAGCCCCTTGGCACTGCTATCCCCGGTGAGTCGCTCAACATCCTCGTTGGCGGTCTGCCCTACAACGACCCCGACGTAAGCGACAAGATCAAGCTCAGCGTGCTTTCGCTCCTCAACGATAAGTACGGCGTGACAGAGGAGGACTTCCTCTCCGCAGAGCTTTCTCTCGTTCCTTCCTTCAAGGCTAAGGACATCGGCTTTGACAGAGCGCTCATCGGCGCTTACGGCCACGACGACAGAGTTTGCTCCTATCCCGCACTCACCGCACTCCTTGATAATATGGACACCAAGCGCACCGTTATGGTAGTGCTTGCAGATAAGGAGGAGATCGGCTCGGTAGGCATCACGGGTATGCAGTCCGACGTTCTTACCGATATCATCGCTATGATCTCCAAGTCGCTTGGCGTTGATCCTATCATCGTCAGAAGCAAGTCCAAGTGCCTCAGCGCCGACGTTACCGCTTGCTACGATCCTAACTATGCAGACGTATACGAGAAGCGTAACAGCGCTATGATCTCCTGCGGAACCTGCATGAGCAAGTTCACCGGTGCCGCCGGAAAGTCCAACACCAACGACGCATCCGCCGAGTACGTTGCTTTCGTAAGAAAGCTCTTTGCCGATAACGGCGTTATCTGGCAGACCGCCGAGCTTGGAAAGGTTGATTGCGGCGGCGGCGGAACCGTTGCTATGTATATAGCAAATCACAATATCGAGACGGTGGATCTCGGTGTTCCCGTCATCTCCATGCACGCACCCTACGAGGTCGTTTCCAAGGCTGACGTTTATTCCACCTATAAGGCATTCTGCGCATTCGTTAAATAGTCCTCCTCATAAGCTTAATTAAGTTTTATGAGGTGAAAGATGTTTTTAAAGAAGCTTAAAGCGGCAGAGGATAGATACAGGGAGATTGAGCAGATGCTCACTCTCCCCAGTGTCATTTCCAACAATAAAGAATATCAGAAGCTCATCAAGGAGTATAACGGCCTGTCGACCGTCGTAGAGAAGTTCCGTGAGTATTCTGCCTGTGAGGCGGCGATGAACGACGCTGATCTTATGATGCGCGATGCATCGCTTGAGCCCGAATTCAGGGAGCTTGCAGAGGCGGAATTCCACGAAACGAGGGATAAGCTCGCCCTGCTTCTTGATGAATTAAAGCTGCTTCTCGTCCCCCGTGACCCTAACGACTCAAAGAACGTAGTCGTCGAGATAAGACAGGGTGCAGGCGGTGAGGAGGCGGCTCTTTTCGCACAGGATCTATACAGGATGTATTCGATGTATTCGACCTCCCTCGGCTATAAGATCGACGTTATGTCGCTTAACGAAACCGAGCTTGGCGGCATCAAGTTCATCTCCTTTACCGTAATGGGCGACGGCGCTTACTCGAGGTTAAAGTTTGAGAGCGGCGTTCACCGTGTTCAGAGGATCCCCGTGACCGAGTCTAACGGCAGGATCCAGACCTCGACGGTTACAGTTGCGGTTCTTCCCGAGGCTGACGAGGTTGAGGTTGAGATAAACCCCTCGGAGATAAAGATAGAATCCTGCAAGTCGAGCGGTGCGGGCGGTCAGCATATCAATAAGACCGAGTCCGCCGTCAGGCTCACTCATATCCCCTCGGGTCTAGTCATCGAATGCGACCAGGAGAGAAGCCAGCTCCAGAATAAGGAAAAGGCTATGAGGATCCTTTACGCAAAGCTCTACGATATGAAGCAAAGGGAACAGACCGATGCTATTGCATCGCAAAGGAAGAGCCAGGTCGGCTCGGGCGACAGAAGCGAGAAGATAAGGACTTATAACTTCCCTCAGTCGAGAGTTACCGACCATAGAATAAACAAAACTATTTTTTCGCTCGCCGCATTCCTTAACGGAAATATGGATGAGATCATAGGCGATCTCTCGGCGCAAGAGGCGGCGGAGCGCTTGAAGGGGGAGGAGTAATGCAGACTAAGCAGCTTAAGCTCGACCCCGAAAGGATAGACGGTGAGCTGATCGCCGAGGCTGCCGAGGTTATAAGGCGTGGCTGTCTTGTCGTTTTCCCCACCGAAACGGTCTACGGCCTCGGAGCTGACGCCACGAACGAGGATGCCGTAAAGGATATTTTCAGGGCTAAGGGCCGCCCGGGCGACAATCCTCTGATAATCCACGTCGCCAGCCCCGATGAGGCGGCAAAATATACCGAGACCTGCGAGCTTTATTACAGGATAGCAGAGGCTTTTATGCCCGGCCCGATAACAGTCATCCTGCCTTCGCGTGATAACATCCCGCTTGCCACGAGAGCAGGGCTTCCGACGGTTGCCGTCAGATGCCCGGAGAATAAGATAGCAAGAGCGCTTATCAGTGCTGCGGGCGTTCCGATAGCTGCTCCGAGCGCAAATCTTTCGGGCTCGCCATCGCCGACCTCATTCAAGCACGTTGTCGACGATATGAACGGCAGATGTGATGTAATTATCGACGGTGGCGACTGCGATTTCGGTCTTGAATCGACCATCGTTAAGATAGACGGCGACGGAGCGGTTACGCTTTTGCGCCCCGGTAGGATCACGGTCGGTGACCTTGAGTCGATCGGCATTACCGTCAGGGTGGCAGACGCCGTCGTCGATAAGCTCGGTGAGGGCGAGGTCGCCCTATCCCCTGGAATGAAATACAGACATTATGCTCCCGGAGCTGAGCTGATCCTGCTCGAGGGCTCGAGGGAAGCGTGCGCCCGTTACATAAAGGGCGTCGGCAAGGAGAGGGTCGCTCTCATTTCTCACACAGATGACGTTGAATACTATAAGGGTGAGCTGCCGACTGTTATAATATATGATTTTGGTCTGCGAGGTGACATGGCTGCGCAGGCCCACAGGCTTTTTTCCATCCTCAGGAGCGCAGACAAGGAGGATTTTGATCTCATTCTTGCCCCTCTTCCGGAAAAGGACGGTATAGGTCTCGCACTTTACAATAGAATGATCCGAGCGGCTGCTCATAAGATAATAAGATTGTGACGGTGAAATAAATGGCTAGAAAAAAGAAGTCCGAGGTCGTTGACCTTAAGGCCAACGAGGCTCCCGCCTCGCCTCAGCTTATAACGGACACTTTAGTTAAAAATTATATGCCCTATGCGATGAGCGTTATCGTGTCCAGAGCCATCCCAGAGATAGACGGCTTCAAGCCCTCGCACAGGAAGCTCCTCTATACGATGTATACGATGGGGCTTATGAACAAGCAGAGGACGAAGAGCGCAAATATCGTAGGTCAGACCATGAGGCTCAACCCCCACGGCGACGCATCTATATACGAAACGATGGTGCGTCTTACGAGAGATCACGAGGCGCTGCTTCATCCCTTCATAGATTCCAAGGGCTCGTTTGGTAAGCAGTATTCGAGAGATATGGCGTACGCCGCATCAAGGTATACCGAGGCTAAGCTCGACCCCTTCTGCGAGGAGCTTTTCAGCGGTATTGATAAGGATGCCGTTGATTTCGTTCCCAACTACGATAACACGATGGAGGAGCCGACGCTCCTTCCGACCACCTTCCCGAATATACTCGTTTCCTCAAACCTGGGTATCGCCGTCGGTATGGCTTGCTCGATAGCGTCCTTTAATCTCGCCGAGATATGCGACGGAACTATTGCGCTTTTAAGAAATCCCAAGACGACGACGGAGAAGCTCCTTGATATCATCAAGGCTCCCGACTTCCCGGGCGGAGCGTCTATCATCTACGACAGAGATCAGATGCTGAAGATCTATGAAACGGGCACCGGAAGCTTCAAGATGCGTGCCACCTATAACTACGTCAAGGCGGAGAACAGAATTGAGATCCTCTCCATTCCTTATTCCTCCTCGGCGGAGGCGATCTTGAAAAAGACCGTCGATATGATCAGACTCGGCAAGCTCAAGGAGGCGACCGACGCAAGAGATGCCATCGACCTTAACGGCTTTAAGCTTATCATAGACCTGAGAAAGGATGCCGATCCCGAGGTTGTGATGCAGAAGCTCTTTGCCGTCACCGAGCTTGAAAACAACTTTGACTGTAACTTCAATATCCTCGTTGAGGGAACGCCGATGCAGCTCGGAGTCAAGGATATTCTGCTTGAGTGGATTAAGTTCCGCTCGAAGTGCCTCACACGTGAGTTGACCTTCGACCTTGGCAAAAAGGAGGACAAGCTCGAGCTCCTCAGAGGTCTTGCCGCTATCCTCTTCAATATCGACAAGGCGATAAGCATTATTCGCCACACTGAAAAGGAGGAGGACGTAGTTCCAAACCTTATGGCGGGCTTCGATCTGACGAAGAAGCAGGGTGAGTATATCGCCGACATCAAGCTGAGAAACCTTAACCGAGAGTATATCGTCAACCGAGTCAAGGAGATAGACACGCTCTGCGAGGAGATTGAGAAGCTTCGGGATATTCTCCGTGACGAGCTTAAGCTTAAGCAGCTCATCATCTCGCAGCTCCAGGGAATCAAGAAGAAGTACGGTCAGCCGAGAAAAACAATCCTCGTCGATAAGGAGGAGGTCGTCAAGCCTGATAAGGATATCTTCTTCGAGAACTATAATTGTAGACTTATATTTACAAAGGGCGGCTATTTCAAGAAGCTTTCGGTGCAGGGAAGCAGATCCGCCGATGATCAGAAGCTCAAGGAGGGCGACTTCGTCATCTACTCCGAGGACACCGACAACCGCGGAGAATTGCTCTTCTTCACCGACAAGGGGCAGATATACAGAGCAAAGGTTGCCGACTTTGACATCACAAAGCCGAGCCAGATGGGCGACTACGTCCCCGCTAAGCTTGGAATGGATGCTGATGAAAAGGCTGTCGGCTGTAAGATGATCTACGAATTAAATCCCGATCATCATATGGTCTATATCTTTGAAAACGGAAAGGGACTTCGTGTCAGCCTCGGCGCTTACGACACCAAGTCGAAGAGGAAAAAGCTCACGGGTGCTTATTCGAGCGAGTCTGCGCTTGTAGGAGCTATTTACGAGGGCAAGAACCCCGTCAATATCTTCATCCATTCGGATGCGGGCAGAGGAATGCTCATCAAATCCTCGGTCATTCCGATAAAGTCGACGAGAAAGTCCTCGGGCGTGCAGATAATGAAGCTGCCTAAGAAGGGCGTCGTTGTCGATCTCGCAACCGACAGGCTCGACGATCTTGGCCAGGATGCGCTCAACTGCAAGAAGAACGTTATCCCATCGATCGGCGTCCTGCTCGATCAGCTTGCATTTAATATTTAATAGGAAAAGGGCGAAGGATCCTTGCGATCCATCGCCCTTTGATTTATCTTTGGTATTTCTGTGTTTTAAAAATAATATGAAAGCCTTTTATGCGATCAGATGAGCGTCTCGAACTTGTAGCCAACGCCCCAAACGGTCTTAAGCACCCATTTGTCGGATGCGCCCTCGAGCTTGTCACGTAAGCGCTTTACGTGCACGTCAACCGTTCTCGAGTCGCCGAGATAATCAAAGCCCCAGACCTTGTCGAGGAGCTGATCTCTTGTGAAAACTCTGTTGCAGTTTGATGTAAGGAAGTAGAGCAGCTCAAGCTCCTTCGGGGGAATGTCGACGGCCTTGCCCGAGAGCTTAAGCTCGTATTTCTTCAGCGAGATCTCGATGTTCTCAAACTTAACGACCTCGTCATCGCTGGTCTTGGTGTGTGCGCTGTAACGGCGGAGAACAGCCTTGATGCGTGCGGAAAGCTCCTTCATATCAAAGGGCTTGACGATAAAGTCGTCAGCGCCAAGCTCAAGGCCGAGAACCTTGTCGAACACCTCGCCCTTCGCCGTGATCATAATGATGGGCTTAGGGGAGATCTCGCGGATCTCGCGGCAGACCTGCCAGCCGTCCTTGTGAGGCATCATGATATCTAATAGAACGAGATCGGGATCGCAGAGCTTGAAGGTGTTGAGGCCGTCGATGCCGTCGTTAGCCGTCTTTACCTTGTAGCCCTCGTTTTCAAAATAGATCTTCAGCATATCGCATATATTGGGGTCATCATCAACTATAAGAAGCTTTGTATCCATATTATCCTCCTCAAATTATTAACTTTGTTAAAAAAGTTGAAATCTTAACAATTTAATTATAGCCGAATTCTCCCTGCTTGTCAACAGTAAATTGTTAACAATTATCCGTCTAAATACGACGAAATTTTAAATTTAAAGAAAAACTCAACATCTATTGAAAAAGAGCCGTTTTTATGCTATAATAATAATCTGTTATGAATTCTTGCATTTAAAATATCTGATAATTTAATGCGCACGTCACAGCCCGTCGCATTTCTACTCAATAAAGGAGATTCAACTAATGAAACTTGGCATCGTCGGACTTCCCAACGTAGGAAAAAGCACGCTCTTCAATGCATTAACCAATGCGGGCGCAGAGTCTGCAAACTATCCCTTCTGCACGATCGACCCCAACGTCGGCATTGTCACCGTGCCCGATAAGAGGCTTGATAAGCTCGCAGAGATGTATAACCCCGATAAGTATACTCCCGCGGTCATCGAGTTCGTTGACATCGCAGGTCTCGTAAAGGGCGCATCCAAGGGCGAGGGCCTCGGAAATAAGTTCCTCGCTAACATCCGTGAGGTCGATGCAGTCGTTCACGTCGTCAGATGCTTTGAGAATAACGATATCATCCACGTTGAGGGCTCTATCGATCCCTTAAGAGACGTTGAGACGATAGATATAGAGCTTATACTCTCCGATCTTGAGATCGTCGAGCGTGCTATTGAGAGGACTACCAAGGCGGCAAAGAGCGACAAGAAGCTGCTCGAAAAGCTCGCCGTGCTTGAAAAGGTAAGAGATGCTCTCGCAGAGGGCAAGAGCGCAAGATCGGTTGGCCTTGATGCTGACGAGCTTGCTTGGATAGAGGAGTCGAGGCTTCTCACCCTTAAGCCTATCATCTACGTTGCTAACATCAGCGAGGATGAGGTGTCGGGTGATTATGAGTCTAACGAGCATTACGTTAAGCTGAAGGAGCATGCAGCATCCGAGGGCAGTGAGATCATTGCTGTCAGCGCACAGATCGAGGCGGAGATCGCCGAGCTTGAGGGCGAGGAGAAGCAGAGCTTCCTCTCCGATCTTGGAATTTCCGAGTCAGGTCTTGACAAGCTAATTAAGTCGGGCTATGCGCTCCTTGGCCTTATCAGCTTCCTCACCGCAGGTCCTAAGGAGGTCCGCGCCTGGACCATCAAGGCAGGCACGAAGGCTCCCGGCGCCGCAGGAAAGATCCATTCGGACTTTGAGCGTGGCTTTATCCGTGCTGAGGTCGTTGCTTTTGACGATCTCGTTCGTGAGGGCGACCGCAATAAGGTGAAGGAAAAGGGTCTGCTCCGCAGCGAGGGCAAGGAATACGTGATGAAGGACGGCGACGTCGTTGAGTTCTTATTCAACGTATAAGCTTTGGTTTTTCTTATTCAGTATATTAAAAGAGGTGTCTATCTTCGTGATAGGCACCCCTTTATTTTCAAGGTGTGTTATAGTCAGATCCGAAAGCGGTAGCTTTTTCGTGTGATATATTCCCTTAAGATCGGCGTAGCTTAAGCCGATGGGATCCGAGCCGGATATTCCGCCGCCGTATGCCCCGAAAATGAGATAGTCGGCAGAAAGGGATATATCCTGCGCATGGAGAGGAAATTTCTTTGTCGCTCCGTTTGATAGGTAGATATATCTTGCGCTTTCGCTCTCGAGCGATAGTATGCAGTCGTTAGACTTGCCGTATTCAAAGGTGGATCTGTTGTGTAAAACGTAGGTGAAGGGTCCGATCCCGATAGCCTCGCCCGTTTCATAAAACCTGAGGGCTGCGCCGTAATTCATCAGCTCCTCAGCGAGGCTCTTGGCGCAAGACATCTCGTCAACGCTCCTTGGCGCAGGGATATGTATCCTCGAGATCCTTACTCCCGAGAGAAGCTTGAGGACGAAGCGCTTTGTCTGCGTGCGATAGCCCGTAAGAACGATATCGTCAATATAAGTAAGCTTTTTCTCGTTGACCTCGCTAATAAGTGCATATGCAGCCTCGTCGTTCTGACCGCCGTTGATAATAAGGGTTATCCGTCCTTCCTCACTTATCACGATCTCGTCGTAGACGTCGCCCGTGGCGTACTCGTATACGGGAGTGTATCTGATCGCTTGGGTTATGATAATTCCGACAGCGAGAATAACTACGTAAACTCCGCCCATAACTGCTATATAGATCCCCTTGCGCTTTATCTTAAGCATAACGAAGGCAAAGAACAGTACGGTAAGAAGGATAATGAGGATTCTAACGGGCAACAGATCAATTCGCAGAGTTGCCCATTCAACACTCGCCAGCATCTCAACGACGGCGTTGATACCGTTAACCATAAGGGATAGGAGCGCACCGAACGGAATGATCTTATATAGCAGAACAAGGATAAGCCCGAGGAAGATAAGTAGGTTTATAGGCAAGGATAGCAGAAGATTTGCCAGGGGTGCCAGCGCCGATGCCGTGTTAAAATGCGTCAGCATTAAGAAGAAGGATGCACCGAGAGCCATAAGAGTAGCCAAGAGCGACTCCATAATGAGGGATAGGAGGGTATAGAGAATACCGCTCCTTTTCTTTTCAGGGGCGTTTCTTCTCCACCTCTCCTCAAGCTCACCATAGACGAGGACTCCGAGCGTAGCAAAGACCGAGAGCCACAGCGACAGATCATAGACTGCATAAGGCTCGAAAATCAGGATGATAACGACGGAGAGCGGCAGTGAGGTATAAGAATCGTGGCTGCCGCAGATAATGAATAGCCCGTGCGTTATCGTCAGCATTATCGCAGAGCGAACTACGCTCGGAGAGAAGCCTGTTATAGCCATATAAATAAGGCAAAAGACTGTAGAAATGAAGAGAACAAGCTTCTTGTTCGTACCGATAGAGCGCAAAAGCGTTCTTATGCCGGCACATAGGATGACAAGATGCATGCCGCTCAGCGCAAGTAAGTGGGATATGCCAAGCTGCTTAAAGGAGAGTGCCATCCCGGGGTGAAGGTCGTCTCTTTCGCTCATTATCAGCGCTGAGAGGAAGCCGCCGGTTATTTCATCAGTTGCGAGCTTCATATGACCCGATATCTCCCGCCGCAGAGCGGAAATCGGCTCCTTATACCAGCCGTCGTAGCGCTCCTTGATCTCAAGCTTCTTGTAGTTGTCAAGCCTTGCCGCATAGCCCTTGGATCTGAAGTATGCCGCCGTATCAAAGTCATCCTTGGCTTCAAAATCGCAGATATCGGCAGTCAGCGTTACCGTGTCACCCGGGGCTATCGAATTTGCATCGGTGGTGTCAACGTAAAGCACGAGCTTCAATTCTATCTCCTCGTCATCAATAGAGGATGATAACAGCGTCACTCTGGCGTAAGAATTCGAGGGTCGCTCAATGCTCTCGATAAAGCCCTCGATATTTCTTTTTTCGCCCACAACGCCTGATGGCAGAAAGAGTGTAGAGAAGAGAATAGAGAATAAAAGCGACGCCGCCAAAGCAAGAAAGCCCGCTCTCGCAGTATAGAGAGTAGGCCTATCTACCGACGTCCTGCCAAAGGACACCGCAAAGAGTATAAGAGAGATGACGATCAGCGTCGTACGCACGCCGACTTCTGCGTCAATAAATAGAGAAAAGCCGCCAAGCATAATACAAAGTACTAAGCACAGCGGCCTTTTCCTGAATATATCCATAGATATTATCCTATCATACGGAGGCAGCTTCCTCGACCGTGCCCCGGATAAGCTCCGAGCCCTTGGGAACTACGAAGTTGAAGCCGTTTCTCATAATGGAAAAATCAATAGTCCTAGCACCCTTTATCTCTCCGTCGATGCAGATCGGTATAGCCTGCTCAAACTCCATCTTGAAATGAGAAACACGCTTATACGTCAAATATTTCTCAATACCCTTCTTTTCAAGATAGGTTCCGGCCTTGTAGGAGGAAACGAGAGAAATGAAGGTCGCTCTCGACACCTTTTCAATAATACACATGTCAAACAGCCCGTCCTGAAGATCGGCAAGAGGCAGAGCTTTAAAGCCGCCGCCGCAAAATCTTCCGTTACCGATAGCGGTAAGCGTAAGCTCCCTGTCGATGACCTCTCCGTCGTCAAACACGAGCTTCATCGGCGTTCCGAACTTCTTGAAGAAGGCTATGATCAAGCCTACTATGTAGGTTGCGCCCGAGGGGATGATCTTGGACTTCTTAAGGTTGTCCGACTCCTTAACGACGTTACAGTCAAAGCCGATGTTGACCATATTCACGCAATAATAATCGTTAACCTTGATGAGATCGAGCGTGACGGTATCTCCGTCAAGCTGAGCCTCGATATCCGAGAAAAGCTCGGTGTTGGTAAAGTTCTTAACGAAATCGTTTCCCGATCCGTAGGGAATAACGCCGAACTCGACGTTAAGATTTCCGGGGGCGCTGCTTACGACCTCGTTGATGGTTCCGTCGCCGCCAACACAGATAAAGCGCTGACGCTCGTCGGATATTCTAATCATTGACTTTACGTACTCGGTAGCATCGTTTGGGCAGGTGGTGTAATAAATACGGTAGTCTGCCGCACGCTTGGAGCAGGCTTCCTTGATAAGACTCTCAAGGTTTTTCTGCTTCCTGTGTCTGCCGGACTTTGGGTTCATTATGAAATGATAGATCATTAAAACCTCCGAACGCAGGAGCGCTCATTAAATTTCCTTTAATAATTATAACAAGAGAAAATGGATTTGTCAAGTTTTATTGCAAAAAGTGGAAATCTGTCGATAAAATTGTATAGTTTTATCTACTTTGCGGCTTTTCTGATCATATCGTAATAGGACTTTGCGAGCTGCTCGGTCTTATTATTTCCGAAGGTGTAGTATTTCCTTCCGATAAGGTCCTTAGGCAGGTAATCCTGCTCAACGTAGTTATTAGGGTAATCGTGGGGGTATTTGTAGCCCTCAAAGGCGGGAGAGTGCAGATGCGTCGGCACGGTGCTTCCGAGCCCCTTGGCGATATCCTCACACGCCTTATGGTAGGCGAGATATGCGGAGTTTGATTTGGGAGCAGTTGCCAGGATGCAAACGGCGTTTGCAAGCGGTATCACAGCCTCGGGCAGACCCACCGCCTTTGCGCTCTCGGTAGCGGCGTAGGCTACGACCGATGCAAGAGGATAAGCACAGCCGACGTCCTCGTTTGCGATAACGAGGATCCTTCTGCAAGCGGAGAGGATGTCTCCGGAGGCAAGTATTCTCGCAAGGTAGAAGACGGCGGCATCGGGATCAGAGCCTCTGATGGACTTCTGGAGGCAGGAGAGCAGATCGTAATGAGTGTCACCGTCTCTGTCGTAGTGGCCGACGACCGAGGGCAAGAGAGCCTTGACGTCATCGATACTGATCTCGTCACCGGATACGTAGAAGGAGTTTTCGATAATACCGATGCTCATTCTTACGTCGCCACCTGCCGTTAAGGCTATCGCACGGAGAACGTCATCATCAGCATTCTTCTTCACTCCAAACTCATCGTTTAAGGCGTTGAGCGCACGCTTAAGCGTGGGGATGCAGTCCCGAGGCTCAAGCGACTTGAACTCAAAGACCGAGGAGCGCGATAAAAGAGCGTTGTATACGTAGTGATAAGGATTTTCCGTAGTGGATGCTATCAGCGTGATCTTGCCGTTCTCGGTGAATTCAAGCAGACTTTGCTGCTGCTTCTTGTTAAACGATTGGATCTCGTCGAGGTAGAGAAGAGTTCCGTTGCCCGAGAGGATATTGTCGGCAGAGCCGATAACGTCCTTGATATCGGCAACCGAGGCGGAGGTCGCATTCAGCTTGAAAAGCTGCATTCCCGAGGTTTCGGCAATGATATTAGCGACAGTCGTCTTTCCCGTACCCGGAGGGCCGTAGAATATCATATTCGGGATCCTGCCGTTATCTAAAAGCTTTCTGATTATGCCGTTTTGTCCGATAAGGTGTGCCTGTCCTGCAACCTCGTCAAAGGTTTTTGGGCGAAGCTTATCGGCAAGGGGCTGTTTGTTAAACATGTTCTATCCTTTCTCTAAAGGCTATGATATGGTTGACGAATTGCTCGTCACGCTCTCTACGATCGAGCGAAGCGGAAGATGCTCCTCGGCTGACAGCTCGGGGTCTTCTGATATGAGCTCTTTTGCTGCACCAAAGGCTTTCTCGAGCATTCCTGCGTCGTCGCATAGGGGAGCAAGCTTAAACTCAAATCCGCCACTCTGCCTCATATTATTGCTAGAATTCATAGAAAAGAAATCTCCGGGACCTCTCATAGCGAGATCCTTAGAGGCTATCTCAAAGCCGTCGTAGACCGTCCTCATCGTCTCGAGCCTTCCTCTTACCTTTTCGGTCTTCAAGTCGGAAACGAGGACGCAATAGGACTTCCTTTTACCTCTTCCGACACGTCCCCTCAGCTGATGGAGCTGAGAGAGTCCGAAGCGCTCTGCGTTCTCAACGATCATAAGCGAAGCGTTTGGCACGTTGACTCCGACCTCGATAACGGTGGTGGAAACGAGGACGTCTATCTCGCCGCACCCGAATGCACTCATTATTTCGTCCTTTTCGGAGTTTTTCATCCTTCCGTGAAGGCAGGCTATTCTCAGCTTTGGCAGCTTATTTCTGAGCTCGTCTGTATGTTCGACTGCATTTTTCAGCTCTAGCGAGCCTGTGGAATATAATCCCGCATTGATGCCACCCGGCAGAAGCAGCTCGTCATCGTCCTCCTCCTTTTCGATAGATGGGCAGATAACGTAGCATTGGCCTCCCTCGCTAACCTGCTTTGCGATAAAAGAATTCAGCCTCGTGCGGTAGCCCTCGTCAACGACAAAGGTATCTATACGGCTCCTACCCTTGGGCATATCGGTTATTCGTGAGATATCAAGGTCGCCGTACATAGCAAGAGCGAGAGTCCTGGGTATGGGGGTAGCGCTCATAACGAGCATATGAGCATTTGCCGTTTTGTCCTTGAGAGTTGCTCTTTGTGCAACTCCGAACCTGTGCTGCTCGTCTGTTACGATAAGACCGAGAGAAGCAAAGCTCACCTTATCGGTAAGCAGTGCGTGCGTTCCTATTATGACGTCGATATCACCGTTTGCAAGAGACTCGTATATCCTTCTTTTCTTCGCCGCAGTCGTCGAGCCCGTAAGCAGGGCGACTCTTGCGCCGAGCTTACCTAAAAGATCACCGAGATCGTTATAATGCTGTATAGCAAGGATCTCCGTGGGGGCCATCAGAGCCGATTGGTATCCGGATCTGAAAGCAAAATATATCGCCGCCGCCGCACAGACGGTCTTTCCGCATCCGACGTCGCCGATAAGGATCCTCGCCATAGCGGGATGAACGCCGTTTTCCTCTCTGAGGACGGTGTCCCTGTAAATATCGTTGATAGCATTCTTCTGAGAGGCGGTAAGCTCGTAGGGTAAAAGAGCGGTGAAGGAAGCTATCGACGTTGGGGCAAACCTCACGCCCTCCGTCCTCGCTCTGCCTCTAGCGAGATATGAAACGCCAAGCGCAAAGGTGAAGAGCTCGTCAAACGCAAGCCTCCTCTGCGCACGCCTGAGATCCTCGGCGGAATCGGGAGAATGTATACTTTTGATTGCATATTGAAGCGTGCAAAGCTCGTTATCAAGCCTGATCCTATCGGGTAGGTGGTCTTTGATCTCTCCTATGCAGTCGCTGATAGCATCAAGGACGAGCTTGTCGATGAGCTTAGAATTAATGCCCTCGGTCGTAGGATATAGCGGTACGAGGTCGACTAGCGGCTTGCCCTCGATGACGGGCTCATACTTGGGATTGACAAGATTAAGCCTGTTGGTTTTGGAAAAGCTCGTCCTGCCATAGAAGCGAAAGACGCCGCCTACGTGAAAGATATCCTTGACGTAAGGAGAGTTGAAGAAAATGACCTCGACCGATCCGGAGTCGTCAAACGCCTTAAATTTTGAGACGGTGATACGGTTTTTTATCCTCACCGTGCTTACTGCGGAGGAGACGGTCAGAAAGTAGGAGCGTGCGGAGCCGGTCTCGTGGTCTCCGAGCAGAGCGGTCCTGCCTCTGTCCTCGTATGCCCTTGGATAATGATAAATAAGATCTCTTACCGTTTGTATACCGATCTTAGCAAGCTTTTCGGCTCTCGTTTTGCCGATGCCCTTGAGCATTGAAACGGGTGAATCCAGCTTCATAGGCGCCCTCCTTTCGTATTTCTCTCTTCATTTTACAACATTTTCGAACTCATTTCAATAGGAGGGCATATAATTAATAAAATAATTTATTTTATACTTTACAAAAATAAGAGGTTGTGTTATAATAGTCTAGAATGACGTAGTGGGCGAATTTTCCATTACGCACGGAGGATGTATGGAAATTGGAGTAAAGGATCCTGCAAAGAGCATAAGATCACGGGCGCTTCTTGGGCTTTTCGTGCTTATCGGCGGCGTAGTTTGCGCTGCGGCATCTCAGCTCGGTCTTTTGTTTGCGGCGCTGCTTGCCGCACCTCTTGCCTCCCTCTTTCTCGTTGAGAGTGAGTGCAAGCCCGTCTTTTCTATCATTTCTTCTTTGTGTGTCATCGGTGTTGATCTTTTATTTAACGGGATCTATTCCTTCGCTTGCGTTGGCGGCGTTGTGATCTCCGTCATCATATTCATATGTTATAAAACCGCATTTCTCGCCAAGGCGGAGGGCGCCCTGCTTGCAACCGTCGTAATTTCCGCCGTTATGGCCCTCACCGTCTATATGTGGGGTGCGTATATGGCAAAGTCGGTCGAGCCTGCATCAGTGCTTGCTTACTTCGATGAGCTTCTTGCGGACCTTCGTGCAGTGTTCACGGAATATATCGCACGGAGCGTAGCGATGGATAAGACGGGAGAGCTTGCTCTCATCCTGACGCCCGAGGTTGCATCCGATCTTTTTGATTCCTATCTTAACGAGATATATTCTACGGTCGCCATCCTTGCATTTACGATCGTCGGGCTCTCTTACAAGCTTTTCGGAGTCGTATTCAAGAGATATACGGACAAGCCCGAGTCCCTTTCGGCGTGGCGCTTCTCGCTGACTCCGCTCTACGGTTATTTTTACCTCGCTCTCTACGTCCTGCAGATCTTTGCGGGTAGGGAGGGGGCGTTTGCTCTTGCGGTTTCAAATCTCACGACGTTCTTTATGCTTGTTCTCGCTTACGTCGGCTTGCGTTCGATCAGGGAGTTTACAAGGCGGAGGGGCACGGGCGGTGGACTATCCACGGCGTTTTTCATTTTGATGCTCGTCGTATCCCCCTCTATTACCGTCAGTCTCCTGTCCTTTATCGGCGCTTACGTGACCTGCAAGGTCAAGGATAATGCTCAGAGCGGTACGGACGGCACCGCAAATTAATTCTTAAAAGAGGAGGTCGCAATATGAACGATAGAAATCACGTCCCGTTTATGTCGAGGCGTGAGATGGTGCTCTGCATCGCTCTCGCTTGCCTTAATATCGTACTATGCGGCATTTTCGCTTACGCAACCGATATACATTACGTGATCCTCATACCGGCGGTCATCGCACTGTTTTTGCTCGAGGTCAGTATGGTCTCCGCGGCGAGAGCCAGGAGGCAGGAGCACGTTCCCGAGCTCGGGATTTACGCTCTGCTTGAGGAAAACGGCTCGATACTTTTTAAAAACACCGAGCAGCCTATCGCCGCCTTTGGCGATGACGGGGTTATGCTATGGTGTAACGATGCGATGCTTTCCGCACTGCGCCACAGCGAAAACCCTGTTGGCAAGCGCTTTTCGGACATCTTCGGTGATGCCGTTTCCATAGAGAGCTTCGGCGACGATTACGTTTACCTCGGTGACAGGACCTATTCCGCTGAGAGCTTCGTGGTGAATTCGGTTGAGCAAAAGGCTTTATATATGCTCAAGCTCACCGACGTGACCGAGCTTTGTGAGGCAGAGAAGAGGTATAACGACGACAAGGTCTGCGTTGCTTATATCGCTATCGATAATATCGAGGACGTCCTTCAGTACGTGCACGAGAAGTTCCGCGAGGCTGTTGCAAAGGTTGATGAAAAGCTCAGAGCCTGGGCGGACTCGATGAACGCATCGATCAAGTCCTACGATAATGATAAATATATTATGTTCTTTGATTCGGTCTCGCTTGAGGCGTGTCTTGATAACAGATTTGCCATTCTCGACGAGATCAGGGATACGAGAGTCGGAGACGGCGTTTCGGTCACGGTCTCTATGGGCGTTTGCCGATCTGACGGAACGCTCAGGAAAAGGGAGATCGGCGCAAGAGATGCGATAGATCTCGCCCTCCAGCGAGGCGGCGACCAGGTCGTATATATCAACAACGGCGCCACCGAGTATTACGGCGGTAGAACGAAGTCGGTGTATAAGCGCTCGAACGTGCGCTCGAGAACCTTTACCAACCAGCTTCTTGCTCTTATGGCAAGATCGGATAACGTTATCATTATGGGTCACAGGTACGGTGACTTTGATTCCTTCGGAGCCTGTATCGGCGTTGCGAGGATAGCTATGCTTTGCGGCGTTAAGGTGAATATCGCTATTGATCTGCGAGATAAAAACCTTGATCCCTGCATCAAGCTTATGCAGTCGACGGAGGAGTATTCTCAGGTGTTCGTTGACAGCGCAGACGGACTTGACCTCGTTGGTCAGGACACGCTTATGGTTCTTGTCGACCACAGCAGCCCCTCCCGCGCACAGTTTGCGGATATAGCAAATAAGGCAAGGACGCTTGCAATAATTGATCACCACAGAAAGAACGACGCCATATCGGATAAGGTCAAGCTTTATTATATTGATCCCTCCGCCTCCTCGGCGTGCGAGCTCGTCGCAGAGATGCTCGAAAGTGCTATCAGCTCTCAGACCCTTCTTAAATACGAGGCTGATATGCTCCTGTCGGGAATTCTCCTTGATACGAAGCAGTTTACGAGAAATACGGGAACGAGGACCTTCGGTGCCGCTCAGTATCTGCGTGGTGCCGGTGCTAATCCCACCGACGTTTATACGCTCTTTAAAACTCCTACGGAGGATCTACGGAAGGAATCGAGATTCCATACGGCTATCACGATCTACCGAGGAAATATTGCGCTCTCCTGCTGTGACGGAGATACCGATGAGACCTACCGCGTTATCGCCTCTAAGGCGGCGGATAAGATGCTCACGCTCCGTGGCATAGACGCTGCTTTTACGCTCGTTAAGATAGGCGAGCAGATCCATATTTCGGGCAGATCTAACGGAACGGTCAACGTTCAGCTCATTCTTGAAAAGCTCCACGGCGGCGGCCACTACGACGTTGCGGGAGCGCAGGTCGTCAGCGAATCCGTTATGAGCGTGCTTGACGATCTTAAGGCAAGCATAGACGATTATTTAGATGTTTAATTTTTCGAGGTGTATATCATGAAAGTTATTTTATTATGTGACGTAAAGGGACAGGGCAAGAAGGATCAGATCGTTGAGGTTTCGGACGGATACGCACGCAATTTCCTTTTCCCCCAGAAAAAGGCTATCCCCGCTGATGCAAAGTCGCTTGGCGAGCTCCGTTCAAGGGAGGAGTCGAGACAGTTCAAGGTGAGCGAGGACAGAAAGGCTGCAAACCTTCTCGCCGAGAAGATCAAGGACGTGGAGATCGAGATAAAGATGGGACACGGCCAGGACGGAAGGCTCTATGGCTCGGTCACCGCTAAGGATATCGCAACCGAGCTTGCCGCTAAGATCGGTCAGGACGTTGACAAGCGTAAGCTCCAGCTTAAGGAGCCCATCAAGGCTTACGGAAAGTACACGGTCGAGATCAAGATCCTCGCCGATATTTCGGCAAAGTTCATAGTTCACGTCCACGACTAAGTTTGAAAGCAATTATTATCTGAAAAGAGGAGCGTTCTTATGGATGCCAACAGCTCTATCATCAAGCAGGCGCCCATCTCCATTGAAGCGGAGCAGGCAGTCCTCGGTGCTATAATCATAGATCCCAAGGTTTACGATACCATTGGCGGTATGCTGAACGCCGAAGACTTCTACATTGATGATCATAAGCACATTTACACTACGCTGACTCGCATGTATATGGCGAATCAGACTATCGACACCATAACTCTCGTCAACGAGCTCTCCGAGTTTAACGGAAAGTCGCAGGAGAGCAGTATACAGTATATCGCTCTTATCACCTCCTCGGTCCCCTCGGTCTCGAACGTAAAGGAGTATGCGAGGATAGTTAAGGATAAGTCCGTGCTCCGCCATCTCATTGAGGCCTGCGAGGATATCAACAGGACTGCATACGAGGATGCCGCTCCCGTCAGAACCATTCTTGACGGAGCAGAGCAGAGGATCTTCGATATCGCTCAGGGAAACGAAACCAAGGAGTTCAAGCACATCTCCGACGTTTTGCACGACGTATATCTTGATCTGCAGGTCATAGCAGAGAACAAGGGTGCTGTCAGCGGAGTCAAGACCGGCTTCTCCGACCTTGACCGTATGCTCGTCCAGATGGGAAAGGGTGACCTCATTATCATCGGTGCCCGCCCCGGTATGGGTAAGACCTCGTTTGCGCTTAACCTTGCAACTAACGTAGCGAAGGAATCACGCAAGGCTGTTGCGATATTCTCGCTCGAGATGTCCTGCGAGCAGCTTGTAACCAGGCTTTTATCCAGTGAGGCTATGGTAGATTCTCATAAGCTCCGTACGGGTCAGATCACTCCCGAGGATTGGTCTAGCATTGCCGAGGTCGTTCAGTCGCTCTCCGGCTGTGATATCTATATCGACGATACCTCGCAAATCACGAGCACAGAGATGAAGACGAAGCTCAGGCGCGTTCCAAACCTCGGAATGGTCGTCATCGACTATATCGGACTTATGCAGTCCACCTCAAACTCGGATAACCGTGCGCAACAGGTCGGCGAGATCTCGAGAAACCTCAAGATCATGGCTAAGGAATTCGGCATTCCTATCATTTGCTGCGCTCAGCTGAACAGAGGCACTGAGTCCCGACCCGGAACCGGCAAAAAGCCCACGCTCGCCGACCTTCGAGACTCGGGATCCATCGAGCAGGACGCAGATATCGTTCTTTTCCTATATAGAGACGAATATTATAAGGATATCGCAGGCTCGAGCCCCGAGGATGCCTCCGGAGGCGGCGCTCCGATCGATTCGGGAAGTGCTAACACCGCCGAGGTAATCATAGCTAAAAACAGACACGGTGCGATAGGCAACATCAAGATGGGCTGGATCGGTAAGTTCACCAAGTTCAGAACGCTTGAAACCGGTATTTCCGAAAATGGTTGACTTTCTTGATTTCCCCTTCGGGGATAAGTCCGGACGCGAGCTGTTTCTCTCCGTTCTCGATACGGTTGAGCGCTACGGTATGGCAGAGATGCTTGGAGGCGGAGTTTTGCTTGGCTTATCCGGGGGCGCAGATTCTGTGCTTCTCGCGCTGTTTCTCGCAGAGTATAAGACCAGGCTTGCCCCCGGGATGAAGATGATTGCCGTCCACGTAAATCATATGATAAGGGGTGAGGAGGCAAATAGGGACGAGGAGTTCTCAAGACTGCTTGCCGAGCGCTTTGGCTATGAGTTTATCTCACGCTCCATCGACGTTCCCGAGCTTGCCTCTAACCTTGGAATAGGCATCGAGGAGGCGGCGAGAAACGCAAGATATTCCGTTTTCGAGGAGATAATCAAGAGCAGAAATGATGTTTCATGCATAGCAACGGCGCACAACGCCACCGACAATGCAGAGACAGTGATATTCAATCTCACGAGAGGCTCGGGCACTAAGGGTGCCTCGGGGATCGCTCCCGTAAGAGGAAATATCTGCCGTCCTCTCATAAATATTGAAAAGGCTCGGATAAAGGCTCTCCTTGACCAAAATCAAATCGATTACGTCGAGGATTCGACGAATGAATCGATCGATTATTCGAGAAACTATATCAGGCATACTATTCTCCCTGCACTAATAAAGCTCAATCCGAGGTTCGTGGATGCTTTTTCAGCATTTTCGGAGTCCTCGAGGCAGGACGATGAGCTTCTTTTAGCTTGTGCCAAAGAGGAGTTTGATCGCGTTTTTGATAACGGCATTCGCATCGAGGCGCTCGCAGGACTTCATCCCGCACTCCTTCACCGTGTGCTTTGCCTGCTTTCCCGTCATTACGGTGCGCCGTTTCCCACGAGGTCGCAGACCGAGAGCATAAGAGAGCATCTTTGCGCAGATAATTTCAAGATCTCCATCTCGGGTGGCTTTTCCTTCGTATGCGAGCGCGGTGTTTGTTGCGTCGGCATGGAGGATAAGCTTGATCTCTACTCCTTCGAGCAGCCGCTTAAGCTTGGCTCGAATGAGCTTTGTGGCTTTAACGCCTTGGTTTATGTCGGAAATCGGGCAGATAAAACTTATCCGAATGTTTACAATTTTTCAATACAAGCAGATCTTTCGTCTGCTATAATTGATGGTGAATTGCGTGTCAGATTCAGAAAAGACGGAGACGCCTATTATTACGGCGGAATGACTCGCAAACTTAAAAAGGTATTTAACGATCTCGACATCCCTCCCTCCATTCGCGGGAGGATCCCGATCATATGCGATGCAAAAGGCATCGTCTGGGTGCCCGGGCTCGGTGTCCGTCAGGACACAGAGGCAACACGTGTCTCGAGGGAGGATGCTCTTTATATTGGCATCAGCCTTTGTGATATGGGCGGAGAAGAGATCTATTTTGCAACAAGAGATCCGAGTTTGCGGATCCGGAAAGGTTTGGAAGCGACTAAATGAAGTTTAATTTCAAGGGCATCATAATGCTCGTCGTGATCGTTGCGATCATGATAGCGGCGGTGTCTATGTTTTCTATCCCTAATAAAGGAGAGGACGTTTTCACTTACAGTGATCTCATGGACCTTTTCAGAAAGGATTTGGTTTATAAGTTCAACGTTGACGGTAATTCGGTTATCACCGTTGAGGCTCTCAACCCCTTGAAGGATGCGAGCGGCGCACCTCAGCTTGACGAAAATCAGAATCCCGTATACGAAAAGGACTCCAAGGGCGAGTATAAAACGACGAAGTATACCTATGCCTTCACCGATAGCTTCCAGCTATACAGGCTTGACGAGTTTATTTCATCGGGAGAGCTTAAAAACCTCGTAGAGTATAACTTCGAGCGCCCTGCCGAAACTCCCTGGTATCAGCTCTATTTGCCTTATATCATCGTCGGCATTCTTCTTGTCATAATGATGATCTTCGTGTTCCGTTCTGCAGGCGTTGGCGGCGGCAAGATGAATTCCTTTGCTAAGTCGCACGCTAAGATGGCTACGGGAGTGGAGGACGTCAAGTTTGCTGACGTTGCCGGCGCAGATGAGGAAAAGGCTGAGCTTGAGGAGGTCGTCGAGTTCCTTAAGGATCCCGAAAAGTTCGTAAAGCTTGGCGCAAGGATCCCGAGGGGCGTGCTTCTCGTAGGCCCTCCCGGTACGGGTAAGACTCTTCTCGCTAAGGCTGTCGCAGGCGAGGCAGGCGTGCCCTTCTTCTCGATCTCCGGCTCGGATTTCGTTGAGATGTACGTCGGTGTCGGTGCTTCGAGAGTAAGAGATCTATTTGAAAATGCGAGAAGAACTCCCGCAAGCATCGTGTTTATCGACGAGATAGACGCCGTAGGACGTCATAGAGGCGCAGGACTTGGCGGCGGACACGACGAGCGTGAGCAGACGCTCAATCAGCTGCTCGTTGAGATGGACGGCTTCGGCACGAATTCCGGAGTTATCGTCATGGCTGCTACAAACCGCCCGGATATTCTCGACCCGGCACTTTTAAGACCCGGACGATTTGACAGACAGGTTACCGTTAATTATCCCGATATGAACGGCAGAGAGGCCATCCTACGTGTTCATTGCAGAAATAAGCCGCTTGAAAAGACCGTCGACCTCCGCAGGATCGCTCAGACGACCATAGGCTTTACAGGCGCCGAGCTTGCAAACCTTATGAACGAGGCAGCGCTCAGAGCGGCTAAGAAAAACAAGGCTCTCATCGGTATGGAGGATATCGAGGAATCTTATATGAAGATACTCCTCGGTCCCCAGAAGAAGAGCAAGGTCAGAAGAGAAGCAGACAACAGGCTCTGTGCTTATCACGAGGCGGGTCACGCCGTTGCATCCTATTACTGTGAGAACACCGATCCCGTTAAGCATATCACGATTATACCCGCAGGAAATGCGGGCGGTGTTACGCTAAGCGTCCCCGTTGAGGATAGAATGGGCTCGTCGAGAAACGCCATGCTCGACAGAATCGTTCTCGGCCTTGGCGGCCGTGTTGCAGAGGCTGTTGTGCTTGACGACATCTCGACCGGCGCCTCCAGTGATATCCAGAACGTAACCTCTATAGCGAGAAATATGGTTACCAGATACGGTATGAGCGATAAGCTTGGCACCGTTCTTTACGGCAACGATCATTCCTCTGACGAGGTGTTCCTCGGTAGAGACTTCTCCTCGGGTAAGAATTATTCCGAGAAGACTGCCGCAGAGATCGACGACGAGATCAGAAGCATTATCAACACCTGCTACGTAAGATGCGAGCAGATCCTCAGAGAGCATATCGACAAGCTCCATTTCGTTGCGGAGTTCCTTCTTAAAAACGAGTTTATGGATGAGGAGCAGTTTGCCGCTGCTATGCAGATGGAGGCTCCCACCTTTGAGGAGATCGAAAAGATCGCCATAGACAGAAAGAAGAAGAGCGAGGAGGAAAACGCTAACGCAAAGACCTCTGAGGGCGAAGAGCGAGATCTCGAAAAGGAAAGAGAAAGGCTGATCAGAGAGGCCTTCGGTAAGGAGGAGCCCGCAGAGGATCCCACCGAGCCCATCGAGGAAGCCGCCGAGACCGTAGAGGAAAACAGCGCCGATATCGGCTCTGACACTCACACGGGTGATGACGATGACCCTACTGACAAGGCTGACACTTCTTCGGAAGAATAATTCCTGACGTAGGGATATAGTAAGCCATCAGGCATCTTTATTTCTAATAAACGACAAAAAGGGCGGATCCTTCCGCCCTTTTTTAATATACAAGTGGGCAATACACATCCGTATTGCCCACTTGTTTTTTTGCTATATTTGCTTAAACTATGATCAGATAGCGTGGATGCCATTTGCAACGTCGGCATTTGCATCAAGATCATACTTCTGCTGCTTTCTCCACTCGAAGAACTTGATAGCAACCTGCTCGAAGAGCGCAAGGGAGAGAAGATCCTCGTCCTGCTCCTGGTAGGGAGCAACTCTCTGTCTGAGAGAATCGATCTCGGGTGCGATCTTGTCTGCGGGTCTGTAATCGATGATCTCGTCGTCGCCGATGATCTTCTTCTTGAATTCATCGGAGATGGGAGCGGGGCATCTGCCGTACTCGCCGCGAACGAGCGCCTTGAATTCCTTGGTTACTCTCGAATATCTGCCATCCTCGCCGAAAAGAACGTTGTTAACTGCCTGAGTTCCAACGATCTGAGAGGAAGGAGTTACGAGCGGGGGATAACCTGCGTCCTTACGAACGTTTGCAACCTCTTCAAGAACCTCGTCAAGCTTATCCGACTTGCCGGCCATCTTGAGCTGAGAGATAAGGTTAGAGAGCATTCCGCCGGGAACCTGATAGCGAAGAGCGTTAACGTCAACCTTAAGAACCTTGGGATCGATAAGACCCGAAGCGATGTACTTCTCTCTGATGCCGTTGAAGTGCTTAGCGATAACGTCAAGAGCGCCGAGATCAAGACCGGTGTCGTAGGGAGTGCCCTGAAGGGTAGCAACGAGCGACTCGGTAGGAGTGTGAGAGGTACCCATTGCGAGAGGCGAGATAGCAGTGTCAACTCCGTCAACGCCCGCCTCGATAGCCTTAAGAAGGGTCATCGAGCCAAGACCGGCGGTGTAGTGGGTGTGGAGCTGGACGGGGATGCTGACGGTGTTCTTGATCGTCTTAACGAGCTGGAATGCCTCGTAGGGCTTAAGAAGACCCGACATATCCTTGATACAAATGGAATTTGCGCCCATCTCCTCAAGCTGCTTAGCATAGGAAGCAAAGCCCTCGTTGGTGTGGAAGGGAGACGTTGTGTAGGAAATAGCCGCCTGAACGTGGCCGCCCTCCTTGATCGTCGCTTTGATGGCGGTCTCAAGGTTTCTTGCATCGTTAAGAGCGTCGAATATACGGATGATATCGATACCGTTAGCGATAGACTTCTGAACGAAATACTCAACGACGTCGTCTGCATAATGGCGATAGCCAAGGATGTTCTGACCTCTGAAGAGCATCTGGAGCTTAGTGTTCTTTACGTGGTCCCTGATGGTGCGGAGCCTCTGCCAGGGATCCTCGTTAAGGAAGCGGAGGCAGGAATCGAAGGTTGCGCCGCCCCACGCCTCGAGGGAGTAGTAGCCGACCTTGTCCATATCTTCAAGGATCGGGATCATCTCCTCGGTTGTCATTCTGGTAGCCGCAAGAGACTGATGGGCGTCTCTGAGGACTGTTTCTGTTATTAAAACCTTAGACATTTTAATATCCTTTCAAATTACTGATTAGGCGAAGAAGCTTAAGAAAACTCCCGCCGCAACTGCCGAGCCGATAACGCCTGCAACGTTCGGTCCCATGGCGTGCATGAGAAGGAAGTTGGAGGGGTCGGCCTTTCTACCCTCATCCTGAGCAACCCTTGCCGCCATAGGAACGGCAGAAACTCCGGCAGAGCCGATAAGGGGATTGATCTTGCCCTTTGTTACCCAGCACATGATCTTTGCAGTGATGAGTCCACCGCACGTGGATATAATGAATGCTACGAGACCGAGCGCAATAATGCCCAGCGTCTTGAAATCAAGGAAGTCCTCTGCATTCGCCGTTGCACCGACGGAAACTCCGAGGCAGATCGTAACGATGTTGCAAAGCTCGTTCTGCGCAGTTTTGGAAAGTCTTTCGGTGACTCCCGAAACGTTAAACAGGTTTCCAAGCATAAGGAAGCCGACGAGTGCCGCCGCATCGGGAATAACGAAGCAGACGACGATCGTAACGATGATGGGGAAGAGAACCTTCTCGGTCTGAGACACGGGGCGAAGGTTGCTCATCTTGATCTTCCTCTCCTTCTCGGTGGTGAGCAGACGCATGAAGGGGGGCTGAATGATCGGGATAAGCGCCATGTAGGAGTAAGCGGCGATAGCTATCGCACCGAGAAGATGGGGTGCTAGCGTTTTAGTGACGAGGATCGCAGTAGGACCGTCGGCACCGCCGATAATACCGATAGCGCCTGCCTCAAGGGGGGTATAGCCGATAGCAAGAGCGCCGAGGAAGGCTGCAAATACTCCGAGCTGAGCGCCCGCACCCATAAGAAGCGACTTGGGATTTGCGATAAGGGGCGAGAAGTCGGTCATTGCGCCAACACCCATAAAGATGAGCGAGGGGTAGATGCCGAGCTTTACGCCAAGATAAAGGAGATCTATAAGACCGCCGTGATTGATGACCTCGGAGATCATGGCGGACATCTTGATATGTACGGCACCCTTATCGACGTACATAGCGTCGCCGAGGAAGGTGTTGAAGATCTCCATGAAGGATTCGTTTTCAAAAGCGGCGTCCGCGATGTTTATAACACCTGCGGAGGAGTCGGTAGCTGCAACGACCTCAACAAGACCGGAAAGGGAGGGATCGGCGGCTATCTGGTTTAAGAACATTTGGACACTCGTTGAAAGAGTTCCGATAATAGATCCGTCTGCGGTTACCTCAAGATAATAATTATCAAAGAAGAAATCGAGATGGATCAGCTCGGCGCCGGGGAGATTTGCGAGCAGCATACCGAATGCGATGGGCATAAGGAGCAGGGGCTCGAACTTTTTAACGATAGCAAGGTATAAAAGCGCACCAATGATAACGTACATGGTGAGATATTGAGCTATCATTACAAAATCTCCGCTACCGAACAGCTTGGCTACGCCTGTCGTAGCAAGAAATTCAAGTATCGAATCAAGCATATCGTTCTACCTTTTCGTCCTTGATCAGTTGATGGATGCGAGCACGTCGCCGGAAGCAACGCTTGCACCCTTCTGGGTGTTTATAGAAGCGATAACGCCGTCGCAGGGAGCGGGAATATCGTTCTCCATCTTCATAGCCTCAAGCACGCAGATAACGTCACCCTTCTTAACGGTGTCGCCAACGCTGACCTTGATGGAAAGGATGGTGCCGGGCATGGGAGCGGTAACAGTGTTAGCACCCTGTGCGCCGGAGGGAGCAACGGGCTTTGCAGCGGGAGCAGCTACGGGCGCTGCAGGTGCGGCAACGGGAGCTGCAACGGGAGCAGCGGGTGCTGCAAAAACAGGAGCGGAGGGTGCGCAGCCTGCCTCCTCAACGATAACCTCATACATGGTTCCGTTAACGGTTATATTATACTTTTTCATTTTATGATCCTTTCTAAACAAATAATATCGATAGGTTTTATCTCTTTTTGAACGAAACGACTCTGAACTTCATTCCGGGCGCCTCTTCCTCTGCGAATGCGATTGCTGCGGCAATAGCGGCAACGATCTCATCCTGTGCGGAAGAAACGGTGACGGCGCTGGAGACCTCGCTGATGACAGGCTTGTTTTCTTTAGGTGCCTTAGTGCCGAAGAAGAGCTTGAAGAGCGAGAGGATGCCCCATATCAGAATCAAAACGGAAAAGACCGTCGCTATACCGATGAGGAATACCTGGAAGCCGAGGAGCATAACCTCGGAGTATTCTGTGGGGAACTCTACGGCTAATAATGCATTCATAAAAGACCTCCCGGATTAAAGGGGTAATACCTTGCGCTTAGCACCGTGGCTGCAGCCTTTGGATGCAAGCATAAGGAGGGCAGAGCAGATCCTCGCCCTGAGCTCGGTAACGCTGATGATATCGTCGATCTCGCCGCTTGCTGCTGCGTGTGCGGGAGAGGAAACGTTAACTCGCCATTCGTTTACGAAGTCCTGACGGGACTTCTCCTCGGTGATGTACTTATCCCAAGCGAAAGCAACGCCGGAATCAGCGCTGAGTGCGCCGATCTCAGCAGAGTCAACTGCGTAAACAACGTCAGCACCGATGGACTTGGAACCAAGGAGAACGAAGGACGCTCCGATGGCCTTGCCGATAATAACGGTGACCTTGGGGCAGGTTGCGGATGCGTAAGCGGTAGCAAGCCTTGCAAGAGCGGAGGCAAAGCCACACTCGTTATCCTTGTCGATAGTAACGCCCATCGAATCAACGAGAGTGACTACGGGGATGGAGAAGCTGTCGCAAAGGTTGACGAATCTTGCGATCTTCTTTGCACACTTGGTGCAGAGCTTACCGTTATTAACGGAGGAGGAGTTTGCGATAATACCGCACTTAACGCCGCCGATGGTTGCGAATGCAGTGTGTGCAGCCTTGGCAAAGTCGGCTCCAACCTCGTGGAGAACGCCGTTGTCGACGATAGCAGAGATGGCTGAGAGACCCTCTCCTGCAAAGTTAAGCTCGCCGAGAAGCCTGTTAAGGTTATCAGCGCAGTCAACTACCTGAACGCCGGTGGAGGCATTATCGGGCAGGAAGCTGACGAGGAATCTCGCATAGCCTGCGCACTCTGCGATGGACCCACTGAAGGAAACGAGAGAGTCCTGAGCAGAATCGTTGTGGGTAAGGGCGGGGGAGGAAACGTAAAGGCTCGCACCCGACTCCTTGATAACAAAATCAAAGGTAGCTGCGATAGCTGCGCAGGTTCCGATACAGTTGCCCGCGACGAGAGCTATCTGAGGTATAACGCCGGATGCAGCGTTTACAACGCTGAGGATCCTGCCGTAAGCCGCGAGGCCAGTAGTGCCTGCGAATACGTCTGTGCCGTTAGAATTAAAGATGCCGATAACGGGTGCGCCGTTATCCATAGCGAGCTTGTAGAGATCCGCTATCTTCTTAGCGTGGCGCTCGTCGATAGCTCCTCCCATTCTCTCGGCGTCCTCTGCGAATGCAAAAACGAGCTTGCCGTCTATTGCGCCGTAGCCGGTGATAACACCCTCGAACTCATTTCCCTTGTCGGTAGAGATGAAATCCGAGATACTGCGCTTCATATAAGCAGCCGTCTCAACGAACGTGTTAGCGTCGAAGAGAAGTGCGATCTGCTCTCTTACGGACGAGCTTTCGGTGGCAGCAAGCGCACGGCGAAGCTCGGCGGCGTCAGGAAGTGCAGAGACGTTTGTCTTTTCGTACTTGTTCAATTCTTGATCTCCTTCCGTGATCTATATTATAATTTTAAAAAAATCCAAAATTACACCAAATATAATATACCACCAAATTCGAAATAAGTCAATATATTAATTAAATAAAAAAGGTGATAAAGCGTGAGCAATATCACCAAATTTATGAAAGGTATAGTATGAAACATACTATCAGCTGTTAAATCCCTCCAAAAGAGAGATGCGCTTGGTCGCAAAGCGATAGGCGGACTCAAAGTCAAAGAGCTGTCGGTAGCAGGTGTCGAGATCGCCATAGACCGAAAACATCAGATAGGCGTTTCTTTCATGATCTGTCTTGGTGTTTTCTATCTCGAGTAGGAGCTTGAGGGCGTCGGCGTATTTTCTATCCTTAATTAATTGCTTAGCCTTCATGTGCATACCGAAGCGCTCATTTTTGAACTCATAGTCAAAATCCAGGGTAACGTACTTGTAAAACTCGTAGTCAAAAGCCGACTGCATCAGCAAAAGGAATTTTCCCTCGTCAAATTCCAGCAAGGGCGAGCTGACGTTTTCTGCTATGGCGAGATATAAAGGAATGATGGCCTCGAATCTTCTCGTGTCGTACATCGTACGCTCGCAGTGATCTCTGGAAAGCAAAAGCTGCTTTTTTGCCGAAACGAGCGAGCCGTTTCGGCAGGATGCCATTCCAAGCTCGAAATAACACTGAGCGAGAATGAATGAAAGCTCGTCGTCAAGGACGTCCATCTTAGTGACGAGGCTTATACAAAGATTGTAGTTTTTCGTTTCAAGCGCACTCTTGATGACTCCGATACGCTCCTTTTTACGGAAGTAGAAAAGATCGTTTTCGGGGCTGAGAAGATATGGAAGTGGCAGATCAAGCACACTTGCGATATGGGTAAGTGTCGATATCGACGGTGTCGCCTTGTCGCTCTCGATCGCACTTATCATATTTCTGGTAAGGTACTCACCTGCGAGGTCCGTCTGTGTCATCCTATGCTCGATGCGTGCCTTCTTTATTTTTTCGCCAATAGTCATAATTGCTCCTAAATCTAAAAACGGGATAATAAAACAGGGCAGAGCTATGCTACTTTTTAAACGGAACGTCTGCCAACGGGTTTGCCTCTACGGCGTCCTCAAGGTTTCTGTCTACTATGTGCGTGTATATCTGAGTCGTGTTCAGCTGCTCGTGGCCGAGGATATCCTTCAGCACTCTTATATCCACCTTGCCCGATTGATACATCAGTGTGGCGGCGGTATGCCTGAGCTTATGCACGGACATTCCGTCGGTTTTGAGATTTGCCATCTTAAGATACTTATAGACCACCCACTGAACGGTCTTGTTTGATATCCTCTGCTCGCGTCCGCTTAAGAAAAGTGCGTGATCCGAGGTTCTTACGTGCTTGGGGTCGAGCCTGACTCGAAGATATAATTCCAGAGCCTCTCGTGCGGCGGGATTAATATAGATTACTCTCTGCTTGTTACCCTTACCTGTTACCGTCATATGCGTCAATTCCGAGTCTAGACTTTCAAGATCGAGCCCGACAAGCTCGGATAAACGCATTCCCGTGTTGAGGAAGAGGCATATGATGGCGTAATCCCTCTCAAGGGTCTTGGAGTCTTTATCGGCCCTGACCGTGTCGAGTAGATGTACAGCTTCTGTAACGGTAAGATATTTCGGCATTGTGATGCCCTTTTTGGGTGAATCTATACTAGCCGTGGGATCCGAGTCGATAAGCCTCTGCTTTCGGTATAGATATCTGAAGAAGGAGCGAAGTGCGCTGAGCTTTCGCATTCTTGTTGCCGCGGTGTTGTTGCGCTCAATGTTTGTGAACATCAAAAACTCAAGGATCAGCCTCTCGTTTACACGGCTGACGTCGTCTATCCCGATGCTTCTTATTGATATTTTTGCGAGGTTTTCATTAGTCGGGTCGATATCGCTGCGCTTTGCTACGTAGAAGCGGAAGAAGGTGCGCAGATCCTGTAGATATTCACAAACCGTCTTTTCGCTGTTGCCCTTGATATTAGAGGTGTAGGATGCGTATTCCTGCATAAGAGGCGGGAGCTCCTTATAGTCGGGGCTCTTAAAGGTCAGGACTGCCATAATATCTCCTTTCTTCCGTCTTTGGTTGGATTATGCCTCAATTATACAAAACTTTAGCGGGTAAATGTTAGATAAAATGTTAACTTTTTTTCCTTCCGCTTGTTTTTTGAAATATTTATGTTAGAATATATCTATCAAAAGGAAAGGGGAGTGCTATGAGCCTCTTTAAGGAAAATTCCTACGACATCGTTAAGCTTTATATCAATCAGATAGGAATCACCATTTTTTCCATGTTTTTATATACGGCTGTTCCCGTCGAGGACGATTCGCTGTTTAAAACGCTCAGGATACTTGTTTCGGTTTTCTCTATCCTCTTTTATCTCGTACTTGTGCATAACGTTATGTGGGAGATAGGCGCCAAGGATAAGATCCGACAGGATTCGGGAAGATATACTATCCCTCGCTTCAAGGGCGGCTTTATCGCTCTCTTTGCAAATATCCCAAACCTCGTGCTTGCTCTTGCTTCTGTTCTGTTCTGCTCGCTCTATCTCGGAACTGGGGCAGAGTGGTGTCAGTCGGTGTTTGCGATATTCTTCCTCATTATGCGCTTCCACGCATCTATGTATATGGGCTTGGTTCAGGGTGCGTCCCCTGCATCACCCGGTGCTGATGCAGGATCTGCGATCTACGTCGATGCTCTCTTCGAGTCCGTCTGGTTTTTGATCCTCCCTCTCGTCGCCGTGGCTATCACTCAGCTCTCGTATTGGCTCGGCACGAAGGAGATCAAGCTCCTCGGCTTCCTATCTACTAAAAAACCCGACGATAAGTAATATTCTTCGTGGCTTCCCATATAGTTTATTAAGCTATATGGGAGCTTTTCTTTGGAGGGAGTATGAAGATATACGTTATTGAATGGAAGGCTATAAAGAATGTAATTTCCATCGTATTGATGATAGCGCTGATGGTGTGCATAAGCGTCGTCACACTTTACGCCGTTGAGGAATATATCGTGGCGGCGGAGGCAAAGCCGGATGAAAAGCCGATACCAACCGTGATCATAGACGCGGGGCACGGAGGTGAGGATCCGGGTGCGATAGGCGTGAGCGGAGCGTATGAAAAGGATCTGAATCTTGAAATAGCAAAGCTTCTTGCAGCTATGCTTAAGGAGGAGGGCTTTGATGTCCTTATGACAAGGGAGGAGGACAGAATGCTGTATTCTCCCGAGGAAAATATCAAGGGTATGCGAAAGATCTCCGACCTTAAAAACAGAGCAAAGGTCGCTAACGGGCAGGAGAATGCAATTTTCGTCAGTATACATATGAACAGCTTTGGCGAAGGGAAGTATTCGGGCCTCCAGGTATATTATCAGAAGGATAGCGAGGATAGCCCTGCGCTTGCTTCGTGCATACAGTCTGCTGTAAAGGCTGCGGCTCAGCCCGAGAATAACAGAGTGATCAAGGCGGGGCGCGGACTATATCTTCTCGACAAGGTGAATATTCCGTCCGTCATAATAGAATGCGGATTTCTTACCAACCCCGAGGAGTGTGAAAAACTTTCACAAAAAGAATATCAAAAGCAGTTGAGTTCTGCGATAGTTTGTGGTATCATTGAATATATAACGAAGAAGTAATGGGAGCTTTGTAAATGAAAGGAAGTAAAACAGTGTTCGTATGCTCCGAGTGCGGATATACGAATCCAAAGTGGCTCGGCAGATGCCCCGAATGCTCGTCCTGGAACAGCTTTGTCCAGGAGGTAGTAGCTGAGCCGTCGTCAAAAAAGAGTATCCCTTCGGCACCCGTATCAAATAATAAGGCGGAAAAGCTCTCGGAGCTTACCGTAACCGAGTATTTCAGGTCGAAGACGGGAATGGATGAGCTTGACAGAGTTCTTGGCGGAGGTCTCGTTGAGGGCTCGGTGGTCCTGCTCTCTGGCGAGCCCGGAATAGGTAAATCCACGCTCTTACTCCAGATATCCTCCGAGCTGTCGAGAGGCAGAAAAGTGCTTTACGTATCCGGAGAGGAATCGAGAGGCCAGCTTAAGCTGCGTGCCGAGAGGCTTGGCATCGCAGGCGACTCGCTGTATCTTCTGACCGAGACCGATCTTGACGTCGTGCTCGTAGAATGCGAGCGCCTTCGCCCCGACGTTCTGATCATCGACTCGGTGCAAACTCTCTCCTCCGAGCGCTTTACATCGGCGCCGGGCAGCATCACCCAGGTCAAAGAGACCTCTATGGCTCTTATATCTTATGCAAAGACCTTTGGAGCAGCAGTGTTCCTTGTCGGTCACGTAAATAAGGAGGGCGGCATCTCGGGCCCCAAGGTGCTTGAGCATATGGTCGACGCCGTGCTTTATTTCGAGGGCGAGAGAACTAATTCCTACCGTATTATCAGAGCAATTAAAAACAGGTTCGGCCCTACGAACGAGATCGGCGTATTCGAGATGAGCGACAGAGGGCTCGTCGAGATTCCGAATCCCAGCGAGGTGGTTATGGCAGAGCGGCCGAAGAACACCAGCGGGTCCTGCGCAGGCTGCGTAATGCAGGGAACTCGCCCGATCATATCCGAGATCCAGGCGCTGGTTACGAAGAGCGCATATTCCTCGGGCAAGAGAACCTCCGATGGCTTCGACTACAACAGAATGTGTCTGCTTATTGCGGTTCTGGAAAAGAGAATGGGGCTTAAGTTCTACGAGAATGACGTTTATCTTAACGTTGCGGGCGGCATACATCTCGACGAGCCGAGCGCTGACCTCTCGATAGCTATGGCGCTCATCAGCGGCATCACCGACAAGGTCATTCCCGATCACCTTATCGCTTTTGGAGAGATCGGACTTGCGGGCGAGGTAAGAGCCGTTTCACATATCGACTACCGCGTCAAGGAGGCGGTCAGGCTTGGTTTCACCAAGCTTCTTATTCCTAAGAAAAACTTAACGAAGACGCTCCGCAGATACGAGGGAGTCGAGATCGTCGGTGTCGAGAACATCTACGAGGTCCTCGTCCATATGGTAAAGCGTGAGCAAGACGGCTTATTATAATTGAAAACACGGCTTCTTTTGTTGTATTTCACCAAAGGAGAGCCGTGTTTTTCTACATCTGCGAGGAAAATTTTTAACAAAAAAACTTGCATAAATACTATCATTATTGTATAATTATAACAAGGTTGTAAGTTCATCTTTCAGCACGGATATATTCAGCTATTTAAAGGAGATCCCCAAAAATGGAAAACGTTTACACCAAAAGCATTCGTAACGTAGCTTTACTCGGTCACAGTGGAGGAGGAAAGACCTCTCTTGCAGAGTCTATGCTTTATATCTCTAGAGTTACCGAGCGTCTCGGCAACGTCGCTGACGGAAACACGGTTTGCGATTTTGATCCCGAGGAGATCAAGAGAGGATATTCTATTTCCTCCGCTACCGCACCCTTGCTTTGGAACGGTGCAAAAATAAATATTCTCGACACCCCCGGCTTCTTTGATTTTGAGGGCGAGGTCAGACAGTGCGTCAGAGTTGCCGACGCAGCTATCATCGTCGTTGACGGTAAGGCAGGCATAGAGGTTGGAACCGAGATCGGTTGGAATCTCGCTTGCGAGGCAGGCATCCCCAAGGCGTTCTTTATCAACAGATTTGACGACGGCGAGGCACGTTTCTATAAGGTATTTAACGCAGTCCGCGATAAGTACGGTCTTAACGTTTGTCCCATTCAGATCCCGATCATCGACGGCGACACCGTTATAGGCTTTGCCAACCTCGTTGAGATGTGCGTTTACACCTTCGAGAAGTCTACCGGTGAGTACGTTCGCTCCTCCATTCCCGATAAGTTCAAGGACGTTTGCGACGAATATCACAACATTCTTCTTGAGGCTATTGCTCAGACGAGCGACGAGCTGATGGATAAGTTCTTTAACGAGGAGCCCATCTCCAGAGAGGAAGCTCTCGAGGCTATCCATACCGGCATCATCTCGGGCGATATCGTTCCCGTATTCTGCGGCGCTGCGCTTAAGAACTGGGGTATCAAGACCTTCCTTGACACTATCTCCGAGTCCTTCCCGAGACCTACCGCTAGAAAGGTAGAGCATATAGTAGATGAAAACGGCGAGATCTCCGAGATCGCAATTGATATGAACGCACAGGATACCTCCGTGTTCGTATTCAAGACCGTTGCCGATCCCTTCGTTGGTAAGATGTCGCTCTTCAAGGTCATGAACGGTAACCTTAAGAAGGATATGGTTCTTAAGAACACCACGACCGGCATCTCCGAGAAGTTCAACAAGATCTTCATGCTCAGAGGAAAGAAGCAGACCGACGTCGACGAGTTTGCTTGCGGCGATATCGGTGCTACCGCTAAGCTCGTTAACACCAATACTAACGATACGCTTACCACCTCCTCCGCCAACATCAAGTACGCTCCTATCGTATATCCGAGACCTTACTATACCATGGCTATCGCTCCTAAGGCTAAGGGCGATGAGGACAGGATCTCCTCCGGTATTGCAAGACTTCTCGAGGAGGATTGGACCGTTAAGTATGAAAACAACTCCGAGACCAAGCAGCTCACCATCTCCGGTCTTGGCGATATCCATCTCGATATCCTCGTTTCCAAGCTCAGAAACCGCTATGGCGCAAATGTTGAGCTCACCAAGCCCAGGCTCGCATACCGCGAGACCATCAAGGGCACCGTTGAGGTAGAAGGAAAGCATAAGAAGCAGTCGGGCGGCTCGGGTCAGTACGGTCACGTTAAGATCAAGTTTGCTCCCGGACAGGATGAGGGACTTACCTTCACCGAGAGCGTGTTTGGCGGCGCAGTTCCGAAGAACTTCTTCCCCGCAGTTGAAACCGGCTTGCGTGAGTGCATGCAGAAGGGCGTTCTTGCCGGCTATCCCGTAGTTAACCTCGCTGCCGATCTCTACGACGGTTCCTATCACGACGTTGACTCTAACGAGATCTCCTTCAAGCTCGCAGCTGCTATCGCTTACCGCGAGGGTCTTCCCAAGGCTAAGCCCGTTATCCTTGAGCCTGTCGGCGCACTTAAGGTATACATCCCCGATAACTACGTAGGTGATATCCTTGGCGATCTTAACAAGAGACGCGGCAAGGTTATGGGCATTGAGGCTGATGAAAAGGGTCCCGAGACTCAGATCATCACCGCCGAGGTTCCCTTCGCTGAGATGACCGATTACGTTATCGCTCTCAGAGCCTCCACTCAGGGCAGAGGTCGCTTCGACTTCGACTTCATCCGTTATGATGAGGTTCCCGCTTCGCTCACCGACAAGATCGTAGCAGAGGCTAAGAAGGACTGATCCTAATAACTAAAAAGCAAGGTGCGTGAGACCATAGCGTCTCACGCACCTTTTATAATACATGTTTTGTAGACTAAACGAGATCCTCGAGTCGTGAGATCACGTCGGCAAGAGCGCCCTCCGACGCCATTACCGTAACGTGATCGGCAATAGCCTTAAGAGCCTCAATACCGTCGCCCACCGCAAAGGAAATATCTGCGGCGGATAGAAGCTCAATATCGTTTTCATAGTCGCCGACGGCAACCGAGATCCTTGCTCCGATTCTTTCCTTTATCCTTCTTATCGCTGCGCCCTTCGAGTGATCCCTTCTTAACAGCTCGGTTCCCGTGCTCCAGCTGTTGACTGCGATGAATTTGCCAAGGTCGATCCTATCCAACATAGATTTGATACGGGCTGAATCGCTCTCGCTATCGGTGATAAGAACGAGCTTGTATATGTTTGCCTCTCTGTATTTATCGAGAATCTCATTGACCGAGCCCGGGCTATGTCTGACGATCTTTTCGCCATCTCTCAAATAAAGAGCGATCAGCTTTGTCGGCGGACGGTATTTCGCAAGCTCTTCAAGAATAGGGAAGATCTCCTCGCCAAGAAAGCCCTCAAAGAGCCTCTCGCCGTCCAGCGTAGTGATGATAGCGCCGTTAAGTGTGGCAAGATAGGTGTTTGGTGCAAAATCCGAAAAGCGGTCGAGAAGATAATCAAGAGGTCTGCCGGAGCAGATGGTAAATCTACCGCCCTCCGACTGAAATCTCTTTATCGCCTCGATATTCTCCCCCGGGATCACGCCGTCCTTGATAACGGTGCCATCCCAGTCGGAAACGATAAGAACGCCTTTAAACTTGCTCATTGTTGCCTCCGATCGGTTTACTGGTTTAATTATAATAGCCACGCTCGTCCTTGTCAAGGCGATAAGCGCTTGAGAACAAAATAACTAAGAAACAATAGTGCCGGGAGCAAGTAATTTAAGGTTAATAACCTCGCACGCATATATAATAAACGTAGTACATTACCAGAAAGGAATCAGCAATGATCTCAATCGCCGAACATAAGAATTATGAGCTTTTGACCGGCATTACGCCCGCTATGCGTTATGCCGACGGTATGGATTTCTCCGAGTGGCAGAAGACCGCCAGAGCAAAGCTCTTTGATATACTTGGTATGAATAAGTATGAAAAGTGTGATCCGCTTTTCAATATCGAATATAAAACCGAGACCGACACCTATACGGAATATCGCTTTACGGTTCAGTCCGAGCCTAATTATTTCGTTCCCTCGGTTATGCGCATTCCTAAAGGGATGGAAACGCAAAAGAATCCCTTGATGCTCTGCCTGCAGGGTCATTCCACCGGCTTCCACATCTCGCTCGGTAAGCCTATCTATGAGGATGATGAGATCACTATCAGCGGCGGCGACCGTGACTTCTGCGTCAGAGGTGTCGAAGAGGGATACGTCTGCGTTGCGATAGAGCAGAGGGGATTTGGCGAGTGTAAGGGCGGCGAGGAGCTTCCGAGGGGCTGCCATCTCACCTCGATGGCTGCTATGATGTCGGGCAGATCCACCCTTGGCGAGCGTGCTTGGGACGTTATGCGTGTTCTTGACGCTATTCTCGAGCACTTTGATTTCATTGACGAAGAAAAGATCTGCCTTATGGGAAACTCCGGCGGCGGAACTGCTACCTACTATACCTGCTGTGTCGACGAGAGGATCTCCCTTTGCATGCCCTCGAGCGCTGTTTGCTCTTGGGATATGTCGGTCGGCGTTAAGAGACACTGCACCTGTAACTACGTTGCGGGAATAGCTAAGTATTTTGATATGGGTGATCTCGCAGGCCTTATTGCTCCGAGAAAGCTCATTATCGTTCACGGCATTACCGACGTCGGCTTCTATAAGCCCGGCGTTGACAAATGCTATGATTTAGCCGAGAAGATGTATGACGTTGCGGGCGTTCCTCAGAATTGCGATCTCGTAACAGGTCCGTTCGGCCATAGATTCTATGCCGATCTTTCTTGGCCCGTCGTGCATAAGATGATGGGCACGGTTTCTAAAAAGGAGGATTAAGCTGTGAATTTCAGTCCCTTGATCAGAAATAGAGAATATATCGCCGGCTGTAATCCTTCTATGAAGTATGACGGCTCCATGCCCGCAAGCGAATGGCAGAAGAAGGCAAGAAAAGAGCTTTCTTCTCTTATCGGCATTGACGAGATCGAGAGCTTTCTGCCCGTTTCTACCGTCGTTTCGGAATCCGAGTGCGAGCTTTATAAGGAGATCGTTATCCGCATAGAGACCGAAAGAAACTTCTTCACAACGGCAACTCTCAGAGTCCCCGCTGGACTTTCCGCTAAGGCTCCTCTTGCGGTATATCTCGTCGGCAAGACCGAGGATCTTGATGCCGCTCTTAAAGATGAGGGCTCGGTTTCCGCTCTCGCTCTTGGCCGCGGTATGTGCTTTATGGCACTTGAGCAGCGCAACTTCAACAGCTGCTTCGCCATCACCAACGAGATTTCTCCCGAGGCATTTACAAGAACTACTTGGTGTGAGTGCTTCCGCTCCTCTATGCGTTCGGCTATGATCGGCAGATCTACCGTCGGCGATAGGGTTTGGGATCTTATGCGCACCCTTGACGTCGTTCTCGCAAATTATTGCTTTATCGACGCTGATAATATTTCGGTTATCGGTTACAGAGGTAACGGAACCACCGCTTATTATGCTGCGGCTGTTGACGAGCGAATTTCTTCTATCGTCGTTTGCTCCTCCGTCTGCAGCTGGAACTCCTCGCTGACCTCCTTCAATCAGTGCTCCTGCCATTACGTTCCGAATATCGTAAACAGCTTTAACATGGGAGATATCGGTGGCTTAATTGCTCCGAGACGTATTTCCGTTCTCGCTTATGAGGAGGATGAATATTTCCCCCTCGAGGGCGTTTCCGAGTCCTATGAGGAGATGAAGAAGGTTTATTCCGCACTTGGAGCCGATAAGGCTTGCGAGCTTGACGTGCTTGCGGGTGACGCCATCTTTGATGCTGCGACGTTTATCGCTAAGCTTTGATCTCTTTTCCTATTACGTATAATTAACGAATAATAAGGCATCCTATCTAGGGTGCCTTATTTATTTTTTCGAGGAAAGCACGTGCCTTTAAATATTATTGATAGAAAAGCCGACCTCTTTATCACCGGGGTCATTGCATCTTTTTGCGGCTGGCTATTTGAAACCGTTGCGTTTTTATTACTATATAACACACTTGCAGACAGAGGACTGCTGACGCTTCCTCTATGCCCGATCTACGGAACTACTCTTATAATCATATACGTGTTAGTCGGAACTCCGATCGGCAGCCGTGTCCTATTGATAAAGAGGTGGCCTCAGGGTTTTCGTTGCATTGTGTATTTTCTGTTCTGTTTTATCTCTACCATGCTCATCGAGCATCTCGTAGGCTCACTCTCAGAGCTGATAACAGGAAGAGTGCTCTGGAGCTACGAGAGCTACGAGTATGCGCTCGGCAGATACGCCTGCCTTGAGATGGGCTTTGCGTGGGGTGTTCTGATCACCGCTATTATGCCCGCCCTTGAGCTTTTGATCCGTGCGGTGGGAAGGCTTGACGAGGGGTTGAAGAAAAGGCTGTCACTAACATTGCTTTTTGCAATAACGATCGATATGATAGTGAATTTATGCATATAAAATGAAAAAGAGCACCGCTATTGCAGTGCTCAATGTGTGGCGGAGAGAAAGGGATTCGAACCCTTGAAACGGGTTAACGTTTACACGATTTCCAGTCGTGCGCCTTAGACCAACTCGGCCATCTCTCCGTGCGACTTAATAATTATAGCAGATGCTTAAAAAAAAGTCAAGAGATTTTTTTGATTAATTTTTATAAGTAGCAAAAAATGTATAAAAGGAGCAAAAAATGAAAAGGGAAGAGAAGAATAGAGTCCCTCATCCACTTGAGGACGGCGCCAAAATGCTTGCCGATTTAAAGATCAACACCGATCCCGATGGCTCATGGACCGGCGTGCCGCTCGATGAGGACGAAGAGCCTGTGCAGGACGTCGATGACTTATAGACTATATGCGAGGGGGAGACTCCTCGCATAATTATTTATTTTTTTACTTGACAAAAGGGGCTTGTTTACATATAATGATATTATGAAATTTTGAAAAGGCTAGACCCTTGCCTTTGATGAGTGTCATTAGTAAAATACTGGTATTGGAGAAAGAAAATGGGTTTAAAGGTTTTAAAGTTTGGAGGAAGCTCGCTCGCGGATGCTGATCATTTCAGAGCCGTCGCCGAGATCGTTAAGGCGGATCCCGAGCGTCGCTACGTTGTAGCATCGGCGCCCGGCAAGCGCAGCTCCACCGATGAAAAGGTTACGGATATGCTCTATAACTGCTATGAGATGGCAGCAGATGAGCGTGATATATCCGAGGTTTTCGATGCTATCAAGCAGCGCTACGATGATATAATCGAGGGGCTCGGCATCGATCTTGATCTCACTGAGGTTTATGATAAGATCAAGCATTCCTTCTTACATAACTCGGGTAGAGATTACGTTGCTTCGAGAGGCGAGTATCTTAACGCTATGATCCTCGCTAAGTATCTCGATTACACCTTCATCGATGCAAGAAAGTGCATCTTCTTTAACGATGACGGTGCTTTTGACGCTGAGAAGACTAATCAGGTGCTCAGCTCCTATCTCGCTAAGACTCCTAAGGCTGTCATCCCCGGTTTCTATGGCTCTATGCCTAACGGAACCATCAAGACCTTCTCTCGCGGAGGCTCTGACATTACCGGCTCTATCGTTGCACGTGCGGCTTCTGCGACCATTTATGAGAACTGGACTGACGTTTCCGGCTTCCTTATGGCCGACCCCAGGTGCATAAAGGATCCTGCCGTGATCAACACTATCACCTACAAGGAGCTCAGAGAGCTTTCTTATATGGGTGCGACCGTTCTTCACGAGGATGCGATTTTCCCCGTAAGATATGCAAAGATCCCGATCAATATCAAAAACACCAATCGTCCCGAGGATAGAGGAACCTTCATCGTGCCCGACACCGATGAGATCCCCGAGCACGTTATTACCGGTGTTGCCGGCAGAACGGGCTTCTCGACTATCACGCTTGAAAAGGATATGATGAACTCCGAGCTCGGCTTCGGCAGACGTGTTCTTCAGGCTATTGAGGAAAACGGCGTTTCCTTTGAGCATTTCCCCTCGGGTATAGATACCATGACCGTCGTAATGGCAACAGCGGATCTTCAGAAGAAGCGCGGCGATATTATGGCGTCTATCTGCAAGGCTGTAAACCCCGATAACATCTTCACTGAGGACAATCTTGCGCTTATCGCAATCGTTGGCCGCGGTATGGTCAAGGCGAAGGGAACTGCTGCGCGCATCTTTACGGCGCTTGCGGATGCGGGAGTTAACATCAGGATGATAGATCAGGGCTCCTGCGAGCTTAACATCATCGTCGGCGTTGACGAGCACGATTATATCCCTGCACTCAAGGCCATTTATAGCGAGTTTGTAAAATAAAAGGGGAGAGTAGCGTTTGCCGTTCTCAAGGTGGCGACGTTGCGGTGAAAATATCCTCTTTATAAAACGAAAAGAGATAACATTTCGGCGATGTAAAACCGATCTGTTATCTCTTTTTCAAAAGAAAGGGAAGAGTAGGGCGAATGCGTCGAATTGCTGAAGCTATATATAAAGTGATAGCCGATCAGCGATAGCAATTTTGCAACGGTATAACCCATCCACTGTTTGGCTGCGCAAGGGAAGAGAAGCAGGCTATCAGCCCTACCTTGCACGTTTCGTTGTGGATAGTGATGAGTGATAATGCCCGCTCCGATAATTCCCTTTAGATATGAAAGCGATTAATACGTGCATACGAATGTGTGTAAGTAGCGATCTTATGCTTTAGATATAAGTGATATATATTTTCGCATTACAGCTGAGGGCGACTATCAATAAAGTGATTTACTAACGCATACTCCCTACTGAAAGCACCTTATCTGCCCCGATGGGTAAAGGAATGTATTTATCCGTCTGATATACGAGGCGAAGGGTAGACTTGACTAACCGACAGAAAACCACGGCTTTTTAATAAAAGCGAAGATTTAGATCTCGGTAGGGTGGCGTGTCAAAATATGTATCCAATTATACAAAATGCAAATTTTGTATAATTCGGGGAAGTAAAAATGCCTAAAAAGGTGCTTTTTTTGGCTTGTTTATAGCTTTTACCGTTGTTTTTCTAAGATTTTATTGATGCTTGGCGGGATTATCCTTATATGTTTATGCTTGTTGCCGGTGCGGTCTTAGATTTATGCCGGTTGGCACGTCTTATTATTGTATGGTTGTCTTATGCGTTGATCCTACGTACTCATCAATGTATATGATTATATTTTTGGCATCTTTATTACGCATTCTTATAATAGCAGTATCAGATCAATGGTAAATGAAAAAATCAAGCACACGAACGGCATTCATTATCGGTCGTACTGATCGATTAAAATGATCAATTTGAATAGTTAATGTTGAAAATGGCGTCGATGTGAGTTATAATAGGTATATAGACGGCAGAGAAGAGCTCTACCCTTCTCTTTCTGCCTTCGGCCTTATACCCATATACTTGCGCCTGGTCGCTTCGCCACCTCTGATATGACGCTCGGATTTGTTTTTATTAAGGATGATCTTTACTTCGTCGTATAGTCGTTTATTTATGTACCTGAGCTTGCTTGTCAGATCCTTGTGTACCGTGCTTTTGCTGATATCAAAATGCTTTGCGCAAGCTCTGACGGTTGCGCCCGTTTCTATCACGTACTGCGCAAGCGTCTCGCATCTATCGTCATTTAGCTTCATACCTGCTCCTTTATAGCTGTGAGTAGTGTTAATCAAATATATGAAAGGACTCACGTATTAATGCAAAAGGAAGCATTAAAATTTGTAGATTCTACCGTCTTTGAGGGGATGACTTCGATCAGAGCTATCATCGCCGGTATTGATGCCGGTGTTAATAACAGACGCATCGAAAAGATCCTGTTCGATGGTGATAAACTTAAAAAAATCTCAAAAGAGGTGGGATATCTTAGGGCAGTTTCCGATAAATACGGTTTCGAGCTGGTCAGATCCACAGCAGAGGAGCTGGACGTCTTAACCCTTGGAAACACACACGGCGGCATTATCGCAGTGTGCTCAGGGAGGGATCTGCCAGCGCTTTGTGGTGCTGAGGTCTTGCCCTCGGGCTTTTATGCAATGATCCAGGGCATCGAGGATCCATATAACTTCGGCTATTCCCTTCGCTCGCTTTACGCCTGCGGAGCTGACGGAATTATCCTCGGTGGAAGAAACTGGATGAGCGCTGCCGGAGTAGTGTCGAGAAGCTCGGCGGGCGCCTCTGAGAGATTTAATATATATACTGCTGATGACGTAGAATGCGTCAGACACTTCTCTTCCCTTGGCTATAAGATCGTTTGCGCCTCCGAGGACACCGATAATCTGCTTGGAGCTGTTGATCTATCCGGTCCCATTCTGCTCGTTGTTGGCGGTGAGAAGCGCGGGATATCCAAGGACGTGCTTGATATGGCTGATCTTCTTGTAAAGATCCCTTATGCCAGAGAGTTTCGTGCCAGCCTTTCAGCCGCCTCCGCATCGACTATGTTTGCATATGAGATCATGCGACAGCGTATAAATAAAAAAATATAAACTTTTTTCGTATTTACTATTGATATTTCCAAAGTATTGTGCTATAATAATTGAGCGTTCGATAAATGGAGGCATAGCTCAGTTGGTTAGAGTACTTGCTTGACATGCAAGGGGTCAGTGGTTCGAGTCCACTTGTCTCCACCAAAAATAAAAGCACCCCTTGTGGGTGCTTTTATTTTTGGTCGGAGATGCAGAGGCTCGATCACATCGCACCATTGGTGCGAATGTGGTTCGCATATCGCCGTCGGCGATATATTGCGTAATTCGTCGAGTCCGACCGACGAATAGCAAAATCCACTTGTAATAAGTATTTATAAAAACCTCACTCGACGCCGAGTGAGGTTTTTCATGTTGACGGTTAAATTTCGTATCTCTATTATTGAGCCTACTTACATCCGCAGGAGCCGTGAGGCTTGGGCGGAGGATCCTGAGGCTGACAAATCGTCGTTCTGAACCTCGAGGTCGGGAAGGCTATGCCTCTGAAGATGTCGCAGGGATTGTTCTCCGAGGATGAGAGCGTACATTCCTTGTCGGGCACGGCGTAGTCGGTTGCCTGGATGAGAAGCTGGGCGGGTCTTTCCATTCTTATAATCGAGAAAAGACCGATCGAAACCCTTATTTCAATTCCATGCTGAGACTCCACGAGCGGCTCGTTAAGGCAGCATCTTATCTCGTCGGGGAGATCGAGCGCCTCGCAGCTGCATACGCAGCATTTGTCTAACACCTTGGTTCCGAGTATCACGGGCTCAACCGTTTCTACAACCGCGATAGGCAGATTAGTGCTGACGTTGGCAGAGCTGCAGGGATCGCAGAAGTTAGAGCCTGGGGTGGAGGAATAGGTCGTGATATTCCCTTCTCCGCCGTAAAGCACGACCTCCTTCTGTATAACGGCTATTCCGCTAAAGCATGCACTCTTCCCTATCGCTACACAAGCCTCGAAGGTCACCTCAACGTAATAACGAATGGATATACGGTAAAATCCGTTGTTAAAAGGAACCTCGTCTACACCCACGTTTGCAAAGAGGATCCTCGCGGCTTTAGTTCTGATGTTCGTTGCCACCCCAAGGATATCCTCGCCCGAGGCTGTTAAGTAAACTCTCTCATCCTCAAAGCAGTCACGGTCACGGCAGGCATCGAGGATGCGTGTCGTGTCTATGCAGACCATGCCGCGGCTATCGCAGCTCTGGGGAGAACACGCATTTCTGTTGTCTTGCATTATATATTCTCCTTATTTATAAACAATTGCTATAAATTTGCCGCCTAAATGCGAAGCGGCTAATATTATAATATGCAAAGGGGAGAAATGCTGACAAAGTTTGATAAAAAAAGTGAGCAGTAGATCGCTACTGCTCACTGAAGCTATGCTTATAATAATGAATTAAGCGTAAGCCTTGATGGAATCGGGGCACTCCTCAACGTTGATGGAGGCGGACATAACGAGATTAACGTTCTTGCAGATGGCGTCAAGCTTAGGAAGCATTGCCTCGAATGCTGCAACGTCATTGCCGCAGATCTTGAGAGAGGAATCTACAAAGATGTCCGTGATATCGTTGTTAGAGGCAAGAATGCCTGCGATAAATCCATAAAGAGCCTCAGCATCATCTATAGCATACTCAACGGTGTCGATAAGTCTAGCCTTATAGGTGATCTCGTGTCTGAGCTTATCGCCCTTCTCGATGCAAACTACAGAGCCCTTAGAAGCCTCTGCTGCAGAGTTGGTGAGCTCGATGAGAGTCTTGGTCTTGCCAGATCCTTTACCACCAATGAATAACTTGATCATATTAAATCCTCCTAGGTTTTAAGAGTTCTACTCTTTCTTGATTATATCTTACTATAAATTGTCAGAAAATGCAATAGGTTTTCTGCAAAAATATAGCACTCCTATGCCTTTTTGTATAAAATAAACTAAGCTATATGTTTATTTTAATCCTTGGATATTCTCTTTTCGAGAGAAGCTCGCATATCCTCAAATCCGGGCTTGCCGAGAAGGGCAAACATATTCTTCTTATATGCCTCAACGCCGGGCTGATCGAAGGGGTTTACTCCGAGGATATATCCCGAGATAGCGCAAGCAAACTCGAAGAAGTATACGAGGTAGCCAAAGCTATATGCAGACTTATCCTCAAGGTCGATAACGATGTTGGGAACGCCGCCGTCGTTATGAGCGATGAGCGTTGCAAGCATTGCAGTCTCGTTTACGTAGCCGAGAGACTTCCCGCTGATGAAGTTAAGTCCGTCAACGTTTAGAGGATCGTTCGGGATCTCGAAGGAAATGCCTGTCGATTTAACGTTAAGCACGGTCTCGAAGAGGTTTCTCTGACCCTGCTGGATATACTGACCGAGAGAGTGAAGATCGGTTGAGAAGATGACAGATGCAGGGAAAATACCCTTGTTGTCCTTGCCCTCGCTTTCGCCGTAAAGCTGCTTCCACCACTCGTTGATCATAGTGAGGTAGGGCTCGTAGCCTACGAGGATCTCGGTGGACTTGCCCTGTGCGAGCAGGATGTTTCTATAAGTCGCATACTGCATTGCTGCATTGTTATCAAAATCAGCCTCTCTGAAGCATGCTCTTGCTGCCTGTGCGCCCTCCATCATCTTGTCGATGTCGATGCCGGCGCAAGCGATGGGGAGAAGGCCTACCGCAGTGAGAACCGAATATCTGCCGCCGACGTCATCGGGGACAACGAAGGTCTCGTAGCCTGCCTCGTCGGAGAACTGCTTGAGCGTTCCGCGTGCCTTGTCGGTGGTTACGAAAATACGCTCTTTTGCACCCTCAACGCCGTACTTCTCGTTAAGAAGTGCCTTGAACACTCTGAAGGCGATCGCAGGCTCGGTCGTGGTTCCGGACTTGGAGATAACGTTAAGGCAAATATCCTTGCCCTCGCATATGGAGAGAAGCTCGGTGAGTGCGGTGGTGGAGATGTTATTTCCTGCGAAATAGATGTCGGGAGTGTCCTTCTTAAGGTTGTTGTAAAGAGGGCTCTTAACGAACTCTATTGCAGCTCTTGCTCCGAGGTAGGAGCCACCAATGCCGATTACGACAAGGACGTCGGCAGACTTCTTTATCTTCTCCGCCGCAGCCTTGATTCTTGCAAACTCCTCCTTGTCGTAGTTCTCGGGGAGGTCGACCCAGCCGATAAAGTCGTTTCCTGCGCCGTTTCCGTCAAGAAGCGTCTTCTTGGCAGCGCAAGCCTTGATCTTGGTTTCGTTGATTTCCTTTTCGCTGATAAAGCCGTTCAGAAAGCGATCGTTGATCTTAATGCTCATATCATTCTCCATATTTTAATATTTTTGCAAAAGTATTTACTAAAAAATATTATAATATATTTTAGACGCCATTTCAAGTGCTAATATAAACTTTATTGTGCATCCTTTGCTTTTTTACACGCTATATCCGACAAAAGGCGCAAAAGAATGTCAAAATAACCTAGTCCCCGGATATCCTCCGACACTATTATATCGCTGCTACCTAATTCTTTTCCATCTAAGGAATAGACGATCCTGCCTACCTTTGCGCCCTTCTCTATCGGCGCATAGATAGCTTCGGGAATATCGTATTTCTTTTCTATGCGTTTGTAGTCCGAGCTGTTTACGAGGAGAGAGAACCCTTTTGAATATACAGAGGTCGACGGAATAGTACCGCCCCTGACGTCAACCTCTTCAAGCTTAGATGCGGGATCCTTATAAAGCTTATATTCTGCAAAGCCGTAGTCCAGAAGAGCTCGTGCATCCTTATTGCGCTCGTCACGTGTAGGGGCGCCCATAATAACCGAGATCAGATGCATTCCGTCACGCTTTGCCGTTGCGCTTATGCAGAAGCCCGCTTTGTCTGTCGATCCCGTTTTTAGACCTGTGCAGCCGTCGTAATATCTTACAAGCCTGTTAGTGTTAGTGAGGATAAACTCGCCGTCTCTTATGGAATCCTGCCATATTCCCGAATACTTTAAGATCACGTCGTGCTTGATCAGCTCTTTCGACATAAGTGCGATATCGTATGCGCTGGTCAGATGCTTTGTGACCGTGTCGTCAAGACCTGTAACGTTTTCAAAGGTGGTGTTTTTCATCCCTAGCTCGGAGGCTCTCTCGTTCATTCTCTTCACGAACGAAGCCTCGCTGCCCGAGATCTGCTCCGCAAGGGCTACTGCCGCATCGTTTGCACTGGCGATGACAGTGCTTTTTAATAGCTCCTCTACGGTAAATTCCTCGCCCTCCTTGATAAAGATCTGGCTTCCGCCCATTGAAGCGGCGTTTGCGCTGACAATTACCTTGTCGTCGAGAGCTACCTCACCGTCTCTTATCGCATCCGCGACGAGAAGCAGGGTCATGATCTTGGTTACGGATGCCGGAGGTAATGGCTCTCCTGGGTTCTTTGAATATAAGACCGTCCCTGTTTCGGCATCCATAAGTATAGCGGAGATCGCACTCAGCTCGATATCTTCCCCGCTCGTTCCTAAGATATCTGCCTCGGAATTTATGCCGTTATCTGTGATATCCTCGAAATCTGATGCCGAGATCGGTAGGATAAGCGAGGTGATTGACAACGTTAATATCAAAAGCAACGATAGTATTTTCATAGCTTTTCTCCATATCTTTTTTTAAATGATATGCGCCGGATATCCGGTATATTACATAGGAGCCTTGTCGGTCTTTATAAGTTAAACAAATTTTAAATATTTAAAAATTATATTGTTTTTAAATATGATGCGTGATATAATAGATTTATCTAATTTCATGAGGTGCATCATGTCGAAAGAAAAAAAGGAGAAAAAGGGCTTTAAGCTTTTTGACTTTAACCGTGACGGCCCCGGCGTATCTAAGCGCTCTGCTGATCTCGGCACGGGCTTTAAGCGTTTTTTCCATTCATATAAGAATAATTTTGATAAGATAATCTACACAAACATCTTTATGGTGCTTGGTAACTTTCCTCTTATCTTCCTTATCATCGCTCTTTCGGGATATACGCAGGCGGATTCTTCCCTGCCTATGTACGATCTGTTTCAGAATCTCGTCCCCTTCTTTAATTCCGACATTGCCACGCCGTTTGGAATGACTATGTATGCTCTTGCGGGTATACAAAATCAGATCCTCGTTCCTACCACTCTGACCTACGTATTTTACGGTCTTGGTGCGCTCACGCTATTTACCTTCGGACCTGTCAATGCAGGAACGGCTTATATACTTCGAAACATCGCTATGGGCGAGCCCGTGTTCACCTGGTCGGACTTCTGGTATGCCGTTCGCCGAAACTGGAAGCAGGCGCTCCCCTTCGGTATTATCGACGTGCTCATCAATGCCATCCTTATATCCAATATTTATAACATGGTAGTTTCCTCTCAGAATTTCTTTGAATCTACTATGCTTTGGATGAACGTGGTAATTCTCATACTCTATTTCTTTATGAGATACTATATTTACGTTCAAATGGTGACCTTCGATCTGTCTGTATTTAAGATCTTTAAGAATTCGATGATATTTGCTCTGCTTGGCTTTAAGAGAAATATCGTTGCACTGCTTGCTATTATCGCCTGCGTCGTAATCGAGATACTGTTTATCTTCGGCCTCGGAGGAATACTTCTTCCTCTTGGAGTTGCAGCCCCGCTTGCTATACTCTTCTCTTCCTTTGCTTATATGAAGGTGTTTGCGGCCTACTTCAAGATCAAGGAGGTCATGATAGATCCTTACCGTGCCGAGCATCCCGAGGAATTTGCCGACGAGGAGTTTGACGAGGAGGAGATCGTCATGCGTGACGACGTTACCGAAAAGGAGCGTCTTGATGAGATCAAAGCAAGAAACGGAATTGTCGACGAGGAGTGATCCTTTTTAATAAAAGCATCCCTATGCTTTATCGTAATGTTCTTAATGAAGAAATCACGCTAACCGAGTAGGACGAAGAAAAAATCCATCATGGACGAGAGTCTGCGATGGATTTTTCTTTATGTCGTAGCTCGTCAATAATTGCATCGTAATAAGCAAAAATAGGAGCCAAAGGCTCCTATCTGTATAAATTTTCTGCTTATCCGTAGTTTTCTCCGGAAAGCACCTCTTCCTTCTTTTCACAATATCGGGTGTGTCCAAGAAGCCAATCGTAGTGCTCCTCTGTGGAATAGACGGTCAACCAGCAGCTGTGCTTAAGATCGGGATAGAGGATGAGCTCTGCGTGACCGCCAAAGCGGTTAAGCGCCTTAACCATCTCGAGACTCTCTATGGGGTCTACAACGTCATCGAGCAGACCGTGGAAGGTACGAACGGGAACGTTCACTATTGCTCGGGTGAACGCGGGAATACCTCCGCCGCAGATAGGCATAATAGCTGCGAACCACTCGGGGCGAAGCATCGCAAGCTCCCATGTTCCGTAGCCGCCCATGCTGACTCCGGTGAGATAAATTCTATCGGTGTCTATATAGGGACGGTCGCGAAGCTCAGAGACCCAGGAAATAACCGTCTGCATTATCTCGTTCCAATCGTGCGCATGGCAAATAGGCGCCGCGAAGACGAAGCCCTTATACTGATGCGCTTGGATTCTCGTAGTGCAAGGGTTGCGCTTTAAGAGCTCTATATCCCTTCCTCTCGTGCCCGCTCCGTGGAGAAGGATCACAAGCGGATATTTCTTCCCCTCGTCAAAGCCCTCGGGGAAAGAGATGATATATCCTAAATCATTATATTGACAATCCTGAAACACGTTATTTCTCCTTTTAGATATTGAAGCGGATATTGCATCAAGCCTCGGTTTTCTTTATTATATAACAAATAGCACTCTTTTGCAACACTCCGGCGTGAAAAGATATAAAACGGGGGTACAAATTTGTTTCAGGCCTACTTTCGTTCTCGATGGATTTTTTTGTCCTATTCGGTTAGTGTGATTTCTTCGTTAAAGACATCACGCTTTTGCATAGGGATGTTTTTTTACTTATTTCTTGAGATCAGATCCCGAAGCGAGCCGAATTCGTAGCCCGCATTGCGGCAGTAATAGATGAAGTCCTTCATTATTTTTGCGTTTGTTTGCGAGGTCGGATGCATGAGTATGATCGCTCCCGGGTGCAGCTGGCGGGAGAGCGACTTCAGCGCCGCCTCCGGTTCGGGCTGCTTGTTGTTATCCCAATCCGCATAGGCTATGCTCCAGAAGAAGCTTTTATAGCCGAGCTTCTCGATTATATCAACGGTATGCTCGTTGTAGACGCCTTCGGGATAGCGGAAGAATTTTTCGGGTGTTTTTCCCGTTTTCTCAAAGCATTGCTCCTCAAGCCTTGTTAGCTCGCCTTCGATCTCGCTATCGCAAAGGGTCGTCAGATCCCTGTGCTTTGACGTGTGATTGCAGACGGTGTGCCCCTCGCAAAACATACGTTCTACCAGCTGGGTGTTCTTTAATAGCAGGTTAGAAAGGATAAAGAATGCTGCCGAAACTCCCTCTTCTTTAAGAGTGTCTAATATACTTTCGATATTTCCGTTTTCATAGCCAGCATCAAAGGTCAGATATAATATTTTCTCCCGCTCGTCACTAGCTTTTTGATCGATATAGTAACAGGAGTGTGAGGAGAGAGTCTTAGCGTTATAGGGGAAATCCGGTGTGGAATTTTCATGCTTGATAATATACCAGCCCTCGCGAGATGCCGCCGTGCAGGATATTGACGTTATGGACAGGGCTAAAGCAACTAAAAGAAATACCGATATGATCCTTGCTTTCATAATATTAATATCACCTCGGTATTAGTTTTTCACTTTCACGACCCTTTTATCGCTGTATAAATATATCATAATAGGAAAAGAAAAAAAGGATGCCTGATCGCATCCTTTTTTATGAAAATTACTTATACTTGCGCTTTCTAGCAGCCTCAGACTTCTTCTTTCTCTTAACGCTGGGCTTCTCATAGTGCTCTCTCTTACGGAGCTCGGTAAGAACACCGGACTTCTGGCACTGTCTCTTAAAACGACGAAGTGCGCTGTCGAGAGTTTCATTCTCTTTTACTCTAATCTCTGCCATTTCTATTTATCCCTCCCTTCGCTTTGCAAAGAGACTTATTTGCATAAGTACTTATCTATTATACACTGATTGACATCTTTTGTCAATAGCTTTTACGCCGAATTTTCAGAAAAAATTAAGCCTTGTTTAAGGATGTCTTTGCCGACATCAGAGTATTCCTGAGCAGGGTCGTGATAGTCATAGGACCTACGCCTCCGGGAACGGGGGTTATCAAGGACACCTTATCCTTCACCGACTCGAAATCAACGTCACCGACGAGCCTTCCGTCGCTCTTCCTGTTGATGCCGACGTCGATGACAACTGCACCTTCCTTTACGTACTCGGAGTTGATTAGCTCGGGCTTTCCTATTGCTACTACGAGGATATCCGCTTGTGATGCGGTTGCCTTGAGATCCTTGGTTCTGGAGTGCGCTACGGTAACCGTACCGTTTCTCTCAAGCAAGAGATGCGCCATAGGCTTTCCAACGATATTGCTCCTGCCGATGATTACGCAGCTTTTGCCCTCGATCTCAACCTTGTAATAGTCGAGCAAGGATATGATGCCTGCGGGTGTGCAGGGGAGAAATTTATAGTCGCCTGTCATGATCCTGCCGACGTTCTCGGGGTGGAAGGCGTCAACGTCCTTGGCGGGAGAGATGGCGTTGATGACCTTTTTCTCATCAATGTGCTTAGGCAGTGGCAGCTGAACGAGAATGCCGTGGATAGTGTCGTCACGGTTAAGCTCGTCAATTTTCAATAAAACCTCATCCTCGCTTACCGTGGCGGGAAGCTCGATGCTGACGGATCTGATGCCCGTCGCCTCACACGCCTTATGCTTGTTTCTTACGTATACCGTGGATGCGGGATCAGTGCCAACGAGGATAACCGCAAGCCCGGGCTGAACGTTATGGTCCAAGATAAGCTTTTCGACCTCGTTTTTTATTTCTTGGCGAAGGTAAGCCGAAACCGCCTTACCGTCAATTATTTTAGACATAAATATAACCTCGATTGGCGTTAGTCGCCATTGTCGTCCTTATTATCGGCGGAAGCCTGCTCGTTATTATTAGTAGACTTTTCGGGTGCATCTTGGAGAGCCTCTGCCTTTTCTTTAGCGGCTTCACCCTCTGCGGGAACGGGCTCCTTGAAGAACAATTCTCTCTTCGGAGGCTTGATCGCAAAATAAATAAGCGCAGCAAGACAGCCAATGAAAATGAGAATAGCGAGAAGCTGAGAGGTCCTGATAGCTGTGCCGGGGATGAAGAGTGAGTCGGTTCTTAGCCCCTCGATCCATGCTCTGCCAAGGCCGTACCAACCAAAAACGAGAAGAATGATCTGTCCGTCGTACTTCTTATGCTTGTAGAAGAAATTAATTGCGATAAATCCGATGATATTCCAAAGCGATTCATAGAAGAACGTGGGATGTGCACCAAGCGATCCGTTAAGGATTGCCTGATACTGCTCGCTTGAGATCTGGCTGGATAGATAGTTTGCTATGCTGGGGCTGCACATACGCCAAGGAAGGTCGGTAACAGAGCCGAATGCCTCAACGTTAACGAAATTGCCCCATCTGCCGATCGCCTGCGCAAGGATAACGCCGGGAACGATGCAGTCGCCTAGTGCGGGGAAATAAATCTTCTTTACCTTTGAAACGATGAGAACCGTCAATGCGCCGGCAATAATTCCGCCGTAGATCGCAAGACCGCCGCTTCTGATGTCAAAGACGTCCCAGAAGCTCTTAAACCTGTCGAGCTCGCAAAGGACGTAATAAAGGCGTGCGCCAATAATGCCAAAGGGCACGACGAAAAGCGCAAAGTCAATGATCTCGTCGTAGTTTACGCCGATTTGCTTTGCTCTGTACATCGTATAAATGATCGCAAGGATAAGACCGAAGGTGATGATCAGTGCATACCAAGCAATAGAGATGCCAAACGGCGAGAAGGCGACGGGATTTAACTCTATCTCGCCTATGCCGAGGCCGGGAAATGAAACGATTTTAAGCATAAGTTACTCTCCTATAGCTTGTAGGATTTATTTATTACGTCGGATATAGTGATACTGCCCAGCTTTGCGCTCACCTCGAAGCTGATGCGGTCAAAGATCTGGTGATAAAGGCACATCGTCTTGTCGGTGTTGAGCGAGCAGACCTCGGAGGAGCCGAGGCATCTGACGATCTCTATGGGGCCGTCTATAAGCTCGATAACGTTTTTCAAGGTTATCTCATCCGCCGATCGCTTAAGCTTATATCCGCCTCTGGCGCCCTTATATGACATGACTATATCGCCCTGAACGAGCTTGTGCAGTATTTTTAACGTAAATCTCTGGGTGACCTGCGTGTTGACCGAGAGGGTTTTTGCATCGAGCATTGCATCGGCTCTGGCAAGCTCCGTTACGATCCTGAGCGCATAGTCAGATTCAAGTGTGATCCTCATATATCCGCCTTTTTAAACAATGGGGATCGACCGATGAGGTCTATCCCCGTTGAATAATAATAATCATTATTTCTTTGCCTTATGCTTATCGAGCACGGCGTGGATCTTCTTAGACTGATCGAGAAGATGGCTGATGGTCTGATCGTGGTTGAGCGTGTCGATAATATAGGCAACGTACTTACACATATTTACCTCGGAATACCAGGGGCGGCTGAGAAGCTCGGGAGTTCTGTAAACGAGGTTGGTGGTGAATATTCTGGTGATGATGCCCTCTTCGTAAGCCTTATCGATGTTTGCAAGACCGTTGCAGAAGAGGCCGAAGGTGCTGAAAACGATAATACGGTTAGCGCCCTTATCCTTAAGCTGCTTGGCGACGTCGATGACCGACTCGCCCGAGGAGATCATATCGTCGACGATGATCACGTCCTTGCCCTTAACGTCTCTGCCGAGATACTCGTGAGCGACGATGGGGTTCTTTCCGTTTACTATGATGGAGTAGTCGCGGCGCTTATAGAACATGCCGAGATCGATGCCCATAACCGAGGAATAGTAAACGCACTTGCCCATTCCGCCCTCATCGGGAGAAACGATCATCGTCCTGTCAGGGTCTATCTCAATATCGGGGAACTCACGGAAGAGAGCCTTGATCATCTGATATGCACTTCTGACGTCCTCGAAGCCTGCGAGGGGGATAGCGTTCTGCACTCTGGGATCGTGTGCATCGAAGGTAATGAGGTTCGTGATGCCCATATTAACGAGCTCCTGAAGAGCCAGAGCGCAGTCAAGAGACTCTCTGCCCGAGCGCTTATGCTGTCTGCCCTCGTAGAGCATAGGCATAATAACGCTGATCCTGCGTGCCTTGCCGCCGATAGCTCCGATGACCCTCTTGAGGTCCTGGAAATGATCGTCGGGGCTCATAGGAACGGTCATACCGTACATATTGTAGGTAACGCCGTGGTTGAAAACGTCTGTAATAATATAAACGTCGTTTCCTCTTAAAGAATGTGTGATAGTTCCCTTTGCCTCACCGCTGCCGAATCTCGGGCAGGGGGCGTTTACTACGAAGGTGCCGTCGTTGGAATGCCTGCGCCACTCCTTCAGATAAAAATCGACCTGGTCGACAAAATCCTCACAGCCTCGCATGCCTATAACACTAAGATCTCCGAATAATGAATCTTTCATCCCGTCACACACTCCTATTTAGATTTACAATGGTGGGCGCACCAGCGCATTAAAGTAAAACGTGACATATAGGGCTGAGATAGAAATGCTACTCTGTCGAATAATGTCACTACACATATATTATAAATATCTAAAACAAAAATGTCAATACCAAACGCATCAAAACCTGCATATATTGTAATTAGAAAAATGCCCTTAACTGCGGCTTTCGTGTTAGATATTTTTACCAAAAGAGGTGATTTTATGGTTTATAACGAGTTTGGTGAGCTTTACGTAAGAGCCTCGCTTGCGGATGCCGCCCTCCCCGTTGAGGGGGCGAAGGTGATCGTAAGAGGAGCCGATGAATATAACGGTGATGTAGAGTTTTCTCTTCTTACAAACCGTGACGGGCTTACGGAAACGGTAAGATTGCCCACTCCGGCAAAGATCTATTCGGAAAGTGCTTTTCCGAAAGAAGCACCCTACGCCGTCTACGACGTCGAGATCTCGAAGGAGGGTTATCTGACCAAGAGAGTTTTGGGCGTGCCGATCTTTTCTTCGGTCAGATCCCTGCTTCCCGTTAATATGATAATAGCCGATGCAGGGCGTCCTGCCGGAACGATCGTGACACGCAGCGGCGAAAATGAATTGCTTGAAAGGTAGGAAACAGCATGCCACTAACACCAAGGATCCCCGATAATATAGTTGTTCATCTGGGTGCGCCGGATTCAGAGGCTCTTAACGTAACCGTCCCCTTCTCCGACTACATAAAAAACGTCGCCTCGAGCGAGATATACCCTACCTGGCCTCGTCAGGCACTTTTGGCAAATATCCTCGCGGTGACCTCCGTGGCGCTGAACAGGGTCTACACGGGATATTACAGACAAAGGGGCTACGACTTTGATATCACCTCTTCTCCGGCTTACGATCAGACCTTCATCTATCAGCGTGATATTTTTGACAGCATATCGGATGCCGTCGACGAGCTTGATTTCAGCTATTTGAGACGAAGAGGAAATGTAGAGCCTCTGTTTGCACAGTTTTGCGACGGAGTGGAGATTGAGTGCGAGGGACTGAGACAGTGGGAAACCGTAGCGCTTGCTGATGGGGGAGCCGGATACGAGGAAATCATTGAGGAGGCATACGGCCCCGAGGTCGAGATCGTGCGTGACCCGGAGAGGGAGGTCGGAACACCGGCGCCCTCCATACCTTTATCAGAGGGGGACAGCGGCCCCTTCGTTGAGATAATGCAAAGGAGGCTCAACAGAATATCTGCTAATTACCCGGGAATACCAAAGATATATCCCATCGACGGCTTTTTCGGTGCGTCGACGGGCGATGCGGTAAGAAAATTCCAGGAGGTGTTCGGGCTGACTCCCGACGGGATAGTTGGGCCTGCGACCTGGAATAAGATTTCGGCTATATATACAGCAGTTAAAAGACTGAGCAGCCTATCAAGCGAGGGCATAACTGTCTCGGAGCTAGAGTCAAGGTTTGAGTTCGAGCTTGACGAGGGGGATTCCTCTGCTAACGTTTTTGCTCTTCAGTATTATCTTGCCTACATTGCATTATTTATTCCATCGGTGGAGAGAGTAACTGCGGACGGTGATTTTGGTGAGAACACGCGACTTGCCGTTGAGTCATATCAAAGAACGTACGGACTGCCCGTTACCGGCGTTGTTGACGAGAGGACGTGGGAGAGTATAGAAAACACCTATTATGGAATCCTGAGAGGTATACCCTATGAATTTGAGGAGGGGCTAATACTTCCCTTTCCCGGGCGTGTCTTACGCTTAGGCGTCGACGGAAACGATGTTCGAGCTCTCCAGGAATATCTGCGGTACATTGCTTCGGTCTATACCGATCTGCCAAGCGTAGTGCCTGACGGAGATTTTGGCGAGGCAACGGCGAATGCTGTGAGGGCGTTTAAGGAGCGCTTTAACATTCCTTCCGATCCAGAGAGAGTGAACGCACTCACCTGGGATGCAATAATCAATATCTACGATGATCTTTACGTGGGGAGTATGGTCAGGCCCGATCAGTTCCCCGGGTATACTATTGGGTAGTGCTATGTATAATATAAACGATAAGCCCGAGGCAACGAGAGCTATACAGAGGATGCTCGGTATAAACGAGAGTGGAATATACGATGAAAGGACCCGTGCGGCGGTCATAGACGTGCAAGCGGAGGCAGGTTATACAAGCGACGGGCTGGTAGATCTTAAAACCTTTGAGGAGATAAGACGCATATATGACGTAAGGGCGAGGGCCGAGTGTGTACGAAGGCTTGTAAGCGTTGAATTCCCTTACAGAGAGGGAGACTACGGAGACCATATATACTCTGCAAATGAACTGCTGGCTAAGACGTTATCCTTCTTCAGTCACGAACACCTCCTACCAAGGGGATACATCTACACCTCCTCCACGTCGCTTGCGGTAGCCAGGCTAAGAGAAATATTTGCCCTTGAGGATAAGGCGGAAATAGACGGCGAGCTATACTTGCGGATGCTTGAGGAGCTTGGACTCATCTAAAATGGTTAACTTTGGAATAAAGACGGGGATATAGGTAATAATCTTAGGGAGAATAGGAACTGTCTGAAAGGAAAACCGTTTTGAACGATAGATTTACTGAGAGAGCTAAAAGCTCCCTGACTAAAGCCTGCGAGCTTGCGAAGGCACTCGGGCATACTTATATCGGAACAGAGCATCTTCTGCTGAGTTTAGTTGCCAATGAAAGCTCGTCGGCTGAATTTTTGCTTCGGAAACATAAGATCAGTCCAAGAGAGCTTGAGGAGATCGTAAAGGATTATTCCGGGGTCGGGATCGCAAGCGAGGTTGGAAGCGAGGATATGACACCCAGATGCAAAAGGATCCTTGAGCGTGCCAACGTCGCGGCGATAAAATACAATTCTGCACTGATAGGAACAGAGCATATTTTGTATGCTATTTGCGAGGAGAGGGATTGTATTGCTTATAAGCTTTTGAAGAAAATGGGGGCAAACCCTGTGTCAATAAGAGATGAAGCTCTTACGATGATAAAAAGCAGGGCGACCGTTGGCGAGGATAAGCGCATGGGTGAGCTAACCGTGTTAAGACAGTATGGAAAGGATTTCACAGAGCTTGCGAGACGAGGGCGCTTTGATCCTGTGGTTGGTAGAGATGCGGAAACGGATAGGCTTATTCGTGTTTTGTCAAGAAAAAATAAAAACAACCCGTGCCTTATCGGAGAGGCCGGGGTCGGTAAAAGCGCGGTTGTTGAGGGGCTTGCGATGCGGATCGCTAACGGTGATGTCCCCGATGCTTTAAAGGACAAGGTAATAATTAGCGTTGATCTGACATCAATGGTTGCGGGGGCGAAATACAGAGGAGATTTTGAAGAGCGGATAAAAAACATCGTGCAAGAGGCGATAAGAAACAAGTCTGTCATCCTGTTTATCGATGAGCTTCATACGATAGTTGGTGCAGGTGCCGCAGAGGGGGCGATCGATGCTTCGAATATCCTTAAGCCACAGCTCTCGAGAGGCGAGCTTCAGCTGATCGGTGCTACGACCTATGCGGAATATCGCAGGTATATTGAAAAGGAACCTGCACTTGAGCGAAGATTTCAGCCGATAGTGATCGAGGAGCCCGACGAAAATGCCGCCTTTAATATGCTGATGGGAATAAAGGAGAGATACGAGAGCTACCATAAGGTCAGGATTTCCGAGGAGCTGATCAAGGAATGTATAAGTCTCTCTATGAAGTATATAAACGACAGGTTTTTGCCGGATAAGGCGATCGACGTGTTAGACGAGGTGTGCTCACTTGTAAGGGCTGAGAATTCATCAAAAACGATACTAACGAATGATAATATAAGGCAGAAGCTTCCGCAATTTGAGATAGATCTTAGGGCAGGTGAAATAGAACATGCGATAGAGGCGTGCCGGGCAGATATGCTGTCTGAGTGCTCAGACGGCTTTGAGAATTTTCCATACGTGACGCTTTATGACGTGAAAAGAGTTATATCCGAGATGAGCGGAGTTGATATACTTAATATCAGAAGTCGCGTAGACTATGATGAGATAGAGCGTAACCTATGTGAGACGATAATCGGCCAAGAGGAAGCTGTCGGAAGGATCATCTCAACGCTAAAACGAAACGAGATCGGCTTATGCGGAGTTGATAGACCGAGAGGAGCCTTTTTGTTTATAGGTGAGAGTGGCGTAGGAAAGACTGCGCTGGCGTCTGCGATCTCGAGTGAGCTTTTTCAAGGCAGGGCTTCTCTGCTGCGGTTTGATATGTCGGAATATGCCGAAAGACATACCGTATCTAAGCTGATAGGTGCGCCTCCCGGGTATGCGGGATATGAAAGCGGAGGCGTGCTCACCGATTCTGTAAGAAAAAGACCGCATTCGGTGGTTTTGTTCGATGAGATCGAGAAGGCTGACAAGGAGGTTCAGAATCTCTTTTTGCAGATAGCTGATCACGGCTATCTGACCGATGGCTCCGGGCGCAGGATAAGCTTTAAGAATACTATTATAATTATGACCTCGAATATTCCTAATCTTTATAGGGGGCACAGGATAGGTCTATTGCCACGGGATGAGGAGGATACGTCTTTGCGCCTTGGAGCGAATAAGATGTTTTCCGAGGAGTTTTTAAGTCGTTTTGACGATATATTGTACTTCCGACGGCTCGGTAGGCTTGAGCTTGCAAGAATTGCCGAGGTTAGGCTTAATACGTTATCTTCGAGGCTTAAGCGATCCAACGTCAGGCTACTGTATGACAAAAGTATTCCGGAGCATATTGCAGACGCCGTGTATCCCGGAGCGGGTGGCGCAAGAGGGGCTTTACGGTATATATCATCAAAAATAGAAACGGCTATATCCGATCTGGTTTTAGTCAATTCCGTTCCGTTTACTATTACTCTCGGCATTAAGGAAGGCGAGGTTTGCGTAAAATCGGTGTCGGGCAGTGCAGATGCCGAAGACGAGCTATTAATATCAAAATAAAAAATGTGCATCCAAAAGGATGCACATAAATTATGGGGTGAGATATGGGATTCGAACCCACGACCTCCAGGGCCACAACCTGGCGCTCTAACCAACTGAGCTAATCCCACCATATGGGTGGCGTGCCTTGAGGGACTCGAACCCCCGACCTACTGCTTAGAAGGCAGTTGCTCTATCCAGCTGAGCTAAAGGCACATACTGACAACGCTAGATCATTATAGCAGAACAACTCCCTTTTGTCAAGAGCTTTTATAAATCTTTTTTGACGGTTTTTTGAGAAAAAAAGCTTGTGCATGTGATTGCACAAGCTTTTTCAATGCTTAAGATCACTTATTGTCGGCGATCTCCTTGATGGACGTAACGAGTGAAGCGACGTTCTGGATCTCGGAGGGGATGATGATCTTTGTGGACTGACCGTCTCCGACCTTTTCGAGCGCCTCGAGGCTACGCATTGCGATAACCTCCTTGGTAAGCTCGACGTTCTTAATCATTTCAAGACCCTTGGCGGTTGCCTCTTGGACCTTCATAATTGCCTCTGCTTCACCCTCTGCCTCGCGGATCTTAGCCTCTTTGGAAGCCTCTGCACGAAGTATAGCGGATTCCTTTTCAGCCTGAGCTGCAAGAATGATCTCCTGCTTTCTACCCTCTGCTACGAGGATGGTGGAGTTCTTCTCTCCCTCGGCTTTGAGGATAAGCTCTCTGCGCTCACGCTCAGCCTTCATCTGCTTTTCCATCGCATCCTGGATCTCCTTGGGAGGGATGATGTTTTTAAGCTCCACTCTGGTAACTCTGATGCCCCAGGGGTCGGTTGCTTCATCGAGGATAGTTCTCATCTTTGTATTAATGATATCTCTCGAGGTAAGTGTCTGGTCAAGATCAAGCTCGCCGATGATGTTTCTGAGGGTCGTGGCGGTGAGGCTCTCAATTGCCATAATAGGATTAGTTACACCATAGGTGTAAAGCTTACAGTCCGTGATCTGATAGAAGACGACTGTGTCGATCTGCATTCTAACGTTATCCTTTGTAATGACGGGCTGCGGAGGGAAATCCGCGACCTGCTCCATAAGAGTAAGCTCGTTTACTACCCTCTCGATAAAGGGTATCTTGAAGTGAACGCCGGTAGACCAGGTCGTGCTGTACTTGCCGAGCCTTTCAATGACACGGGCGGTAGCCTGCGGAACGACCTTGATGTTTGCGATAGCAATGATAATAGCGAGGGCAAAAAGAATCAGCACAACGATAAGAGGTGCGGGATTTGCCTCAAGAAGCATATTGATCATAAAAACCTCCTATATTATAATTTCTTACAAATGAGCTTGACACCCTCGATCGCGACGATCTGAAGGACCTCGCCCTCTTCAAAAATATCATCCTCGTTAAGTCCTTTTGCGGACCAGATCTGTCCGCGAACCTTTGCCTGACCGCAGCCTGCAAAGCTGTCGATCTTCTCTGTGACGAGGCACTTCTCTCCAACGATCATATCAAGATCGGTCTTCGAGTCGGCTGCGCCTCTTCTGTTAAGGATAAGGCGTCTGGCGATAAAAATGCCGAGAGCAGAAACGCAAAGAAAGGCGAGAACCTGCCAAAGGATAAATACGGGGAAAAAGTCAAGCACTGTTGCCACAATTGCAGCGGGAGCAAACCAAATGGACACAAGCTGATCGGTGAGAGACTCAACGACGATGGCAAGTATCATAATTGCAATCCACATCCAACCCCAAGTCATTGGAAAAACCTCCTTAAGATTTTATTATAATAATTATAAAGCATTTATAGGATCAAGTCAAGTGCAGCTCTGTAAAAACGCCTTTTTTATTTTTAGCGTATGGCTTTTTGTACAATTTATTAATTCACGTTTAATTTTATTCGCTCTCAAAATTGTGCAAGGTGACGTAATTTTTAAAAAACTATTGACAAAAAAGTTGCTTTATAATATTATTATTGAGTAAGTGACGCGTGCCGGCACGTACAATACATATGGAGGATTATTATATGTTTGAGAATTTCAAGGCATTCCTCGTTGAAGAGCTCGGCCGTATCGATCCCGACTCTATCACTATGGAGTCTTCTCTTTCCGGCGATCTCGGCATCAACTCTCTCGAGCTTGCAGATATGATCTATAACTGCGAGAGCAACTACAACGTTACGATCGATGATGATTCGCTCAAGAACTTCAAGACCGTTGGCGACGTTGTTCGTTTCCTCGAGTCGGCAACCAAATAATTGCATTCTATTTGAAAAAAGAGGTTGCTCACTGCGGCAACCTCTTTGCTTTATATTTTCACGAAGAAAATGTTAGCACGTCCTACGTATTGATCTACGTGAAGGGGATACTTATTTAATAAGAACTGAGCCTCAGCCTCTAGGCTATCAAGCTCGGAGGCACGTAAATAGAATTCAAGAGCTCCACTCTTCCCCATCGACTGGAGAAGCTTGATAAGGCAGTTTGCGAGGCGGGTGTTATTCTTCTCGTCCTCGGAGGCCGGGATCTCGAGACGCACAAGCTCTGCCCCCTGGGCACGCGCTACGGCGATATCAAATCTGACCTCGGTATTATATTCGGCGAAGCAGCTGCCGCCTAGCTCAAAGCTCATAAACATAGTTATACCCCCTGATAATACTGTATATATTGTAGCACACTCGTTTTGAAAAGTAAATTACATATGAGGGATTTATGGCAAGTTTTTTAGACAAAATATTTATTAAAGATCACGATAAGCCGCATTTGCCCGAGGTAAGGGAGCGCTACGGCCTCTTCTCGAGCGTTTTGGGAATAGTCGTTAACGTGTTTATCGCTACCGCAAAGCTGGTGCTCGGTCTTGTAGTTGGTTCAATAGCCATTCTCGCCGATGCGGTTAACAATTTCTCGGATGCCGGAGCCTCGATCGTCTCCTTCGTCAGCTTTAAAATAGCGGCAAAGCCCGCTGACAGAGATCACCCCTTCGGTCACGCAAGGATAGAATACGTCTGCTCGATGATAGTTTCCTTCCTTATCCTGCTTGTTGGCGTTGAGCTGATGACTGAATCCTTCGGCGGATTTTTTGAAAGCCGTGAGCAGTCATCTGATATACCTCTGATGATGTACGTTATTCTTGGTGGCTCGATCGTATTAAAGTTGATGCTCGCTATGTACAACAGGCGTGTTGGAAAACTGATAAAATCCGGTGTTCTCGAGGCTTCGAGCCAGGATTCCATCATGGATGCACTTTCCACCTCTGCGGTTCTTATTTCCGGCGTTGTAATCAGAGTTACCGGGCTCTGGTTTATTGACTCTATCGTCGGAGTGTGCGTTTCTGTTATGATCCTTATTGCGGGTTTGAGAATATTGAACGACACTAAAAACTCTTTGCTTGGTGAAGCTCCTCTTGAGGAAATGATAAACAATATCAGGTCTGTTGTAGCCAAGTATGAGGATATAGTCGGGATACACGACCTCTTAGTTCATAATTACGGCCCCGACCACTACTTTGCATCTATGCACGCAGAGGTGGACGGCAGTAAGGATATCTATATGCTGCACGATATGATAGATAATCTTGAGCGCGAGATCAAGGATTCGCTCGGTATACTTTGCACGATACATATGGATCCGATAGAGACGAACAACGAGGACGTCAGAGCGCTAAGAGAAATGACGTCAGAGGTTGTAGCACGACTTTACGATGGGGCTGATATACACGATTTCAGAACGGTTATCGGACATACTCATACTAATCTGATCTTTGATATTGAGATGCCCTTCGAGGTTAAAGACTCTACGGATACTATTATCAAAAACGTTGAATCAGAATTAAAGAAGATAGATGAAAAATACTTTATCGTAGTAACGATCGACCGTCAATAAAGTAATTATAGCCGCCGAGAAATCGGCGGCTATATCTATTACTGCTTTAAAATATCTACCCTATTTTGGCTTTTACCATCATTAAAGGCTCTAATATTTGATATGATGATGCTAAGGCATCTGCATCTCGATTCAAATGCACCCCATGCGCAGTGTGGCGTCAGTAGCACGTTAGGATGAGAGGCGAGCTTCATAAGAGGATGCTCTGATCCGATGGGCTCTACGTCGAATACGTCGGATGCAAAGCCACCTATTTTGCCCTCGGTCACGGCGTCGACGATAGCGTCGTTATCTACAACCGCTCCTCTTGCCATATTAATAATTATTGCATTAGGCTTGACGATTTTGAGCGTTTCGCTTGATATCAAGCCTCTCGACGAATCGTTGAGGGGACAGTGGATGGAGATGATATCACTTTCTTTTAAGAGCGTCTTTATATCTACTGCTCCTTCTTCGCCGGTGGGAGTTCTCCTATTAAATATAACCTTAGCTCCCATAGCGCGAGCTACCGTTGCGACCGATCTGCCTATGTTTCCGTAGCCAATTATGCCCCACGTCATACCCGAAATTTCGTGGTAGGTAGGTGTCAGTCTGTTTGGAAGTCCGGAGGCGGAATAGCTTCCGTCTATAACAAATTGGTTATATTCTCTTAGGTGACAGACTAACGAAAGCGCACAAGCCAGTGTGAGCTGGACAACGCTTTCTGTCGAATAGCCCGGGACGTTGCATACGGCAACGCCGTGCTTTCTTGCTGCATCGAGATCCACGTTATCAAACCCTGTCGCAGAGATGCAGATAAGCTTTAAGGATCCGGCGGAGCAAAGATTATCCTCCCCTATCTTTACCTTGTTAAGGATGATAACGTCTGCGTCGGTGATCCTGTCGTTAACCTCGTTTGGTGACGTTGTGTCGTATATCCTTAGGCTGCCAAGCCCTTCAAGCTCTGTCAGATCAAGATCTCTTCCTATACTGTCACGATCCAGAATAACGATGTTCATAGGTCCTCCAAGTGGATATTTCTTACAATTATTATATCACACGCATAATATATTTTCAATATAGTAATAAAAATATATATTATTTTAGAAAACCTCTTGACAAATGACGAATAAAGTGGTAAAATGGTTCTACCTCTGTCGAGGGTTTTTTTCTGTGCAATTTTGGGACATGCACAGTCCCTCGCTTTGAGGGAGGTATTCACGGGTCAATCCCGAATTCTATTAGGAGGTGCCGATAATGAGAGTCAAAATTACGCTTGTTTGCTCTGAGTGCAAGCAGAGAAATTATGACACACAAAAAAACAAGAAGAACGATCCCGACAGGCTTGAAATGAAGAAGTATTGTCGTTTCTGCCGTAAGCACACCGTTCATAAGGAAAGCAAGTAATTCGGAGGTAGTATGCAGAAAGAAATATCCGAGAACAAGAAGCCCAATTGGGTTGTCAGAACCTGGAAGAGATTCACTAAGTTCTGTAAGGACACCCATGGTGAGCTTAAGAAGGTTGTTTGGACACCTAAGACCGAGCTGGTCAAGAGCTCCAAGCTTGTCATCGCTACCGTTATTGCTATCTGTGCCGTCATCGCAGTGATCGATCTTGGTTCTTCTTGGTTGATCAACACTATTGCGGGTCTTGTAGGCTAAATGAGCAATATCGACGAAAAAAACCTGGGTCCCAGATGGTATGTAGCTCATACCTATAAAGGTTATAAAAACAAAGTAAAGGTCAGCATCGAAAAGATCGTTGAGAACAGAGGTCTTGGTCATCTCATCTATGAGATCCAGGTTCCCGTCCTCACTGAGACCGTTGTTAATGACAAGGGAGAAGAAAAGATCGTTGAGACGAAGATCTTCCCCGGTTATGTTTTCATTAAGATGACGATGACCGATGAATCCTGGCATGCTGTAAGAAACATAACGGGAGTCACCGGATTTGTAGGTCCCGGTTCCGAGCCTACGCCTCTGTCTGATGAAGAGGTTGAATCGATGAACATTGAAATGCATAAGCAGGAGTTCGCATTCGAGATCGGAAACGTTGTCAAGGTCGTATCGGGTATATTTGAGGGATACAGCGGTATTCTTCAGGAGATCAGCGAGGACAAGAAGTCGCTCGTTATTCTCGCTAACACCGGTAAGCGTGACATTCCTATCATGGTTGACACCAAGGACGTCAGCCTCGCAGACTAAGACGCCATCTTATTCTGTGTGCCCTATATGGGCTTTTCATGTGGGAGGGAGAAAAATTCTTCTAATTCTCCCGACAAACTACCACAAATGGAGGTATATTTATCATGGCAAAGAAAATAATGGGTTATATCAAACTGCAGCTTCCTGCAGCTAAGGCTACTCCCCAGCCCCCCGTTGGTCCCGCTCTTGGTCAGTACGGTGTATCTATCCCCAACTTCACCAAGGAGTTCAACGAGAGAACTAAGAACGATATCGGTCTTATCATCCCCGTAATCATCACTGTTTACGCAGACCGTTCCTTCACCTTTATCACTAAGACTCCCCCCGCAGCCGTTCTTATCAAGAAGGCTTGTGGCATTGAGACCGCTTCTGCAACTCCTAACAAGACTAAGGTTGCTCAGCTCACCAAGGATCAGGTTCGCAAGATCGCTGAGACCAAGATGCCCGACCTCAACGCAGCTTCCATCGAGGCAGCAATGAGCATGGTTGCAGGTACTGCCCGCAGCATGGGTATCACTGTAGAAGAGTAAGGAGGTAGACGATAATGGCTAAAATGGGTAAAAAGTATAATGCTAGCTTAGAGCTTATCGAGAAGTCTAAGCTTTATGACACTGAGGAGGCTATCGCACTTCTCTGCCAGACCGCAAAGGCTAAGTTTGATGAGAC
>JAFVXI010000036.1 GCA_017501245.1 Clostridia bacterium
CAGCCGTATAAAAAGCCTATATTGGCTTTTTGCACTACAATCATTTCAACAGAAATCAACAAATTTCATCTTTGAAATTTGCTTGCAAATCAAAGATTTGCGGTCGAAATCCTTTGAATTTCGACTTTCGATTGTCGTTATTGTCACATTTGCTGCACTCCCGACGGAGGCTCCGGGGAGTTGGAAACGAAAAATCAGACGTCGATATCCCTGTTTTCAAGGGCGGCAAGTCCTGCACGGAACGCCCTGGCGGCGCTGAGCCTCTCCTCCTCGTCCTCGCTCTCGAGCATGGGGAGGAAATGGCGGTAGATCTCGCCCGAGACGGTCATATCCCTCTTGAAATGCTCCGTGCCCCAGAGGGGTAGGGTCTTATCCACGATGTCGAAGAAATATAGTCCGAAGGCATCGCACTCAAACTTTTTAGGAACGTTGAACCTCGGGTCGACCTTGCCGACAAGCTCGATGCGCAGCGCCGTCTCAACGCCGTACTTCCTCGACGAGATGAGCTGGCTGATGCGGTTTGTGATCTCGTTGTTTGCGCGCACGCCCGTGATGTCTATCTCCTCGACGACGAACTTGAGGCGTCCGAAGGAAACGTGCTTGCCGTCGATGGAAAGCTCGCCGTCGTCATAGTCGACGTTAAGGAGCTTGACGCCGCCGCGATCGGGATTGTCAAAGCCTGTGGACTCAAGCGAGCCGCAATAGCTGTACATAGCGCCCGAGCGCTTGACGAACTCGGTCTTTGCGTGGCGGCCGCCGAGGGCGTAATAATCCGCACCAAAGCGGTTCATATCTCTGCCCGTGATGGGACACTTATTCGAATCGATGGGGCCGCCGAGATCGGCATAGCCACAAACGATGTTTATCCTCGTTCCGTCCTCGACGTGAGCGTCGGCGATGGGGCTGACCGAGATGCCCTCGGTGGGATGCGCCCAGCCGTAGAAGGCGAGCCTGTCCTCGTCAAACTCAAAGCGGCAGAGCGAGGGGGAGGCAAAGACGTAGCAGTTGTCGGGGAGTCTGCCCGACTGATATATCGGATTGTTGCCGTAGCAGTCGCTCACACCGGGAGCTATGATAAACTTCGTCCTCTGACAGTTGCGAAACTCGCGGATCAGAAACTCGGCGGTGGCGTTGGTGGCGTGGTCGTTGTCAAAGAGGTCGCCGGCTATAAGCACGTAGTCTATCTCCCTCTCCCTGACAAACTCCATCATGCGCATAAAGGTCGAGCGGATCTCACGGCGGCGCTCGTTCGCCTTGTCGAGGGTCATGCCCTGGATGGGCGCATCGAGATGTATATCACTGCAATGCAGGAATTTTAGCTTTTTAGAGGTGGCGGAATTTGCCATACCTGTTACCTCCTCTTAACCTTTTATAGCTAAGGATATAATAATACATATTAAGTATAGCACCTTGGGCGACCTAATGCAAGATTTTTTTCTCAAAAACTAAAAATCACTTGCATAATCCTTAAAAATGTGGTAGAATAAGCTAGAGATAAATTCGGGCAGAATTGTTTTTGCGCCCCGGGAAAGGAGTTTTCGTATGCTCAGTCTGGCAGTAAGAAATACGGCTAAGCTCGTGAGAGCCAAGTCAAAGAGCGATAACGTGCGCCTCGGCAGATTCTTTACAAAAAAGGAGACGGCGAAGCTTATGGCGAGCATGCTGGCTCTCGACGGGGATAAGACGGCGTTTACCCTGCTTGATCCCGGTGCGGGAACGGGCATACTTTCAGCCGCAGTTATCGAGTATATCTGCGAGAGCTGCCCTAGCTGCCGCCAGATCTTCCTCACCTGCTATGAGTCCGACCCGGAGTTTATCCCCATGCTGGAGGACAACCTCGAGAGGATCAGAAAAAAGGCTCGCCACGACTACGACGTGCGCCTTTACGTCACCGTCTATCACGAGAACTATATCACCGAATCGCAAAACCACTACACCGTCACCCTCTACGACACCGTGGAGGATAAGTTTGACCTCATCATCTGTAATCCCCCGACCGACATGGTCGAAAAGGGGGCCGCCGAGGCTAAGAGAGCAGGCGGCGTCACGCAGGTGAAGATCAATTCCGCATTCCTTTTTGCTAAGATGGCCGCAAGGCATCTTGAGGACGGCGGAAGGCTGGTCATTATGCTGCCTACGACGGTGGCGTCGGCATCGGCGCTCGCTCAATACAGACGCGAGATGGCTGCCACGCTCTCGCTCGAGAGGATACATCTGTTTATCGGCAAGCAGAAAAACGATAAGCGTGCGACCCCCTTAAAGAAATCCATTATACTCGCATATAAGAAGGGTGAGCACCCCGCCACCGTCGATATCTCGACCTCGACAGACTGGGGCAAGCCGCAGGCAACGGTAAAGCTCCCGCCCCTCGACTACGACTTCATCGTGGATAAGAAGGACGGCTCCTTAACTCTGCCTAAGTCGGCGGAGGATACGAAGATCGTCAAGTATATCTCATCCTTCCCCGAGACGCTCGACTCGCTCGGGCTCAAGATGTCCACTGGTCTCGTCATCGACTCGAGATGCGAGGAGCTGCTCTTCACCGAGCCGATCAAGAGCTGCCTGCCGCTCATCAGACCTGCGGCGATCAAGGGCGGACAGATCCGCTTCCCGCTGCCTATCCCGAAGCAGTACATCGCCCCGGCAAACACCTCGCTCATCCAGAAAAACAAGAACATGGTCATCGTCAAGCGCGTGCCCGCCAAGAGCGACGAGCGCTTCGTCAATGCGGCGGTCTACCTTGCTAGCCAGCTGCCCCAGTTCAAGTATATATCCACGCACAACAAGATCAACTTCATCGACACTAAGGACAAGGATCAGGAGATGCCCTCCCGCCTTGCCTTCGGCATCTTTGCGCTCTTAAACTCCACGATATACGACAGGTTCCTTTCCATCGTATCGAAGTCAAAGCAGATCAACGCAAAGGAGCTGCGCCATCTGCCCCTGCCCCCGAGAGCTATGATCGAGAGCATCGGCATCCGCATCATGGCAGGCAGGCAGACCGACGTCGCCGCCTGCGACTCCATCGTCAATCCAACCCTGCATATCAGAGCGAAATAAGGAAAGATGGCGACGTATTGCGGCGGATATGGCAGAAGATACGCCCCGAACGTCATATTATAATAGTCGTACGGGTGTATAAAAATCACCGCACGGCAAAACGGCCACTGTAAATACAAAGAGAGAGGACGCCTCCGATGGATGTCCTCTCTTTTTTGTTGTTTTTTTGTAAACTATTATTAGCAAAAATGTTACTGCGCAGGCACATCATCAAGGCTGATGACAAGCTCGCCGCCCTCCATAAGCTCACGCACGGTGAGGCGATAGCCCTCTATGGCTCTGCCGTTAAGGCGGACGGACCTAACGTAGGTCATACGCTCCGGGTCGCCATCCACGGTTATCCTGAGTACACCTCCCGTGCCAAGATGAAGCGTAGCCGAGCGGATGATCGGCGAGCCGATAACGACGAGGTTCTGCCCCGCGATCGGAAATAGGCCGAGCGCCATCCAAACGTAGTTTGAGGATAGAGAGCCAGAGTCGTTGTTTCCCGGGATGCCGCCTCTGCCCTTAGCATAGACGTACTTCATTCCCGCTCTGACGATCTCGGCGGTTTTGTAGTGCTGACCCACCCAGATATAGGAGTAGGGCGCCTCAATATCGCTCTCGTTGTTGAAGCCCTCAAAGCTGACGATCCCCCTTGTGAGAGGGTCGACCGTGCAGTCGGTGTGCTGTTCGACGGGCGGACGGGTATAGCCAAAAAGCTCGTCCATAGCCCTGATGAAGTCGGCGGTGCTTCCCGTTATCCTTACTCGCTCGTCCATATCGCATATCTGCCTGAAGGAATAGTTATGCGCCGTGCCCTCGTAATAGCTGGATGAGGATAGCAAAAGTCCGCTTTTGGGGTCAAAGACCCTACGCCATAGAGAGGCGAGCGAGGTGAAGCGCTCTTCCCTTTCATCTCCGATCTCCCTCGCTATCTCCGCCATAGCAGCAAGCGCACCCGTCAGGTCGAGGTGGTGTGTGTATCTCTCGGTTATACCGTCCGATAGAAAGTCGGTGTGAGCCGACAGATCCTTTTCTGCTGCGTCGAGTATCTCACGGGCGAGGGCTCCGTATCTGAAATAGTAATCCGCAAGTGAATACTCCATCAGCATCCTCCCCTGCTTAGCGATGTCACCTCCGTAGGATATCGGCATACTGATGGGTGAGCGCTCACGAGCCGCTATCGCACTTAAGAAGCTATGTGCAATGCCCTCCGCCTCTTCGGGGTAAACGGTCATTATGAGGGGGATGGCGGTTTTATACATATCCCAAATGGTAGAAAAATCGAAATATCCGCATTTGCCGACGAAGCTTTCACCCGCCGTGCTTGACGGCTTGATAAGCGAATGATAAAGGTTTGAATAGAATATCTCACGCAGTTCGTCGTCCGCATCTATCTCAATGCGGGAAAGATATTTTTCCCACACGGCACGTGTCTGCGTGCGAGCTTCGTCGAAGCTCGGATGATCGACAAGCAGTGCTTCTGCCGCCTCTATGCTGACGAAGGAATAAGCGACGAAAAGCTCGGAATTTTCATCAACGTCAAAAACAAAACCGTACCTTGCACCCTCGTCGGCTACGGAGAGTTCATCCTCCCCACATCTCTCGTAGTTGTGCCAGATCGCCGCACCCTTGGCGGACGGGCATTTAAAGGCAAAATAGAGGGGGACGCCGCCCTTTTTCGTGACGATGCGAGCCGCCGCACTCTTCCCCGAGGTCAGGCGCAGCTCCGCCTCGCAAATGCTAGACGAGAAGCGGGGGCCAAACTCTGGAGCGCAGCCGTTGTTTGCCATATCTATCTGGAGTCTGCCGCCGACCGGGATCGTATAGCGATGGATGGCGACTGTTTTTGAAACCGTCATCTCACAAAGAGCCCCAAGATCTTCGAGCCTCGCGGCGTAGTAGCCGGGCGATGCCTGCTCATCAGAGAGTCTGTCGGCGAGCGGAGATAGCTCTCCCCTGCCCGGGGATACCAGGGCGTAGTTATAGTAATAGCCGATAGCACCGGTGCCGCTCTGGTGAAGGTGAGCGAAGCCGCGTACCCTCGCATCGAAGGTCGGGCACTCACCGTGCGAGCTTGGGCGGAGATTACCGTATCCGGTCGGATAACCGCCGGTATATGCTCCGGCAGAGATCTTGCCGAACGGGTAGGAGGCGTGGGGATGCGTGTTTCCTACCTGCGCCTTGATAAACAGCCATCTTGCGGCAAGCCCCTCTGCGGGGGGCAGATCGATCTTTCCGTTTCCTTGAAAAACGTTTACGCAGTCGATTACACTTTTCATCTGATAACCTCCTTATGATAAGTCAAGGGATGGTGATGCGAGATGCAGAACAGGCGATAATGCAAACTAATATAGTCATAGATGCGCCGTATCGGCAATCTGTAAGCTTTATCGCAAAGAGTAATAGCGACAAGCAAGGACCGTCAGACGAGCTTCTTTCCGTCGGAAAAAGCGCATCCGACCCTCTCGCCAAGCACGTAGTAGCCGTGGCCGAGTCCGTCGTAGGTGATGGGGCGAAGCTTAGATAGATCGAGCTTGCCGTCAGTAAGAACCTTCTCATCGATGGAAAGATCGACGATCTCGCCGACGAGGCGACAGCTCTCGGGGTCGTAGCTCTTGAGCTTGCATTCAAGAGCCATAGGGAGCTCGGAGATGATCGGAGCATCCACCTTTGACGCGGGCTCGGTATGGAAGCCGCAGCGCTCAAGCTTATCGGGGATATCGTTGCCCGAGATGATGCCGACGTAGTCGCACTCTCTGACGGTATCAGCCGTTGCCATACTCACGGTAAACGCTCCTCTTGCAAGGATATTTGCCGTAGTCTTGTGCTCGGCGCTGATGCAGATGGAGATCTCCTTCTCCTCGCTGATGCCACCCCAAGCGGCGTTCATGGCGTTTGGCACGCCGTCCTTATCCCATGCGGCGATGATCAAGACGGGCATCGGATATAGTGCCGTCCTCGCTCCTAAGCTTTTTCTCATTTTATTTTTCTCCTATCCGACGCCGGGGGAAACCGATAGGCGTCCTTTTTTTATAGATATGATAATGCCGAAAGAAACGGATATAACTTTATCAAGGGGCTGTTTCTTAGCCATTTGATAATTCGATGACAATAATAGTTAGCAAATCGGCGCACCATGCCCGAGCATTCGGTGCTAAATCGCATATCGTCTTTACGCCTCAAGCACAATATAGGTGCGATGCGGAAGCCAAGCTTACACCTCTAAGGTCCTTATCACCTTAAAGCTGCCAAGCTCCCCGCTCTCTGACGTGCCGATGATAAAGCGATCAGCTGCGATACGCTTTGGAAGGGCTATATGTTTAACACGGGTCAGGGCTTCCTGCATTTTCGTGCGGTCCGCGTCCATAAACAGCGTAGTATGATAGAGCCTATCGCAGTCATATTCGTGAGGCTCTACGTCGAATCGTCGTGATGTGAGAGCCACTATATCATCCGTGAGCTCATCCAACTCCTTCGAGGGCGTCATTCTGATCCATATTATGTTGCCCTCGTCACGTATTCCGTCGACATCGATCTCAAATCTCTTGGCGGAAAGAAGGCGATTTTCAAGCTCTGAGATGACACGGGGTGCCACATCGTCAGAAACAAAGAAGGGGATCTTCAGGCTGATATGCATCGGAAGCGTAAAGCAGGACGGCTTCATCCCAAGCTCCTCCTCCGCCGTCCTCGCAGCGTCCTTGATCCCCCTCAGCTGCCCGTCAACGTCTATCCCTGTCCATATATACATATTTAGGTCTCCCTCCTAAAACGCCAAGCTGCACCTTATCGGTGCATCCCGAAGTATACACGCTCTGCCACTCCACCGAGAAGGAGGTCGATCTCACTCTCGTCAAAGCGCTCGCGGTCTCTCGCATCCTCTATAAGCTCGCGGTAGCTGCGCCTAAGGAAGACGCCCGGGCAATCGGTGCCCCACATGATCCTATCCGCGCCCAGAAGATCCATAGCGCATCTAAGATAATCGCGCCTCTCGGGCAGATTGAGACCGATGCCGGTAGCATCAAAGTACACACGCTCACCGGAAAGCCTCGACAAAAGCTCCAGGCGCTCGGCATTCCTCCCATCGTCACTTGGAAACAGCATATGTGCAACGACGAGCGTAAGATCGGGATAACGATCGCGGACACGGCAAAGCCCATCCACCTGACAGCTCTCGCTTCCAAGTGCACCGGTGTCCACCGTCACTACAACGCCGCGGCGCTCTGCCTCAGCAAACACGGGCGCAAGCTGCGCACCGTCAACTCGCAGACCCTCGTGGTAGCCGCAAAGCCCATAGTGACGGCTCATCTCGAGCTTCAATATGGGGAGGCCAAGGCGATCCACGAGATTCTCGAATATCCGCTCACGGGAAGCCGCAAAGGGATCAAGCGTCCCTGCGCCGACAAATCTCCCAGGATACTTCCGCACCGCCTCTGCCGTGTAGTCGTTATGGAAGCCGTAATTAGAGCCTTGAAGCAGGACCGCGCGGTCTACGCCCGCCTCATCCATCAGGCGGACCAGCATCTCGGGCGAAAAGCCTGTGTCGCCGTGCTCCGGCCGCAGGAATCTCTCCCGCTCACCGGTGGCCCACACCACCTCGCCGCCGCCAATGGCTCGCGCCTCGCCTCTCGGGCCAAAGCCCGTCAGCCTTTCATATATGTGTGCATGTGCATCTATAATCATATTTTACCTCACTCCCCCCGCAAGCAGGCTGCGTCTAAAGCGCCGTGCGAGCAGGCTATGCCAAGAACGCCGTGCGCAAGCGGGCTGTGTGTGCCAAGAACGCCATGCGAGCAGGCTGTGCCAAGAACGCCATGTGCAAGCAAGCTACGTCTAAAGTGCCGTGCGAGCGGGCTATGCCAAGAAAGCCATGTGCAAGCAGGCTACGTCTAAAGCGCCGTGCGCAATCAAACTGAGCCAAAAGCGCCGTATGAGCAGGCTAGCCGCGCGCTTCATCGCCCGCAGGCAGATTTCTGCGTTTTTCGCGCACTCTCCGCCATGTTTGCACTCTTGGGAATTATCGTGCGACAGGATCACCCGTTTGCACGATGCGCCACGCTTATGCTTATTCTACCACACTCCTGCGAGTATGTCAATCTTCATGCCAAGCAACACCCGAGGATAATGCGCCGCTCGCCGGCGATGCCGTAGCGAGCGCTTGTAAAAGCGGAGGCATTGTTGCCAAAAACATAAAAGAGCGGAAATAACGCACTTCGCTTCAAGATAAAACACGGTTGTTTTATTATTTTTGATAAAACCTATTGACTTTTTCCAAACACGGTGATATAATATAAAGGCTTTACGGGAGGTATACCTCCGTAAATGCGTAGCACATAGCAAGATCTGGGTGTGGCGCAGTTGGTAGCGCGCTACCTTGGGGTGGTAGAGGCCGCAAGTTCAAGTCTTGTCACTCAGACCAAATAAAGCCGTTGGGGCTCGTTCCCGACGGCTTTATTTAATTTGTGCGATATGTTTTGAACTTGCGGTCATTCTACCGCCTCAAGCGCCGCCGCAGGTGGCATACTTGGGGTTGTAGGGTTGCAAGGTAAAAACAGTTGATAACTGTTTTACCGCAGCGAAACCGCCGGGAGCAAGGAGTTGAAGGAGGGAGCCGGTCGACCGATGCGCAACGACTATGCGACGGTGGAGGGCAACGCAAGTTCTTACTCTATATATCGCAGCGACTTGACAGAGTAGCGCAAGTTCTGTCGCCCGCGACCTCGCTCTCCCGAGCGAGAAGTCTTGGACGCTCGCAAGCTCGCTATTCCGTCGCTCCGCTCCTTACACTCAGACCAAAAATCGGGAGTCGTAAGATTCCCGATTTTTCTTTATTTATCTCGCAAAATCTCTTGAAATCTCGCGTTTTCTTGATATACATAATGGGCTTGTTCTTCCCTGATTTTGGGGTTGAACAAGCCCATTTTTCGCACTTGACCACATGTTTGACCACTTGCGGAGATTTTTGGCTTATTTTCGATTGTTTATTGATAGTTTTAAGGCGGTAATCGTAGCTTGCGATTACCGCCTCTATGTTTTTTATAAATTAGTTAACAGACTTTTCGAATCTCTTAATTGATGCACCAAAAAACTTTAGCAAAGGATAATGCAATGTGAAACTTGCCATAGGATTAATTTCTTGATCTCCTAAGAAGATAAATCTAGGAACATTACCATAATTTCCTATTACACCTATATCATATAGATCTCTTAATATTTCCAAAGGCTTATGACCACTTCTGTCCAAAACATCTACTTCATCAAAAAGTTCTTTTTTTCCATCTATAGCGGAGATGAACTCTGACAAAGTAAACGGAACTCTTATTCCTGTCAACACCTGTCGTATTCCTATTACTTCTTTATCTGAATATGTTACTGTTAAAGTTTCTTCCATTTCCGACCATGATTCTTCCGCATATCGCTGTCTTACTCGTTCAAAGGTTTCCTGATTGACTATTGTCTTTTCTCCTTGGATTTCTTGTATAATATTAAAAAGTCTAATTAAATCTCGCGGTTTATGCCAAGTTTGCCTTAGTACAAATGTTTGCGGCTGTGTATCATGAATCTTATTCGTAAAATATTCTGACCAAATATTTTTTGTAACCGCGACTCCCATGGCCTTTTCACTATAGTTTATTTTTTTCTCTAACATTTTAAGCAACGGATGATCTTCAATATTCCCGCCCTTTTGTTGCCATGAAATTTGAATGCCATAATCATGTATAGGTTTGTTTATCTCCAAACCTTTAGCCGAAACATGACGATAAACATCATTTCTAATTGCCGTAATCAAATAAATATTATACTTTTGTTGTTTGGATATCTCCGATAAATACTGTATTGCAAAAATCAAATCTCTTATTAGAGTTATATCTCTCTCATATTTTTTTGTCTTTTTCAATGAAAGCTCAAGTTCATCAATAAAAACATAAAATTTTCCTTTGGTTGGAGTTAAATTGCTATATAGTTCAATTGCTTTTTTAGCTATGTATGAAAATGACACACTTCTTTTGCTTTCATCGTTCCATTCCAATTCAAAATCTAATTTCCCAAGACCCAAATTCAATTCAATATTACCTTTTTTAATTTTGGGCAATATTTTCTTTACGCCATTTTTCAACGCTAATTCCATAATAGAATCACTATACATTGCTCTCAAAAGTAATGATAGATTTTTCCATATTATATCTTTTTTATCGAATACCTCTACTTGAGACTTTTCTAATGTAAAAACTATACACTTTATCAAATATACTTGCCATGCCAAAGTGCAATCTATAGTCGAATCCAGGGGCACATCCTTATCTATTATCTCTTCAAATGGCTGCGTTGGTAGAGATGCTCTCTTGAGCTGATTCCTTTGATCTTCATCAACCTCTTTCTTAAAACGAATAAATTCGCTACAAACCTCTGGATTTTCTCTCGCCCTTGATTCAAGATATTTTAGAAGCATAGTTTTTCCGGTGCCTTTTTCACCACATATATAGTATACACTTCCATTTAGAACTTTATTTATATCTACGTTGGGAAATTCAAAGAAAAATTGCTTACAAGCATCATCGCCATACTCCAAAAATTCATTGTATCCATCTATTTTCCCAAACATAATATCTTTGATTTTTAACTTCCCCATGCCTTACTCCTTGAAGAAATTTCTTTGTGTAAACATTGTACCATAAAATTCGTTCTTTTTCAACATAATTCCGTAAACATTTAGGTGACAGGTTTCTCTGTCGCCTTTTGTTATACACTAAAATCAACACTCCACCGCGACCTTAATAACCCCGTCGCGTTTATTTTCAAACAGCTCATACGCATCGTCGATCTTCGCAAGCGGATAGGTATGCGTGATTAGCGGCTCGGTATCGAGCTTGCCCTCGGCAATGAGCTTCAACGTTTCCTCACAATCGCAGCCATCAACGCCGCCGGTCTTGAAGGTCAGATTCTTACCGTACATATCGGGCAGCGGCAGAGTCTGTGCCTTGTCGTAAAGTGCCACCACCGTGACGATCGCATTCGGACGAGCTCACTTCCATGCAAGCTCAAAGGTGTTCTCTGCTCCTGCCACCTCCAGCACCACATCCGCTCCTCCATGATCGCTGTTCTTGCGAACGAAATCAAGGCACTTTTCGGGCGTGACCATCAGCACGTCGGGATAATGCTCATTCACAAACTTGATGCGGTTCTCGTCCTTCTCGCACACGATGATGCGCTTGGGATTCTTCAGCATCACGCAAAGGAGCGTGCAAATACCCGTGGGGCCTGCTCCGATAATGAGAACGGTATCGTCCTCTGTGATCTCGGAGATCTTCGCCGCCCAGTATCCTGTGGCGAGAACGTCGCCGACGAGCAGG
>JAFVXI010000037.1 GCA_017501245.1 Clostridia bacterium
ATGAATAATGAATGATGAATAATGAATAGTGAATGATGGGCAAAAAGCGGAATGCGACCTGTGGAGGACATGTGCGGCGCCGATCACAAAAGCAGGGCAAATAAAAAGCGAGGCACGCATCGCACCTCGCTAAAAGTTAATTGTTATTTACATTTTGCGGCTTTGTGCCGCTTTTTTTGTCATTGTGTTTTGTCGAGTCGGTCGAAAAGCCTTGAAATTAATCAAACCTATGCTCGGGGGATTCGGGAAATTTTTAGGCTAGTTTTGGGTTCTTCCGACCGAAGCTGTAGAAGCCTACAGCTAGCTTGTCCTGAAAACACGTAAGCTGACAAAACCTATGCTCGGTGGATGCGGGAAATTTTTAGGCTAGTTTTGGGTTCTTCCGACCGAAGCTGTAGAAGCCCACAGCGAGCTTGCCCTGAAAACACGTAAGCTGACAAAACCTATGCTCGGGTGATGCAGGAAATTTTAGGCTAGTTTTGGGTTCTTCCGACCGAAGCTGTAGAAGCCCACAGCGAGCTTGCCCTGAAAACACGTAAGCTGACAAAACCTATGCTCAGGGGATGCAGGAAATTTTTAGGCTAGTTTTGGGTTCTTCCGACCGAAGGCGTAGTTACCTACGTCGAGCTAGTCGGAAAACACGAAAATAGACAAAAATTTCAAGCGTTCCAGTTGTGGTAGACGGCGTTGACGTCATCATCCTCGTTAAACTTATCGAGCATCTTCTCCATGTTGTCGATGTCGTCCTGGTTGTCGAGGTCTACGTAGGTGGAGGGGACCTTTGCTATGTCGGCGGTGTCGAGGGTGTAGCCGAGGGAGACGATGGCGTCTCTTACGGTGTCGAAGTCATCGGTGGAGGTGTAGATGGTGAACTCACCCTCATCACACTTGATGTCCTCTGCTCCGCACTCGAGAGCATCCTCCATGATCTTGTCCTCGTCGATCTCGCCGTCCTCGTCGATAATGGTGATAACGCCCTTCTCCTCGAAGAGGTAGGAGACGCAGCCGTTCTGACCGAGGTTTCCGCCATACTTGGAGAACCACGCACGGACGTTGCCCGCGGTGCGGTTACGGTTGTCGGTGGAGGTCTCAACGATGATGGCAACGCCGGAGGGACCGTAGCCCTCGTAGGTGATCTCCTCGAAGTCGATGTTGCTCGACTCGGTGAACTTTTTGATGGTGCGCTGGATGTTGTCGTTGGGGACGTTGTTTGCCTTTGCCTTAGCGATAAGATCGCGGAGGCGGGAGTTGTTGTTAGGGTCGGGGCCGCCCGCCTTGATAGCGACAGCCATCTCCTTGCCTATCTTGGTGAAGATCTTTGCCTTTGCGGCATCAGACTTCTCCTTCTTGTGCTTAATGTTGTTCCATTTGGAATGTCCTGACATCTTTATATCTCCTTTAAATCTTATCGGGTGTCTGCATGCAAATGAGGTGGAGCGCCGTGCGAAGCACCTGATTTGCGGCGGCGGTGAGTGCGATACGGCTGCTCCTGATCTTCTCATCCTCGCAGCTGAGGATCTTGCACTCGTGGTAGAAGCGGTTGTAGGCGGCGGCGAGGTCGAGGATATACCTCGTAACGAGGCTGGGCTCGTACTCGTCTATTGCGGCGGCAACACGCTCGGGGAAGCGGGATATACACTTAGCAAGCTCAAACTCCACCTCGCCAAGAGGAGCGTCTGTCATCTCGCCCTTAGTGCCTGCACGCTCAAGCACGGAGCAGGTGCGCGCATAGGTGTACTGAACGTAGGGGCCGGTGTTTCCGTCGAAGGAAAGTGCGTCCTCCATCATAAAGTTTATATCACGCATACGGTTGTTCGAGAGGTAGTAGAACACGATGGCGCCGACGCCGACCTTCTCGGCTATTGCCATGCACTCGTCGTGATCGGGGTGCTTCTCCTTCGTGATATCGTAAACACGGGAGATAGCCTCGGCGAAGAGGTCCTTTAAGAGGACGACGTTTCCGGTTCTGGTAGCGAGCTTAGCGCCGTTTATGCTGACGGTTCCGTAAGGAACGTGGACAAGCCCGGGATACCACTCGTAGCCCATAAGCTCAACGACCTTGAACCACTGCGCAAAGTGGAGCGACTGAGCGGCGGAGGTGACGTATATAGCCTTGTCGAAGTTATAGGTGTTGTACCTATAAACGGCGGCAGCGATATCTCTCGTGGGATAGAGGGTCGAGCCGTCACGCTTCAAGATGAGGCAGACGGGCATATTCCACTTCTCGAGGTTTACGATGGATGCGCCGTCGTCTATCTCAAGCAAGCCCATCTCACGGAGCTTTTCGACCTGTGCGGGCATCTTGTCGGTGTAGAAGGACTCGCCCTTATAGGAGTCGAAGTCGATGCCGAGGAGCTTATAGGTCTTCTGATACTCTGCGAGCGACACGTCGACGAACCAGCGCCAGAGTGCGAGATTTTCCTCGTCGCCATGCTCAAGCTTGGTGAACTCCCTACGGGAGGCGTCCGCAAGCTCGGAATGCTTTTCGCCGTCGGGATTTGCCGCGAGGGAGGCGTCCTCCTCGTCCTTGATGGCGTTGTTTATCTTAACGTAGAGCTTGACGAGCTCGTCGACGCCCCCTCTGAGGATAGCCTCCTTATCGCCCCAGAGCTTGTAAGCGACGATAAGCTTGCCAAACTGAGTGCCCCAGTCGCCGAGATAGTTGATGCCGACGCACTTATAGCCCGCAAACTCGTGGAGTAGCTTCAAGCTATGGCCGATGACGGTGGTGCCGAGATGGCCGATGTGGAAGGGCTTAGCAACGTTGGGAGAGGAGTAGTCGAGGACTACGGTCTTTCCCTCACCCGACTTAGGCGAGCCGTACTTATCGCCGAGGGTGGCAACGTCATTTACGACCCTGGCAGAAAAGGCGGTGGGATCGATCTTGAAATTGAGATAGCCCTTCAGAGCCGTGACGGATGCAAACTCGTCGCATCTGATCGCCTCGGCAAGTCCGGCGGCGATGTCAACGGGGGAACGGCGAAGCGCCTTAGAGAGCCTGAAGCAAGGCAGTGCGATATCGCCCATAGAGCTGTCGGGGGGATATTCAAGCCCCGAGAAGATCTCCTCCTCGGAGAGCAGCCCCTCGCCGAACTTTTCCTTTACGGCGGCGGCAAGAAGCTCTGCTGTTTTTTTCTTCAAAATAAGCATACTTTTTCCTCACGTGATCAAAGTGAATTTTTCATCCTGACGTAGCTCCTGCCCTCCGAGCTGCCCGAGACGAGGCGAGCGGGGATATAGGTCAGAGCCGCCAGAGTGTGCGCCAGGGCAGCCTCGGGCTCACCCGAGATATAGAAGCAGCCGTCCTCGAGGAACACCTCGGTCGGAGGCAGGCTCTCGCCTGCATCAAGCGCATCGGAATATTGCATAAGCCTGTCCGCATCCGGCTCGTCGTCAGGAAACGCCATACGATCGGAGCTTAGCATAAGATGGGGGAAGTCCCTGCCATCAGCCCATGCACAAAAGGCATCAAGGATCGCTCCTGCGACCTCGTCGGGGGTTGCGGCGGTGGTGTCTACGACAAAGTCGTAATTATTAAGATCGGTGATATCCGTGCCGTACTGTGCGAGATATCTCTTCTTCTCGCTCTCGCGGCGAAGTCGTGTCTCTCTGACGGTAGCCTCAAGGCTGTCGACGTGCTCGCCAGACCTGTTCGCATACATGATGCGCAGGGCGCTGACCTCGGCGTCGGTCGTCATATAGACACGGAAGGTTCCCTCGACGAAATGCCACGCCATGCGTGAGTCGATGACGAGGGGGCGAGGATCATAGGAGAGCGCCTTCAGTCCGTCGTCGATCTCGTTATCGATCTCGGGATGCGTCTCCATATACTCGTTGAATTCCCTTGCCGTCATGCCCATCCGCTCGGCGATAGAGCGCACGATCGAGCCCGTGGAATAATAGGCTGCGCCGAGCCTCTCGATCAGAATGGCAGAGACGGTGCTCTTGCCGCTGCCGAGATCGCCCGCTAAGGATATCTTATTTTTCATAGAAAACCTCCGCGCACACACAAAGTTAACTAAATTATTATACAATATATATAAATGCTTGTCAAGGGGATAGTGCAATTTTAATAACGGAGATAGAAGCATATGGCGAAAAGCGGAAAATATTCGCCAAAAAAAGGAGAAAGAGGCCTCCAAGAAATATTTAGCGCCGATGAATAAAAGAAGCAAGAGGGGAAGAAAATAAACACAAACCCAAAAAGAAAGGAACAACGCACATAATGGAAAAGAAATTCAGCTTCAGCGACAGGCCGATGACGACCAAGATAATCTACGGCGTCGTTATAGCTATCCTCTGCATCACGGCGATCATCGTCGGCATCATTGCCGCAGCTAATAAGGCAAAGGAAACGCCCGAGGATCCCCCCATCGACACCCAGCCCGGAGGCGACAGCATTGATCCCCCTCTGGAGGAGCCCCCCGCAGAGGACGAAAAGAAGCCCTTGGCATTTATCGCACCGCTCGTAGGAAAAATCGTTAAGGATCATGATCTGAGCATGCCCGTCTATTCAGACACGCTTGGCGAATGGCGCGTACACGCAGGAATAGATATCTCCACCGAGGACGGAGCTAGCGTCTATGCCTCGGAGGCAGGTGTCGTCAGCGGTATTTACAGTGACCCCAAGCTCGGCTACACGGTTGAGCTGACGCACGAGGGCGGCATCGTAACGAGATATTCTAACCTAAACAAGGATGCGACCGAGATCAAGGTCGGCGACAGCGTAGCCTCGGGCGACGTCATCGGTAAGGTGGGTGACACGGCTATGGCGGAGCTTGCCGAGGAGCCACATCTCCACTTTGAGATGCTCGTAGGCGGCAAAAAGGTCCATCCCCTCGACCATATCACCGAGGAGTCGAAAAAGGCGTCCTTCGGGATAGAGTAAGCTAAAGGCCGTCAAAAAAAGGTCAAAAAAGCAAGAATAATAAAAGCGGCGATAGACTTTAAAGTGCTATCGCCGCTTTGCTTTTCAGGAGGCCGAGGGAAAGCTTTCGTATCCGGGTTGCACCATCACGGTGCAAATTCTTTGTTTTGTTATATTTTTCGCTACTTTCCTTCCACGTCCGACAGGAAAAACCGAGGATAAACGCCAAGGGAGTAAAAAGCTCTGTGAAAGTACATACTCATCTCTTATGGGATAAGCGGCGAAAGATCGCAGGCTTATCCTTAGGCAAGTGATAACGGCGGGGGAGATGCTCCGAGAAGCTTTTTTGATATTTTTCTTGCTTTTTGTCTGCAAGTATGCTAGAATATACGAGTATAATCGTTCCATGGAGGAAAAAATGAAAAAGACACACGGCATCGCTATACTCGGCTTCGGCGTTGTCGGCGGAGGAGTTGCCAAGCTCGTCACCGACAATAAAGAGGAGCTTAAGAAATATACGGGCAAGGAGATCGAGATCGTTCGGATCCTCGACTTAAGAGATTTTCCCGACTCGCCCTTTGCAAGCGTCATAACCCACGACTACTCCGACGTCCTTTCCGATGAGAGAGTCGACACCGTCATCGAGGTTATGGGCGGCTCTCACCCCGCTTACGAATACACGATGGCTGCACTCAAGGCAGGCAAGAACGTTGTCTCCTCTAACAAGGAGGTCGTTGCCAACTATGGAGACGAGTTCGTTAAGGCAGCAAAGGAGGCAGGCGTTTCGTACAGATTCGAGGCGGCTGTTGGCGGAGGCATACCAGTCATCTCGCCTATGCTCTTCTCCCTGCGTCAGAACAGGATGACAGAGGTCAGAGGCATCCTCAACGGAACCACAAACTACATTCTAACAAAGATGTTTACCTTCGGCGATTCCTTTGAGTCGGCGCTTGCAGACGCACAGGCTAAGGGCTACGCTGAGAGAAACCCCGATGCAGACGTGCTTGGCATCGACGCATCGAGAAAGATCGCTATACTTTCGGCGCTCGGCTTCGACAAGCTCGTCAACGTCAACGAGATCCCCACCGAGGGCATCACCGGCATCAGAGCCGAGGACGTGCGTGCAGCTGAGAGCATCGGACACAGCATCAAGCTGCTCGGCAGATGCATCGCAAGAGAGAATGCCGACCCCTTCATCATGGTTGCGCCATTCCTCCTCCCCTCAGACTCTCCCCTTGCAGGCGTTTGCGGAGTTTATAATGCAGTCGAGGTCCTAGCAGAGCCGCTCGGCAACGTAATGTTCTACGGCCAGGGTGCGGGAGCAGGTGCTACGGCATCGGCTGTGGTCGGCGACCTTATCCCCATTATCGCATACGACAACTATAACCCCATCGTACCCGGCTTTAATAAGACCGACTATTCGCCTAAGGCGGCGTTCGGTGAATTCAAGGCTAAGAGTTACGTTGCTCTACCCGAGGGCTCCGAGGAATGCGTGCGCAAGGTCTTCGGCGAGGTAACTCCTATTTCGTCGTGCGGCGAATACGCATTTATTACGGAGGCTATGAGCGAGGCAGACTTTGCAAGCAGGATCGAAAAGCTCGGTGTAAAGCCGCTCTCGAGGATCAGATTTGCATAATTTTGCTAACCTTTATTATCATATTTATCGAGCTCCGACAGGATAAAAAGCCTGTCGGAGCTTTTTATCAGCGTTGGCAGGGTCAGGAGAGTAAGGACGAGGAGCAGGGCGTCGGCTAAAGCGATAAGGAGAGACTCGAAAACAAAACCGCCGAGGAATACAAACAGAAGATACAAGGGCAGGAAGAGGCGCGAGGATCTGCCCGTTAGTTGACGGATGCACTCTCCTCCATAGTAGTACCAGCAGATGACCGTTGAATAGGCGAAGGATAAAACCGAGATAAATACCGTAATCGCAGCCCCCTTGCCGAGAGACACCGAAGCGGCGTGCATAACCAGCTCCATCCCCGAATGATAGACGGATATATCGTCAACCGTCACCAGTATTGCAAGGGCGGTCAGCATGCATAAAACCGTCGTGTCAAAAAAGACCTCAAGCACGCCGAACAGCCCCTTGACTCTGTGCGACGCCGCCCCTCCGCTCGTATGACCGAGGCTGGACGTTCCCGCACCCGCCTCGTTTGAGAGCATACCCCGTGCAAAGCCCTCGCTAAGGGCACGGGAGGTTAGAAGGCCGAGCGCCCCGCCAACGCCCGCAAGCGGTGAAAACGCATCGTTCCATATCCCATGCAAAACGTCGGGCAGACGGTCTCTGGATGAAAAAACCATAGAAACGGCCACTATTATGTAAATAATTGTTGTAATAGGAATGCATACAGAGGTGATCCTCTTGATTATTTTGCCGCCTCCAACGATAGAGATCAGAACGAGAGCTACCGAAGCTGTTGCAACCGTAAGCGATGGCACACCAAGGCAGAGAGCGGCGGAATCTACGACCGTCCTCGTCTGTATCGACGCCCCCATAACGAGGGATAAAAGGAAGCAGGCAACCGCATAGATAACCGAAAGCGTTGCGCCCGGTCGACCGAGAAGATCTCTTATACAGTAGAACATTCCTCCCCTGTCATCCTTTGCCCTTGAGGATGCAAGCGCACACTCCGAATACTTCAACACCGAGGCAGGTATAGCGGAGATAAATAGCCAAAGCACGCTTCCCCGCCCTCCGACCGTCAGCCCGACCGCAACGCCGAGCACGTTTCCGACTCCGAGAGTTCCTGCAAGGGCGAGCGTAAAGGATCTAAGATTTTCGGGGTCCTTAAGATAGCCAAAAGCCTCGCCAAAGGAGCGAAACGGATGAAGGATATAGAACGCTCTAAGCTTGATAAGCAGGTATATTCCTGCGCAAACGAGAAGCAGGGGTAGTGGATCAAAAAACATAAAAAAGCCCTCCGCTAAAGGATATGCGGAGGGCAGTCTTGTTTATTAACGGTTATTAAATTTAACACGGGGCAACCGTGCGTGACGGACACGGGGAGAGTGGCTGCCTCAGAAAAAGAGCCACCACACCATAAATGCGGCAACGCCGATCAGCACTCCTGCCCAGACCCAGTTCATGACCTTGTCGAGCTTCGCAGCCGCTTCAGCCTCCTTTTCGTCAAGGAGCTTATCCTCCTCGCTCTCAAGAAGCTCCTCGGGCAATTCCTCAAGCTCCTCGCCCTCAGCGCACTCAGCATCGGGATCATAGTTTCCGTCCTCGATCGCCTTAGCACGCTTCGTGGCGGCGGAGAGAATATCCCCGACGGTCTTCATCGTGACGCCGTCTTCCAGCCCATAAGCCGAGATCTTGTCCGAGATGGATGAAACGGACGCCTTGATCTGCTCCACGTCGAGCGACCCTGCGGCAAGCTCCACCTCGGCGGCACACTCCTCACACAGATATCTCGGGATGCCCGCTCCGCTTATCGCAAGGATAGGCGCTCCCTCTTCTTCTATGCCCTTGCGGCACAAAGAGCAATAGCAGTCCTTCATTTCTTTCCCTCCATCTCGCCTTTAAGGGTGCGGCGCACCTCGGCGATATATTCCTCACGGAGGACTCTTCTCTCCTCCGTCTCTTCATCTGTAAGCTCTCTTTGCTTTGCGATCCTCGCAAGCTCGTTGATCCTGTCAACCTTGATCTTTTCCATGTCTCTCCCGTTACTTGCTTTAAAATGTAAATCTACATTGTCAAATCATGACACTTTGTTATACCTGATGCCGAATATAAGTATATAATCTATCCCAGCCTGCACACCAACAGATATCGGCTGTCTGCCGGTTCCTATACCGCCGAGGAGCGAGGTGGACTGTCCGAAATCAAAGATGATGACGTAGCCGCCGTCACCGTCTGACCTCGTGGAATAGCTGCCACTCATCGAACGCCTGCCCATCTTGACGTCAACCCTTCCGTCCGAAAAGCTGAGGCTCACGGCGGGGTCTCCGTGGATACATTCGTATATTCCGTCAAGCTTGATCGCATTGCCGACAAAGCTATCTAAAACGCCCTCAATTTGCGTGCAGGACGTAAGCGCCGCAGGAGTCAAGGCTAATAGAGTCAGCATAAGAATAAGCGAGATAAGCCTTTTCATTTTAACGTTTCCTTTGGTTTTTATTGCCCGATCAATCCCGAGCGGTCCGGTGGCACATCAGCCGCATTTGGCTGCGTATATGCACTACTTTTTTATATTGTATCACATTTTTTCGCCTTTGTCACTAGGTATGCGCATTTTTTGATAAAAATATGAGTGAGGGCTGTATAGCGCTTTTCCGTCGATAGCTTTGGCTGCCGAGCGCTTTGCTTAGTGTCGCTCACCGATGCCGCCGAAGGATGGAAATAAGAAAACGGATGCAAGCATCCCTGCATCCGTTGATAAAAATACAGATAAAGCGCCGCTCTGCAAGTGCCGTAATACGACGAAGCCGGAGCGTCGTGCATATTATGCACCGATGAGCGCATTTACTTTTTCGCCGAAGCATCAAGAAGCTTAGGGTCGATCTCGAGCTGCGAAACCGCGCCTCTTGCGCTGGTTTTGCCCTCGGGCTTGATGTCGCCCGCCTTGGTCAGTGCGATCTTTGTGAGGAAGGGACCTACAAGCTCGTAGATAAGAACGGCGAAGAGGGTTATGCTCTGCACCATAGCACCGTCCGGGCCGAGAGAGGCAGCTTGTGCCGCCATACCGAGCGCAACACCTGCCTGAGGCAGAAGGGTTATACCAAGATACTTAACGACGTTCTCCTCGCAGCCTGCAAAGCGCGAGCTGAGGTTAGCGCCCAACCACTTTCCGAGGGATCTTGAAGCGATGTACGCCACACCGACAAGCACGATGCCGATGCTGGCGAAAACGTTAAAGTCAAGCTCTGCGCCGCTCAGAACGAAGAAGAGAATGAAGAGCGGAGAGGTCCAGCGGTCTACCCTGCCCATCAGCTCCTCGGAGAAATCACAGGTGTTACAGAACACGGTGCCGAGCATCATGCAGGCAAGAAGGGGCGAGAAGCCGATGTGTATGCCTCCGAGCTGGAACTTGAGCATAGAGATCGCAACCGTCATCATAACGAAGGTGACCGAAACGGCAAGACGCTTCGAGCGCGAATGGAAGAAGCGCTCAACGAAGGTGAAGATCATGCCCATAGCAAAGCCTAAAGCAAGCGATAGAACTACCTCGAGGATGGGCTCAAGCACAATGGACAGCACGTTTACGCTGTCGGCACTGATGGATCTTGCAACGCCGAAGGAGATAGCGAACAGGACGAGACCGACGGCATCGTCAAGTGCAACGACGGGCAGAAGGATATCGGTTACGGCGCCCTTTGCCTTATACTGTCTTACGACCATAAGGGTCGCCGCGGGAGCCGTAGCGGCAGCAACTGCGCCAAGCACGATAGCCGCAGAGAGCGGAAGAAGTCCGCAGAAATGAAGGATAATCAGCACAATGTCAACAATTATTGTCGTAAACACAGCCTGGAAGATGCCGACGATGACAGCCTGCCTGCCGATCTTCTTGAGCTGGGAGAGCCTGAACTCGTTTCCTATCGAAAAGGCGATAAAGCCAAGAGCGAGATCGCAAAGGATAGAAAAGCTCTCAACAGCATCAAGACTGACAAAGCCGAAGCCGTCTACGCCAAGCTTGCCGAGCAAGAACGGGCCGATAAGTATTCCGGTTATGAGATATGCCGTAACGGCGGGAAGCTGAACGAGCTTTGCAAGCCTCGAGAGTAAAAGTCCGCCAAGAAGCGCAATCGCCAGCGAAAGCAATACCGATGACGTATTCATATATATTTCCTCTTTTCAAATTATTTTTGCCGCATACTGTTATAGCACTTTGAAAAACAAAAGTCAAGGAAAATAAAAAAAAATAAAGTGCCGTGTAAAAATTCGGCACTTTATATAAATTTTATAAAAAAACAGAGGGATTTAAGGGCGTTTTTTATCTTGAGAGAAGGGCGCCCAGCTCGTTTTCGGTGTATACCTCTATACCTTGCTCGAGGAAATAGTCGGTGGTGTAGCCGTTGCCCTCGGTAAGCTTACCGCTGAAGCTTCCGTCATAGATCATACCCTTGCCGCAGGAGGGACTTTTAGCCTTCAGAAGTGCGAGCCTCGCACCGGTTGCCAGGGCGAGCTGATAGCTATGCTCACGCCCGCGTTCAAAGCTTTCGGTAACGTCGGTGCCGTCCTTCATCATTACCCTCTCGCCAACTCTTTCGGAGGGGACTCTTGGGGTAGGGAGACCGCCGTAGATCTCGGGGCAGATCGGCACAAGCTCGAATTTTTCTCTGAGAAGCTCGGCGTCGACCTTAGCAACTCTGCCGCCGTCATATCTGCATCCTATGCCCAACAGACAGGCACTGATCAATAGCTTTTCTTTCATTTTTGTCACCTTTCATTTACATATTCCTTAAAAACATCAAGCGCACCCTCAAACTCTCCTGCCCCCATAAGCACCAAAGCTCCCGAAAAGTTCCCGAGCTTTCCGATGACGTCATCGGGGCTCCCGACGTAGCTTGCATACGGTATAGCGGCTGCAAGGCGACGGGAATCAACGCCTGGAATAGGCTCCTCACGCGCAGGGAAAATATCGGCTATAAAAGCCTTTTCTGCAAGGGCGAGCGACGTGGCAAAGCCGTCAAAAAGATCCCTCGTCCTCGTGTATGTATGAGGTGTGAAAACGACGGCGACCCTGCCGTAAAGCTCGCCGAGCGTCCTTAAGGTCGCCTCTATCTCCTTTGGATGATGCGCATAATCGTAGTAGAGAGTTATTCCCTTCCCCCGTGCTATCGGCTCAAGCCTACGACCGATGCCGCTGAAGGCTGCGAGCGCCGTCCTGATATAGCTATGCGGTATACCGAGCGTATCTGCGGCGGCGAGCACTGCCGTTGCATTTCTCACGTTATGCTCGCCGGGTGTGGCAAGCCATAACTCAAGCGAGGTGCACGGCGTTTTGACAGTGAATAACGTGCCTCTTAGAGACGAGTCTACTACGTGATAGCAGTAATGCTCGCCACCACCTCTGCCGAAGGTTATCGCACGTTCTCCGAGAGCGTCCAGGACGCCGTAAAGCTCAGGATCGTCGCCGGGTAGGATAACCTGCTTCGCACCCCGGACAGACGCAAGAAAGGCGGAGTAAAGCTCCTCACGAGAGGAGTAGCAATCGGTGTGGTCGAGATCTATCGAGGTTATTATAGCACAGGTGGGCGAAAAATGCAAGAAGGCTCGCTTATACTCACACGCCTCGTAAAGGATACACTCACCGCGACCGAGGATATACCCTGCATCAGCCCCCGGAAGCTCCGCCCCCGAAAAAACGGTGGGCTCCCTGCCAGACGCACGAAGGATGGACGCAAGCATTGCGACGGACGTGCTTTTGCCGTGAGATCCTGATATGCCGATCCTGGTTGAATAAAGCAGCATCAATGCGCCGAGGAGCTCCGGGCGGGAGTATTCAGGCACCCCAAGGCTCTTCGCCCTCATACGCACCGGATTTTGCTCGGAGACGGCAAGCGAATAGACGAGGGCATCACAACCCTCGAGCCCCTCCCCGTTTTCGGGATAAAGGCTAATTTCCGCCCGAGATAGGGCACAAGACGGCAAAGGAGATGCGTCCGAGCCAATGACACAAAAGCCCAGGTCGGAGAGCGCCAGGGCAAGCGAGGACATTGAGGCGCCCTTGATGCCCGAAAGGTACAGCCTGCCTCTGCCGCTCGATAGAAGCCGACAAAGAGGAGCACTCACATTTCCACTTCCTTCATCGACAGAATAACTCATAATAGTTTCCTCGTTTAACTATTGCTCAAAAATTATTAACAGATCGAAAATCTATTGTTAAAAATTACTAGAATAATTTTTCATATGTTTATAGTATAATTTATGCAGTAACAAAAACGAAGTGACTAAGAGAAAGGATGCAAGGTATATGCAGATCACGGATATCAAGATCAGAAAGTTCTTTGAGGAGGGTCCTATGAAGGCGGTCGTTTCCGTTACGTTTGACGACTGTCTTGCCGTGCACGATATCAAGGTTATCTATGCGAGGGAGAGATACTTCATCGTTATGCCCTCGAGAAAGAACCCCGACGGAACCTACCGTGATATCGTCCACCCCATTAACGCAGATTTCCGCGCTACGCTCGAGGAGGCTGTTATCGACGCTTATCACGTTCAGCTCGTTGCCGCTGAGCACGACGGCCTCGTTGACGGTATCAAAGACGAAGACACCTACGTTATATAACAAAACAAAGAATTTGTACCATCGTCCGCACGTTTTATTGGCGTGCGGGCTTTTTCTTTTTTCTCGCACCGGGGGGCAATAATTCTTCGACGCATTACTGGCCCTGACGGCAAAAAGCGACCATCATATTCATCCGGGCGGGAATTCACCGTGCGCCCGGAGTATAAGAGCCGACAAAAAACCGTGCATCCGAGGTGGATGCACGGTCATAATGCTATTTAGTTTGAAGAAGCCGTAGCTTACGCCTCAACGGGAGCCTCGTCAGCTGCGGGAGCCTCAGCAACTACCTCAACAGGAGCTGCCTCCTCCTTGGGAGCAAGCTTCTTAGCGTGGCGCTGAGCAAGCGCTCTCTGCTCTCTGCGGATCTGCTTCTGAGCGTCCATAACTTCCTTCTGAGCTACTGCGATCTCCTCCTGGCGGGAGATGATAGCCGCCTGGGTCTCCTGAGCCTTCTCGCTGCCCTGCATGATGGTCTGCTGAGCTGCAAGGATGTCACGCTCTGCGTCAAGGAACTGAGTCATGCTGCCCTCGATCTCACGGTGAGCATCAACGAGGATGCGCTCGTTGTCAAGAAGGACTGCCTGAGCCTCAACAAGCTCTGCGGCAAGGGTAGCAACCTCTGCCTGGCTCTCTGCGATGGATGCCTGAGTAGCACGGAGTGCGTTCTGATCGTCGCCAAGGACACGCTGAGCAACCTGGATACCCATCTGGTCACGCATGGTGCGGCGCTGAAGATCGTTAACGGTCTTCTGGGTGTCGGAGATGCTCTTAAGCTTCTCAGCGAGGTTAAGGTATGTATCAGAAACGGTGGTAACGTTGTTGGTGAGCTCCTGAACTGCCTCGTAGATCTCGCCAAGCTTAGCAAGAAGACCGTTCTGCTCGTCGAGGATCTGAGCCTCAGCCTGTGCGATGGGAAGCGCATCCTCGGATACAGCAGCACCTGCGGGAGCTGCGGGAAGCGCAACCTCTGCTACGTACTCAGCGATGCGGCTCTCAAGGTTAGCGGAGAGCTGCTCGATAGCAGAAGCGATAGCACGCTCGATCATGGGCGTAACGTCGATGTCAACGGGCGCTACGTTTACAGAAGGAGCAGCGGGCTGCTGCATGGGCATATAAGGATAGGGGGGCATATAGATGGGCTGAACGATGGGCTGCTGAACGGGTGCAGCTGCGGGTGCGGGTGCAGGTGCAGGCTCCTCAACGGGCTCCTCGATCTCTTCCTCTTCGATCTCCTCTTCCTCGATCTCCTCCTCGGGAAGCTCCTCACCGATGCCACGCTTAAGAATCTCCTCGATGATGATGGTAGCCTCGCCTCTCTCGGCGCCGGGACGAGAATCAAGAATGAATCTCTCTAAGTTATGAACACGCTTTTCAAGCTGCTCGGTGTACTTGATGAAAGCACGGTTATGAGCGTTTGCAGTCTTGTTGGTAAGACCGCCAAGAAGCTCTACGATCTCGATAACTGCCTGCTCTGCGGTGTCGCAAAGGCCCTTGATCCTATGGCTGATAGCCTCTCTGATAGCATCGCTCTTACGAACGGCTGCGATCTTATCCTCAAGGATATCAAGATTCTTGTCAGAGGGCTTCTTAACGTACTTGGTGTACGCTGCATCGTATCTCTTAACCTCGTTCTTAAGGTTCTTGAGCGCTGCCTTATACCTCTTTACTTCGGTCTCGATGCGCACCTTGCAATCCTCAACGATGTGAACGAGTCTGTTCTTCTTTTCTCTAATACCTAAAGTAGGCCTACCTGCTTCCATTGCGGTACCTCCCAGTGAAATTTGATAAAAAGTATTACTCTATGGCTATATTATAACAAAAATATTTCGCACAGTCAATAGATTAATAAAAATTTTTTTCATAAATTATTAATTTTAAGTTTATATTAGCGTGCTACGTGCGTATGCGAGGGCAAATTTACGGGATTTCGGTGATCGGAAAGCAAAAGAAGGGGGTGCGAATAACTCGCACCCCTTCTTTTGACATCTTTTATTGTCAATTCATCAGTGGCAAATGCACTTCTCGCTGTCCTTATCGAAGATGTGGATACGGGAGGTGTCGATAGCAACCTTGATATGGTCGCCGGATCTTGCGGTGGAGCGAGAGGAAACTCTTGCGATAACGTTCTGATTGTTGGTCGCATCCTCCATGCCCTCGAATGCAAGGTAGAGATAGATCTCAGCACCCATAAGCTCGGTGACGTCAACGTCAACCTCCATCGTGGTGTCAGCCATGCTGGAGAGGTACATAGGCTCGTCGTGGATAGCCTCGGGACGAACGCCGAATACAACGTCCTGACCGATGTACTCCTTGAGGTCGGGGTTGTTAGCCTTGTCTGCGGGGAGCTTGAGCTCGGTGGTGCCGAGGGTAGCGTAAAGATCGTTGCCCTTCTTAACGAGCTTGCCGGTGAAGAAGTTCATCTGAGGGGTGCCGATGAAGCCTGCAACGAAGAGGTTACAGGGCATATCATAGAGGTTCTGAGGAGTATCTACCTGCTGGATGATACCGTCCTTCATAACGACGATACGGGAAGCCATCGTCATAGCCTCGACCTGGTCGTGCGTTACGTAGATGAAGGTGG
>JAFVXI010000004.1 GCA_017501245.1 Clostridia bacterium
TTCACTCACGAAGTGAACTTCACTATGGCCGGGGTTCCCCGAAGCGAGCGCAGTCGAGCTTTTGGGGTTCTCGGAGATAACTTCACTTGCCCTAAGGGCAAACTTAGTTAGCGTGATTTGTCCGTTAAGGACATCACGCTATTTAGAGTCGTTCAAGCCCGTCGGCAAGCGAGATGAGGCTGTCGAGGTCGGTCATGCCGCTGACGGCGTCGGGTGCTCTGAGCGCTCCGAGTGCGCTGACGGTGGCATATTCGAGGATCTCTTTATCGCTCTTATCTCTGTATATCGCAAGCAGTGCGCCTGCGCAAAAGGCGTCGCCTGCGCCCGTCGTGCCCTTGATGAAGCCCGAGGGGAGCTTGTAGGAGCCGATGCGCTCGACACCTCTTTTTGAGGCGAGGATAGCCGAGTCTCTCTCGTGGATGATGACTCTCTCGCCGACGCCAAGCTCAAGCAACTTCTTTGCGATTGCCTCGAGGCCGTCTGCCTCGGGGTCCATGCCCGTCAGCTTTCCTGCCTCGAGCTCGTTTATGATGAGGTTGTCGGTGTATTTAAGCGAGGGGAGGATCAGCGAATATCTGTCAGAGTTTTCGCTGACGAGGTCGATAGAGGTGGTGATGCCACGCGCCTTCGCCTCCTTTAAGATCAGCTCGCCGTCGCCCTCGTCTACCTTTTTTAAAAGGAGGTAATATCCGAGGTGGAGCATCTTGACGTCAAGTGCGTCAAAATCTATATCCGAGTAGCCGAAGCCGTCGGATGCACCGGGGTAGGTGAAGAAGGTGCGTTGACCGCCGACCTCCGACATAACCTCGGTGAAGCTCGTCAGCTCCTCGCCCTCCACGATGCCCGAAACGTCGATCTCTTCGACCGAGAGCGTGTTTTTCGCAAGATCGCCGTTAGGATCTCTGCCGACCTTGCCGAGCGCCCTGACCTCGAGTGCGGGGTCGAGCCTCTTCAGGTCTATCGCCACGTTAGGAACGCAGCCGCCCGTCGCCGCACCGACCGAAATGATCTTGGTCAGCTCGCCCGCCTCGGGATATCTCGCTATCTCGTTGATGCGGTCAATAAGTATACTGCCCGCTACGGCAATTCCCTTCATACCGAGAGCCCCTTAGTTGCACTCTGCCTCGAGCGGACCTGCAAGCTCAGAGAGGAAGAAGAGTCTGCCGGGGAGGGTGGGAATGTAGGAGGAGGTGATCCAGGGTGTAGGACCGTGGCGGAGGGTCATCCAGAGCGAAAGGCCCTGCCACTGCATGCCGCGGCCGAGAGTTCCGTCTGCGCCGCCGATAGCATAGTCAGCCTGAAGGATGATGCCGGGGCCTATGGTGTTTGCACGGCAGGGAACGAGGGGCGTCCTCGACTTGAAGCTCGTGAGAGCGTTCTGCTCAACGGTGAGGGGATGGATCTTAGCCGCAATTCTGTATGGTGCCGCACGCCACTCCTCCTCGGTCGCATAGTCGGCTGCGAAGTGGGGCTCCCAGAATGCGATATGGCACATTCTTCCGATGCCGTAAACGAGGACGAGCTTTGCGCCCTCAGCCTTGAGTGCCGCTATCTTCTCGGGGTAGGTGGGAAGGTTATCCTTGGTTGCAAAGTTTCTCTGCGATGCGGGCACGGTGTATTCGCCAAGGGGGTTGAAGAGTGCCTGCTCCATAGCGTACTGGAATGCGCCGTGGTTGTCGGGAGCGAGGGTGTTGCCCTCGGAGTCTGCCCACTCGTCCATATTGAAGGTGTAGACGTGCTCGCAGGAGATCTTCCACTCGGTGAGGAAGTAAACGACCCACTTATACATGCCCATGGGGCCTACGGGGAGGATGAAGGCGATCTTCTCGCCTCTTTCCTTAGCGAGCTTGATCTGGTTTGCGATCTCGTGGCCCATATAGGTCTCAAAGTCGCTGAGCGACTCACACTTAACGGGGGTAAAGCCGCTGTTCCAGAAGCACTGAGGCTCAAGAACTCTCTCGGGCAGGTCGATGCATGCGTCGATCTTGTCAAAATCCCAGCCTGCGGGATAGAAGCCCTCGAGCATACTGCCCTTAACGGTAGAATTGAAATTCATGGTAATATCTCCTCTTTATGTTAATATTTATTTACTTTTCTGCGTTTTCGTAGACCATTTCGGTCAGCTTCTGGATGTGGACTGCCTTCTCTGCGAAATAGAGATCGGTCTTGCCCGCAAGGAGCAGCTCGCCAAAGCGCTTGATCTGCTTCTGATAGAGGTCGGCGCCCTCGCCCTCGTATGTCTTAGGCTCGCTCGTTACTCTATCCTGCATAGCGGAGTAGTCGCCCTGGGGGGCGTAGAGGTGTGTCAGTGTGCCGCCCTCGGTCTGCGCCAGCGTCCCCTTACAAGAGACGTAGCCCGAGTTGCCGTAGATCTCAAGCGCCGAGGTGCTTGCCGCATCCGAGATGTTGAAGTTTGCCTCTATGGTGCCGAGCACTCCGCCCTTAGTCCTGAAGATAACGACCGCGCTGTCCTCGACCTCGTAGCTGAAGGTGGAGGTTGCGGTCATGCTCTTGATCTCGATGATCTCGTCGTCAAGCACGTATTCGATAAGCTCGGCGCAGTGGACGCCGAGGTCCATAAAGGCTCCGCCGCCGCCCAGCTTCTTCTGCTGGCGCCAAGCACCGGGGATGTCGGGATACCAGCAGGAGAACTTCGCTCTCACGCTGACGGGCTTTCCTATCTCGCCGCCCTCTATCATAGCCTTTGCTCTCTCGTGTAGGTTGTGATGCTTCATCATATAGCCGACGGTCAGCTGCTTGCCTGCCTTGCGGAAGGCGTCTACAAGCTCCTCTGCCTCAGCGCTCGTCATGGTGATGGGCTTCTCGACGAAAACGCTCTTGCCAAATTCAAGCGCTGTGAGCGCCTGCTCCTTATGCGCAAAGACCGGCGTGCCGATATATACGGCGTCGGCGTCGGTCGAGGCGAGCATCTCTCTTTCCTCTGTGTAGTATGCAACGCCGTACTTCTTGCCGATAGCCTCGGCAACCTCGGGGACCCTGTCCATCACGGCAACGAGCTCCGAGCCCTCATCCTTCATAATGGCGGGGATGGTCCTTCTGTCTGCGATGCCGCCAGCACCGATAACGCACCATTTGATCTTTTTCATCCGTCTATACTCCTATAAATATAAGTCAGGTATTAATCAGGGGAGAAGCCTCTCGGTCGTTCCCTTGAGGTAAACTCTGCACTGTCTGAAGCACTCGGCATAGTCCTTGCCGCACTGATAGCCTCTCACGCGGGAGCATGTCTTTACCATGTCGGCAAAGTCGATGTTGTCATGCTCGCGCATCCAGACGAGCTGGCTCTCGTGGCATTCAAGCATGTTCATCTTGAGGTCGATGTAGTCGCTGATGTCGACGTAGATCTCGGGGTTGAAGCCAACGCCTGCGAGCGTGTCCATATAGAAGATGGGCACGAGCTTTGCGACCGTCTTTTCCTTGGTGGGGTAGTTCGGCAGCGTTGCGGTAAACGCCGCATCGAAAACAAGCTTGGAAACGGCGGTGTGATCGGGCATATAGTCGTCGGGGTCGTGGGTGATGATGAGATCGGGATCAGCGTATCTGATGACGTCAACCATCTTGTCGCGCGCCTCCTTGTTGTCAGCGTAGATGTCAAGATCGTGGAAGCCTCCCCAGATGACCTCGATGCCTGCCATAGCGCCTGCACGCTTTGCCTCGTTTGCTCTGATGACCTGAAGCTCATCCGGCGGGATGATAACGTGGCCGAGGTTTCCGCTCGATGCGTGGCAAACGATAACCGTGTCGCCTCTTGCGACGCATTTTGCAAGGGTGCCCGAGCAGGCAAGCTCGATATCGTCGGGATGTGCGCCAATTGCTAAGATTCTCATATAGTGACCTTCCTTTTCTAAAATGTTTTTACATTTTAATTATAGCAGACTTTAAGGAACAATAATATATCCCATAATACACAAAAAGAGTAAAAAAATCCACAACAAAAATAGAGGTGCTTTTATTGACATTCTTATTGCAATTTGCTATACTTTAGCTATGAAGCAGAGATATTATAAGCATAAGATAGAAAATCTTTTGCACGTGACGAGGATCATAACGGTCCATTATTTTGAGTTTGACGAGGGATATCGCAGCCCGGGCGAGTCGCACGACTTCTGGGAGATGGTCTATGCCGACAGGGGCAGGCTGGTCTGCACCGTCGAGGGCGAGGAGCTTGTCCTTGACGAGGGGGAGGCGATATTCCATAAGCCGAACGAGTTTCACATCCATGCCGCCGACGGCGAGAGCGCACCGAGCGTCTTTATCATCTCGTTTGAATGCAAGTCCGAGGCTATCCACGTCCTTGAGTATAAGAGGATGCGCCTCGAGAGGGAGCTGTCTGCCTACGTATATATGATCCTTGAGGAGGCGAGGCGCACCTTCGAGCTTGAGGATGCAGGCCCCGACGTCAAGAGGATGCCGCTGGCAAAGAGCCCCGCCCTCGGCGGAATGCAGTATATCAAAAACCTCTTAGAGCTGCTCCTCATCGGCGCCATCAGACGCATCGACGGCGAGGAGGAGGCGACCTCCTTCATCCATAGGGAAAACTTCGGCGAGTATCTCGTCGAGGGTGTCATCGATTATCTTACGGAAAATATATCGGGCAGAGTGTCGATAGACGAGATCTGCCACCGTATGAACTACACACGCTCCTACCTGTTCAGGCAGTTCAAGGCTGTGACGGGTCAGTCCATCATGGCATACTTCGCCTCGCTTAAGGTCAAGGAGGCAAAGCGCCTCCTCCGTCAAACCGACATGAGCGTAACCGAGATAGCCGAGGCGCTCTCCTTCGACACGCCAAACTACTTTTCCAAAACCTTCAAGCGCATCTCGGGCTACACGCCGCTTGAGTATAGAAGGAGGAGAAGAGGGTGGTAGCCCTCTTTGGGTGATGAGTTTTCGTATTTGCGCGTGAGAATGGCGCTATATGCCGTAATCGGCTATCGCCGTGGCTTGGCTATCGCTATGGCTTGGCTATCGCTATGGCTTGGCTGTCACTATGGCTTGGCTGTCGCTGCGGCTTGGCTTTCGCCATATCCGGGCTGATGCAATTGTGGCGAGCGGCAGAGCTTCCGTCTGTATATCGGGCAAAGATCATTGACAAATCCTACTAAACATGCTATAATAAAAGCGTAAGCCGAGCCCCGACGGGCGACTTACCTGAAAGCGGGGTTCCTACCCCGCTTTTTGCTTTTTTTGCGGTTTTGGCGTATGATAGGATCCTGGGGAGAAAATTTCAGGTATTATATGACTCAAGTAAACATACAAGCTGCTCGAGACGGTTTTGCAGAGATCCCGGGCATAGTAAGGGCGGCTATACCCAGTTTAACTAAATCATTTTTCAAAGCTATGGGGAGGGAGAGCTGATATATGTCCGTGCTTTTGATAATAACAGATATCTCCATCTTCGTTTTGGAGTTTCTTTTCTTCGATTGGCATGCAAGAATGATTTTTATTGCTCAAGCTTATCGTAGAAGGTATGGACATGGTAAATCGTGGAAGAGAGCCTACGACCACTATAAGAAAAATTGGACTTTAACGGAACGGTTGCTTTGGGTGTTTGCGTTTAAGGAGAGATATGGATTTGATCATAGATTCCTTGCATACCTGTCTTACGCACATTTCGTTATTATGATAGCCTCAACCCTCACTGTTCTGATAGGGGCTCAGTATTTAACCGATCGTCAAGGCTTACTTATTGGCATCGTATATGCTATTCTCAGTTTGCTGAGGTGGAGTTACAGCAATGCGATAGCCAGAGGAACGATTTAATCAGCCCCCCCTAAGCTACTATAACGGCACTGCATACACCTTCACCCGGAGCGGCAGAGAGATGCAGACCGCGACGAAGGGCGGAGTGACGTATACGTTCGCCTATAACAGAGACGAAAGGCGCATCTCAAAGACCTCGAGCGGGATATTCTCCCATTCGCACATCAAAAGACAAAAGAGAAAGCGGATCGGCAAATTTGCCGATCCGCTATATCTTTTTGGTTACCATATATCAGTGAGGCGGGTGGGGCTCTCAGCTTTTTGAGAGCGTGACGAGCCTTTGCCTGATAAGGTCGATGACCTTGCTTTTATCCCTGTTCCATTCGGGCGCAACGAGCAGACCCTCGGGGCAGTCGCCCGTTATACGGTGGACGACGAGGCGGTCGCCGACTAAGGCAAGCACCTTTGCCGCTCGGTCAACGTATTCGTCAAGGGTGGGGGGCGTGTAGAGCTTTTGACGGTATAAGTCCGCCATCCTCGTGCCCTCCATAACGTACAGAGAGTGTATCTTTATGCCAAAGGCGCCGCTATCGAGAATAACCTCCGCCGTCCTTAATGCGTCCTCCTCGCCCTCCTCGGGCAGCCCGATTATCATATGCGAAACGAAGGGGATCTCGTACTCGGTGAGCAGCCTCGCCGCCTCAAGATAAACGTCAAGGGTGTAGCCTCTGTTTATCAGCTTGGCGGTTCTGTCGTTCGCCGTTTGTAGCCCTAATTCCACCCAAATGTCAACCTTTGTTTGAAATTTCTTTAGTATTTCGCACACGTCTCTGTCGATGCAGTCGGGTCTTGTTCCAATAGCGAGAACTAATATCCTCTCGTCAAAAAGCGCAGCGGAATACCTCTCGGCGAGCACCTCGGGGGAGGCATAGGTGTTTGTGAAGCTCTGAAAATAGGCGATATAGCCCTCGGCTCTGCCGCTCTCGAGCCCTCGGCGTACCTGCTCGGCTATTGAGGCGGTGGGGTCAATATGCTCGCCCGCACCTCTCTCGCCGCAGTATATGCAGCCGCCGACGCCGCACCTGCCGTCACGGTTCGGGCAGGAGAAGCCGCCGTCAATGCAGATCTTCTTGATTTTCTTGCCGTATTTTTGCTTTAAATATGCGCTAAGCGTCCGATACATCGGATGTCCTCCCCGGAGAGAGTTTTTGAGTTATGAGTTCGCAGGGCGAACGTTATGGGCTTGGCGGAGCCAAGCGTTATGAGATGCTTCGCATCGTTATGATGTGTTTCGCACAGTTATGGAGTTATGAGCTTGCGTGGCAAGCGTTATGAACAGCTGACGCTGCGTTATGAGTTCAGGGGGCGAAAAATTATCTCTTAAGGATGAGCTTAGTAAGCTCAACGGGGTCAACTATATCCTTGCCGCGATAAACTCTCATATTGCCAGATGCGATCTCGTCGATGAGGATGACCTCGTCGCCGTTATATCCAAACTCAAACTTTATATCCCAAAGGTCGAGTCCGATGGACTTAAGATCGTCAGCAACTATCTTTGTTATCTTCAGCGTCTGCTCCTTCATGCTCTCAAACATCTCGCCGGACATAACTCCGAGCGCAACGAGGCCCTCCTTGGTTACGAGGGGATCGCCCTTTTCGTCGTTTTTGAAGGTGCATTCAACGTAGCCGCCCTCAAGGGGAGTTCCGTTTTCGATATACTCGCCGTAGCGGCGGATGAAGCTTCCGGTCGCAACGAGGCGGCAGATGACCTCAAGGCCGTGGCCGAAAACTCTGCCGGGGAGAACCTCCATGGTCGCCTCCTCGACGTTTGCCGACACGTAGTGCGTCTTGATGCCCGCCTTCTTGAGAAGCTCGAAGTAGTATACCGAGGTCTCGAGGTTTGCACGTCCGATGCCCTCGATAGTGAGTCCTACGGCGTTTTCGCCGGGATCAAACTTTCCGTCCTTGCCGGTGCAGTCGTCCTTGAACTTAAGGCAAACGTTGCCGTTTTCAAGCTTGTAAACGTCCTTAGTCTTTCCTGTATAGATCTTTTCCATCATCTGACCTCCGTTTGTATTTTTGACGGGAGTATTATAGCATAAAAAAAGAAGGATGTATAGTGATTTTTTAAAAAAACCGAAAGAATTTTTGCCCTTTTCGGGGCGCCGCCCGCGAGGAATAAAAAAGCCTCGCAGAAAAGCTTTAAAAATCTTGACAAGCGTGCGCGCGTTATGTTATAATTAGTAGAAAAAATAATATACGAGGTATTTCATGAAGGTACTTTTAAAGTCTTGTAAGGTATATACGAACGGTGCGGCAAGAGTGCAGGATATGCTTCTTGACGGTGCTTTTCTTTCCCCCTTTATGGGCGAGGCTTCCTCTCTTGATATTCCCGTTTATCATAATTGTGCTGTTTTTCCCGGTTTCTGTGATGTTCACGTTCATCTCAGAGAGCCGGGTTTTTCTTATAAAGAGAATATAGCGAGCGGCACTGCGGCGTCTGCAAGAGGCGGCTACACGGCGGTCTGCTCTATGCCGAATCTCTCGCCTACGCCGGACTCTATCGAGCATCTCGGCGTTCAGCTTGAGGCCATAAGGCGTGACGCACGCATAGCCGTCTACCCCTACGGAACGATCACCGTGGGAGAGAGGGGCGAGCAGCTCGCCGACCTTGAGGGCATGGCGGCTGACGTCATCGGCTTCTCTGACGACGGCAGGGGAGTTCAGGACCCAAAAATGATGGAGGAGGCTATGCTTAGGGCAAAGGCTCTCGGCAAAATGATCGTTGCGCACTGCGAGGATAACTCCTTGCTCCGCGGCGGCTATATCCACGACGGAGAATACGCGCGCACCCACGGCCATAAGGGAATATGCTCCGAGAGCGAGTGGGGCCCGATAGCAAGAGATATCGAGCTTATCGCAAGGACCGGCTGCTCCTACCACGTCTGCCACGTGTCGGCCAAGGAGAGCGTCGCCGTCATCAGAGCGGCAAAGGCGAGGGGCATCGACATAACCTGCGAAACGGGGCCGCACTATCTGACGATGGACGACTCCATGCTCGGCGAGGACGGCCGCTTCAAGATGAATCCCCCCATCAGAGCTAAGGAGGACAGGGAAGCGCTCATCGAGGGCATCCTCGACGGGACGATCGACGTCATCGCAACCGATCACGCACCCCACACGGAGGAGGAAAAGTCAAAGGGCCTTGCGGGCAGCCTTATGGGCGTCGTAGGCATCGAAACGGCGTTCCCCGTCCTGTATACGGATCTCGTCCTGCCCGGCGTCCTCACGCTTGAGAGGCTCGTCGAGCTGATGTCTACCGAGCCGCGCCGCCGCTTCGGCATAACCTCGGACGTAGGCTTCACGGTCTTTGACCTCGGCGAGGAGTATGAGATCGACCCCTCGGAGTTTCTGTCTATGGGAAAGGCAACGCCCTTCCTCGGCAAGAGGGTCAGAGGCAGGTGCCTCACCACGGTCTATAACGGCGAGGTCGTCTGGTCTCGGATAGAGTAGGACTTCTCCGGGCGGAGCTGCCACACGACAGGTCGCTATGCTTTTTTGAGGCGGACTGCCCTCACTCTTCGTCAGTCGGGGCTTGCTTCGGCGGGCGGAGCTGCCATACGTCAGGTCGCTATGCTTTTTTTTGAGGCGGACTACTCTCACTCTTCGTCAGTCGGGGCGAATCTTGTGCTCGGGCTTTTGCAGGACGGAATAAGTTAGTTAATAATTTTATGGAGGATATACAATGCCAAAGAGAACGGATATCAAAAGGATAATGATCATAGGCTCAGGTCCTATCGTTATCGGTCAGGCTGCAGAGTTTGACTATGCGGGCACGCAGGCCTGCCTTGCGCTTAAGGAGGAGGGCTACGAGGTCATCCTCGTCAACTCAAACCCCGCAACCATCATGACCGACACCACCATAGCGGACAAGGTCTATATGGAGCCGCTTACGCTCGAGTATATCGCTAAGATCATCAGATACGAGCGCCCGGATGCGATCCTGCCCGGCATCGGCGGACAGACCGGACTTAATATGGCTATGCTCCTTGAGAAAAAGGGCATACTTAAGGAGAGCGGCGTAGAGCTGCTCGGAACCTCCTCCGAGAGCATCGAGAGAGCTGAGGACAGAGAGCTGTTCAAGAAGCTCTGCGAGGATATCGGCGAGCCCGTCATACCCTCCGAGATAGCAAACACCCTTGAGGAGGCGGTTTTTGCAGCCGAGAGGATAGGCTATCCCCTCGTGCTTCGTCCCGCATTTACCCTCGGCGGCACGGGCGGCGGATTTGCCTACAACAGCGAGGAGCTTAAGGAGCTTGCGGTCGGTGCGCTTGAGGCTTCCCCCGTTCATCAGGTGCTTATCGAGCGCTCTGTCAGAGGCTTCAAGGAGATAGAGTTTGAGGTCATGCGTGACGGAGCGGACAACGCCATCACCATCTGCGGTATGGAGAACATCGATCCCGTCGGCGTCCACACGGGCGACAGTATGGTCGTTGCGCCTATTATGACCCTCTCGGATCACGACTTAAAGATGCTGAACGATTCTGCGATAAAGCTCATCAGAGAGCTTAAAATAGAGGGCGGATGTAACGTTCAGTTTGCATTAAACCCTGATTCCAGCGAATATTATCTCATCGAGGTCAACCCGAGAGTTTCGAGATCCTCGGCTCTTGCATCCAAGGCGTCGGGCTTCCCGATAGCGAGAGTGACGGCGAAGATCGCCGCAGGTATGACCCTCGACGAGATCCCCCTTGCGGGTGCTACGGCGATAAAGGAGCCCGTGCTCGACTACGTCGTCGCAAAGTTCCCGAGGTTCCCCTTCGACAAGTTCACCTCCGTTCCCAACAAGCTCGGCACGCAGATGAAGGCGACGGGCGAGTGTATGGGCATCGGCTCGACGCTCGAGGAGTGCATACTCAAGTCTGTGCGCTCGCTTGAGACCGGCGTCTACCACCTCTATATGCAGAAGTGGGAGGATAAGAGCGACGATGCGCTTCTTTCCTATCTTGACGAGTTCCACGACGACAACGTTTTCGTCGTCTGCGAGCTTCTGCGCCGCGGCCACACCGTAGCGGAGCTTCATAAGATCACTATGATCACCTCCTACTTCCTCGAGTGCTTCAAGAGGATAGTGGATATGGAAAAGAGGATTGCGTCCTCGCCTCTTGATAAGAAGCTTCTCACCGAGGCAAAGGTGATGGGCTTCTCGGATAAATATATCGGCAGGCTCGTCGGCAGGACCGAAAGAGAGATCGCCGACAAGAGAGCAGAATTCGGCATCCGTCCCTCCTTCCGTATGGTCGACACGGCGCACGCAGGCGCATACATCCCCTACTTCTACTCCTCCTACACGGGCGAGCAGCAGTCGAGGCTCACGGACAGGAAGAAGGTGCTCGTGCTTGGCGCAGGCCCCATCCGTATCGGCCAGGGCGTTGAGTTCGACTATTCCACCGTCCATGCGGTAAACACCATTCGCCGCTCGGGCTACGAGGCTATCATCATCAACAACAACCCCGAGACCGTCTCCACCGATTACACCACGGCGGACAAGCTCTACTTTGAGCCCCTCACCGTCGAGGACGTTATGAGCGTTATCGAATACGAGCAGCCGATGGGCGTTATCGCCTCTCTCGGCGGTCAGACGGCGATAAACCTTGCGGCACCCCTCGCTGAGCGCGGCGTCAGGATCATCGGCACAGACTGTGAGGCGATCGACAGAGCAGAGAACAGAGACGCCTTCGAGCGCATCCTCGAGGAGCTTCATATCCCTCAGCCCAAGGGCAGAGCCGTCACTAAGATCGAGGACGGCGTCAGAGTTGCAAAGGAGATCGGTTATCCCGTTCTCGTGCGCCCGAGCTTCGTCCTCGGCGGCAGAGCTATGCAGCTCGTAGGAAACGAGGAGCAGCTCAGGCATTACCTCAAGACGGCGGTTGAGATCGACGAGGACAAGCCCGTTCTCGTTGACCATTACATCCAGGGCAAGGAGGTTGAGGTCGATGCTATCTGCGACGGCCACGACGTGTTCGTTGCGGGCATTATGGAGCTGGTTGAGCGCACGGGAGTTCACTCGGGCGACTCGATAAGCGTCTATCCCGCCTTCTCCATCTCGGATAAGGTCAAGGGCAAGATCCTCGAATATTCCAAGAAGCTCGGCGTCGGCATCGGCATCGTCGGCCTCTTCAACATTCAGTTCATCGTAGACGAGCACGACGACGTCTATATCATCGAGGTCAACCCCAGATCCTCGAGGACCGTACCCTTCCTCTCTAAGTCCACGGGCTATTCGCTCGCAGATATAGCAACCGAGGTCATCCTCGGCAAAACGCTCAAGGAGCTCGGAATCTTCACCCTCTATCCCGAGGAGAAGAAGCGCTGGTACGTAAAGGTTCCCGTATTCTCCTTCAAGAAGATCAACGGCATCGACTCCTACCTCTCCCCCGAGATGAAGTCGACGGGCGAGGCAATAGGCTACGACGACGACCTCCACCGTGCGCTCTATAAGGCTCTTCAGGCATCGGGCATGAACGTACAGAACTACGGCACCGTGCTCGTAACCATCGCAAACGGCGATAAGCCTGAGGCTCTGCCTCTTATCCGCAGGTTCTATAACCTCGGCTTCAACATCGAGGCGACCGAGGGAACGGCTAAGTTCTTAAAGGAAAACGGAATCCGCACCCGTGTCAAGAGGAAGATCGGCGCAGGCTCAAACGACATCCCCGACGCTATCCGCTCGGGCCACATCGCCTACGTCATCAACACCTCTAACCTCGACTCTCAGGATCAGCAGAAGGACGGCTACGAGATCCGCCGCCTCGCTATCGAAACTAACACCACCCTCTTCACCTCGCTCGACACCGTAAGGGTGCTGCTCGACGTGCTTGAGGATATCACCATCACCATCTCTACGATCGACGCCTGACGCACGTCACATGGCTCTGATCGAATACTTTTGAATAGGAAACGGTATGAAGGACACTTATTTCACTCTCCTATCCAATAAGGAGATAGCCAAAAACACCTACGAATGGGTCCTCGAGGGCGACGTCTCGGACATCACCGCCCCCGGTCAGTTCGTAAATATAAAGCTCGACGGCTTCTACCTCCGCAGACCCATCTCCGTCGCAGACATTGAGGGCGATAAGCTAACTATCGTTTACAAAGTTGTTGGCGAAGGTACCGAAAAGATGGCTTCTATGAAGGCGGGTGAGGAGCTGCTCGTGCTCACAGGACTCGGCAACGGCTACGATCTTGCCCCCTCGGGAGATATGCCCTTGCTCATCGGCGGCGGTGCGGGAGTTCCGCCTATGTATCTTGCCGCAAGGAGGCTTAGGGAAGCGGGGAAGAGCGTGTCGGTCATTCTCGGCTTCGGCTCCTCCGACGAGGTATTTTATAAGGAGCGCTTCGAGGCGCTCGGCTGTAAGGTGCTGGTCACTACGGTTGACGGCACGTCGGGCATCAAGGGCTTCGTAACCGATGCGCTCGGCGACGTCGATTACACCTACTTCTACACCTGCGGCCCCGAGCCTATGCTGAGGGCGGTGTATAACGCCACCGAGACCTCGGGTCAGTTCAGCTTCGAGGAGAGGATGGGCTGCGGCTTCGGCGCCTGCATGGGCTGCACCTGCAAGACTAAGTACGGCAACAAGCGCATCTGCCGCGACGGCCCCGTGCTTGTAAAGGAGGAGATAATATGGTAAACACTAAAGTATCGCTCTGCGGTATAGAGCTCGATAACCCCGTTATCCCCGCCAGCGGAACCTTTGGCTTCGGCTATGAGTTTGCCGAGCTTTACGACATAAATATCCTCGGCAGCCTCTCCTTCAAGGGCACGACGCTTGAGCCGAGGTTTGGAAACCCCACCCCACGCATCGCCGAAACGCATTCGGGAATGCTGAACGCCGTCGGACTTCAGAACCCCGGCGTCGAGAGGGTCATCGCAGAGGAGCTGCCCAAGCTCAGGGCAGTGTTCTCGAAGCCCGCTATGGCAAACGTCTCGGGCTTCTCGGTCGAGGAGTACGTAAGGACGGTCGAAAGACTTGACACGGCTCCCGGCATCGGCTGGTTTGAGATCAACATCTCCTGTCCCAACGTTCACGGCGGCGGAATGAGCTTCGGCACCGACCCTAAGTCTGCCGAGACGGTCACCCGTGCGGTAAGGGAGGTAACGAAAAAGCCGATAATCATCAAGCTCTCCCCGAACGTAACCGACATCGTTTCTATCGCTAAGGCGTGCGAGGCGGGCGGAGCTGACGGCGTCAGCCTCATTAACACTCTTATGGGAATGAGGATAGATCTGAAGAGCCGTAAGCCGGTCATAAAGAACAAAACGGGCGGACTTTCGGGTCCCGCCATCAAGCCCGTCGCCGTAAGGATGGTTTATCAGGTCTTTGAGGCGGTCGGCATCCCGATCGTCGGTATGGGCGGTATATCGACGGCAGAGGACGTTATAGAATTTATGCTCGCGGGAGCAACGGCGGTCGAGGTAGGAGCGCACAACCTCGTCGACCCCTTCGCCTCGAAGAAGATCATCGAGGATCTGCCCCGAGCTATGGAAAAATACAGAATAAACAGCCTGACTGAAATAATTGGAGGTGCCCACTGATGGGAAAGGACGTAATCATCGCCTGCGACTTCGACAGCGCAGAAAAGACATTCAGCTTCCTCGATAAATTTACCGGTAGGAAGCCCTTCGTTAAAATAGGAATGGAGCTCTACTACGCCGAGGGACCCTCGATCGTAAGAGAGATCAAGAAGAGGGGCCACAAGATCTTCCTCGATCTCAAGCTCCACGATATACCCAACACGGTCAAAAAGTCCATGGCTGTGCTTTCAAGGCTCGACGTGGATATGACAAACCTGCACGCCGCAGGCACAGGCAGAATGATGGAGGCTGCCATCGAGGGTCTCACCCGCCCCGACGGCACGAGGCCCATCCTCATCGCCGTAACTCAGCTCACCTCCACAGATGAGGAAACCATGAGGCGCGACCTCCTTATCGACCATCCCGTAAAGGACGTAGTAATGCATTACGCATCGGTTGCCGCAGCTGCGGGTCTTGACGGCGTAGTTTGCTCTCCCCTTGAGGCAGAGGCAGTTCATTCGAGATGCGGCAAGGACTTCGTTACCGTAACTCCCGGCGTCAGATTTGCAGACGGCGACGTCGGCGACCAGAAGAGAGTTATGACCCCCGCCGAGGCAAAGAAGATCGGCTCGGACTATATCGTAGTCGGCAGACCTATCACAGCGGCAGAGGATCCCGTGGCAGCTTACGAGAGATGCTGTAACGAGTTTATCGGCTGATATTGACAACTAACATTTGCATTTTTACGCAAAAAGAATTGAGGTATAAAGAAATGAACGCAACTGAGAAGCTTATAGCAAAGGATCTTTTAGAGATAAAGGCAGTATTTTTCAGACCCGAGGAGCCCTTCACCTGGGCGTCCGGCATCAAGAGCCCCATCTACTGCGACAACCGTCTGACCCTCACCGCACCTAAGGTAAGGCTCGACGTTGAAAACGCCCTTGCCGAGACGGTAAAGGCTGTATATCCCGAGTGCGAGGTGCTTATGGGAACCTCCACCGCAGGCATCGCTCACGCAGCTATCACCGCTCACATCCTTGATCTGCCCATGGGCTACGTCCGCTCGGGCGCAAAGGACCACGGCAGGCAGAATCAGATCGAGGGCAAGCTCCTCCCCGGCCAGAAGGTAGTAGTCGTTGAGGATCTCATCTCCACGGGCGGCTCTGTCATCGAGGTCGTAAACGTGTTAAGAGAGGCAGGCGCCGAGGTGCTCGGCATCGTTTCTATCTTCACCTACGGTATGAAAAAGGGTCTTGACAGGCTCGCAGAGGCAAACGTAAAGAACGTCAGCCTCACAAACTTCGACGTTATCGCTGAGGTTGCCGCAGAGTGTGGCTACGTTAAGCCCGAGGACGTTGCAAGGCTCATCCGGTTTAGAAACAATCCCTCCGACGAGTCCTGGATCAAGGCGTAAATTATCCCTTCCCGAGGCTCTCTTTTGCCGCACTCTTGGCGTGTGTGTCTGCGGCGCGGCTTTTCCCGAGGCTTGGCTATGATGCAGGTTTTGGCCTATGATCCACTCTGTGCGGCTTTTGGCTGAGCTTTTGCGGAGCGGCTATTTTCCTTGCCATATGGCAAAAATAATCCTTTTGGGGTGCTAAATGAAAAATCTTGTTGACATACTTGACCTCTCGGTCGAGGAGATAGACCGGCTGATAGAGGTTGCAGCCGATATGGTTGCCTCTCCTGAAAAATATAGCGAGATCTGCCGCGGCAAGATCCTTGCCACGCTCTTCTTCGAGCCCTCGACGAGGACGAGGCTGAGCTTCACCTCGGCTATGATGTCGCTCGGCGGCAGTGTGCTCGGCTTCGAGCAGGCGGGCTCTACCTCGGTTACGAAGGGCGAAACGGTGGCAGACACCATACGCATGGTCGCCGCATATTCGGATATAATCTCGATGCGCCATCCCTATGAGGGTGCACCCATCGTCGCCTCAACCGTCTCCCGTGTGCCGATCATCAACGCAGGCGACGGAGGCCATTTCCATCCGACCCAGACGCTGACCGATCTGTTCTCCATCAAGAATAAGCTCGGCAGGCTGAATAACCTCACCGTAGGACTTTGCGGTGACTTGAAATACGGCAGGACGGTGCATTCGCTCATATCGGCTATGGCTCGCTACGAGGGCGTGCGCTTCGTGCTTATCTCGCCCGCAGAGCTTGCCCTGCCCGACTATATCAAGGAGGAGTTTCTCCGTGGGCACGACTTCGTCGAGTGCGAGTCGCTCGAGGAGGCTATCCCGGAGCTTGATATCCTCTATATGACGAGGATACAGGGAGAGCGCTTTGCCGACAGGGATGAATACGAGAGGCTTAAGGACTCTTATATCCTCACGAGGGATAAGCTCGGGACAGCTAAGGAGACGCTCTCGGTCATGCATCCCCTCCCCAGAGTAAACGAGATCGACGTCGACGTAGACGACGACCCCCGTGCGCATTATTTCGATCAGGCAGAGGGCGGCAGATATATCAGAATGGCGCTGATCCTTATGCTCCTTGACAGCGGCAGAGGCATCGACTCAAGGCTCCACGGCGAGCCCGACAAGACCCTGAGCTGCTCTAATCCCCATTGCATTACCATGACCGAGCGAGGCATCAAAAAGCGCTTCATAGGCGATCGCTGCGCATACTGCGATCAAAAGGCTAAGAAAAGGGAAGTTTAGCGACTTTGCTAACATAAGTATGCAAATTCTACCAAAATAACGATCTGAAAGGATATAGCTATGTCCATTTCGTATCTGATAGAGAATTTCTTCACGCATAAGGATTTCCTCCCTCCGGCGAGCGAGCTGTGGGGCACGATGTTCACACCTCTGCATTTTATCTTTGCGGCATTCTGGCTGGCGATCGTAATCTTCTTCGGCATTTACGTCGGCAAGAGGAGTGAGAGGACGATAAAGAGGGTGTTTCTCGTACTGTGGATATTTTTAGTAACTCTCGAGATCTCAAAGATGATCTGGGAGAGCTGTGCAGGCGACGGAATTAAGTTTGAGTGGGGCGGTGTTATCCCTTTATATCCCTGCAGCATTTTTATGTATGCTATGCCCCTCGTTTTATGGGGCAAGGGGCTTGTCCGCCGTGCGGGCTGCGGCTACGTCTGCACTCTCGGCTTCCTTGGTGGTGCGATAAACTTTATCTATCCGGCGACCGTACTGACTAATTATTCTGCGCTCTCGTTCGCAGGCTTCCAGATTTTTATCTACCACGGAGCGCTCATCTTCTGCATGATGGTAATGCTCATCTCGGGCTATCACAGCTACAAGGGCGTAACGAGATGGTATGAGATGTTCGTCACGATGATCCCCTTCCTTGCGGTTTCCGTCGTTGCAAACATCGTCAACTTCTCGCCCATCAACTCGGACTATATGTTCTTCAAGCTGGATTCATTCTTCTTTGCGCCGATAGGTGCCGCACTCCCTAAGCCCGTCTGCGTTATCATCGTCTACTTGCTTTACACGGTCATACATATTGCGCCCTACCTCCCCTCCTACGTCTCAAACAAGCTGAAAGCGAGGCGTGAGGCAGCTCTCGGCGAGATAGACTGACCGCAGGAGTATTCCTATTAATTATATATGAAAAGATCAGGCATAGCCTCGCACGAAAGCGAAGCTGCGCCTGATCTTTTTTTACTAAGTGCATTTGCACCACTAAATGCTAATTTATTGACGAGCCACGCCCGCCCCCGCACTTGCGATATGATAAAAACTACTTTAAGCTTTTCGGTATATGACAGACGACCTAAAACCTAAAGAAGAAATAAAAAAAAGACCCATCTTACGATAGGTCTTAGTATTTGATTACGGGTGAGCGAGTAAAAACAGTTGATAACTGTTTTTAAGAAGCGAAGTCGACAAAGCAAGGAGCCGAAGAAGGAAGCTTGCGACCGACACACGGCGACTATGCGACTCGACAGGGCAAAGGCGAGCATAAACAGTTGATAACTGTTTATACGAAGCGAAGTCGACAAAGCAAGGAGCTGAAGAAGGAAGCTTGCGACCGCCGCGCAGCGACTATGCGACTCGACGGGAGAGAACCCGCGGCGGGTGAGACCCCTTTTCCGCTCATGGATATATGCCCGATGACCTAAAATGCAAAGAATGAATAAAAAAAGCCCCATCTTACGATAGGTCTTAGTATTTGATTACGGGGTGAGCGAGCATAAACAGTTGATAACTGTTTATACGAAGCGAAGTCGACAAAGCAAGGAGCTGAAGAAGGAAGCTTGCGACCGCCGCGCAGCGACTATGCGACTCGACGGGAGAGAA
>JAFVXI010000005.1 GCA_017501245.1 Clostridia bacterium
AGTCTGCTTCGACCTTTGCTATTGCATCGGCGTTGTCCTTGTCAGCCTTGTTCAGCGCTTCGAGGTCCTTGGTGCGCTGAGCGGCAAGCTCGGCGAGAATCTTTTCATTAGCGGCGTTGTCTGCCTCAAGTGCCTCAACTGCCGCCTTGTAGTCTGCTTCAACCTTTGCAATAGCGTCGGCGTTGTCCTTATCAGCCTTGTTCAGCGCCTCGAGATCCTCTGTGCGCTGAGCGGCAAGCTCGGCGAGAGTTTTTTCGTTTGCGGCGTTGTCTGCCTCAAGTGCCTCGACTGCCGCCTTGTAGTCTGCTTCAACCTTTGCGATAGCATCGGCGTTGTCCTTGTCAGCCTTGTTCAGCGCCTCGAGGTCCTTGGTGCGCTGAGCCTTCAATGCGAGAATGGCTTCATCATTAACGCTTATCTTGGCTTCGAGTGAAGCAAGCTTAGAGTTATATTCTTTAGTCAGAGTGTTGATCTGCGCCTTGATTTCGGAGCTTTCGGCTTCAAGCTTATCAAGCTCGGGGCTGTACGAATCCTTTATGCTTGTAATCTCGGCATTGATCTTATCGGTTTTTTCTGTAAGCCTTTCGGTTAGCTGATCGATAAGCTTATCGATGTCATCCTTCGTATAAACGTCATCCTTTTGTGCATGAGTGCTGCCGAAAAGGTCACACGAGGTGAGCGTTAAGGGCAGGAGCGTACACATAACTATTACCAGGATCAGCGATAATGCCTTTGCGTTTTTCATAAAAGCCTCCTACTGTGAAGATGTTAAGCGTCGATTTATAACCAGCGTCTTTATGCGCCTATTATAACACTAAATATATATAGTGTCAAGGCTTCTGTTACTAAAGAAAAACCCCTAATTATTACAGTCGTATTCGGATATCAGCATCATATTTTCGATGGGGAGATAGGCTATGACGTGCCGAAAAATTCATCTACGGTGTTCAGGTTGATACCCTCATACTCGTCGGGGAGGTCGATCTCGGTGTAGCCTTAGGTTTTTGTTTTCCTTATTATAGCACTTGTGGAAGATGTGCAATATTTAAACATTTGTATATGCTGGACAAATCGGCAACTATATGATATAATACATAGGACAGACGCCACGAAGGTGGCAAGCAATAAAGAAAACTCAGCAAAAGCGAGGAGCAGTTATGTTTAAGGTAGGCTTATCCAGTAAGAGTAATCCGATTTCAGACGAGCTATTCAGCTCGTTTGCCGCTGCCGGCATCACACGGATGGAGATCAGCAACTGTAGTGTAGGCTACGCTGAAATTGATTTCGTTGAGGCACAGAGGCTTGCCGATAAGCACGGCGTTATGCTCCGCTCCTTGCATCTGCCCTTCAAGACGCACGACGGCATCCCTCACGATATCTCGGATCCCGAGCATCACGCCCTCGCCGTCGAGGATCATAAGAAGCTGATCAGCAAGGTCGTTGCAGAGACCGGGGTCAGGATATTCGTGGTTCATCCCAGCGGAGCTAAGGTCCCCGAGGAGGCACGCCATCTTTGGATGGCTACGTGTAAAGAGAGCCTGGTCGAGCTGGTTGAATATGCGAAGGGGCTCGGCGCCGTTATCGCCGTGGAGAATATGACGCATCAGTGCCTTGGAAACACTATTGCCGAGTTTGAGGAGCTGGCGCTTTCGCATCCCGAGCTTTGCGTATGCTTTGATATTAATCATCTGCTATACGAGAGCCACGCCGAGTTTGTCAGGCGCTTAGGTAAAAAGATCATCTGTCTCCACGTCTCCGACTGCGATCTCACGGTCGAGCAGCACAGTCTGCCGGGAGAGGGAAGGATAGATTTCGGCCCGATAATATCGGCGCTCGTTGAGGTAGGCTACTCGGGGCCTTGGACCTACGAGGTTTCCTACAAGATTCCTCAGCCAGAGGACGATAAGTACAAGCTGACCTGCGAGAGCTTCGCAAGAAACGCAGAGGAGCTGTTTGCGGGCAAGGCTCCTTCAAGGCAGAGGTAATTTATCGGTCACCATGTGATCGGAAAACAGATAAAGCGGTGGTTCCACGTCGGGAGCCACCGCTTTTGTCTTTGAGATAGATCTGTTATTGTTGGTTAAAACGGCTGATCGAAAAAGGAGGCACGCCTTGCATACCGTCTTCAGATACTAAAAACTACATATTTTGTTTTTATACACAATATTTATCCTGTATGCCGACCGCCGTTGACTTTCCTTAGACGATTTGCTATAATTTGTGTAACTTATTTATGCTGTGCGGGACATATGATCTATTCGGCTTTGGTATATCATCGTGATGCACGTCAAGGAGGAAAAATGAAGCTCGAAATAAAACCGATATGCAAAATGAACAGTGGGCAGGACGGAGCGATCTTTGGAAGCTACCTCTTCCGCTTTGGCTCGAGGGGCGCAGGCAGCGTATACGACCTCGGGCAGCTCGGTGATGAATATGCCGAGATAGCCCCGATAGCAACCTTTATGCTTGATAAGTGCGACCTCATGTGCCCGCACTCAAACTCCGTCGTGTTCGGCGTCGAGAAATATTGTGAGGAGGATGAGTTCCCCCTCCTTTACAGCAACGTGTATAACAACTATCGCAAGTGTGAGGATAAGCTGCCGGGCGTCACCTGCGTTTACCGCATTATGCGAGAGGGAGAGGGCTTCACCTCGCAGCTCGTTCAGTTGATTGAGATCGGCTTCACCGAGGATAGGGTGCTGTGGCGCTCTGCCGGCGATATAGAGGACGAGCGCCCCTACGGCAACTTCGTCATCGACCGTGACCGCGGGCAGTTTATCGGCTTCGTTATGCGAGACGGAGACCGCACCACGCGCTATTTTGGCTTTGACCTGCCAAGGCTCGCTGACGGCGAGCCCGACGAGGCTCTTGGCGTCAGCCGTGTAAGGCTTATGCCGAAGGATATCAAGTGGCAGTTTGACGCCCCCTATCACAACTTTATTCAGGGTGCCGTCTGCAAGGACGGTCTGGTCTACTCCGTCGAGGGCTTCCACGAGGGCATCCATCCCGCCATCCGTGTCATCGATACAGTGCGCGGCTGCGAGCTCCTTTATCACGATTTCTTCCTTTCGGGGCAGATCCGCGAGGCGGAGTTTATAGATTTTTACCGCGGAAGATGCATTTACGGCGACGCCTACGGAAACACCTTTGAGCTGATATTCAGCTGAGCTTATTCGTGTTTTTGTCAACTTAGGCTTACATATTTTTCAAAATCCAATGCTATGAGGGATGAAAATGAAAATCAGATTTTTAAACGCCGGCTCGCTTATTGACGGAATATCATACGTTGCCCCCGATCTCGGCATCGAGCTCTCGGAGTGTGCTGACGCCCTTACCGTCAACGTCTGCGAGGTGGAAGAGCGTATAGCTTCGGTCAGCCTCTCGGGAGGGTGCGCCGAGATCACCTACGGTGACGGCAGGGCAAGATTTTTCCGTGGGCTTGCAAAGCTCGTCGGCTGGATAGGGGACGGCATTAAGGAAAAAACCGAGACGGAGAGACCCCTCTTCGCAAAGAATGGCGCAATGTTCAGCGAGTCAAGGGGAGTCATGAGGGTGGAAAGCGTCAAGGCTACGATGCGAGCCATGGCACTTATGGGACAAAACACCTATATGCTCTATACCGAGGACACCTATGAGATAGACGGATATCCGAGCTTCGGTCATGCACGTGGACGCTACTCCAAGGACGAGCTTAAGGAGCTGGATAAATACGCTCTTGCACTCGGCATCGAGCTTATACCCTGTATTCAGGTTTTGGGCCATCTTCAGTATTATCTGAAGCAGGCAAGCGCCGCCCCTCATAGGGACACTGCAAACGTTCTGCTCGTCGGCTCGGAGGAGACCTACAAGCTTATCGACGCTATGTTTGCATCGGTTTCCGAGTGCTTCACTACAAGGCGAGTTCATATCGGTATGGATGAGACGAAGGATCTCGGAACGGGAGCGTATCTCGCTAAGCATGGCTACCGTGAGAAGCACGAGCTGTTCTTCGAGCATCTTGAGCGTGTGCGTGATATGGCGAGGGCGCGCGGACTTGATCCTATGATGTGGAGCGATATGTTCTTCCGTCTCGCAGGCAGGGATCTTCCCGCTTACTGTGAATACGATATGCGCCTTGAATTCACCGATGATTACCGTGAGATGATACCTCAGGGCGTCCGTCAGGTGTTCTGGGACTACTATAATTCGGATAAGGAATTCTATCGCTCAAATATTGAGAAGCATAGAAGCTTATTCGACCGTGAGCCGATTTTTGCCGGCGGCATCTGGCTATGGAGCGGCGAAGCACCGCTATATTCTCGCTCCTTTAAATTCACCTATCCTGCTCTTGACGCCTGCCGTGAGACGAACCTGCAGGAGATATTTGCCACCATATGGGGCGGGGATGACAGCCAGCTGATGCTCGCTATGCCCGGCCTCGCCTGGTATGCAGACTACGATTACGTCGGTGGTTATGACGAGGAGTCGGTTAAGCGCACTCTTCGCTACGCCTGCGAGATCGATTATGACACGTTTATGCTCGCTGAGCTTCCTCAGCATCCCCACGGAATAGAGGCTCCCGTCGTCCGTGCTCTCACCTTTAACGATCCTCTGCTCGGCATAGCAGACAGCCATCTCGAGGGTCTCCCGATGGGGGATTATTACAGAGAAACGGCGGAAAAGCTCGAGGCGTCAAAGCCCTCGCATCCGCTCTATGCCCCCGCATACGAGCTGATCATCAAGCTCTCCCGCTTCCTTGAATATAAGGCTGATTTCGGCGTTCGCTTAAAGCTAGCCTACGACAGAGCGGACCGTGGGGCTCTGGGTGAGTTTATCACGGAATGCGACGTTATTCTTGAGCGCTTACACGAGCTGCGCGACTGCCACTACGGCGTCTGGATGAAATACAATAAGCCGAACGGCTGGGAGGTCCACGACATACGCTACGGCGGCCTCGTCCAGAGATTTGATACGGCAAAGCGCCGTCTTTCAGACTATCTTGAGGGGCGCACCGACAGGCTTGAGGAGCTCGAGGAGGAGCGCCTTCCCCTGTGTGGTAGAGGCGCGGACGGAGAAGCCTTCAATCCGGACTTCTTCCTCTGGCATAGATATGCCTCTTACGCAACGAAAAACATCATTTAGTAGGCTTCGGTCTGCCGAAGCATAGCTTTGTTGCAGCTGTTCAAGAGGCGGCATAGATAGGAGAAAACACCACCAATTAGCGTGATGTCCTTAACGGACAAATCACGCTAACTAAGTTTGCCCTTAGGGCAAGTGAAGTTATCTCCGAGAACCCCAAAAGCTCGACTGCGCTCGCTTCGGGGAACCCCGGCCATAGTGAAGTTCACTTCGTGAGTGAA
>JAFVXI010000006.1 GCA_017501245.1 Clostridia bacterium
GCGGATTACGGGGCTCGAACCCGCCACCTCCACCTTGGCAAGGTGGCGCTCTACCAAATGAGCTAAATCCGCATATGGTGCCTCCGGTCGGAATCGAACCAACGACACGGGGATTTTCAGTCCCCTGCTCTACCAACTGAGTTACAGAGGCGAAAAACAGGCAATATTTTTTTCGGAAATGGCGACTCGGATGGGGCTCGAACCCACGACCTCTAGCGTGACAGGCTAGCGCTCTAACCAACTGAGCTACCAAGCCATCTCCGATGTGATGCACAGCATCTGGTGGAAAGTACAGGGCTCGAACCTGTGACCCTCTGCTTGTAAGGCAGATGCTCTCCCAACTGAGCTAACCTTCCGCTTCGTGCTTAGATATTATAACAAAACAAAACAGGTTTGTCAATAGGTTTAAGAAAAAAATCTTTAAAAAAATTATTCCCACTTTTTAAAGGGTCAGGGCAGGCGGCGCAATCGGCGCAAAAAGCATTATTCTGCCGCCGCTGATTGTTCATAAAAACGTCTCCCGGCCCTCAGCTTTGGCTGAATTGTTTGCCGCATATATGTGCATAATAAAATAAAATGCTCGCATCGGTGGGTTATATGGCGTATTGCCCGACAAGTAAGCCCGGGGATAGTGTGAGATGCCCGATATATCAGTGGGGGGATAGAGTGAGATGACAAATATATTAATGAAGCAAATATCAAGGGCGTGCGCTCTGGTGGCTCTTATCCTTTCTCTCGCTCTCCTATCCTCCTGCGGCGAGGAGGGCAGGGCGGGGGAGTACACCTACAAAACCTACACGTCGGCGCTCGGCACGGGCTGGAATCCGCACACCTGGCAGACCTCGGGCGACAGAGCCATCCTCGACTATCTCACAACGCCCCTCGTTTCGGTGCTTCCGCTCGACACGGATGAGGGCAGATACCAGTGGTGCTACGAGCTGGCGGCAAGCGTCGAGGACGTGACGGCGAGCCACCGTGACAAGCTTAGGAAATACGGCTCTATCCTCCCGGAGGGCGTGTCGGCTGACGAGGTGAGCGAGGGCTTCGTCTACGAGATCACGCTCCGCCCCGGCTTTCGCTTTGAGAGCGGCGAGGAGATCAGCGCCGACGACTTTATCGAGTCTATGGAGCTGCTCCTTGACCCGAGGATGAAAAACAGCCGTGCGAACAGCTACACAAGCGGCGAGTCCGCCCTTGCGGGTGCTTCCGCCTTCCTTTCGGGGGAGGCGCCGTTCTCCTCGGTCGGGCTGTTTAAGACCGGCGAATATAGCTTTGCCTACGTCACCGAGAGCTATCTTGATAGAGATTATTTCCTTGCCTCACTCTCCTCACATTGGCTCGTAGACACCGAGCTTTATAAAAACGGTATGAGCACCTCGGGCGAGCTTGTCAGCACCGACTACGGCACGGGCAAGGCGACCACCTCCTCCTACGGGCCCTATCGCATAGAGGCGCATCAGAGCGAAAAGGAAATGGTCTTGGTAAGAAACGAGGCGTGGCCCCTTTGGGAAAAGGATGGTGACGGAAATATTGTATCCTACACCCTCCTCCCTGTTGACGGAGAAATAAGAGAGCAATATATGACAACAAAGATTGTCATTTCCGTGATGGATAGCAGCACGGCGAAGCAGTTTTTCTTAAAAGGAGAGCTATCCGAGTGGACACCGCCTGCATCCGATCACGCAAGCTATAAGTATTCCGACGCTATGTATTCCTTCGACGAGACCTATACGATGTCCCTCTTCTTTAACACCGATCTCGAGGCTCTACGCTCTATGGACCGCTCGAGAGGTAATATAAACTCCGTCGTCCTCTCAAGTGGGGACTTCAGAAGGGGGCTGAGCCTTGCGATAGACAGAGCGGAGATGTCGCTTGCGACGGAGGGTTATAGCCCTCAGTTTGCGCTTCTTAACGAGGCGTATTACTACGATATCTACGCCGACCCCGACAGCTGCTACCGTGAGACCGACGAGGCAAAGGCGGCTATATGCCGCCTCTACGACACAGACTACGGCATTGGCAGCCCATACCCGACGCTCGACGACGCCTATAAGTCCATCACGGGCTATGATCCCGGGCTTGCAGGGGAGGCGTTTGCCTCTGCATTTACTTCGCTTGTCTCGGCGGGGCTATATCACGAGGGCGAGGAGATAAGGATAAGGATCGCATACTCCAAGGGTGCGCTCTCCGCCGACGACAATCAGCAGATAGCCCTCTTAAATCATTACGTTAATCGGGCGCTCGAGGGCACGGGCTTCGGACGTGTGACCTTTGAGGGCGTCGGCAGGGTCGCAAACAGATATGCCGCAGTTCCGGGTGGCGAATACGCCATAGGCTACGGCGCTTGGGGCGGTGCGGCGTTTTATCCCTTCCGTGCGCTGCTCGTCTATATGGATCCCGAATACGAGAGGCTGCACGAGGGCGCCTGCTGGTCGCCGGATAAGGAGCTTCTTACCCTCACGGTGGACGGCGAGGAGCTGACTATGACGTACACCGAGTGGACGAGGTCGCTGACGGGAAGCGGAATGTTCTCCAGGCGGGAGAATACGTTTAAGCTTTATATCCTCTCGAGGCTCGAGGAGGAGTTTCTAGGCAGGTATTACCGTATTCCGCTCTTCACCTCCGTCGCCTCGACGCTCTTATCCTATAAGATTTCAAACTACACGGACAGCTACGACCTGATGTACGGCTTCGGCGGCTTCAGGCTCATAGTCTACCACTACGACGATAAGGGATGGCAGGAATACGTCAGAGCCTCGGGCGGCAGGCTGTCGTATGAATAGACAATATATACAAGGCCGGAGCCTTGATGAGATACACTCACGGAGTGAGTGATGATAATCAAGCACGAGCGAGTCTGTGCTTGCACAAGCGAGCCGTGCGCAGATTGCTCCACGGCGCCCTCGGCTATCAGGCGAGGAGGAGTGCGGAAGCACGCGGGGCGCATTTGCGCATCTGCGCCGATGGGAGTATATACAACCCTCCGGGTTGATGAGATACAGCCCGTTGGGCTGATGATATACACGCCGTTGGCGTGATGAGATACAAGGCCGGAGCCTTGATGTAATCAGAAAGGACGGGGAACTATGGGAAAATATATACTGAAGCGCATAGGGCTGATGCTTCTTACCTTCTTCATTATAGTGACGATATCCTTCATTCTCATCAGGCTCCTGCCGAGAGAGCTGCCGAGCGACAAGGCGATGGCAGAGATAATGGAGGCGAGGTGGGAGGCGCTTGGCTACGGCAAGCCCATCTTAACTCAGTATCTCATCTATCTTAGGGGCATATTCACCTCGCTCGATTTCGGCACGTCATGGTATATCGACTTCCGAGCTCCCGTGCTTGAATTACTCATAGAGAGGCTGCCGCCCACCGTCATAGTAAACCTCCTCTCGCTCATCGTTTCCATCCCCATAGGCATCGCACTCGGCGTCTGGGCCGCACTCGGCAAGGGGCGCCCGAGAGATGGGATAATCTCGATTTTGATCATGATTTTCGTATCTGTGCCAAGTTATGTTTACGCTTTTGCGGTTCAATACCTGCTCGGCTACTCTCTCGGCTGGTTTCCGATAACCGTATATTCACTAAGCACGGCGGGTGGATGGCTGACTCCTAAGATGATATACAGTATGATCCCTGCGGTCATCGCTCTATCCTTCGGCGAGGTGTCGGGGCTTGCGAGGTTTACGAGAGCGGAGATGTGCGAGGCGCTCGACGCAGAGTATATGACCTTCCTCCGTGCGAGGGGCGTGTCCTATCGGCGTGCCGTATTTCGCCATGCACTGAAAAATGCGCTCGTCCCCATCCTCCCGACGGTCATAGCTTCCGTCATCGGCATTCTGGCAGGCTCGGTCGTCATAGAGGAGATATTCGCCATCCCGGGCGTCGGACAGCTGTATATAAGAGCCATCGAGCTTGGCGACTACGACGTATTTATGATGAACACGCTATTTTACACCTTCCTCGGTCTTGTGTCGGGGCTGGCTGTCGATCTCTCCTACGGTGCGCTCGACCCGAGGATAAGAATTGCGGAGGGTTAGGATGAAAAGAGGAGAGCTTCCTAAGAGCTTATTTCTGCCTGTGGGTAGGTCGGCGGGCGTCGAGCGGCTGCCCGAGACTCGGGGCGAGGGCTACTTTAAGAGCATATTTTCCGCCTTCCTTCGCCACAGGTCGGTGAGGATATCGCTTTTTATCATTGTGGCAATAGCCCTCTTTTCGCTTCTGGCACCCCTGTTTATTTCAAGGTCAGAGAGGCTTATGGACCCCTACTACGCAAAGCTGCCGCCGAGGCTCGAGGGGGCGCTGGGCTCGCTCGGTGTGTTTGACGGAGGGGTAGAGCGGCGGCTTGGCGAGCGTGGGCTCCTTCGCCTTGCGGGCATAGCTATCGCAACCTCCCCGGGCGGAGATGAGGCGAGCCTCGGCGAGGCAATTGAGGCACCCACCTCACCGATAATCTCGCTAGGCGAGCCCGAGGGCAGGGTCAGGCGTGCGAGGGTCGACGGCTATCTCGAGGTCGGCTTCATATATAAGACCGTAACGCCCGACGAGTATGAGGCTATGCTCCTCTGGCAGGAGGCTCTGGGAGTGCAGCTTCTATATCCTCTTATCGCTCAAAATGCCTACACGGGTGACGAAAACGACCCGAATATATGGTTTAAGGTCGGGCGAGGCGGTATGCCGCTTGACGAGACGGGTGACGAAATAGAGGAGATAGGCTCCGACACCCACCTTTATGAAAACTACCTCCGTGACGAGAGGGGTGAGCCGGTTTACGCCATCCCGTCGGGCGGCGGCTCCGGCGAGGCGAGGGGTGTGCGTGTAAGACTGCTATACCATAGCTATTACAGGTTTAAAAACGGCGCATCCCCGAGCTATCTTTTAGGCACGGACAGCCAGGGCTACGATCTCGCCCTGCGTGTTGCGGGCGGCATACGGGTGAGCCTTTTGCTCGCCATCTCGGTGTCACTCATAAATCTGCTTATCGGCGCCGCCGTCGGTAGCGTTGAGGGCTATTTCGGCGGGGCTGTCGACCTTACGATAGAGCGGGTAACGGACGTGCTTTCGGGCGTGCCGTTTATCGTCGTTGCAACGCTTTTTCAGATCTATCTTGCGGATAGGGTGGGGGCTATACCCTCCCTGCTTTTCGCCTTCGTTCTGACGGGCTGGCTATCGACGGCAAGCAGGGTGCGGGCTCAGTTTTACAGATTTAAAAATTCCGAGTACGTCCTCGCGGCAAAAACAATGGGCGTCTCAAACGCACGCATAATCCTGCGCCACATCCTGCCGAACACACTCGGCACCTTGATAACCTCCTCGGCTCTGGTTATCCCCGGCGTCATCTTCACCGAGAGCATGCTCTCCTTCCTCGGGATAGTAAACCTCGGCTCGGAGGGCATAACCTCGCTCGGCACACTGCTCTCGGACGCCGCCACCATCTGGTCGGGCTATCCGCATCTGATGCTCGTGCCCGCCTCGGTCATCTCGCTGCTTATGATCGCCTTTAATATGATCGGAAACGGACTTAGAGATGCGCAGGAGCCGGGCTCTGCGGGCGGTGCGTAGGCGCTTTTTTGGGGGGTCGACGGCTTCCGGTGAGCGACGTAGATGGGAGTTTTTTGGTCGGAACGGTGGGGCGGTGTAGCCTGCTCTTTGGGCGGTGCGTAGGCGCTTTTGGGGTATTCGACGGCTTCGGATAAGCGACGTAGAGGGGAGTTATTTGGGTTGGCCGGACGGGTTGAGGAAGAAGAAAAGAGATATTTCAGGGAGGAGCTTCGTGTCGGATAATATTTTAGAGATCAGGGATCTTCACGTTTCGTTTGATATGCGACACGGGGAGAGGATATACGCCGTGAGGGGCATTGACCTCGAGGTTAAGAGAGGCGAGGTGCTTGCGCTCGTTGGCGAGTCGGGCTCGGGGAAATCGGTTACGGGAAAGGCGGTGCTCGGCATCCTTCCGCCCTCCGCTTCGATAACCTCGGGGAGTATAAAATATAACGGAGAAGAGCTGACCGAGCTTAAATGCGATGGCTACAACAGGATCAGAGGCAGCGAGATATCTATGGTGCCGCAGGACCCCTTTCTCTCGCTCGATCCGATAGCTCCCGTCGGCGCTCAGATTGCCGAAAGCATCAGAAAACACGACACGGGTGGAAGAATCGGGCGTGAGGAGAGGCGAAGGGGTGCGCTAGAGCTTATGCGTGAGGTGGGGATAGCTGCCGCCGAGGAGAGATACGGCGATCATCCCTTCCGCCTTTCGGGAGGACAGAGGCAGAGGATAGCGATAGCGGCGGCGCTCGCACCCTCGCCGAGGCTCTTGATCTGTGACGAGCCGACGACGGCTCTTGACGTAACGATCGAGGCGCAGATCCTTGGCCTGTTCGAGCGGCTGAAGCGGCAGAGGGCGCTCTCGATGCTCTTTATCACGCACGATCTCGGCGTCGTCGCAAGGATGGCGGACAGGGTGGCGGTAATGTATGCCGGGAGGATCGTTGAGATCGGGGAGGTAGATGAGATCTTCTACGAGCCGCGCCACCCTTACACCTGGTCGCTTCTATCCTCCGTGCCATCGGGCTCGGGCGGCAGGCTGCGCATCATCCCCGGCTACGTGCCGGATATGCGAGATCCCCCGATAGGAGATGCCTTTGCGCCGAGGAGCGAGTGGGCTATGCGTATAGATCATCTGGCTCACCCTCCCTTCTTTGATATCTCACCGACGCACAGGGTCGCAAGCTGGCTTTATCACAAAAATGCACCGAGGGCAGAAATGCCGAGCGAGCTTCGCGAGCTTATTGCCGCAAGGCTTGAGGAGAGGCGCCGCTTCCTTATGGAAAATGGATCTGACAAAGAACGGTGCGAAGAAGGATAGTGGCAAAATATAAGCGAAATAAGACAATAACTATTTACATTTATCGAGAATTGTGGGGTGATATCGTGGGGGAAAACGAGCGAGAGGTGCTGCTTGACGTTTCGGATTTACGAAAGAGCTTTAAGGGTTCATCGGGCAGGGTTGAGGCGCTCTCGGGTGTCAGCTTCAAGGTCTTTAGCCGTGAGATATTCGGCATCGTCGGCGAGTCGGGTTCGGGCAAAACGACGGTAGGCAGGATAATTTCGGGGCTTTATTCGCCCTCGTCGGGCAGCGTGCGTCTCGGGAATGAGGTCATAGCCCTCGGCGAGGATGAGCTTGGGAAAATGAAAAGGAGCGCCCCCACGGAATATAAAAGGCTCAGGCGGGTGATGCGTAGCGGCAGAGCACATCCCGAAATCAGAATGGTCTTTCAGGATCCTACCGCCTCCTTAAACCCACGCATGAACGTCCTTGAGCAGGTGGGCGAGGCTCTCCTTGCGACAGGCGTGAGAGATAAGGCCGAGATAGGCGAAGGAGTGCGGAGGGCGATAGCCGACGTCGGGCTTCCTCCGTCCTGCCTCTATCGCTATCCCCACGAGTTTTCGGGTGGGCAGAGGCAGAGGATAGGTATTGCAAGGGCGATAATAACGAAGCCGAGGCTCCTCATAGCCGACGAGCCTGTATCGGCGCTTGACGTTTCTGTTGGCGCCCAGGTGATAAACCTCATCTACGATCTCGCAAGGGAGAGGGGGATGTCGGTTATCTTTATCGCCCACGATCTCTCGCTCGTGCGCCACGTGTGTGACAGAGTCGCAGTGATGTATAAGGGGCGGATAGTCGAGCTTGCCGAGAGCGAGGAGCTTTTCCGTCATCCGACGCATCCCTACACGGTGGCGCTCCTCTCGGCGATCCCCGAGCCAGATCCCTTCTTCGCAAAAAGGGCGGTGCGCAGGGTGTATGAGGGCGGAGGCCTTGAGGGGGAGCTGTGCGAGGTGTCAAGTGGGCACCTTGTGCTGATGGATGGGTGAGGCGTGAAATGTATGCTTTATCAAAGGCGTGGCATATGGGAGTAGAAAATGGCGATACGGGTGAGGAATTGATGAAGAAAACAGGAAAAAAGCCGACACGGGTGCCGATTTCGGTAGCTTTGCTCGGCACTCTGGCACTCTTGCTCCTCTTGCGCACGCCTTCCGTCGGCTTCCTTGTCGCTCTCGCCGACGCTCTCTTTATCACGGGGGTGGCGGCGCTGTCGGTCTATCTCTTTGGCGTCATCGTCGGGGGCGGTCAGCTCGACGTCTTTTTCTTTGCGGCACGTGCCGTGGGGCAGAGGCTCATCGGTGGTAAGGTCGGCAGCTTCTTCGACTATAAAAGGGGGAAGGCTAAGCGCCCCAAGCCTCCGCTCTATCTCCTCGTCACAGGACTTGCACTTATCCTCCTCTCGGCGCTCGCCACCGCCGTAATATAAAGTTAACCTCTTCATTTAGCCGAGCCGATTGACAACGTGCGCGTAATATGCTAAAATATATAGCGTATAAAAAAACTACTACTATGATTTGAGGTATCGGATATGCTTAAGGTCGATCACATCTCGGTTATGAACTTTGAAAATGCGATAAGAGGCGCACGCAATCCGCTTAACAGCTGGGCGAGGATGGATAGCTACTACGACGAGGAGGGAAATTTTATCCTCGGGGAAAACGACGAGTCGCTCGCTCACAGGCTTGCGGTCGCAGGCTCCGACCATAGAAAGTTCTTAAGGCAGATCATCGTCAGCATGGATATTCTTGCGCCGCTTTATTGGTGGAAGGAGTTTGACACATATAAGGTCGGCACGGTTGCTAACTCTACCTCCACGATGCATAAGATCCAGGCTAAGGAATTTACAAGGGATGACTTCTCCTCTGACAGGCTCTCGGAGGGGGCGCTCGCCATCCTCGACGGCGTCATCGCCTATCTTGAAGGAGAGAGGCTCGCCTTTATCGAAACCAAGGATAAGGCGCATTGGCATAATATGATCCAGCTGCTGCCCTCCTCCTATAATCAGCTCAGGACCGTCACCCTTAACTATGAGGTCCTTATCAATATCTACTACGCAAGAAAGACGCACAAGCTCGCCGAGTGGCACACCCTCTGCGACGCAATAGAAAAGCTCCCTTATGCTGACGAGCTGATCCTCGTCAAGGGTAAGTTTGGAGAGTAATACATAGAAAAAGTAAACGGTTGTTGACAAAATGAGCATTTTTGACCTATTTAAGAAGATCGAGAGCGAGAATAAGAGCGCTCCCATCTCAGCAATTATCGTCGGGCTCGGAAACCCGGGGCGTGAATACGAGAGGACAAGACATAATGCGGGCTATATCGCAGTTGACCACATAGCTAGAGGGCTTGGCGTTAAGATAGACCGCATAAAGTTTAATTCTCTTGTCGCAGAGGCAACCCTCGGCGGCTCCCGCATCCTCCTTATGAAGCCCACGACCTATATGAACAATTCCGGCGTTGCCGTCGCCGAGGCGGCATCATTTTATAAGATCGCTCCCGAGAGGGTCATCGTCCTCCACGACGAGATCTCCTTTGAGCCGGGCAGAATCAGACTGCGCAGAAAGGGCTCGGCAGGCGGTCATAACGGCTTGAAGAGCATTATCGCTCATCTGTCAAGCGAGGACTTCCCCCGCATTAAGATCGGCGTAGGGCAAAAGCCCTCGCCCGACTACGATCTCGCAGACTGGGTGCTTGGCAGGCTCCCCGACTCCGACAGAGCCAAGCTCGACGAGAGGCTCGGAGATATCTACGACTCCTGCGAGCTGATCTTAAAGGGCGAGATAGACCTCGCTATGTCTAAGTTTTCCAAGTAAGCGTCGCCGACCTCGGCTCGCTACCGACAGGGCGCAGAGCTATCTTGTGTCGATCTACTGAGCGCCGAGCTTGTGAGCGCCGACCTCGATTTCAGTTACCTTCGGAAAAATATCGAGATCCTCCGCGCTTGCTCCCGCTTCTCATCGGCTGACGGCCCTTTCCACATTTTTTAAACCCGTATAGCAATAATCCAGCGTATTTTCGGAGTTGATATGTTTAAAAGCTCAACCCTGATACGCCTCGACCGTGAGTTCCTCGCCTCGATGGAGGTGATGAGGGACTCCTACCTTTCGCCCCAGCCCCTGCCTATGGTGGTTGGCGGACTTTCGGGCGGTGCGGTCACGGCGTATCTCACCGAGGCGGTTAGGGAAGCGATATCCGCTATCCGTGCCTCGGGCTCGGGGGCTCCCGTGCTTATCCTCGTCGAGAGCGAGGAGGCAAGGGGCAGGCTCTATGCAGAGCTGTCCTCCTCGGGCATCCGCACGCTCCCCTACAAAATGCGCGAGCCCGTGCTTCATAACATCACAGCCTCTCACGACGTCGATCGGGAGAGGCTCTCGGTCTTGTCCGCCGTCATCTCGGGCGAAATTGATGCGGTTATTACAACACCTGACGCCGCCCTCAGCTACACTATGCCGAGGGGAAGGCTTGAGGCATCGAGCATCACCCTCAAGGTCGGCGACGAATTATCCCCCGACTCCCTTGCGCAAAAGCTCGTGGCTATGGGCTACAAAAGGCTTGACGCCGTCGAGGACAGGGGGCAGCTCGCTAAGCGAGGCGGCATCGTCGATTTCTGGGGTGCGGAGACGGATGCCCCCATCCGTGTCGAGTTTTTCGGCGACGAGATAGACAGGATAGCAAGCTTTGACCCTATTTCTCAGCGCTCGGGTGATACCCTTGAGTCCTTCTCTGCCTCGCCCTCCGAGGAGATGGTGACGGACGCTGACGCAAGAGCGAGAATGCTAGCCACCGTTGACGGACTCTTAAAGAGCAGGGATATCGACGAGGAGGTCAGGGCAAAGCTCGAGAGAGAGCGTGCCGAGATCTCATCCGGTGTCGGAATGTCCTTCCGTGATAAATATATGGCGGATATATACCCCGATGCCGAGTGCCTTTGCGACTATATCGCATCGCTTGGCAGAACTATCCTATTTACTATGAACACCTCCGCCGTCTCCGAGCGCCTCTCGGACAGGCTGAAAAAGAACCTTGACGCCGCCTCGGGCATGGCGTCCTACGGCTTATGCTCTTTAGCGTCTGCCGTCTGGTCGAAGGACTATTCCTACTATGAAAAGCTCACAAATGTAAATATGACCGTACATATCAACACATTTGCGGGCGGTGTAGGTAACATTAAGCTCTCGGGCCTCTTCGGCTTCAGAACACGCAGAACCGTGTCCTACGGTGACAATCCCGCCATGCTCTTTGAGGATCTGCTCGCTCTGCGCCACGGTATGTACCGCACAATTCTCCTTGCCGAGAGCCGTGCGGCGGCAGAGGCGCTTGCATCCTCGCTCTCCGAGGAGGGTATAGCCGTAGTTCCGATATTCGATGACCCCGACTTCTCGCCTATGAAGCACGAGGGCGGCAGGATATTCGTTACCGTCGGATCGGGCGAGGGCTTTGAGCTTATCACGCCTAAGATAGCGCTCCTCTCCATGGCAAAGGACAGGGGCCGTGCTATAATGCAAAACAAGAGGCGCCAGCGCATCCTGCGCCGTGTCGGCGGTGCGGGGCAGAGGCTGATGAGCCATGCAGACCTCTCCGTCGGCGACTACGTCGTGCATGCGAGCTACGGCATCGGCCGCTTTGAGGGCATCGAGGCGGTAACCGTCGACGGCGTCACCAAGGATTATATAACCATACAGTATGCGGGGACGGATAAACTCTTCGTGCCCTGCGACAGACTTGAAAATATCGGCAAGTATATCGGCGAGAGAAACAACGACGGAACGGTCAAGCTCTCGCGTATGGGCGGCGGCGAGTGGCTGCGTGCAAAATCCCGTGCCAAGGCGGCAACCGAGGATATAGCCAAGCGCCTCATCCAGCTCTACGCCGAGCGTCAGCGCCTCGCAGGCTACGCCTTCCCACCGAGGAACGAGTTGGAGGACGAGTTTGACTCCCGCTTTGAGTACGAGGAGACCGAGAGCCAGCTGACGGCTATCGAGGAGATCAGAAGGGATATGGAAAAGCCCGTGCCGATGAACAGGCTGCTATGCGGTGACGTCGGCTTCGGCAAAACCGAGGTTGCCCTCCGTGCGGCGTTCAAGGCTATACTTGCAGGCAAGCAGGTCGCCCTCCTCGTGCCTACGACTATCCTCGCTCTCCAGCATTACGGAACGGCGCTTTCAAGGCTCAGAGGCTACGCCGTAAACGTCGAGATGCTCTCCCGCTTCAAAAAGCCGAAGGAGCGTGAGGAGATACTGAAGCGTACAGAGAGGGGCGTCGTCGACCTTTTGATCGGCACGCATTCTCTTCTCTCTAAAAATATGCGCTTCCGCGATCTCGGCCTACTCATCATCGACGAGGAGCAGCGCTTCGGCGTCGTGCAAAAGGAGAGACTGCGCGAGCTGGCGAAAAACGTCGACACGCTTATGCTCTCCGCAACCCCCATCCCGAGGACGCTGAATATGGCTATGAGCGGCATCAGCGACATCTCGGTTCTTGACGAGGCTCCCGGTGAGAGGCGCCCAGTGCAGACCTACGTCCTCGAGCATGACGACGGCATCATCACCGACGCCATAGCAAGGGAGCTCGCAAGAGGCGGCCAGGTCTTATATATTTACAACAAGATAGAATCCATCGAGCCCGTAGCCGCAAGGATAATGGATAGGCTGCCCGAGGCGAGGGTCGCCGTGGCGCACGGAAGGATGGAAAAGGAGGAGCTAGAGGACATCTGGCAGGAGCTTGTCAGAGGCGAGATAGACGTCCTCGTTTGCACCACTATTATAGAGACGGGTGTCGATTTACCGAATGCAAACACCCTCATCATCGAAAACGCAGACCGCTTCGGCCTCTCTCAGCTACATCAGATCAGGGGACGAGTCGGCAGGAGCGAGCGCCAGGCATACGCCTACTTCACCTTCCGACCGGGCAAGGCTCTCTCCGAGATAGCCGAAAAGAGGCTCTCTGCGCTCAGGGAGTTTGCCGAGTTTGGTGCAGGCTTCAAGATCGCCCTGCGTGACCTTGAGATAAGAGGAGCGGGCAACCTGCTCGGCGCCGAGCAGCATGGCTATATCGAGTCCGTCGGCTACGATCTCTACCTCAAGCTCCTGTCCGAGGCTGTTATCACCGAGAGGGGCGATAAGGTCCCGCCGAGGTTTGAGGCTCAGGTGTCTATCGAGCTGTCGGCGCATATCCCCGAGAGGTATATCTCCTCCTCGGCGGCGAGAATGGAGATGTATAAAAAGATATCGGATATCCGCTCGCCCGAGGATAGGGAGGACGTGCTTGACGAGTTTCTCGATCGCTTCGGCGACCTGCCAAAGGTCGTTATGCGTCTTGTAGACGTCGCACTCACCAGAGCCCTCGCAGAGGAGGCGCACATAAAGAGAGTAGACTCCAAGGACGGCAGGCTGACCTTCATCCCCGAGCGCCCGAGGCTTGATCTGTGGGCGGAGGTGTTCCCTCGTTTTAAGGGAATGTCCTTCCTCGGCGTCGGCTCACCGAACGTGGTCTATCGCCTGAGGCCGGGAGAGGATCCCGCACGCCTGGCTGCCGATATTCTCACAGCCTATAAAGAGGCGATGAACGAAGAAGATAAGGAGTAAAAATAATCTATGGCAAAAGTCAGAAAAGCGGCAGAGAAAAAGCCCAAAGGTACGAGGCTCATCCTGCCGATCATAATATGCTCGGTTTTGGCGGCGGTGCTTCTCTTTGGCATCGTTATGGGCTCGATAGCCTTAGCGAGGGAGCTTGGCGCCGTGGTGAGCTACGGCGGCGTTACGGTTGATAGGGGCGTCGCAAGCTACCTTGCATCCACGTATAAGGCGCAGGGCGGCGAGGCTGACGGCGAGGCGATAGAGAGGTATATCCGCTCGGTGGTTGCGGCGGCTTATCTCTTCGACAGAAACGCATCGCTTAGCGACACCGACCGTGAATGGATAAAAACGAATACAGCCGAGATCCTCGACTACAAGGCGGGAAACAGCAAGGCAGAGTTTAATAAGCTTGCTGCCGATATGGGCTTTAGCTACGACGACTTCGTCAGAGCGACCGAGCTGATATACAAGGCGGCTGTCGCCAAGGAGGCTATCTACGGCGTCGGCGGCGCAAGGCTCGCCTATTCGCAAAATTCATCGCTCGTCAGTAAGTACTACGCAAAATACTCTCACGTAAAGATCATCTTTATAAGGACCGAGGACCGCTTCCTCCTCGACGAGGACGGCAACCGTGTCAAGGACGAGGACGGAAATGATAAGCTCGTCGACCTCTCGGACTACGAGTGCGAGCTTGTCAGAGAGGATATCGAAGAGATAAGGGAGCTGATGGAGGGGGCAAACACGGGCGGCGAGGTCCAGATGAGCCTCGAGACCTTCAACAGCTACTACAAGACCTACAACGACGACCCCCAAAACGCCGACAACGGCTATTACTTCGCCCCCGCCTCGGCTTATACGGCTGAGTATATGGAGGAGTATCCGAACCTCATAGCAAAGGCGCTCTCGATGAGCGTCGGAGAGTATGCCCTCACCGAGGACGGCGACACCGTTTGCGCTATATATAAGTATGGAAACGTTCTGCACGACTACGTCTCCTCGTCGGCGTCGCATTTCTTCACCGATTTCTATTCGGATGCGGCAGACTTCCTCTTCGCTGAGGCGCTTGACGAGCTTATCGCCGACGTAAAGGTCAAGGACAGCTACTATGCTATCGACGTCGCAGCCCTAAAAAAGAACAACCTCTTTAAAACCACCATCGGCATCGGGCTGAGGGGAGTGTGAGGCTCTTAGCGCAGCTCCCGAGGGACACCCGGCAGAGTGCGATGCTTCCTTGTGGAAGATCGATATGTTCCCCGGTGGAGAGCTCGATATTCGGTATACGCCGATCGATATATTTCCCTTTTTGAAACAGGATATGCCGCTATGCGGTGTAAGGAGTATGCCTAGCCATCGACAGAAAAAAAGCAGGAGTAAAAGGATCATTAAGTCCCTTTGCTCCTGCTTTTTGTATATAATTATTGTCATTTTGTGGATTTAAGCCTCTCGAGGCGGTATTCTCCCGGGCTTATGCCCTTTATTCTTTTATACAGGCGGGCGAAGTAGTTCGGGTCGTGGATGCCGACGGAGGCGCCCACTTCGGCGTGCGATAGCTCGGTTTTTTCAAGCAGCACGGAGGCACGCTCTATGCGGTATTCGTTGAGATACTCTATCGGGCTCTTTCCCGTCATCGACTTGAAAAAGCGGCAGAAGTAGCCGAGCGAGAGGAAGCTTGCGGCAGCTATATCACGGGTGGAGATCTCCTCGGTGTAGTGCTCTGCGACGAAGCTCAGGATACCGTCGAGCCTCTCCCTCGCCTGCTTGCCCAGCGCTCTTTCCTTTTCGCTGATGCCCTCCTCGGCGTAGGAACGGTACAGAGATGAGAGCAGGGAATAGGCGAGAGACTTCTGCATCATATCCGAGCCGACGCCGCCCCTCGTATTTTCGAGATATATCTCTTCGACGACCCTGCCGAGCGCAGGGTCGGTTATCTTATGCTTTATCACCGCTCCGCCAAGCTCAACGTCGCATAGCAGCTCCGGGTAGATCAGCAGGCAAAGGTAGCTTACGCCTTTTCCCTTGCGGAAGCTGTGGACCTCACCTCCGTTTACTGCGATGAGGTCGCCCTCATTGGCAAGGACTGCCTGTCCGTTTATGATGACCGTGCAGCTGCCGCCAGTAAAGAGCAGCAGCTCAAGATGCTCGTGCCAGTGCGGATTCGGGCCGCCGGAGCCTTCGTATTTACTTATTTTAATAGGAAAGTTTTTGCCCTGTGGGGGTATGGTCTCATATCCTGAAAGGCTGTCAACCTTGCTCATATCTTCCTCCGAGGTCAAGATCGTGCTAGTCAAAAGCAAATCTGTTCTTGACATACCACACCAATGATTATATACTATGGGTGGATGAAAATCAATATTTTTCAAAAATTCACTAACAGGAGAAACACAAAATGAAGCTTGGAACTATCGTTATTCTCGATGAGGTAGACATCGACGAAAAGTTTAAGAAGCTCCACGATATGGGCTTTGAGACCTGCCAGATCCTTGCGTGGGATCATTCCCTCCTCACCGACGAGGTGGCAGAAAACCTTAATGCATCTATGAAGAAGCACAATATTCAGCTCTCCACCTTCTGGTGCGGCTGGTCGGGATATAGGGTATGGAACTTCATCGAGGGCCCCATAACCCTCGGCATCGTGCCCCCCGATATGCGCCATCACAGAGTAGAGGAGCTGCTCCGCGGCTCGGACTTCGCAAAGAAGCTCGGTGCAACCCAGATGGCGACTCACCTCGGCTTTATGCCCGAGTGTCCCACCGACCCGAACTATCAGCCTATCCTCTCGGCTATCCGCGCTATCGCAAAGCGCTGTAAGGAAAACGGTCAGCTCTTCATCTTTGAGACCGGACAGGAGACCCCCGTCACCCTCCTTCGTGTTATCGAGGACTCGGGCTGCGACAACCTCGGCATCAACCTCGACCCCGCAAACCTCATCCTTTACGGCAAGGCGAATCCCGTAGACGCCCTCAGCGTTTTCGGCAAGTACGTAAGGGACGTCCACGCCAAGGACGGCAACTATCCCACCGACGGCAGGAGCCTCGGCAAGGAGCAGAAGGTCGGCGAGGGCTCGGTCAATTTCCCCGCCCTTATCGCAAAGCTGAAGGAGATAGGCTACGACGCTACCCTCACCATCGAGAGGGAGATCTCGGGCGAGCAGCAGACCAAGGACATTTTGGACACTAAGGTATATCTGGAGAGTCTCATATGATCAGAGTAGGTATAGTTGGCACGGGAGGCATCTCCCGCTCGCATCTTGAGGGCTACCGTGATATCCCCGGCGCCACCCTCGTCGCAGCCTGCGACGTACAGGGAGAGGGTGCAAAGAATCACGATCTTGCGCTATCTCTCGGCGCAAAATTCTACACCGACCTTGAGGATATGCTCGCCTCCGAGGAGCTTGATATGCTCGACGTCTGCCTCCCCACGCCCCTTCACGCCTCCGCCGTTCTGGCAGGCTTCGCTCACGGGCTGCACGTCCTATCGGAAAAGCCGATGTGCCGCACCTCTCTGGAATGCGAGAGTGTGATAGAGGCGGCACGCCTCTCGGGCAAAAAGTATATGGTTGCGCACGTCGTAAGGTTTATGAAGCCCTACCGCTACCTCGCCTCGGTCATTAAATCGGGCGAGCTTGGCGCACCCGTAGAGATAATGATGAGGAGGCTATCTCACGTCCCGGAGTGGAGCTACCAAAATTGGATGCAGGACGCATCGCTCTCGGGCGGCTCACCTCTTGACCTCTCTATCCACGATCTCGACTTCTTATACAGCATCCTTGGCGAGCCCGACACCGCCTCTGCGGTATATCGCTCCTTCAGTGGTGCTGACGAGCGTGGCAGAAACGACCTCATCACCTCGAGCCTCACCTGGGGCAAGATCTCTGCGACCGTCATCGGTGCGCAGTACAACGCCGATATCCCCTTCACGGCTGATTTCCTCGCCGTCTTCGAGCGTGGCACGGTGGAGCTTAAGGGCGGCAAGGTCTATAAGTCGGGCGAGGAGGTCGAGCTTGACGAGGAGGTCGCAAAGGAGGGCTCGTCGGGCATCAACATCTCATCCTCCGGCGCCTACACCGACGAGATAGCGTATTTTATCGACTGTATAATAAACGATAGGGCACCCGAGGAGGTCCTGCCCGAAAGCTCGCTCGGCTCGGTCAGGCTGGTCGAAAGGCTGCTTGCGAGTGCGACTAAAATATAGCGAGTGCAACAAAATATAAGGAGAAAAGATAATGATCACCGATTCCATAAAGAACAAGGCTCTCTACGAGGGCGTACATAAGTATTTTAAGGAGGTCCTCGAGGTGTTAAGCAGCCTCACGCCCGACAGCCCCGCAGGCAAGATCGTTATCGACGAGGGCAACGCCTGGGTCAACGTATCCAAGATAGAGGAGAGCGCCGACAAGACGGGCAAGGACTTTGAGGCCCACCGTGACTTCATCGATATCCACTATCTCGTCTCGGGCTCGGAGATCTTCGGCTATGCCTATCTCGGCGACCTTGAGGTGACCGTAGAGTTCGACCCCGCAAGGGACTGCCTCTTCGCCAAGGGACACGTAAACGAGCTTAAGCTCTCCTCGGGCGAGTTTATCGTCACTTATCCCGAGGATGCGCACCTCCCCGCTATGAAAAAGCTCTCCGAGGGCACCACAACGAGAGCCATAGCGAAGATAAGAATGTAATTTTTCTTCGGTTTAACAAAACCTAAACAAAACCTAATCATTTTCTAAAAATTCCTTCGGTATAATGTGGAACGTAAAATACAGAACACCGAAAGGAAAAGCAGAAAATGGAAAACGGATTTAACTACAGCTACAACGCCTCCGAGAGGGAGGAGATCACCAGGATCAGAGAGAAGTATGAGCCCAAGTGCGAGACCAAGCTCGACAGGATCAAAAAGCTCGACCGTGAGATCGGCAATGCGGGCGTCATCGAGTCGCTCATCGTGGGCATCATCGGCGTGCTCGTGTTCGGCGTAGGAATGTGTATGGGTCTCGGCGCTATCGGCGGCGGCCTCATCCTCGGCATCATCGTCGGCATCATCGGCACCGTGATCATGCTCCCCGCATATCCTATATATCGCGCCTGCCAGAGAAGCGCAAAGAATAAGCTCCTCCCCGAGCTTATCGCCCTTGCTGACGAGATAGAAAGGGAAGCGTAAGGAAAGAGGGACGCATGGCGAAAAAAGCCCCTCGGCAAAAGGCCTTCCCGAACGAGTCGGGAGAGATATAAGCGCTCTCATAAACCGAAAAATATAACCGGGCAGGACCCGGCATCGAGAGGTGCTATGGGCTGCTCGGTTGTTTTTTGTTAAACTTTGTTGGCATTTTGCGCCGATATCGGTGCGGATGGCGGTTTTCTTTGTTCGAAGGTGGGTCGCAGCTCGGGCAGGCTCGATATGCTTTCGGCGGATGAGAGAGGCCCTAGGGCGGAGCGGGTGATCGCCGTGGCGGAAGGCCGGCTTGGTCGTTTGCGTATAAATCGAGGGGCCCTAGGGCGGAGCGGGTGAATGGAGCCTGCGAATTGTTATTTTGCAAAAAAAGGCGAAAGTGTGGCATTTACTATTGACTTTTCGCTTTCATCGGTGTATAATTTCACCATTAAAGGCGCATTATGTGCGTGCGCATATTAAAGCCGCCGTATACGGGCGGCAGAGTTACAGGAGGTATTGGTATGTCATACGTTGACGAGGTAATCAGCGAGGTCATCAGAAAGAACCCCGGTGAGCCCGAATTCCATCAGGCGGTAAAGGAGGTCCTCGAGTCTATCCGCGTGGTAGTTGAAAAGAACGAGGAGAGCTATCGCCGTGATGCACTGCTCGAGAGGCTCGTCGCCCCCGAGAGGGAGATAAAGTTCAGAGTTCCGTGGGTGGATGATAAGGGGCAGGTGCAGGTCAACTCCGGCTACCGTGTTCAGTATAACAGCGCCATCGGTCCCTACAAGGGCGGCATAAGACTTCACCCCTCGGTCAACATCGGCATCATCAAGTTCTTAGGCTTTGAGCAGGTGTTCAAGAATTCGCTCACCGGTCTGCCCATCGGCGGCGGCAAGGGCGGCTCTGACTTTGACCCCAAGGGCAAGTCGGACAGAGAGGTTATGGCGTTCTGCCAGAGCTTTATCACCGAGCTTTATAAGTATATCGGGCAGGACACCGACGTCCCCGCGGGAGACATCGGAACAGGCGCACGTGAGATCGGATATATGTACGGTCAGTATAAGAGGATCAGAGGCGTCTTTGAGGGCGTGCTGACGGGCAAGGGGCTTTCCTACGGCGGCTCGCTCGCAAGGCGTGAGGCTACGGGCTACGGCCTCCTCTATATCACGGCGGAGATGCTCAAGTCAAGGGGCATCGGCATCGAGGGCAAGACCGTCGCCGTTTCGGGTGCGGGCAACGTTGCCATCTACGCTATCGAAAAGGCGCAGCAGCTCGGCGCCAAGGTCGTCACCGCCTCCGACTCCACGGGCTGGGTCTACGATCCCGACGGAATAGACCTTGCTGCTCTTAAGGAGATCAAGGAGGTCAAGCGTGCAAGGCTCTCCGAATATAAGAATTACAGACCCTCCTCCGAGTATCACGAGGGCAGGGGCGTCTGGAGCGTAAAGGTAGACATCGCACTTCCTTGCGCAACGCAGAACGAGCTGCACCTCGAGGACGCTAAGATGCTCGTGGCAAACGGCGTAACGGTCGTTGCCGAGGGCGCAAATATGCCCACCACCGCCGAGGCGACCGAATACCTGCAGAAAAACGGCGTCCTCTTCCTCCCCGGCAAGGCGGCAAACGCCGGCGGCGTCGCAACCTCTGCGCTTGAAATGTCGCAGAACTCCGAGCGCCTCCACTGGTCCTTCGAGGAGGTTGACGAAAAGCTGAAGGGCATCATGACCTCTCTCTTCCACAACATCGATAACGCCGCTAAAAAGTACGGCTTCGAGGGCAACTACGTCGTCGGCGCAAATATCGCAGGCTTTGAAAAGGTCGTAGATGCTATGACGGCACAGGGCATCGTTTAATTAAAAAACGGTAACAATAAGTAAACTATAATAGGCATATTGGGGCGAAATCGGGCTACTCTTCGATTTTTGCCCCTCTCGCTTTTCTTTGCCCCGGTGCGCCCCTTTTTCTTCTTTAGCGCTCCTTTGGCGTTTACTACTTGAAAAACTTGACAGAGGGTGCTATAATTTTATATACAATGCGTTAATTATTACGTACAGGCGGGTGAAATATTTTGGAAATGGTTTTATTGACTGCGCTCGGCGTTGGCGGAGCTACGGTCATCGGAGCCCTGATAGGCTTCTTATTCAAGGATATATCGCATAAGTTCTCGGATATAGTTCTTGCCTTTGCGGCGGGCGTTATGCTTGCGGCGGCTGTGCTCGGGCTGATCCTCCCCTCGCTTGAATACGGGGGAGAGTGGGGCATTCTCATCACGATAGCGGGCATCTTCGTCGGCGCCTTCACCATCAGCATCGTCGATAAGCTCGTGCCGCATCTGCACAAGATGGCAGGCAAGGACATTGAGGAGCATAAAAAATCCGACGTCGGAAGGGTGCTTCTCTTCGTCACGGCGATAGCTATACACAATCTGCCCGAGGGCATCGCCGCAGGCGTCGGCTTCGGTGCGGGCGACGTTACCCAAGCGCTGATAATTGCCGGCGGCATAGCCCTTCAGAACATCCCCGAGGGCATGGTCATCATCGGGCCGATGCTCGCAGCGGGGGTAAAGCCCGGGCGCACCTTCGTGCTTGCTATGCTCACGGGCCTTGTCGAGGTCGTGGGAACGCTGATCGGCTATTTCGCCGTGTCTGTCGCCTCCTCGATCCTGCCCTTTGCGCTCGCCTTTGCGGGCGGCACGATGCTCTACGTCATCAGCGACGAGATGATACCCGAAACGCATGCGCACGGCTCGGAGAGGGGGGCGACCTACTCTCTGCTCATCGGCTTTTGCGTTATGCTCTTGACCGACACGCTGCTCGGCTGAGCCCTGCTTGCGGGGCGGGGGTATTCCCGAGCGACAAAAAACAGCTGATCCTGCCATCCCTTGCCGTGAGTCGGCTCGCAGGATCTATCACCTAGGAGAATATATATGAGGATAGCTATTATCGGTCTTGGCACAATAGGCAAGACCGTTCTGAAGGCTCTTTCCGCCGAGGACGGAGAGCATACCATAACCATCATCGACGAGGACAAGGAAAAGGTCGAGAGCCTCATCGAGAAATACGACGTCTACGGCGTGGTCGGAAACGGCGCCTGCATGGACATACAAAAGGAAGCAAAGGTCAGGAGTGCGGACATCGTTATAGCCCTCACCGAGAGCGACGAAACGAATATATTTGCCTGCCTCGTAGCAAAGAAGCTCGGCGTAGAAAACACCGTCGCAAGAGTGAGAAACCCCGCATACAGGCAGCAGATCGTCGATATGAAGGACGAGCTCGGCATCTCCATGATCGTAAACCCCGAGAGAGACACCGCAAGAGAGGTCTTTAACATCATCGACCTCCCCTCGATAACCCAGATCGATCACTTCGCAAAGGGCAGGGTCATCCTCGTTGAGCTGGTCGTGGATAAGGAATGCTCCCTCATCGGCGAAACGCTCATCTCGATGGGCAGGCGCCTTGCCACCAAGGCGCTCGTCTGCGCCGTCCAGAGGGGCGAGGAGGTCATCATCCCATCGGGTCACTTTATGTATATGGAGGGTGACAAGGTTCATTTCACAGCCGATGCAAGCTCGCTCGGCGCCTTTCTCTCCGAGATAAATCTCGTCAAGTCACCGCTTAAAAATATTATGATCGTCGGCGGCGGCAGGGTCGGCTATTATCTTGCCGAGGAGCTGTCGAAAAAGCGCAGATATAAGGTCAAGCTTATCGAGAGCGACAGGATAGCGGCAGAGGACCTTGCGGACAAGCTGCCTAAGGTAACCGTTGTTTGCGGCAACGGAACGAGGCACGATCTCCTCCTCGAGGAGGGCATAGAGGCAATGGACGCCTTCGTCGCCCTGACCGACATCGACGAGGAAAATATGATAGTCTCGCTCTTTGCAAACAAGATGAAGGTCAGAAAGACCATAGCCCAGATAAAGAGCAACGACCTCTACGAAATAATGAACGAGCTGGGCATCGAAAACAGCGTCTCGCCTAAGGACATCGTCGCCACCAGGATCATCAGCTACATCCGAGCGATAGCGAACAAGCGAGGCAGTAACGTGCTTACGCTCTACCGTATAGTAAACGGCAGGGCAGAGGCTCTTGAGTTCGCCGCTAAGAAAAAGGCGAGATACTACGACAAGCCCTTAAAGGAGCTGAAGATCAAGGATAACTGCCTCGTTGCGGCTATCATCAGGGGCGACGAGGTCATCATCCCCGACGGAAACTCCGTCATCACCCTCGGCGACAACGTTATAGTCGTCACCACTCATAAAAACTTCGATGATCTGAACGATATCATCGAATAAGGAAGGCTTATGAATTTTAAACTGCTAGGCAAGATCATAGGCAAGATAATGATCCTTGAGGGCATACTGATGCTCGCACCGCTTGCCGTGTCGATCATCTACCGGGAGTCGGTCGCTCATGTCCTTGCCTTTATAATCCCGACGGTCATCCTCGCCGCGATAGGCACAGCGCTCCAGTTTTTAAAGCCCGAGCGCTCCTCGCTCTATCAGAAGGAGGGCTTTGCCCTCGTTGCGCTCGTATGGATAATAATGACGCTCTTCGGCGCTCTGCCCTTCGTCATTAACAGAGATATACCGAATTATATTGACGCCTGCTTTGAGATAATGTCGGGCTTCACAACCACGGGTGCGAGCATTATCGTTGACATAACCGCTATGTCGCATTCCACGCTCTTCTGGCGCTCCTTCTCGCACTGGATCGGAGGTATGGGAATCCTCGCTTTCGTGCTTATCTTCATCCCCGAGTCGAAGGACGGCTCCTCGATGCATCTTCTTCGTGCGGAGAGCCCCGGTCCCCAGGTCGGCAAGATCGTTTCCAAGATGAAGCTGACGACGGGCATACTCTATCTTATCTACTTCGGCCTCACGGTCGCCGAGTTCACTATCCTGATGCTCGATGCGCCCATCCCGGGCTACGAGTCCGAGAAGGTGTTCTTCAGCATGCTGGCGACCTTCGGCTGTGCAGGCACGGGCGGCTTTGGCTTCCTGCCCGGCAGCATGGAGCTTTACAGCCCCTTCTCACAGTACGTTATGGCAACGTTTCTTTACTTTTTCGGTATAAACTTCGGGCTTTACTATCTTATCCTTATAGGAAAGCTGCGTGACGTCATTCGCTCCGAGGAGTTTAAGACCTATCTGTTGATAGTCGTCGTGTCGGTCTCTCTCATATTCGTCAGCCTCTATTTCAGGCTCGGAAATATGACGGGCAGCTACACGGCGGAGGAGGCGTTCCGCCACGCTTATTTCCAGGTAGCGTCGATAATGACGACGGCAGGCTTCACCACCGCTGACTATAACCTCTGGCCGATGCTGGCAAAAACCCTGCTTGTGGCGCTGGCGTTCGTCGGCGGCATGGCGGGCTCTACTGCAGGCGGTATGAAGACCTCGAGGCTGGTTATCGCTGTAAAGGGCGCATATATCAACGTTCGCAAGCTCATCAACCCCCGTTACGTCCCCAAGGCTAAGATAGAGGGCAAGACCCTCGAGGAGGACACGATAAACTCTGTCTTCTCCTTTATCACGCTATATTTCTTCATCATCATTGCGACGCTTATCGTCCTCTCGGTCGATCCGATAAACGGACAAACCGTCGTCATCTCCTCTGAGGCGGGCGTCGGCGAATACGAGGTTACCCACGGCTTCTTCACGAATTTCTCGGCGGCTGTCAGCTGCATCTCAAACGTCGGACCCGGCTTTGAGGCGGTGGGACCCTATGCCTCCTACGCACTGTATAACCCCATCTCCAAGATCTTCTTAACTCTCCTTATGCTTACGGGAAGGCTTGAGATCCTCCCCGTGCTTATCCTCTTCAACCACAGAACCTGGAAGAAGATATAAATTAAAAAGGGCAGGGAATGCTTTTGGCATTCCCTGCCTTTTTATATGCAGTTAAGTGCTATTTATAGACAAATAGCGCCGATATGTAAACTACTGATTACTTATTTTACCCATCAGAGCTTAGAGATGATATCTCTTGCAACGTGTACGCCGCTTGCGGAGGCGTGGGAGAGCGAGTGGGTAATGCCCGAGCCGTCGCCGATGACGTATAGGCCCTCGTGGCAGGATTCGAGGCTCTCGTTTACCTCGACCTCCATATTATAGAACTTGACCTCGACGCCGTAGAGCAGGGTGTCGTCGTTTGCCGTTCCGGGGGCAACCTTGTCGAGCGCGTAGATCATCTCGATGATGCCGTCGAGGATCCTCTTGGGCAAAACGAGGCTGAGGTCGCCGGGGGTCGCCTTGAGCGTCGGGGTGATGAACGCCTCCTCTATCCTCTTGGGCGTGGATCTCTGACCTCTGATGAGGTCGCCGAAGCGCTGAACGATAACGCCGCCGCCCAGCATATTCGACAGGCGCGCGATAGACTCGCCGTAGCCGTTAGAGTCCTTAAACGGCTCGGAAAAATGCTTTGCAACCAGCAGGGCAAAGTTGGTGTTTTGTGTCTGGCGCTTCGGGTCCTCGTAGCTATGGCCGTTGACGGTGATGATGCCGTTGGTGTTTTCGCTGACGACCTCGCCCCTCGGATTCATACAGAAGGTGCGCACCTTGTCGCCGTATTTCGGAGTTTTATAAACTATCTTGCTCTCGTATAGCTCGTCGGTTATATGCGAAAAGACCTCGGAGGGCAGCTCGACCCTGACGCCGATGTCGACCCTGTTAGACCTCGTGGGGATGGCAAGCTCGCGCGAGACCCTCTCCATCCATTTGCTGCCTATCCTGCCGACAGAGATGATGCATCTTTTCGCCGTGTAGCTCTCGTGCTTCGTCCTCACGGCATAGCCGCCATCAACTATCTCGACCGTCTCAACGGGAGTATCAAAGAAGAAGTCGACCTTTGACTTAAGGTGGTTATAGAGGTTTTCTAAAACGACGTAGTTAACGTCCGTGCCGAGGTGGCGCACCGAGGCGTCGAGCAGGTGCAGATCGTGGCGGATGCACTCACGCTTAAACTTCGTGCCCGCCGTGGAGTAGAGCTTTGTGCCCTCACCGCCAAAGGCGAGGTTAATGCCGTCGACGTAGTTCATTAACTCGAGCGCACGCTCCTTGCCGACATATTCAAAGAGGGTGCCGCCGAAGTCGTTGGTTATGTTATATTTTCCGTCCGAAAATGCGCCCGCACCGCCAAATCCGCTCATTATCGAGCAGCTCTTACACTTGATGCAGCTCTTTATCTTGTCGCCGTCGATGGGGCAGTGCCTCTTGTCGAGCCTGTGTCCCGCCTCGAAAACGGCAACTCGTACCTTGCTATTGCTTTTCGTCAGCTCGTAAGCCGAGAAGATGCCTCCCGGGCCCGCTCCGACGATTATCACGTCGTAATTCATCATTTCCTCCAAATAAAAAAGGCTGACCTTTGTAGTCAACCATTCTCGGTAGTTGGTAGAAACGCTCAACCTTATTATGAGCATATACAAAGTTCATTTCTATTATACTATATTAAAGGCGTGATTTCAAGCCCCGAGGCGTTTTTCTTTCCTTTATATATTATATAACTCCCCCGCCGCCCCCCTTTTTTCCGTGCGGTATGTCCGAATGTGACCTCGTCACAGAATTATCCTCACGGAATGGGTATAATAAAAGCGTAAGATAAAGAGCAAGCCTCTTATCACTAAACGAAAAGGAGATTAAAAATGTCGGTTTTAAGAATTGGAAAAGATAATTTTGATATAGTAGAGAAGAGCGATAAGCCCGTCCTCTTGGACTTCTACGCAGATTGGTGCGGCCCCTGCCGTATGGTCGGTCCCATCGTCGAGGAGATAGCGGAGGAAAACCCCGAGTATCTCGTCTGCAAGATAAACGTGGATAAGGAGCCTGAGCTTGCGGGTGAGTTCGGCGTGTTCAGCATCCCGACGCTCGTTGTTATGAAGGGCGGCGAGGTCGTCAAAAAGGCGGCCGGCGCCAAGCCCAAGGCAGCTATCCTCGCTCTCATCGAGGGCTGAGAAAAAAGGATCGAGCCTGCGCCACAGTCAGCGCAGGCTCACCCACAAGCACGGTAAATAAATATACTTTAGCGACGCTCTATGTCAGCGTGTCAAATCTCTGAGCCTCTTTTTATCAACCAGCTTGACGCCACGCCTCGAGACCTCGACTATGCCCTCCGAGGCAAAGTACTTTAGCATCCTTGAAACGACCTCTCTTGCCGAGCCCATATATTTTGCTATCTGCTCGTGCGTGAGGGCGACGGTGTCGCTGCCTGTCTTTGCAGTCTCATCAAGAAGGAAGATGGCAAGGCGCTTGTCCATGCTCATAAAGAGGATCTGCTGCATGACCCACATAACGTCGGAGAAGCGGGAGAGCGCCGTCTCAAGGGCAAATATCTTTGCCTCCGGCATACGCAAAGCAAGAGCCTCGTAGGCGCAGCCGCCGACAACGACGCATTCGCTGTCCTCCTCAGAGTCGACGTAGACGTCAAAGGTTATAGTGCTCAGCACGCAGGATGCCGAGAGCATACACATCTCACCGGGAAAGATGCGGTAGAGCGTTATCTCCTTTCCCTCGTCGGAGAGGATATAGAGCCTTAAGCATCCGCTCTTAACGAATATGATGCCGGTGCATTCGGCTCCGTCATGCACGTTCATCCCCTTTGGAAATTTAACGAACTGCGAGGTGCGCAAAAAGGTTTCCCTTTCCGCCTCCGTCAGCTTGTCGTAAAAGGGAAAGTTGTTCTGAAACAGTAATTCAATCTCGGATCTGTTCATTTTCTGCCTCATAAGTCACCGATACGGTGAAAGTTATATTATACTTATAATATAACACTCTTTTGAAATTATGTCAAGTCGGAGATAAAAACCGTGACTAAGTCACTGAAACGGCAGAGAAAATACGCTATAATAAAACCATCAAAGATAAACATAAGGAGATAATCAAAATGTCTGAAAGCAAGTTTTATAGATGTGAGAGATGCGGCAACATCGCAGGTAAGATCAAGGATTCGGGTGTGCCTATGGTATGCTGCGGAGAAAAGATGAAGAAGCTTGAGCCCGGCGTCGTCGAGGCAAGCCACGAGAAGCATATCCCCGTCGTCAGCGTCGAGGGAGATAAGGTCAAGGTCGTTGTCGGCTCGGTCGAGCATCCTATGGCGCCCGAGCACAGCATCGAGTGGATCTATCTTGAAACCGACAAGGGCGGCCAGCGCAAAAACCTCGCCCCCGGTGAGGCTCCCGTAGCCCTCTTCGCCCTCGCAGGCGAGAAGCCCGTAGCGGTATATGCTTATTGCAATCTTCACGGCCTTTGGAAGGCTGACGTCTGATCAGAATAAGGAGAAGGAAAACAATGATGGATAAAAGAGTTCACGAGCTATTAAACCAGCAGATAAACAAGGAGCTTTACTCCGCTTATCTCTATCTCGACTTTTCAAACTACTTTTCGAGAGTGGGTCTTGACGGCTTCGCAAACTGGTATATGATCCAGGCGCAGGAGGAGCGTGACCACGCAATGCTCTTCTATCAGTACCTCCAGAATGAAAACCAGGTAGTGACCCTCGACGCCGTCGCAAAGCCCGACAAGGTGTTTGACTGTCATATGGACGTCCTTAAGGCGGGGCTTGAGCACGAGGAGTACGTAACCTCGCTCATCCACGACATCTATTCCGCCGCCCACGACGTGCGCGACTACCGTGCGATGCAGTTCCTCGACTGGTTCGTCAAGGAGCAGGGCGAGGAGGAGACCAACGCCAACGACCTCATCTCCAAGATGGAGCTTTTCGGCTCCGATCCCAAGGGATTGTATATGCTGAATTCCGAGCTTGCGGCACGTGTCTACACCGCACCCTCGCTCGTACTTTAATAAAAGATCAAACCGATAAACAAGGAGAAAAAGAAAAATGAAATACGTATGTGATATCTGCGGCTGGGAATACGACGAGGAGGCAGGCGCCCCCGAGCATGGCATCGAGCCCGGCACGAAATTTGAGGACCTTCCCGACGACTTTGAATGCCCCCTCTGCGGAGTAGGCAAGGATATGTTCTCGGAGAATTAAAGGTATACAGCGACACCGTCGCTGATGAGATACAGCCCTGAGGCTGATGAGATACAAGGCTTGCGCCTTGATGATATACAGCGACAGCGTCGCTGATGAGATGCAGCCCCGAGGGCTGATGATATACAAGGCTTGCGCCTTGATGATATACAGCCCTCAGGGCTGTATATGCAAACAAACCCTTACAAATGTATGAAAAAACGAGCATACGAAAGACCCCGAGAGAGGCTTCGTGTGCTCGTTTTTGTTTTTGCTTTTTACCCCTTGTGCCGCCGACACGCACTTCAGGTGCGGGGGGCGGACGGTCCCCGCCCGGCTTGCCCTCATTTATGGGGATAGCCGAGCGGGGAGATGCGGGGGGAGTATCCTATCCTGCCTTAAGAGGCAAATTCAAGGATAAGATAGAGGACGAGGAAGGCGACGCATATCGCACCCATCGTAACCAGCATTGGCACTATCATAGAGCGCACGGCTCTGACGTAGGTCTGCCATTTTGCCTTGAAGCTGCCGTCGTCGTTTACGTTGAGGGGGCGCCTGCCGCCTCCGAGGGCGGACATATCCGAGATGGTCGAGCCATCGTCGATATAGGTCACCTTGTCCTTCTTTTTCTTCTTTTTATCCTTAGCCATAATCACTTATCCTCTTCGAGAAGATGGCAGGCGGCGAAGTGTCCGTCGCCGTATTCCTTATATTCGGGCACCACCTCGGCACACTTTGCCGTCGCATAGGGGCAACGTGTGTGGAAGCGGCAGCCGCTCGGGGGATTTGCGGGGGAGGGGATATCTCCCTTAAGCACGATCCTGTTCATCTTTTCGTCGGGGTTGGGGTTAGGAATAGCGGAGAAGAGAGCCTTGGTGTAGGGATGCAGGGGATTCGAGAAGATATCCTTCTTGGATCCGAACTCGACCATAGAGCCGAGATACATTACGCCTATCCTGTCGGAGATGAACTTAACTACCGAAAGATCGTGAGAGATGAAGAGGTAGGTGAGGTTCATCGTCTTTTGCAGGCTCTTTAAAAGGTTGATTATCTGCGCCTGGATAGAAACGTCCAGCGCCGAGACAGGCTCGTCGCAGATGACGAGCTTGGGGTTTACCGAGAGGGCTCTTGCGATGCAGATACGCTGCCTCTGTCCACCCGAAAACTCGTGGGGATAACGCTCGTAATAGTAGTCGCGCAGGCCGCACTTCTCCATGAGGTCGAGCACGTAGCTCTTTACCTCCTCCTTGGGGACGATGCCATGCACCAGCACGGGCTCGGAGAGTATATCGCCGACGGTCGCTCTGGGGGGCAGGGAGGAGTAGGGATCCTGGAAGATGATCTGCATATCCGTGCGCAGATGCCTCATCTCCTTGCTGCCGTAATTCGTGATGTCCTCACCGTTAAAGATGATCTGACCTCCCGAGGGCTCGTGGAGCTTGAGGATGGTTCTGCCGAGGGTGGTCTTGCCGCAGCCGGACTCACCGACGATGCCTATCGTCTCGCCGGGGCGGAGCTTGAAGGAGACGTCGTCAACGGCGATAAGCTCCTGAAGAACCTTTCCCGTAAAGGACTTCTTTATAGGGAAGCACTTTCTTAAGTGTCTGATCTCGAGCAGAGCGTCGGGATCGTAGTCGAGGCTAGCCTCCTCACGGAGCGCATCCTTTTCAAATTCTGTAAGCTTTTCACTTGACATCGTCAATCACCTCCTCACCGTAGAGATGGCAGGCCACGTAATGCGTGGGGCTGACGCGGATCATGCCGGGGTAGTCGCCCGAGCAAGCCTCCTTGCACTGCGAGCATCTTTCCTTAAAGAAGCAGTGCGAGGGCATATTAACGGGGTTGGGGACGTTTCCGGGTATGTTAAAGAGCGTGTCGGAGTCGGACGTCATAGTGGGCTTCGACTTCTGGAGGCCGACGGTGTAGGGATGCATCGGATTGTGGAAGATCTCGCTGACCGTGCCCTGCTCGATAACTCTGCCCGCATACATAACCACGACGTAGTCTGCCATCTCGGCGATAATGCCGAGGTCGTGGGTTATGAGCATTATAGAGCCGTCGATCCTGTCCTTAAGCTCACGCAAAAGATCGAGGATCTGAGCCTGAATGGTAACGTCAAGAGCCGTGGTAGGCTCGTCTGCAATTATCAGCCTCGGGTCGCATGCGAGAGCCATAGAGATCATAACTCTCTGGCGCATACCTCCCGAAAGCTCGTGGGGATAGGAATTGTAAACTCTCTCGGGCATAGCTATGCCGACGAGCTTGAGCATCTCGATCGAGCGTGCCTTAGCCATCTCGGGCGTTGCACCGGGCGTATGCACGAAAACGACCTCGTCGAGCTGGTCGCCGATGGTGAAAACGGGGTTAAGAGAGGTCATCGGCTCCTGGAAGATCATCGAGATCTGTCTGCCTCTGATGCGATGCATCTCGTGGATGGGCATCTTTGCGATGTCGTAGACCTTCTCCTCCATCTCGTATTCGTAGATGCCGGAGTCGTTTACCTTCTGCTTGGGGATCATGACGGGCTTGCCGGCCTCGTCGAGCATAGCGGCGCCCTTCTTGTCGAGCGCCTCGGTGAGGATGACGTTGCCCTCCTCGTCCCTTTCGTAGATCGGGATGGGCTTGCCCTCGGCGTCCCTCTTAAAGTCGAGCGACTTAAAGCGTATGCTGCCCGAATAGATCTGACCCGTGGGGCCCTGCAAGAGCTGCATGACCGACATACTCGTAACCGACTTGCCGCAGCCCGACTCGCCGACGACGCCGACGACCGAGCCCTTAGGGATATTGATGGAAACGCCGTTAACGGCCTTGACGATGCCCTGCTCGGTGAAGAAGTAGGTGTGCAGGTCGTCGATCTCGAGGATGTTTGCCTCGTCCTTCATCTCGCTGATGAATTCGCTCTCGTCGCACTTGCGGTGCTTCTTGCGCTCAAGCTCCATCATAACCTTGGAGTTTGCCTTTGCGATCTCGCGGATCTCCTTAGCGGAGAGGTAATGAGAGTCGGAATTATCCTTCTTTTTAAAGAAATCAAATAAGCCCATAATTACCTCCTGCTCTTCGGGTCGAGCGCATCGCGCAGACCGTCGCCTACAAAGTTAAAGCCGAGAACCGCAAGGATGATGCAGATGCCGGGAGGACCCCATACGTTGAAGAAGTTCTGAAGTATGTTAAGGTCGTTTGCCGAGTTGATCATCGTACCCCAAGCGGCGTACTTCTCGGGTGCGCCGAGTCCAAGGTAGGAGAGCGACGCCTCGTAAAGGATCATGCTGCCGAGGCTGAGCGTCATCGAAACGATGAGCTGGGGCATAACGTTCGGGATCAGATGCTTGAAGATCTTTCTGCCCGTGGAGTAGCCCATTGCCTCCGCCGCAACCATATATTCCTGCTCGCGCAGGGAGAGGATCTGACCGCGCACAAGACGAGCCGTGCCCGACCAGGAGATAAGCGTCAGAAACGCCATCAGATAGTATATCCTGTATTGAAGGTCGATGCCGATCGCCTCGATTATCGTTCCTACTATAAGCAGGATAGGGAAGCCGGGCAGACACATCAGGATGTCGCAAATTCTCATTATCACCGTGTCAACGACACCGCCGAAATAGCCCGCAAGGCCGCCGAACACGACGCCGAAGAGCGTGATGATAAACACCGAGAGGAATGAGATAGTAAGGGATATTTTACCGCCCTCCATAATTCTTGCAAGAACGTCGTAGCCGTTCTTATCGGTGCCGAGGGGGTGGCTTCCGTCCATGGGGGCGAGCGCATTCAGCGTCTTTTTGGTCTCTACGACCTGGTAGAAGGAATGCTCGACGCCCTCATCGTCAACGTATGTAATGAGCGTCTTTGTGTATTCGACCTTTCCGCCGGAGTCCTGCTCTGCGGGTCCCCACTGAGTGTAAAACACGGGGCCGAGCCAGCAGAAGAGGAAGAGGCCGAGGATCATAACGAGACCTACGATACTGAGCTTGGAGCGGAAGAAGCGGCGCAGCACCATCTGCGTCGGAGACATGAGCTTGACGTTTTTGTCATGAGGCTCGGTCGCCTCGGGAGCCTTTACCTCAGGGGAGGCGTCGGCTACGGTGATCTTTTCGTTTTCCATATCCGTCCTCCTTTACTGAAGCTTGACTCTCGGGTCTACCCATGCGTACATAAGGTCTGCGAGCAGGACGCCTATGACCGAGAGCAGAGCGAGGAACATATTGTAGCCCATGATGAATGGGATATCCGCAGAGATCATCGCCTGGAATGCCTTGTTTCCGATACCGGGCAGGTCAAAGACCTGCTCGGTGATGATCGCTCCCGAGAAGAGGGAGGGAAGAAGGCCCGCAAGAGACGTTACGAGAGGGATGAGGGTGTTGCGGAAGGCGTGCTTGTAGATGACGGTCTTCTCGCTGAGGCCCTTTGCCCTTGCCGTGCGGATGTAGTCGGAGTTAAGCACCTCGAGCATATTCGTCCTCGTCATTCTCATTCGTCCGCCTATACTGAGGATAACGACTGTGAGAATGGGGATGAACATATGCCTGAAGTAGTCGAAGATACGGGCGATGCCCGTAAGGTCGGAGGATGCGTCTATCAAGCCCGACGGCGGGAACCAGCCGAGCTTCATAGCGAAGATATCCTTCAGCATCTGGCCGAAGAAGAAGGAGGGGAGCGATATACCGATCATTACGATAACGGTAACGACGTAGTCCCTCACCGAGTACTGATGCGTAGCTGCGGTGATGCCGAGAGGGATAGCTATCATAAATTCAAAGAAGGTTGCTATAAGTGCGACAGCAAAGGAGACGCCCATATGGTCCTTGATGACGTCGATAACGGGGGCTCCGTACTTGAAGCTCGTTCCGAAGTCGAAGCGAAGCATAGAGAGCAGCCAGCTGCCATAGCCCTTCAGTATACCGAGGAAGCTGTTGTCCTCAAGACCGTATAGCGCCTTCATGCTATCTATCGTCTCCTGAGGGATCGTGGCTCCGCCCTGGTTCATCTGTGCGATTTTATCATCGATGAAGCTCACGGGCATACATCTGATAAGACAGTATATTATGAGAGAAACACCGAGAAGTATAAGCAAGCACAGGGCTAATCTTTTGAGTATATACTTCAGCATAATTTACCTTTCCTTATTTTGCAAACTCGATCTCCCAGATCTTATCGAGAGGCGAGGAATAGGGATTGATAACCTCGGGGAAGGTCGTCTCGTCTATAACGTTGGTGTTATAAGCGTAGAGCACGCTCCTCTGGTAGACGGGGAGCTCGACGGCAAGATCGAGGATGTAGCCGAGAGCCTGTCTGTAAAGGCCCTTACGGGTCTCGATATCGTCGGTCTCACGAGCCTGGTCGATGACGTCGGAGAGGTCGGAGAGGATGCCGTACTCCTCGCTGGTGGTGTTCTGAAGGATCTCACGGTAGCCCCAGGCGAGAACGCTCGTTGCGGTGGAGTTCTTGTGATATACCTGATAGAGGTCGGGGTCGATGGTGGAGCCCCATGCTGCCGCCCAGACTGCGAGAGAGCCGGTCGAGAGCTTGGTGAGCGCCTGAGTGTCTGCAACTACCTCGATGTCCCAGCCGCACTTGTTAAGAAGCTCTGCCGCGTGGATAAAGGTGTTGTAGGTGGGGTGGTCGGTGAGGTTTGCGCCCGCGATGGTGAACTTGATCGAAAGCTCGGAATCACCCTCTGCAACGCCTGCAGCGGTCATATAGTTTCTGATCTGCTCCATAGCGGTCTCATCGTTGAACTGCTTTGCGGGGTAGTCGTGGAGGTTGTCACGGTCGTTCTTGCCCTGTGCGTCCTTGGGATAAGCCCAGGAGACGGTGGACATAGGCCAGTAGATGGTCTCGGCGGTTCCGGTTCTGTAATAGGAGAGAGCTCTGCTCGTATCCATAGCCGCCATGATAGCTCTACGAAGGTTGATGTCCTTGACCTTACCTGCGTTGATACCGATGTAACCGTAGCCGAGCTGATCGGTGTAGGTGCTCTCGATACCCTTGTTCTTCATAGAGTTGATCTTATTGATGTTGTCATCGGTGAGCTGAGGAGTTACGTAATGTACCTCGCCCGACTCAAGTGCGTTAAGTGCGTTGGATGCGCTGGTGACCTTGTAGCGGACCTTCTCGATCTTTGCGTTCTCGATGCCCTCGCCGACGGTCTCAAAGTAGGTGTTAGCCTTGAAGTAAACTACGTTGTCCTGGAAGAAGGCGGTGCCCTGAGGATTATCCTCGTTCTTAGCGTTTGTTGCCTTGTATGCGCCTGCGCCAACGGGAACCTTGATGTTTCTTACAGACTGGATGACGTCGGTCATAAACTCGTAGGAGCCGAACTCAACGCCGAACTTGTTGTTTGCGATATCTACGTCGTAGCCCTCGGCGTAGTAGTGCTGGGGAGCAACTGCAAATGCAAAGTTCCAGACAGCCTTGGGGTCAACGCCGTCGATGGTGATCTGAAGGATATCGTACTCGCCTGCGTTCTTGGGCGTGCCGTCCTCGTTATGCTCCTTAGCTACGGTGTAGGTGGTGCCGTTAACGGTAACGGTGGTGGGAGCGCCTGCGGTGTGGCCGAGCGACTTGATGCCCTCGATGGAGGGGATCGCAAGCTCGCCGTCGGTGATGCTTGCGTGGAGAACTACTGCCTTAGCCTTAGCGAGATACTCGTTCTGGAGCTTCTGTGCGGTTGCCCAGTACATGAGGATCTGGTGGAGCTCGGTGCTGATCTTTCTGTTGTAGACGTAGTCGATAGCTTCCTCCATCGTCTTGATAGAGGTGTTATACATGGGGGTGAGGGTCTCGATCTCGGTCTTGATGTCCTTGTTTGTTACGGGATCCTTCTTATACTTGATCTCTACGAGGCCCTCGTAGCACATAAATGCGAAGATAGGATCCTTGAACTCCTTGTGGTTCTTGTAGGGGATCTCGGTGTAAGCCTCCTGAGCCGAAACGTAGTCGTCGCCGAGCTCCTCCTTGAAATACTTGAGAGCAAGCTCGTAGTCAGCAAGGAGATTCTGAACGGTGACCTCGTCGGGGTTGTTGGAGATAGCCTGCTTATAGCCTGCGCTGAGGCCGTGAGCAAGGATAGCAGCCTTCATCTGATCGTAGGTAGCGGAGTAGGTGCCTGCGGTCTGGGTCTTGCCCGCCTGCATAAAGAGGTTGATCAGCTCGTTCATACGGTTGGTTGCATGAACCTGAGCCGCACCGGAGATGGTCTCGTCGATGTCCGAGTCTGCGCCGTGGGTCTGGCTTCTGTATTCAGCGAGGCCGAGGATGTCGGTCGAATACATAGTTGCAGAGCCGGTGTAAACGGGATCGAGATAAACGTAGAGGTTGAAGAGTACGTCGCCGATAGTGAGCGGAACGCCGTCGGAATACTTGATGCCGTTCTTGATTACGAAGGTGTAGGTGGTCTGACCCTTTTCGCCCTTGGTGCCGTCAAAGGTCTGCTCAAAGTCCTTGGTAACGACTGCCTGATCGTCGCCGAACTCGATGGTCACCTCGCCGTTCTCATAGCCGGTGGTGAGCATGCCGATCTGCGTCATAGAAACGATCGTGCCGTCTGCCGCAGTGGTAGAGAAGAAGGGGTTGAAGAGTCCGTCAAGCTCCTCCGTCATGATGACGAAGGCGTCGGGCTTCGCTCCGAGGAGCGAGAGGGTGATGGCGATGGCGCTGATTACGATCGCAACGACGAGAACCGCCGCTATCGCACCGATCAGAACCTTCTTGTTCGAGAGAAGAGCCTTAAGCTTTCCTCCCACGCCGCTCACAGCGGCGCTGTTTCCGTTGTTTTCCATTTTTATATTCCTCCAATTAAAATAATCCGATTTAGCCTCTTTACGAGGGGTAGGCGAAGGAGAGGATGCCTCCCTCACCTACGGTAACGGCGATATTCTCGTCCTCGACCTCAACGGTGATGCCCGAGTAGTCGATGGATGCGGTGTCGCCCTCCGCAAAGATAAGACCGATAGTAACGGTCGGCTCGTCGCCCGAGAGATGTGCCTCAAACATAGTCGTCATCGTCTTGACGAGAACTATCTTAGAGGAGGCTACGCTAACGTCCTCAAGCGTAGCACCCGCATTTTTACCTGCGAGGACGCCGAGCAGAGTGCTTGCCGCCTTGATTCCGGGGCTCTGAACGGTGTAGGTTATGCTCTCAAAGCTGAGGTCGCCGATATAAGCGCCCTCGCCGAGCGAGCCGAAGAGCGCTCCGTGCGAAACGTCGCCGCCCTTGGTAATGTTTGCGTTCATCTTAACGCCGCTGATCTTGTGTCCGTTTCCTTCGATCCTGCCGGTAAAGGCGTTGTTAACGAAGGCGGCGGGCCATGCAGCCTTTGAGAAGTCGAGGTCTGCGAGGATCTCGTAGCAGCCCGTGGGGCTTGCGTTCTTCGTCAGCTGCTGAGGTGAGGAGATCTTAAACCACTCGCCCTCGCGCCAGGTCGTGTATATCTTGATGACGGGGGTGAGAGAGGTTCCCGTCTCGTAGTCAAATTCGCCCTCGACCCTTTCGGTCATGGGGATCTGCATATCCTCATCAAGGAATGCGGAAACGAGGGTCTTGCCGTCAACGGAGGGGAAATTCTTATAATTGAGCTTTCCGGTGCTCATATCCCATTCGGGGGTGTCGACGTAGAGTCCGTCGTAGCTGCCGAGGAGGGTGTCCCCGTCGTAAAACTCAAACTTAACGTAAGGGATCCACACCGCCATGAGCGTAAGCTCGGGGGTGGCGGAGGAGTATTTGCCGTCTGCCGTGAGCGTGAGCCTGTCGGTGGCAAAATCCCATTTTTCACCTGCTTCATATGCTGCGGGCTTGCCCGAAACCGAGCAAAGCTCTCCGTCCTCGTCAAGCTCCTCGCCGTCCGCATTCTTTACGGTCTCGGCGATAAACCAGCCTGCCAGGGCGTGGCCCGAGCGGGAGATCTCAAAGGCGTTGTTGCCTCTGTTCTCGTCGCTCGGCTCAAGCAGAGGGATAGAAACCTTGCCGCCTACTGCTGCGTAGTCGGAGAGGTCGAAAACGTCAACGACGGTAACGCCGTTCGTTCCCGCAAACATTCCGCCCTCGCCCGCAAGGAACTTGACCGAAACGGTCGAGCCGTCCTTGTCAAGCTGCTTGTATGGGTCGTCCCACTGTCCGCACGCTCCGAGCACCAGTGTAACCAGGAGCAGGAGCAGAACGGTGGGTAAAATTAAAAGCTTTCTTTTCATTATCAGTTCTTATCCTCCGAATCGTCATCGGAAATCCTTAATTCAGTGTCATTCTCCGGGGAGACGGTCTCGACGCTGACCGAGCCGTCAGCCTCAGCGATAGCTTCGACCTCAGCCTCGCCGTCAGCCTCAGCCTCAGCGATAGCCTCGACCTCAGCCTCAGCCTCAGCGATTGCCTCAGCCTCGACCTCGACCTCGGCCTCGCCGTCAGCCTCAGCCTCAGCGATAGCCTCGACCTCGACCTCAGCCTCGACCTCGGCTGCCTCGGGGGCAGTCTCAGTCTGGGTGTCGTTCTTCTCCTCGTCGGGTGCGGCGTCGCCTCCGTCGGGGCCGCTTTCGCCCTTCTTGAATACGAAGAGGTAAAGTGCGGCGCCAAGGATGCTTCCGCCCGCAAAGACGGCAAGCACTATGCCAAACACGAGCATCGGGTCAAGCACGATGGGCTCCTCTTCCTCCTCGATGACCTCGTCCTTGCTGTTTTCAAGGTATTCAAGGTCGGAGATACGTCTTTCTGCCGCAGTCAGCTTCTCAAAGTGCTTCTGTGCGAGGCCCTGCTGCTCACGGGATGCGATCTTGTTGTAGAGCGCTCTTGCATTCTCAACGAGAGCCTTGTCTAGAAGAGAGATCGCCGAGGTGTCGGGCAGCTTGTTCATAGCGTCGATAAAGGCGAGGGTATCGTCGTCCGCCGCATTAGCGCCCTCAAGCACTACGTCGAAGTACTGCGAGAGGATGAAGGAGTCGTAGCCAACGCCGTTGACGGGCTTGATCATTATCGCCTTGTCGCTCACCTTACCGACGTAGTCGATGAAGTTAGCGCCGTAGTAGAAGTTTGTGGGATCGCTCGTAACGTTCCACATAAAGTAGTCAACTATGCCGAGGCCGGATGCGCCGAGGTTCTCGTTGTATTCGGGGGGAGTCGGCAGGTTAGTGCCCGCATAGAAGTACATCCAGTCGTACTCCTCCTCAAGCACGGGGGCGTAGTAGCTTGCGAAGTTCACGAGCGAGAGCTTCTCACAGCCATAGAACGCCTTGTGTCCGATGGAAGCCACGGTGTAGGGCAGAACGACGTTAACGACCGGAGAGCCCGTAAAGGCGTAAGCGCCGATCCTTACGGTCTCGTCTGCGACTCTGGCGGTGGGATCCATATAGCAGTAGTAGATAAGCTCAAGACCGGAGGGAACTACTCTGTAAAGCGAGCCGTCGATGATCCTGACGCTCTCGCCAAGGTCGAAGGTGTAGACCTCGGAGGTGTAGTCCTTACCGTTAAAGCTCTCGGTAACGGTCTTGTAGAAGGGAGCAATGTCGCACCATACGAAGGGGTTGTCGCCGATCTCCCTGATGCTCTCGCCGAGCGTCAGAGCAAAGGCGGTGCGCTTTGCCTCCTCCTTCATAAATGCGTGAGTTCCGATATACTCTGCGGAGGAAAGATCAGCAGCCTTGACGTCGGTGTAGGCGAAGGAATAGTCGCCGATAGAGACGGCACCGCTGAGGTCGTCGACCACTCTGAGCTTCTCACAGTAAGCAAACGCACCTTCCTCGAGAGTGAGTGCCGCATCGCCGAAGCTTACGTTACGCAGCTCGGGGGACTGAAGGAATGCGTATTCGCCGATAAACTCAGCCGAGGTGAGCTCTGCGCTCTTGAGTGCGGTCGCAAAAAGAGCGTATTCGCCAACGGTCTTAATGCCCGAGAGGTCAACCGTCTCAAGCGAGGTGCAGTACCTGAACGCACCGTCGGGAAGGGCGGTGATGGAGTCGCCGAGCTTGACCTCCTCGAGGTCAATGCAGTAGCCGAAGGCGTCCTCGCCGATGCTCTCGGCGCTCGAGAGATCTGCGGAGGTTATTGCTGCGGAGTAGTATCTGTAAATATAGTCGTTGTTCTCGTCGACGGCGGGCTCAAGGCAGTCCTGATCGCCAAAGACCTGGAAGATGTCGCCCGAGAAGGCGTATTTTCCGATCGAAACAGCCTTCGAGAGGTCGATGGAGGTGAGCTCGGGGGTGGTGTAGAAGGCGTAGTCGCCGATCTTAGCGCCCTCGCCGAGGCTGACCGACTTAAGGTCGGATGCAAACCAGAATGCGCCCTCGCCGATGTCGGCGTTCTTGCCGATGGTGAGCGATACGAGAGGCGAATGGAAGTTATACTTGTAGTAGGTCTTGCCGCCGATCTTCTCCTCGTCGACGTCAAAGTCGTTTCTTCCGACGTTATAGCGGAATGCGTACTTGCCGATGACGACGTCCTCACCGATAACGACCTCGGAGAGGTTTACACAGCTCTCGAACGCACCCTCGCCGACCGTCGTGCCGTCCTTGATGCTGACGGAGGTGACGTAGGTGTTAGCGAATGCGTACTTTCCGATCTCCACGGCGTTGTTGTCGGGGACGGAGGTGATGTCCGTGCTGGTGAAGGCGTAGTCGCCGATCCTCTCAAGCCTGCCGAAGCTGACCGTCTTAAGCGAGGTACACTCGGAGAAGGCGTAGCTGTTTACGACTATAACGGAAGGGAGAGAGACCTCGGTGAGATTTGCATTACCCGAGAAGGCGCCGGTGCCGACCGAGATAACGCTGCTGTCAGCAGGAAGGCTGAATGCGGTAACCGCAGGTGCGGCAAGGAGAAGCTCGGTGCCGTCCTTATTAAGGAGGTAGCTCTCGCCCTCAACGGGGTAGAAGGTCTTGTTTGCTATATCGACGGTAAAGCTCTCGATCGAGGTGCCCATAAAGGCGTGCTCGCCGATGACCTCAACGTCGGGGCCTATCGTGATGGACTTGAGCGCTCGGCAGCCGTTGAAGCTGCCTGCGGGGATGACCGCCGTGTTGATATAAACCGACTCAAGCTCCTTACAGTTGTTGAAGGCGTACTGGCTGAGCTTAACGAAGTCGGACTCGTTGGTCACGGTCTTGAGGGTGGAGCAGCCCGAGAAGGCGAAGGCGCCGATGGACTTGCAGTTCTCGGATAGCTCGACCTTGTCGAGGATGCCGCAGCCCGCAAAGGCGTAGTCTGCGATAGCGATAGCCGACTCGAGCTTGAGCGTTCCGTCAAGCGCCGTGCCCTGGAATGCCGCACGGTTGATGAACTTAACGTTCTCGATGCCCTCGATGACCGTCAGCTTTGAGCAGCCGATGAAGGCGCCGTAGTCGATGGTGGTAAGGGTGGAGGGAAGGGTGACCTTGCGCAGTGCGGTAAGGTTTGCAAAGGCGTACGGGCCGATCTTCTCAACTCCGGGGGGAATGATGACCTCCTCAATGGTGTTGTCACCGATATACCACATCTTCGTGGTCTCGGGAACCTCATCGTTGATCTCGTCGTCCTCGGTCTTGGGGATGTAGTTGTAGTTCGAGAATGCGAACTGTCCGATCTCGGTGACGCCGAGGGTCGAGGGGATCCTGACGACGCCGCCAAGGCCGTAGTAGTTAGAGAGTGCGGGGCCGCTGGTGACCCATTCCTCCTTGACCTCAACGGTGATGGTCTTGGAGTAGAAGGTGGACTTTCCGTCCTTCAGCACTCGTGCGGTAACCGATGCGAAGCCCTCCTTCTGTGCGGTGATCGTTCCGCTCTCGGTGACCTTGACGATATTGCTGTTGCTCGACTCGAACACTACCTTAGTATTATCGGGGAAGTAGGCGTCGAGGTCGTAATTGATGGTGACCGACTCCGAGGGGTACATCGAGAGGAAGTGGTTCTCGCCGACGAACAGCATCGTGTTGCCCGTCTCGCCGATCTCTCTTTGAGTGGAGTCGAGGAAGTAATACGCCTTGTTTACGTAGTAGCCGTTAAGGGTGAAGCTCTCAAGCACGGGGGGATCGTATCTCTTGTAGCCCTCGTCGCCCTTGGCTAAGACCTTTACGTCGATATATTCGGTCTTCTTGGTGCCATCGGCAAGAGTGACCTCGCAGGCGATCCTTGCGGTGCCCGAGCCGACTGCAAGCAGCTTGTTGTTGATAACGGTTGCAACCTTCTTGTTCGAGGTGCGGTAGGTAGCCATCTCGCCCCACTCGGTGCCGGGATATACGATGGGATTAAGATCGTAGGTCTGGTTGGGAGAGAGGGTGATGAGGTCCTCCTCGAAGTAGAGGTCGGTGTATTCGGTGGGGAGTGCGATCTCGTAGGTAGCTACGTTAAGCGCGTAGTCGTAGAGGGTGATCGCAAAGGTGTTCTTGTGGAAGGAAAGCTCCTTGATGTCGTCGATGTAGTCGGTCAGCTCGAAGGTGACGTAGGTCGTGGAGTTCTCCTCGGAGTAGACCGGCGTGAGATAACGCTCGAAGTTCTCCATCTTGAAGCCCTCCTCCTCGCCGAGGTAGGTTACGTAGCCGGGCAGAAGAGCCATCGCATAGTGGTTGTCGTAGACAGCCATCTTGGCAAACAGCCTGTTTCTCTTAGCCGATCTGTCGTACTCGGTGTAGAACTCACAGCCCGTGAGGGTGGGAGACTCAAAGTCGGTGGTGAGAGGGAAGGTAAATACGTTATTTAAGTTGTTTGCGACGCCGCCGTCACCGTAGTCGAGGTATGCCTGCATCGTGACGGTGTACTTGGTGTTGTTCTTGAGGTTTTCGTCGATGGCGCTGAAGCCGACGTCGATGTTTGCGGGTCTTATCGGTCCGCCGTCGCCGTAGGACTTTCTTATATCGCGGTCGATAGTCTCAAACACGACCTCGCCCGTCGCATCGTCGGTGATCTTGATCTCGACGTAGTCTGCGTTTCTGAGCATACCTGCCCAGATGTATTCAAGCGAGTTTACGCCGTTCTCGTGGTTGGTCAGCGAGATGTACTTTCTGTCTGCGCTGATCATGTTCGAGCCGGGCTTCTGCTCGTAGTAGAAGGAGCCGAGGTAGGAGACGTAGTCGCCCGAGATGCCGCCGACGGGTCTGGTCGCAAAGGCGTCGGGCAGGGTCTTGTCGAGCAGGTCGATGGAGTCGTCAAGCGCATCCTTGTCGGTCTCGAAGTAGTCGAGGTCGAGGATGGGAGAGACCGTCCAGTCGCCGTAGAAGGCAAGGAAGGGGACGTTGAGGTCGACGGTGTCGCCCTCTGCATCGAGCGTAACGAAGCCCTCGACGTACATACCGTTCTTGAAGGACTCGTCGAGATACTTCTTATCCTCGTCGGTGAGGCTGACGGTGAGGGTAACGGTCGCCTGCTTGCCTGCGCCTACGGTAACCTTAGTTCCGTTCTGCTCTCCGCCGATAACCGAGGAGATCTCAACGCCTGCGCCGAGCATGATCGCCGTCTGGGTGACGGTCGTGTCACCCTTGTTGGTCTTGGTCTCGCTCACGTCCTCGGTCATGACGAGGGCGTCAACGTTGTAGGTGAGTGCGGTGGTGCCGAAGTTATCGATAGTGAACTTAAGCGTATAAACGCCGGACTTCGAGGGGTCGTCGCCAAGCTCTATCTTGGACTTGTCCATCACGGAGCCATCGAGCCTGTCGTAGGTGAGGATATATGCGGAGGTGCCTGCGCACTTAACGAGGTTCGCAAGACCTGCGCCCTGCTTTCTGACGGCATAGGGGTTGCCGTTCTTATTGTAGACGATATCCGCAGTGGACATCATAAGCCTGTTGATAATGGCAGCTACCTCTACGGGATCCGAGGTAACGCTCTCAGGGAAGTTCTCCATGACGAACTGGCGAAGCAGCGCAGTAACGCCGGAGATGTTGGGGGTCGCCATCGACGTACCCGAGATCCTGTCGTAATCCTGACCGGGGACGCAGGAGAGGATCGAGCCGCCGTGTGCGGTGATCTCGGGCTTGATGCCGAGGTCGGGGGTGGGGCCCCAGGAGGAGAAGTCGGACATGAAGGGTCCTGCCGCCTGGGAATAGCTGATCTTGATCTTGCCGGAGGGCTTCTTAGCGAGCAGCTCTCCGTCGTTCTGGGAGATCGAGCAGACGGGGATGGTCGTCTCACCGACGTTCATCTTGATGTCACCCGATACGTTGTTGTATATGATGGCGCCTGCCGCACCCATCTTCTCAGCGGTGTTAGCCTTCTCCTCGAAGGTCGTGTTACCACGTCTGATGAGGGCGATCTTGCCCTTGATATCTATGCCCTGGTAGTCTGCCTCGAGGCCCGAGCCGGGGATGACCACGTACTCGATCTCGACCTCTTTCTTATCCTTGCCGAGCAGCTCCTCGACGAAGTGCTTCTCCTCAGCGACTCTATCGGTGGACTCCTCAAAGTAGATGATGGTCGAGCCGAAGAGGATGTAGGAGGTCTTTGCGCCCTCGATGGATGCGACGGAAAGCGCACCCTCGTAGGTGGAGGGCGAGCCGACGGTCGAGCTGTCGGGGTTGGAGGTCAGGGGGAGGTTACCGTTCTTCTCGGAGGAGTAGGTGGAGTTGAAGCTGTTGGATGCTGCAACTACCATGTTGATGCCTCTCTCACGGATGCGGTCGTAAACTCCGGAGATCTGCTCCTTGTCGGTCTCACGGCTGAAGCCGCAGGCGGTTCCGATCGACATATTGATGACGTCGACGTCAAGCAGAACGCAGTCCTCGAGAGCGGCGATGATCCAAGAGGTCCTCGCACTCGACTCTATATCCGAGAAGATCTTCATCGTGACGATCTGCGCATTCGGCGCAACGCCGGTGATGGTGCTGTCCTTACCCGCGATAATACCCGCAACGTGCGTGCCGTGATGATTATTGATAGGGAAGACGTCGCTGTCCTTATCCGCATAGTCGTAGCCATAGGGGAGCTTTCCGCTTATGTAGACGTCGGACGCCGTGAGGCCGGGGGTGGTGGACTCAGCGGAAAAGTCGCCCTGCTCGAGTAAGAGCTTAACGTCCTCGTAGGTCAGGCCCCAGTCGCTCTCCTTAGCCGTAAAGTTATCGGTGGAGAACGCCGAGTGATAGTAGTCCGTACCCGTATCAAGCACTGCGACGACCATTCCGGTTCCGTCGTATTCAAAGCCCGTGGTGTCGAAAATACCGGTGTCAAATGCGTTTACGTTATTTTCAACGAGCTTGGTCTCCTCGGTCTCGTAGACCTCTCCGACGATGACGTTACAGTCGCCGAGGGTCTTGCACACGTCGAGGAAGTCGCCCGCCTTAACGGTGATCTCAAAGCCGCGGAGCACGGTGGAGTAGCTCTCGCCAAGCACGTAATCTATCTTCTTGTCGGTCAGCTTTTTGCAGAGTGCCTTTGCCTCTCTTGCAAGCTGGGCTCTCGCCTCGTACGCTTCGGCGGTGGAGTAGAACTCCTTGAAGCTCATGGTCGTGTTGAGCTGCTCGTATGCGTCAAGCAGCGCTGCGCCGCCGACGTCGATGATGAGCGAAATCTCGTCCGAATCCTTCACCGTCTCGGGCAGCCTCTGGATCTTCGTTCCGTCATAGAACTGGCTCTGGTCGATCTTGAGATCGCCGTCAAAGAGCTGGATGAGCGGAGCCGATCCGAGGTCAGAGCCGAATGCCCCTGCCATCACCGATGCGAATATTGAGATCAGCATCGCTAAGAGGAGCACCGCCGTTACGATCAGCGCCGGAAGCCTAGTCTTGTTTCTGTGGTTCATAGTGTTGTTTTGCCTTTCCCGCTATTTGTATAGTTTTAGATACAATAATAAAGATATATAAATAATAAATCGCGTATTATATATTATATAATAAATAATAGAAGAAATCAAGTCAAATAGGCGAGTTTAAGGAATTTTAACAAATTGATAATTTGTAACATTTTTTTAGATTTACTTGCAATTATTAGTGCAATATGATATGATATTTCAGTAAAACTATATATGCTCGGGGAGGGTCCCCGGGATAAAAGGAGAATTATATGAAAAAGACGAACAGAGCAATAGCTCTTCTGCTCGCCCTCATCATGATGCTTTCCGTCGTAACGGGTATGCTCGCCTCCTGCTGGGGTGATACGCCTGATGACGGCGGCGATGACGACGGTGACGATCCCGCACAAAAGACGACCTACACCGTCAGCGTCAAGTCCATCGGCGGCATGGCGATGCCTAACGTCGTGGTTACCGTCTACGAGGACGCAACTCTTGAAAACCTCGAGGGCTACGCTACCACCGACGCAAACGGACTTGCCACCCTTCAGCTCAAGCAGCATAACGGCTATGCCATCAAGCTCAGCGGCATCCCCGAGGGCTACACGGTTGCCGACAGCTACACCTTCACCGGCACCTCTGCCGTGATCACTCTTGCCTCGGGCGTCATCGACAACGAGTCGCTCGCCGGCGTTACTTACAGGCTCGGCAGCGTAATGAGAGACTTCACCGTCACCACTATGGACGGCAGACAGGTCAAGCTCTCCGAGCTTCTTAAGACTCAGGATCTCGTAATGCTCAACTTCTGGTATACCACCTGCTCCTGGTGCATCGAGGAGTTCCCCGATATGCAGGCGGCATACGAAATATATAAGGACGACGTCTCGATCGTCGCTCTCAACCCCTACACCTACGAAACCGACTTTGAGATCAACGCATTCGTAAACGATTACGGCCTCACCTTTGACGTAGCGAGGGATATCGGTCTTTCCACCGCCTTTGGTGTAACCGGTTATCCCACCTCGGTGTTCATCGACCGCTACGGCACGGTCTGCCTCGTCGTTTCGGGCGCTATCACCGGTCAGAAGTATTTCAACGCTCTCTTCGATCACTTCACGGCTGACAACTATCAGCAGAAGCTGCTCGAGAAGTACGCCGACCTCGCCCCTCAGAAGAAGCCCGACGTAGAGATGAGCACCTCCGAGGCTATCGCGGGCGCCATCAACTCCGGCGACATCAGCATCAGCTATTATCCCGAGGAGGGCACGGCGGACGCTGAGTATTCCTGGCCCTTCATCGTCACCGACAAGGACGGCGTCGCCTGCATCAAGACCACCAACGCTATGCAGGACAGCTCCTACGCTACCATCCACGCAGACGTGGTCCTCTCCAAGGGACAGGCTCTGGCGTTTGATTACTTCTCCTCCACCGAGCGCGGAGCGGATATGCTCTACGTGCTCGTCGACGGCGTCAACATCAACACCATCTCCGGTGTCGGCGAGGACTGGGAGACCTGCTATCCCTATGTCGCTACCGAGGAGGGCGAAAAGACCTATAAGTTAACTCTTCTTTACCTTAAGGACTCCGACACCGACGAGGAGGACGACACCGTATACGTAAGGAATATGAGAGTCGTAGATGCCGAGACGGGTATCACCTCCCCCGCCTACATCCCCAGATGGGCAGCAAATAATCAGAATGAAAACGGCGTCGGCTACAAGGATTACGCCACCGTAGTTTACAACGAGGCTGACGGCTATTATCACGTAGGATCTGACACGGGTCCCCTCCTTCTTGCAAATATGATGGGTGTCACCCGCTTCTCGAGCGAGGAGTCGGTATACAGCCTTATCACCGCTGCGGCAAACGACGGCAACGAGCTTCTCTCGATCTACGACGCCGTAATAAAGTACTGTAACTATGCGTCTAACGCAAAGATCAACGGCATTTCCACCGTTGACGAGACCTTAAAGGGCTATCTTGAGGCTATTGCGCTTGAGTTTGGCTTCGAGGAGGATAACGAGAACAAGTGGCTCGAGTTCTGCCTCTACTATAACGCATACGGCACGGGCGGCGTCGAGATGGAGGACCCCATCATCGGTCTTTCGGCTCATTCGGCTTATCCCACCGTTATGAACGACACCGTCGGTCTCAACGAGTTCCCCAATATCGTAAACTACGACAGAGTGCTTATGCCGAGAGGCTTATGGTATGAGTTCACCCCCGAGAAGTCGGGCGCTTACCGCATCGTTTCCAACGTTGATAAGAATGACAGGAATGCGTCTTTAGACGGCTGGATCTTCCTTGCGGACGCAACCCTCTACTACGAGCATGCGATCGCCGAGAGGTTTGTCGACGACGCTAACAACGTCCAGATGTACGCTTATTTCGAGGCGGGAACCTCCTATTATATTGATATAGCGTTCGGCGATCCTTATCAGTTTGCATCCTTCGGCTTCAAGATCGAGTATCTCGGCGAGACCTACGATCACTATCGCTGCGTCTCTCCCGGCGCTCCCTTCACCTACGAGCTTAACCCCGACGGATCTATCTCCAACAAGGTCATCGCAGGCGGCGTCAAGGTCGTGTTCAACGAGGACGACGGCTACTACTACAACGTCCTCCCCGACGGCACTATGGGCAAGTCCAAGATCTACGCTGACTTCACTATGTGGAACAGCATCTTCGGCGAGGCATCTCTCGGCGACCTCATCGAAAAGGGCGCCTTCAACTTCGCAAAGACCGAAAACGATCATCTCGCTGACATCTATATCGCTGAGTTTAACCGTGACCTTGAGGCGCTCAAGGCTCACTGGGGCGCTGAGGCCGATGCTAACTTCGAGCTCTACCAGATCGACGACGTGTATAACGGCGTTTACCACGGCAAGGGCGTCGATCGCACCGCCGATGCTCAGGCATTCTATGACAATATCATCGCAGGCGAGCAGTATGACCTCAACATCAGAGGCTGTGTCGCCGTTGGCGAGGATCTCGCCGAGCTTCTCCAGCTCCTTATGAATAAGTATACCTTCAACAAGGTTGAAAATTCCTGGGTCAAGCTCTGCTACTTCTATGAATCTCTTGATGCTGACTGGGAGTACATTAGGTAAACCGTCGGTTAGCAAAATCGGGTTTTACGCCCTGACATTTACAGTATTTATGACATAGCGGCGATCTCGCTGCAACAATAAAAAGAAATAGGGGGCGCCTCGTGTGCCCCCATAAATAATTAATATCCGTGAGCGGCTCGCAATCAAAAAAGGGCTGCTCGGAAAGTGAAAACCTATGAGAAAAATATCGCTACTGATCGTCCTTTCGATCATCTTTGCAGCTCTTCTCGCCTTTACCTCCTGCACCCCCGAGGTCAACGATCCCGGAAAGGACGGCAAGGTCGACTTCACCGTCACGGTAAAGGACGCCTTCGGAAACCCGATGCCTAATATGGTGGTAAACGTCCTCGACGGCGACAAGAAGGTCAGCGTCAAGATGACGAACAACGAGGGCAAGGTCTCCTCCTCGGCAACGGGTGCGCTCGACGCAAAGACCTACAAGGTCGAGGTCGTCGATCCTATGGGCGCCGTTTATTACTTTGATAAGGATGCAGCCGTCCTCGAGGACGGCAAGGAGGACATCACCGTAGTCCTCTACAAGACCCTCTCCGACGACTTTGCCGAGAGGCTTTATCTCTCTGATTCCGGCCCCGACGGAACTCCCGCTAAGCTTATCAGGGACGGCGGCTTCCACGTAGAGCTTGCCAAGGGTAAAAACTATTTCGTCTTCGTCCCCTCGGTCAGAGGCCTCTACGAGCTTAAGCTCGACGCAAAGGCTGAGGCAAGCATGGGCTATCACGGCTCGCCTCACTTCGTCCAGGACAACGATCTTGCAGCCTCCGACGACACCTCCGAGGTGTATAAGAAGGACGGCGCACTCTACTTCTGCATCAGAAGCTTCAACGTCGGCGACAGCATCTATTCCTCCACCCGCTACGTGCTTATAATCAACGCCTCCGAGGCCTGCGATGCGACCCTCTCGGTCAGCTCTGACCCCGATCTTCCTTTAAGCAAGGAGGAGCTCCCCTGGAGTGAGATCGCCTCCGAGCATAAGCCCACCGAGTTTACACTTGACAGGCTCGACGTTGACAACTTTGAGCTTACAGACTTCAGTATTACTAACAAAAATCTAACAGTTGTTTACAATTCCGAGGATAAGTTCTATCATCTTGGCTCTGAGGACGGACCTGTGATCTACCTCAGGCTGAAGAGCGCATCCAAGTACATCGCCTCCTTCTTTGACATCACCGACACCACCTCCTTCTCGGCTTATATCTACGAGGATGGGGAATTGAAGGCGAAGAGAAGCTATCACAATATGATCCTCGAGTATTCCGAGGCGGCTGACAACGATCTTGGCATCTATCCTCTCACCGAGGATCTCAGACGTGCCGTAACCGACATCGGAAACGCATGGGGCTGGTTTACCCCCGGCGGACCTAACAACATCCTCGGCACCGATGCGACGAGAGTAGTCGCCGAGAACGCATGGCTCTTTGCGGCTTGCTACTTTGACGGTGAGTATTACGCCGGTGGCGAGACCTTCCCGATCAAGATGTCCCAGTCGGGCAAGCTTGCCGTTTCTGACAGCCCCGTATATCTTTCGACTACCACCATGGGCATGACCGTTACGGTCGCTGATCCCGACGGCATCTTCAAGGTCACCGTAGGCGGAGTTGACTACGTTGCAGAGGGCGGCACTCTCAGCTTCACCGTTCCTGCCGAAACCACCTTCACCGTGGTCACCGGCTCAGCTGACGGCTACGCCGTATTCGAGTATTCCGCTGTCTATAACTGATCTATTCAAAAAATATACTTGCACTTAAAGCAATAAGATGATATAATTGAAGAAAAAATACCCGGAGGTTTTTATGAAGAATATAAGGAAGCTTCTTTCGCTTCTCCTTGTTCTCGTGCTTGCCGTCGGTCTTGTGCTTGGCTTCACCGCCTGCACCCCCGATGAGGAGCCCGACGATGAGGGTGACGACAAGATCACCTATAACGTAACCGTAAAGGATCAGTACGGCGCGGCAGTCGTCGGCGCTAAGGTCCAGCTCTATCTCGACGGCGTTGCACCCGTCGGCAAGGAGGCTGCCACCGACGGGGAGGGCAAGGCGTCCTTCTCGCTTAAGGAGGGCAACTACCTCGTCAAGCTTAACGGCGTCCCCGAGGGCTACGAGCTTTCCACAGGCGTAGTTGCAATTTCGGGCGGCGAGGCTACCGTAGTCGTTAACAAGCATCCCACCTACACCGTCTACGTCAAGGACGCAAGCGGCGCTCCCATCAAGGGTGCGGCCGTTCAGATCTGCTCCCTTTCGGGCAGCTGTCAGCTCCCCAAGATGACCGACGATGAGGGCAAGATCCAGAGCGTTCTCCCCTCTGACGGATATAAGGCAAAGATCGTATCGGCAGCCGGCTACGTTCTCCCCACCGAGAACGAGGGCTACATCAACTTCGACGGTGAGACCCTCACCATCGTCCTTGAGGCTGCAAAGTAAATCGAAACAAAGCCGCAAATCATTAAAAAGCAGACCGTAGCGTACCTGCCATAGAGCAGGTACGCATCGATATAAATCCGCTAATGCGGATTTTCGATATACGCTAACGCGTTTGATATGTGCTGTCGCACTCGATATGCTCACTGCGTGAGCGCGGATTTATATCATATCGAGTTTGAGCATAGCGAAAACATATCGAATTTGCTGCAAGGCAAATATATCGAGCCGAGCAAAGCGACGGCATATCGACAAAATCAAAATAGCTTCTGTGGACACAGAAGCAGTGCTTGTCAAGAAAAAAGGACGAGAAATTTCAGCAATTTCTCGTCCTTTTCCTGTCGGTAGGTATTTTCAATTTCATACTGCTCTACCGCAAGCACCCCGTCACGTGTTTTTCCTTTGTGTAGGCACGCTTCAGGCGGTCTGCTTTTTCTTTCGTTTACTGCTCTTTCGTGTGAGCTTCACACACACCTGACACTCTCTTTTTTCTTTGGTTTATCGCTCTTTTGTGTGAGTCTGATACCTGCTTTACGGTCTGGTTTCTCTTTCGTCTTATCGCACTATACAAAAAGAGGCTATACGCATTCTCCACTTTCGGAAGCTGCGTATAGCCTCTTTTATGTTAATTATTATTTGCATATTTCGTGATAACCTTGCTTTGACGGCGTCGGTATATCACGATAGAGATGCCGCATCACGGCAGGATCGTTTTATCTCTGCTATTGCCGCATACGGCGGGATCACTTTATCTCTGCTATTGCCGCCTCGAGGTCGGCGTAGGTCATCGAGCCCTCACGCTTGAAGGAGATAACGCCGTCCCTATCGAGGATGAGCGTCATAGGATAGGTGCTCGTGCCGCCGAGGGCGGAATAGTAGGCGTCGACGTAGGCGTTGTCCTCCGAGGGGGTGTCCATAGCGAAGAGGATCTTACTGTCCTTGTAGTATGCCTCGACGTATTCGTCGGCGGGCATGTTTCCAAAGCTGTTGCTCGAATGAACGGCGATTACCGTCACCTCGTCGGCGTAAGCCTCGGCAAGCTCGTCAAAGTGCGGCAGCTCGGCAACGCAGGGCGTACACCACGTGCCCCAGAAGTTGATGACGACGATCCGACCCTTATAGTCCTCGATATTCACGCTTCCCGAGTCTGGGACGAGGGCAAGATCATCGGTAGGGCAGGAGTAGCCAACGTCGCTTCCGACGTCGGGCAGGGGCTTTGCATCAATAAAGTTGAAGTAGACGAGCGCTCCCGCAAGGATGAAAACGGCAAGGACGGCGGCAACGATCTTAACTATCTTAACGCGCTTCGTGCGCTTTTTTTCGATAGCTGCGACCTCCTCCTCGGAGGCTCCGCTCGGGATCTCGTTCTCGGGCAGGATGATCTTCGAGCCGCGATAGCTGATAGCCTGAGTGGGGCAGACCGAAACGCAGTCGCCGCAGCTGATGCACTCACGGTCGCCGACGCTGGTTATATCCATCTTGCAGGTGCCGATGCACTTGCCGCAGTCGATGCACTTGGGTCTGTCGAGCTTGATGCCAAGGACGGAGATCTTGTTGAAGATGCCGTAGAGCGCACCGAGCGGACAGAGGAAGCGGCAGAAGGCACGGTAGATGAAGATGCAGGCGACGACGATGATGACCAGCAGGACGAACTTCCAGGTGAAGAGCGGGCCGAGCATCGCAAAGAGGCCGTCGTTTACCGAATTTGAAAGCAGGCTGATGGCTCCGCCGAGCGTTCCCGCAGGGCATATGTATTTACAAAAAGCGGGCAGGGGTACGTCACGGAGAGCGTATATAAGTGGGAAAACTACGACGAGCAGGACGAGAAGCACGTACTTTAAGAGCGAAAGCACCTTCGTCACTCTCGACTTGCCGAGCTTTGGCGTTTTGATCTTATAAAGCAGATCCTGGATGAGGCCGAAGGGGCAGAGGAAGCCGCATATCGTCCTTCCTAATATAATGCCGTAGAGGATTATAATACCGAAAACGTAATAGGGCGTCCTCTTTCCGCTGGCGGCAAGCGCATTCTGTAATGAGCCGAGCGGGCAGGCGCCGACGGCACCCGGGCAGGAGTAGCAGTTGAGGCCGGGGACGCAGGCGTTCTTGGTTGCGCCCTGGTAGATCGAGCCGTTTATAAAGCCCTTGACGTTTGCATTGGTGAGAAGAGCGGCGTAGAGCTGAATGAGTCGCCTTTTCGTGGGGATAAGGCTCTTCAGCTTAGCGAAAAACTTTTTCATATCATCCGAGACCTATACACTCCGTGCAGATACGGACCGCCTTTCCTAAAACGTCTGACATACCGCCGTTAAATATACCGACGATGATAAATGTAACCGCTACTGCGATGATCACGAGACGAAGGAGCAGGACGGCGTGACCCTCACCGAGCGCATTAGCCTCGGCGCCCTCGCCGATGAGACCCTTTGCTCTCAGCGCCCTGACCTCACCCCTCAGCGACTCTATCTCTCTCTCGTAGGAGCGGTCGCGGAGGATGCCGCCGGCAAAGACCGAGCCGAAGGATATGAGCGCCGCCGTGAGTGCTATGATGACCGAATATGCGATATCGGTGTTAAAGTCGTCTGACTGATATCTCCTCGTATCCAAAACGAAGAATGCCGCCACGGCAAAGACGACGACCGAAAGGGCGATGACCGAGATGAGGATGATCCTCCTCGTCCTCTCCTCCTTTTCCTTCAAGGAATTGTGAGCCTCGGAGGGTTCAGCGCCCTTCAGGCTTCTTTTCGTTATCTTTAAGTGCGCCGCCTTCGAGATGCGAGCGCGGGGGCTGCCCTTTTCCTTCGTGAAGAGCGAAAAGACCCCGAGGCCGACTACTCCGACGAGGGTGAGCAGGTTAAGCGGCAGAATTGCCGAGAGCCTCTCGTTAACGATCTCTCTCGTGTAGGGCTGGCTTCCGCCTGCCGAATAGATCGATATGCAGGAGGCAATAAATACCGCCGCCGTGATCAGAAGCGTCAGCGAGAGCGCGAGCGAGAGTATAAGGAACACCCGCTCTCTTATGGGCATGGCAAGCCATTTATCTTTTATAGATGCGACAGGTTTTGCCATTCTATCTCCTTTCGGGCACGTGCGTGCCGTGTGTATAAATATGCATAGAACAATTATACAACATATGTCGGTAATTGTCAAGGGAAAAACGCCGAGGGCGGGGAAGTGGCACCCCGTGTCGAGTTTTCGCCCGTTGTCGCCGCCCTCCCTGCCTTTTGCGGATCTATCTGGCGAGGCTCTTTTTTGTGCCTTTTGGCTTGACGCTTTGCGTACCGATGAGCAGTGAGGCGCCTTGCGGCTCGCCACAGCTTACGTGCAAGATGCCTGAATATGTAAATCAAACCGTACATTTACGGCGTTTTTGCATCTTGAAGGTGTGTTTTTTTGCTCGAATAGCTATCGGCGGTGGAAACAGATCTTGCCGAATTCAGCCCCCTCTGACGTCGAAGTGTGCGAGCTTATTTAAAAAATATATATTGACTTTATGCGCAAAATTTGATAAAATACTTTTAATATTGTATTTTTTAAGGAGAAATTATGGGCGAGCATTTTCGCAGATTTAAAGATGAAGCCTTCATAATTCGGACCGTCAAGTCGGCGCTGTGGGCGCTGGGTGCCGCCGCGTTTGGCTCGGGCACGATCCTCCTTCTTGGAAAGCTTGAGCTCATGCCTATTTTGGTGTGGCTGGCTATCCTCGTTGGTTGTGCCTCGTGTGCTTGCGGCTTCCTCCTCGCATTCCTCTTGCTTCGCACGTCCGACAGGCAGCTTGCCGTGCGGCTCGACGAGGAGCTGATGCTGGACGAGCGGCTTGAAACGATGGTCGAGTACATAAACGAGACGGGAGCTATCTATGAGCTCCAGAGGCGTGACGCCGAGGCGGCGCTTGCCGATATACCCGCAAGGAGGATGAGGAAGGGAAGGGTATGGATCCCCATTATCGCCCTTCTCGTCGGTGTAGCTATGCTCGTTTCGGGCATTCTCGTCCCCGATATGCGCGAGGTCGAGCCTCCCCCCGAGGTCGTACCCTTCGAGCTTTCGGTCATCCAGCGTGCCGGCATCAACGAGCTGATCTCCTACGTGGACACCTCGCCGATGGACGAGCCCTACAAGACCGAGATCAAGGATGATTTGACGAGTCTTCTCTCGGCTCTCGAGCTTGCGACGACTCTGCCCGAGATGCAGACGGCTCTTGCCAAAGCTATAACCGACATAACCGAGTCGACCCGTGAGTCCTCGTCGCTTAAAGAGATCCTCGAGGCGCTCTGGGATGGCGCAGACGAGCCCACCAAGCAGCTCGTCGCCTCGCTGAATTCCTCGAAGGGGACAACCTACGACTGGGGAACCTTCGCCGAGGAATACGAAAAGCTCCTGCCCCTTTATCTTTACAGAGGCGAGCCGGAGGCTACCGATGAAGAAAAGCTCACTGACGTAAGGTGGCTGCTCGAGAGCCTCTCGATGAGGATCAAGGGCGCACTTAACGCATCCGGCATCCCCGAGACCGACAGCCTCCATTCCGCACTGACCGAGCTATGCCTGTTTGACGGACTGAATAAGGACGGCGAGAGGGTGCTGGGCATCGACGGTATATACACCTCCGAGGCGATAGACAGCTACGCCGAGCTTGAGGCGGCAGTCCGTGCTATGCACGAGGCTCTTGCGGACAGGCTCTTCTCGGCATCGCTCGGGCTTAAGGAAAACAGCGACACGGGCGAGTTCGTCCTAAGGAAGCTCTCGGTGCTCTTCGGAGTTGAGATCCCGCCCTTCGAGCGCCCGGATCTTGACGACGAGGGCTCAGGCGAGGAGGATAAGGAGGACGGCACGTCCCAGGGCGGCGGCATCGGCGGCGGAAACGAGTACGGCAGCCGTGACCTCGTCCTCGACCCTATAACGGGCAGATACGTCGAATACGGAACGCTCTACGCCGCGTATAACGCCATCGTAAACGACAGGACGGCGCCGGGCTACACGCTCTACACCGAGGAGCAGAAGAAGATAATCAAGGATTATTTCGACCTGCTTTACACCGGCTTTGACGACAACTAAAACGAGTTAATTAATTGAGAGGATATATAAGACAATGAACGATCAGGAAATGATTTTTAACGCTCCCGAGGCAGTGGAGGACACCCCGGCTATGCCCGCAGGCGAGTGTGAGGCGGTCTCTTTGCCCACGAGCGAGGTCGAGCGCTTCAGCGAGCGTGTCGGCGCCGTCAAGGCAGAGCTTGCAAAGGACGTCGTAGGACAGTCTGACATCATCGAAAACGTAATTATAGCTATCATATCGGGCGGAAACGTCCTCCTCGAGGGAGTCCCCGGAGTTGGAAAGACGAGGCTTGTCCGCTCGCTCGGAAAGGTGCTTTCTCTGCCCTTCTCGAGAATTCAGTTCACCCCCGACCTCATGCCCTCCGACGTAACGGGTACTAACGTTGTCGAGAAGGATGAGAGCGGCAGGCTCGTCACCAAGTTCCGCGAGGGTCCCATCTTTGCAAACCTCGTGCTTGCCGACGAGATCAACCGTGCCACCCCCAAGACGCAGTCTGCGATGCTGGAGGTCATGCAGGAGCATAAGGTCACTGTAAACAACGTCTCCTACAAGATCGACGAGCCCTTCTTCGTCCTCGCTACCGAGAACCCCATCGAGCAGGACGGAACCTACCCCCTCCCCGAGGCGCAGATGGACCGCTTTATGTTCAAGCTCATCGTTAAGTTCCCCTCCAAGGAGGAGCTGGTCGGCATCGTCAGGATGACGCAGGTAACCATGGCGGAGACGGCAGAGGCTGTCATCGGCGGAGAGGACATCCTCGCTATGCGTGCCCTCGCCGCAACCGTTCCCGTCGCCGACGAGGTGCTTAGCTACGCCGTAAATATCGTGTCGAACACTCATCCCGAGCTTGATCTGTCGCCCGCATCGGCTAAGAAGTACGTCAAGTACGGCGCATCCCCCCGTGCGGCTCAGGGTCTTATCACCGCCGCAAAGGTCAGAGCGCTTATGAAGGGCAGATTTAACGTGTCCTACGAGGACGTCATCGCCCTCGCAACGCCCATCCTCAGACACAGGATCAAGGTAAACTACGCAGCCGTCAACGACAAGCTCACCACCGACGACGTCATCTCCATGATCGTCAAGGAGACCCCGAAGGGTCGCTAATCCCAAATCTTTTAAGGAATTTTTTTGATGAATAAAATGGTAATCGACGAGGCGTTTCTCGGAGAGCTTGAGGCTATCCAGTCGCTTCTAAGAAACAACGTTGCCGGAGCCTTCGGCGGAAACCGCCGCAGCAAGAGCTTCGGCTCATCCTGTGAGTTTGCGGATTACCGAGAGTACGTGCCGGGCGACGACGTCACGAAGATAGACTGGAACGTTTATCTGCGTCACGAGCAGCTCTACGAGAAGCTCTATTACGACGAGCGCCAGATGCACACGAGGATATACATCGACGCCAGCCGCTCCATGGCTCACGGCCAGGACGACGAGAAGGCGGAGCAGGCGATAAGGCTCGCCGCCGCCATAGCATACCTCTCCATCGCAGAGATGGACAAGGTGTCGATCTACGCTATCAAGGGCGGAGAGCTGGTCGAGGTCGTCTCGGGCATCGTGGGCAAGGACTCCTACCTCGGCTGCATCAACAAGCTCAACGAGATAGAGTTTGACACCGACGCACGCATCAGCGAGGCTATTTTGCCCTCGAGGGTCGGCTACGGCGACGGTCTGTCGGTCGTTATCTCGGACTTTCTCACGGATGCGAATTTTGAGGACGGCATCGACCGCCTCGTAGGTCAGAAGAGAGACGTGCTTTGCGTGCAGATACTCTCAAGAGAGGAATTAAATCCTCAGATGAGAGGCAAGATGCATCTCTTTGACTCCGAGGACGGCTCGAGGTTCTTCCGCAAGAAGATAGACCGGGACGTAGCACGTGCGTATAAGGATGCGCTCGCCTTCGTTCAGGACAGGATAAGGACCTTCTGCGAGTCGAGAGAGGCTCGCTATATGCTCGTGCGAGCGTATACGCCCATATCCGAGGTATTCTTCGGTCAGCTTGCCGATATGGAGGTGATAAAATGAGCTTTATCAATCCCCTTGGCCTCCTCGGCCTTATCGGCGTGCCGATCATAATCATAATCTACATACTCAGAAACAAGTATAACGAGCAGACGGTGCCATCCACCTATATCTGGGAGCTTTCCGAGCGCTTCTATAAGCGCAGAAATCCCCTCTCGGCGATAGCGGGCATCATCAGCCTCATTCTCCAGCTGCTCCTCGTCGTCTCGATATCTCTCGCAATAGCGAGGCCGGTGTTCGTCGTTCCCGACTCTGCGGGTGAATACTGCCTGGTCATCGACTCCTCAGCCAGCATGAGCGTCAGGTCGGGACTCTCCACTCGCCACGAAAAAGCAAAGTCGGAGGCGCTGAGGATCATAAACGATGCTGCCGACGGCAGCACCTTCACCCTCATACACGCAGCGGGGGAGAGCACTGTCGTCTACGAGCGCCTCACCGACAAGCGCCTCGCAAGAGAGATGCTCGCTGAGCTTGAATGCTCTATGGGCACCTCCTCCTACTCCGACGCACTCAAGGCGGCGCAGAAATACTTTGACGACAACTCATCCTTCTCGGTCTATCTCTTTACCGACAAGGAGGTCGCAGAGCACGAAAACCTCGAGATTGTAAACGTTAGTTCGCAAAATGATGTCAACTTTGCGATAAATAACGTCACACACAAGCATCAGGGCGGCGAGCTTAGCGTAGAATGTGAGATAATTTCCTACGGCAAGTCGGCGTCTGTCGAGGTGGCGCTTTATCTCGACGGCTCGACGAGAGCCGCAGCGAAGAGGACCGCCACAGTAGAGGACGGCAAGGCGGCACCCGTGTCGCTTTCCACGGCGGTGGAGGGCTATCAGTCCTACCGCATCGCCATCCTTAATTCCGACGCTCTCGCCGAGGACAACGAGTATATCTCATATAACCACGAAAACGAGACCTCGTACAGCGTGCTTATTGTCAGCGAAACGCCCTTCTTCTTCCGTGCCGTCCTCGACGTGCTTACGGATGCTAAGGTGGACGTCGTTTCCCCCGCCGCCTACACCGATGCGGAGGGCTACGGCCTCGCCATCTTCCATAGCTACACCCCCTCCGTCCTCCCCGACTGTGCGGTCTGGCTCGTAAACTCAACGGCAAGCGTCGAGGGCTCGGGCTTTGGCGCCAGGGGCAGCGTTGCGCTTGAGGACCCCGGCAGGATAGTTATGTCCTCCTCCACGGCAACGGCGGCAAGAAAGCTCCTCGAGGGCGTCGGCGGTAAGGAGATATATATCGGCGAGTACGTCAAGTACAGCGGTATGTATACCAAGTTCACCACGCTCTTCACATACGATTCAAGCCCCGTCATCTTCGCCGGCACGAACGCCCTCGGAAACCGTGAGGTCGTCATCGGCTTTGATATACACAAGGCGGATATAGCCCTCTCGACGGACTTTGCCGTCCTGATGGGAAATCTGCTCGACTTCTCCTGCCCCGACGTGTTTGAGGGCTCCTCCTTCACCTGCGGCACGGACGCCGTCATCAACGTCACCTCACGTATAAAGAACGTCAAGGCCGTCTCCCCTTCGGGTGAGGAATTATATATCGACACCTCCGCCGACGTCGCCTCCTTCAGGCTCTCCGAGGTCGGCACCTACACCGTTTCCATGACGGTTGGCGGTGAGGAAAAGACCTACAAAATTTATTCGGGCGCTCCCGCCGAGGAGAGCGACCCCTACCAGGCTATTGAAAGCTTCTCTCTTGCAGGCGAGAGGGGCTATTTACGCACGGACGGCGAGTTTGACCCCGTGACGATAATCTTCATAGCCCTGGCGCTTCTATTTACTGCGGATTGGATGGTTTATTGCTATGAGAAATATCAGCTTCGATGATCCCTTATGGCTCTTGCTTGCCATCCCGCTTCTCGCCGCCCTCCTTATCCCCTTCTTTATCTCGGCTAACAAGGATAACAGGAGCCGCGGCTGGATAGCCTCGCTCGTCCTCCACGTGCTGATCATCGCCTGCGTGGTGCTTGCGGCGGGCGGCCTCGTCTATACTACGGTAATGACGAGGACGAAGATCTATATCGTCGCCGACGTTTCGCACTCTGCGAGCCGTGACCTCGATAGGATCGACGAGTATATCTCCGAAATACAGGAAAACCTGCCGCAGAACTCACGCCTCGGCCTCGTCTGCTTCGGCAGAGACAGCGTGATCCTCTCCTCCTCCGGCACGAGGATAAAGAGCGTTAAGGAGGCGGTCGTCGACGACAGCGGAACGGATATTGCCGCCGCCCTTGACTTTACCTCCACGATCTTCAGCGAGGGTGAATTAAAGAGGATAATCCTCATCACCGACGGAGCCGACACGGGTGCCGAGGGCGGAGTAATTGCCGCCGTTGAGCGCCTTATGGCAAAGGACATCAAGCTCGACACCGTCTACCTCGACTCAAACCTCAAGGAGGGCGAGGCTGAGGTGCAGATCTCCGAGGCGGAGTACACCCGTGCGACCTACCTCGGCCACGAGACCTTCCTTAAGCTCTTGGTCGAGTCAAACACCGACACCGACGTTATGGTAGACCTCTACCGCAGGGCGGAGGGCGAAGCCGACTACGAGAAGATCGACACCACCGTTCTGCTCGCAGAGCAGGGAATAAATATCGTGACCTTCGACCTGCCCACCGACGTCGAGGGCGTCTACGACTACAAGGCGGTCGTGTCCTCGGCTGCCGACTCAACAGAGGAAAATAACGAGTATCTCTTGACGCAGACGGTCGCGGGAATGCGCCGCATCCTCCTCGTCACGGGCAAGGCGGCGGATCGCGCGGCTCTTGAAGCGAGGTATTCCGACGACGCCGTCATCGACAGCTACGTTATCACCGACAGAAATAAGGACGTCCCCTACACCGTCGAGGAGCTTTCCACCTACGACGAGATAGTCGTCTCAAACGTCGATATCAGGGGCATCAACAATATCCTTGCGTTTATCGATTCGGTCGACACGGTCGTCTCCCGCTTCGGAAAGAGCCTCATCACCCTCGGCGACCTCTATATGTCCAACACCGACGACCCCATCTTCAACAAATTCGAGGAGCTGCTCCCCCTCTACTACGGAAACGGAAATAAGGAGGAAAAGCTCTACACCATCGTCCTCGACGTATCGAGAAGTATGTTTGACACGAGCCAGCTCGATATGGCTAAGGATGCGGCAACCAAGCTCGTCTCGGTCCTCGAGGACGACGACTGCGTCATCTTCCTACCCTTCGCAGGAGAGATCCTCACCGAGGAGGGCTACCGCCCGATGAAGCTCGGCGACCTCTACGAAAACGAGAAGACCGGCGATAAGATGTCGTACAGACAGTATATCTACAAGCAGATCCGCGAGATCACACCGCATAACGGTACGCTCATCGCATCCTCCTTAAAAGAGGCGTATAAGCACACCGAGAGCCTCAACTACCGCGAGAGCCAGGTAATGATCATCTCCGACGGCGAGAGCTTCAGCTACGAGGAGGATAACGTCGTAGAGCTGGCTAAGGAGATGTACGAGGCTTCGGATATCGTCGTTTCGACCATCTCTATCCTCACCGCCCGCAACGACCCGAGAAATATGCTCGACGAGGTCGCAGAGGCAGGCGGAGGAAAGTATTATCAGGTCAACCGTGCGTCTGACGTTGCCGAGGTCGTTTTCGGTGAGATAGCCGATAACTTTAACGAAAGCATCATCGAAAAGCAAACGAATGTTTACATTGAGCGCTTTAAGGACGGCACGGTGGAGGGGATTCTCTCGCTGCCCGACGTCTACGGATTCGTGAATACAGATGCGAAAAACGATGCGTCCCTCGTCCTCTCGGTCGACTATCAGAAGACGCCCGACACCCTAGTCAGAGTTCCGCTCTACGCATATCGCGAGCACGGAATGGGCAGGGTCTCTTCCTTCACCTCCTCTCTCTCGGGCGGCTGGCTTAAGGATTGGAGCGATTCGGCTTCCTCGCGCTTCTTCGATAATATGCTCAGCACCAACACGCCGAAGGAGTATATCGACTATCCCTTTGACATCACCTTCACTCACGGCGCAGGTATAACCTTCGTCGAGATCCTGCCCTCCTACCTTAACCCGAGGGCAAAGGCTACCGTATCCGTCACCACCCCCGACGGACAGCTGACCTCAAAGCAGCTTGCCTTCGATAAAAACGGCTACTACACCGAGATCAAGACCCCCGTCCTCGGCAGATACGACGTCAAGGTGACCTACACCTACGGCACGCACAGCTTCACTGCCGAGACCTATTTCAACGTCTCCTATTTCCCCGAGTACGACGATTTTACCGCCTACGATATAGGCAATATTTACGCATTTATGCGTAACGTCGGCAGGGTATACACCGACGGCGACGTTGATCTCACTATCGACAAAAACGAGGTCGCAACCTACGAATACAGCTTTAAGATCCCGCTTCTTGCGGCCGCTGTCGCTCTCCTCGTCCTCGATATCTTCATCAGAAAGACGAGATGGAGAGATTTTGCCGCCTTCTGGCGTAAGCTATTTAAGAAAGGAGAAAAAAGATGAATATCCTAAAAAAGCTCGTTTGTCTTGCGCTTCTCCTTTCGCTCTGCCTCTCTGTCGTCGCATGCGGCGAGTATAAGCCGCCCGTTATCCCCGATGGGGATAAGGATCCCATAATCGGCGGCGAGATGGACGACGACCCCACCAACGATTTTACCGTTACTCTGCGTCTTAACGAGCAGCCCTATAAGCCCACGCTCGCCATCGACGTCTATTGGTCTGACGGCTACGACATCTTCGTCGCCCGCGTTGATGAAAACGGCATCGCACGCATCGACGGCCTCGACGGCGACTATAACGTAACGCTCTCCTCCGTCCCCTCGGGCTACACCTACGACACCAACGGCTACGTCGCCACCAACCTCGACAGAAATATCACGCTCGACCTCTACGAGTTGAATTTCGTCACCGACGGCGGCGACTCGCTCGGAAACACCAAGAAGTTCACCTCCACGGGCATCTATTCGGTTACGATAACCGAGCCGGGGCAGTGGGTATATTTTGAGTTCCTGCCCGAGATGAACGGTGTATACACCGTTGAGAGCTGGGCGAGTATAACCGACGACGAGATAAATCCGAGAGCCATCGAGCATATCGGCTCCGCCGCCTCGGGCTACTTCTTCGATCAGCGTGAGGTAACCGAGGTCAGCACCGTCGGCAGCTTCACGAGGAATTTCCTCTATACGGTAAACATCGCCGACGACCACATCTCCTCCTCGGGCGGCGGCCAGGCGAGCTACGTCTTCAGCGTAACCGCCGAGGCTAAGAGCGGCGTCTATCCAGTAACCTTCTCCTTTGCCGTCAAGCGCAACGGCGGCTTTGACCTCGGCTTTGGCGAAAAGGTGATGGTCGACGTCGAGGCAGATATGTCGAGGTTTGATTTTGATGCCTTTAACGCCCTCGCAGGGGGCGAGAAGGTCGGCGCCGAGGTCACCCTCACGAACGCTCAGGGAACCTACTCCGTCTACCAGGATGACTACTACAAGCTCTGGGAAATTGATGATGGCGGCGACGGCGTTTACCACGTCTACGACGAGGTAAAATATGCTTCCACGGGCGGCTACGGACCCGTCCTCTTCGCCTATATCTCGGCGGCGTGTAAGTACATCGACCTCGCCTTCACTGAGATCGAATACGTCGGAAACAGCGCCCTCACCGTCAGCACCACCGAAAACTATAAGCACTTTATCGAGGGCTTTGACGCTCTCGTGGACGGCGACTACTACTGCGTCGACGAATGCACCTGCCACGACGGCAAGGACGGGCCCCGTGCCTGTCCTCCCGGCTGCCCCACCTGTCATAGGAACTGCCGCGGCTGTCCCCCCGATATGATAGGCAAGGGTGGCTACGCCGCCTGGTGCAACGGCGACGGAGTAGCACCCGTAACGGAGGAGCTTAAGATCTTCTTACAGAAGTTCTCTATCTCTAAGAGATACTTTGCGGACGGCGACGGCATAGCAGAGAAGACCGGCGTCTACGCCTACGAGGACTCTCAGTGGCTCTTCGCCTGCGGCTATTACGTAGACTGAGCTGAATTCTGACAGCTGAATATTTCCCAAAAGGGCAGAGAAGGCATATCGCACTCTCTGCCTTTTTCTTCCCTTCGTATTAACGTGCGTGCGAAGACGGTTAGGAATGCAGAATTAAACCGATCAAAAAAGCCTTCACTTTGCCTCGGGCAAAACTTCACTTACGCAGTAAACTTCACTTGCCGCCCTCGGCAAGCTTCACTGCTGCGTGAGCGCCCGTACAGGGCGGCACGCGGTCCTCGCTTTCTGTCACAAACGTGACGGGGCGTGTCGAATTTTAATACATCAAAAATGCATATTCCGAGGAAAATGCGCATAAATATGCATTAAATTTTCTCAAACGTTCAAAAAAATTTAAAATAAGTATTGAAATATTTAAATAATGTGATATAATGATAACGACCGAGATATTTTCTTTTATAAATGCGTATGCATAATGAATGAATGTGTTTTTCGAGTAAAAAACAGGAGGTCCTTACCTATGATAAGGAAAATTTCCGTGCTCCTTCTGGTGGCGGTGCTGAGCTTATTCGCTCTTGCATCCTGCGATCTTATTGCGCCCCCGGACATTGACGACCCCGACCTTCCCGAGGAATGTGAGCACACCTTCAGCGAAAGCTGGTCCACCAGCGCGACAGAGCATTGGCACGCAGCCACCTGCGAGCATGGTGAAAACAAGTCTGCGCTCGGCGCGCACACCGACGAGGACGAGGACGGTCTTTGCGACGTCTGCGCCTACGAGGTCGGCCACGAGCACACGTTTGATACAGCCTGGGAGACCGATGATAACAAGCATTGGCACAAGGCTACCTGCAGCCACACCGATCTCAAGATCGACGAGGGGCTCCACAGGGATGACAACACCGACGGCGTCTGCGAGGAGTGCGGCGGCCACGTTCACATCCTCGACTTTGCAGGCTTCTGCACCGGATGCGGCGACGAGGTCGATCCCGTCCTTGAGACAGAGCTTGACAGAGTTATCGCAGCTGCAACCCTCAGAGAGGGCAAGGTAAAGCTCGGAAACATCATTTATAACTTCATTGGCAGAAACGTCACCGAGAACACCGAGAACACGATGGACTACTCCATCTACTACCTCTTCGGCACTAACGGCCTTTACACCGTAAGGACCGAGGACGAGGTCAGGATCGTCGGCGTCCACCCGAACGCTTACGCCGAGCTTACCGGCGAGGATCTCCTCACCGAAAACTGGATTCCCCTTTCCTCGGGTGAGGTCATCGTCGGCGTCAGCGCAAGCAGCGTAAACGGCAAGTACGTTGACGCTCAGTTCTCCGCCTTCAGCCAGGACGATCTGCGCGGCTTCTATTATCCCGTCTCCACTCTTGCGGACGGCTACGGCGCTGCCGAGATCCTCTACAACCTCTACGCTAAGGCTACGAGCGCTGAGGCTTCTAACCTTAACGTAACTCACGACCCCGACGCAAACTCCTATTTCTTCAGCTTTGAGTACGTCGGCATCCACGAGACGAAGATCGGCGAGGAGCTGCACTACAACGTCAGCGCCTTCTACACCGAGATCACCTTCACCTACTCCGACGACTACGTCATCACCTCTCTTGACATCGACTTAGACGCCTACACCAGCGACCCCGGCGCCGACCTTGGCGGAAGGATCTACGAGGCTGACATCGACCTTGACTACGATCCCGAAACCGGAAAGGTCACCTGGCGTGAGAACGCGACCCCCGACTCCTATTCCTTTAAGGTAACTCAGGAGATCGGCGAGCGCGGGGAGCTTGAGATGAGCGACGGCTCTGAGTTCTGCCCCGACGACTTTGACATCACCCTTGAGGGCAGCTCCGTAGAGCAGCTTGAGATCCTCGTCGGCGACAACAGTAAGGAGTTCCTCATCACGGCAACCCCCGAGGAGTCCTTCTTCTCCTTCTTAAAGAATGACTTTAAGATCACCGTGACCGCTAAGGGCGACGCTCCCGCAAATGGCCTCTCGGCTATCCTCGTCGGCGACGTCATCCAGCTCTTCCCCTACGTTAAGGGTGAGTACGTCGTCACCTGCACGGCCCTCGGCATCACCAAGACCGTTGAGGTCAGCGTAACCGCTCCCGAGATCCCCGGCTCCGGCTCCTTCGAGGTCGTCGCAAGCGACAACAACACCTTCGAGGGCAACCTCTTCGTCTTCAAGGCTGAGAAGGCAGGAACCTACACCTTCTACCTCCCCGCAAACCTTGGCGTATGGCTCAAGACCTCTTACGACAATGGCGGCGCACCCCTCGTCGATCCCGGCGAGCCCTTCTTCGATGCAACCATTCCTCGCTCCTTCACCTACACCTTTGCGAGAGCGGGTCAGACCCTCTCCTTCTACATTAAGGTTCCCGTAAAGGGCGTACCCTACGTCATCGGCTACGAGGTAGCGGATCCCGCCTGAGTCGCTTTCGGCTACGGCGTCAAGCCCTCTACCAAGCCCACTACCAAATAGGGCAGAGCAGAGTTAGCCCCCGAGATGCTTGCTCCGGGATGGCGCATCTGCCAAGCTTTGTTTACATATCTGCGCTATGAGCGCAATTGCACCTGCTTATCTATCGAGGATCGCTTGATCCTCAAGCCCGCAAGGATCGCATAGATCCACGGGCAGTGTAAACCATTCACCGAGGGTCGCTTGATCCTCAGTCTGCGCTCCGGCGCAAAGTGCGGGCTGCCGCACCCCATAGCGGCGCCCGCCCCTTCAATTTCTTCAGTATTTCATTCATTTGAAATAAAAAACAACAGGAGGCCTTTCTTATGAAAAGGAAAATTCTGGCACTGCTCTTAGTAGTAGTGCTGTCCGTTCTCTGTCTTGCATCCTGCGAGATTATTGACAAGGTTGGCAATAAGATCGACGGCGCATTCAACGACGTGATGGACAAGATCGACGGGGTTATCAATCCTAACAAGCCCCACGAGCACACCTATGCGACTGAGTGGTCGAAAAACGACACTCACCACTGGCACGCAGCAACCTGTGAGCATACTGACCTCAAGGCAGACGAGGCAGAGCATGCTTACGTAGACGGCGTCTGCGTCTGTGGCGCAACCGAACCCGTTGCTCCCCACGAGCACACCTATGCGACCGAGTGGTCGAAGAACGACACTCACCACTGGCACGCAGCAACCTGTGAGCATACTGACCTCAAGGCAGACGAGGCAGAGCATGCTTACGTAGAGGGCGTCAGCGTCTGTGGCGCAACCGAGCCCGTTGCTCCCC
>JAFVXI010000007.1 GCA_017501245.1 Clostridia bacterium
CCTTACAATCGAGGCGAACGATACGAACTTCACCGGAGGGAAGTCTTACCTGTGCAGAGCCATTCTCCTTAGCCATGAGCTGTGCGAATGCGCCTGCGGAACGAACGAGCTGAGCGCCCTTGCCGGGGTAGAGCTCGATGTTATGGATAATAGTACCTACAGGAATCTGAGAGATGGGGAGTACGTTACCGGGCTTGATATCTGCATCAGCGCCAGCGGTTACAACGTCGCCGTCGGTAAGACCAACGTGAGCGATGATGTAGCTCTTCTTACCTGCCTCGTTCTCAAGGAGAGCGATGTAGGAAGTTCTGTTGGGGTCGTACTCAATACCGATAACCTTTGCGGTCTCGTCGGTATTTCTCTTGAAGTCAACAAGTCTGTACTTCTGCTTGTTGCCGCCGCCGTGATGACGAACGGTGATCTTGCCGTAGCTGTTACGGCCTGCGTTTTTCTTCTTCTTAACGATGAGGCTCTTCTCGGGAGAGAACTTGGTAACTTCATCGAAGGAAGGGCTTGTCATATTTCTGCGCGACGGAGTTGTCGGCTTATACTGCTTTACTGCCATTTCGTTCTACCTCCTTACCTTAGTTCATGCTCTCGAAGAATGCGATAGGAGCGGAGTCCTCGGAAAGAGTTACGATAGCCTTTTTCCACTCGCTGGTGTAACCGAAGTGTACGCCGTATCTCTTGGGCTTCTTCTTCATATTAATGGTGTTGACCTTTACAACCTTGGTCTTCTTGAACATAGCCTCAACTGCGTGTGCAATCTCAGCCTTGGTAGCGTCCTTGGCAACCTCGAAGCAGTAACGCTTCTCGCCAACGCTGTCCATGCTCTTTTCGGTGATAAGAGGTCTTACAATGATATCTGCATAGGATTTCATCTTGCATATACCTCCTCGATCTTTGCTACTGCACCCTGTGCTACGATGAGAGTATCGCAGTTAAGGATGTCATATACGTTGATGGTGTTCCACTGAGTGGTCTTAACACCCTCGATGTTTGCGCAGCTCTTGATAACCTTCTCGTCAACTGCGGGAAGAACGATCAGAGTCTTCTTACCTGCGCCGAGAGCGGAGAGCATAGCAACCATGCTCTTGGTCTTGTACTCGCTTGCGGTGATTGCGTCAACAACGATCATCTCGCTGTCTGCAACCTTAGAGGAGAGTGCTCCGAAGAGAGCTGCTCTCTTGGTAGCCTTGTTAAGGGTTACACGGTAGCTGCGGGGCTTGGGAGCGAATACGATACCACCGTGAGTCCACTGAGGAGAACGGGTGCTACCCTGTCTTGCATGACCGGTGCCCTTCTGTCTCCAGGGCTTCTTACCGCCGCCGGAAACCTCGGAGCGGGTAAGCGCGGACTGAGTGCCCTGTCTCTGGTTCATAAGAAATGCTCTTACTGCGGTGTGGAGGACTGCTTCCTTAACGGGAGCGCCAAAAACCTTTTCAGAGAGAGCGATCTCGCCGACTACCTTGCCGGCCATATCTACGACTTTCATGTTAGGCATTCTGAGTTCCTCCTTCCATTATGCTTTAACCGAATCGCGAACGAATACGATGCCGCCCCTTGCACCGGGAACAGCACCCTTGACTGCGATAAGGTTCTTCTCTGCGTCAATTCTGACTACAGCAAGGTTGAGAATGGTAACCTGCTCGTTACCGTACTGACCTGCCATCTTTTTATTCTTGAACACTCTGGCGGGATCGATAACACCCATAGAGCCGCACTGGCGGTGGATAGGACCCGTACCGTGAGTCATTCTGAGAATGTGATGACCCCATCTCTTAACACAGCCGGTGAAGCCACGTCCCTTGGTGATACCGGTGATGTCGACCTTGTCGCCCTGGGCGAAGGTATCGACGGTAACTACCGAACCAACTTCAAGTGCTGCGCAATCCTCAAGTCTGAACTCCTTGAGGTGTCTCTTGGGGCCGATGCCAGCCTTTGCAAGATGTCCGAGCTCTGCCTTGGTAAGCTGCTTAGCGGATACATCCTCGTATGCAAGCTGAACTGCATCGTAACCGTCGTTATCAACGGTCTTCTTCTGTGCTACCGCGCAAGGACCTGCTTCAATCAGGGTTACGGGTATCACCTTGCCATCTACGTCGAAGATCTGCGTCATACCGATCTTCTTGCCGATAATGCCTTTTTTCATTTTTTCCTCCTGATAGGTTATTGGTTGACAGCTTTGATTTTCGCCGAAGCGATCTGCCAACATGACCACGAGGCCGTGGTGATTCGGGGCTTTGCCCCCGGGGATTTGAAGTTCCCCTTTCCTCGGATCGCAAGCTCCGAGGCGCAACTCTTGGCTTTACGCCTTAATCTCAATCTCGACACCTGCGGGAAGCTCGATGCTCATAAGAGCCTCAACAGTCTTCGCCTGAGGGTCAAGGATGTCGATCAATCTCTTGTGCGTGCGCATCTCAAACTGCTCACGGCTGTCCTTGTACTTGTGAACCGCTCTGAGGATCGTGATGATCTCTCTGTCGGTAGGAAGCGGGATAGGACCGCTGACCTTGCTTCCGTTCCTCTTAGCTACTTCAACTACCTTCTGTGCTGCGGCGTCGATGATGGTTGCGTCATAGCTCTTGAGTCTGACTCTGATCTTTCCTTTTGCCATTTTGATTTGTCCTCCTTGTTAGTATTGCTCAATACCGTTTTAAGAAGGGCGACGAGGTTTCACACCGTGCCGGGCGTATCAAACACGCCCTTATAAAATCAGTTCGCATATGTCACCGCAGTTGACGTAAACGAACCGAACCTCACGGAATTGCCACGAGGGCAACACTCTAGCTTCGCCCGGTTAAATATCGGACATACTCCACGGAAATTCCCTACCTCAGAGGGTAGCCACCTCCCGCTTCATCGCATATCAAGCTTATATATTATATAATAATAGGCGTTAAAAGTCAAGTTGTTTTAGAAAATAAAACGCACGTTATGCATAGAAAAATAAGCCTAAATCATAAGGACAAGTTGTGCATAATACACAAAAACAGCTCTTTTTCGTTGCTATCACACCCTGCCTAGAGTATCATATGACACAGATCGCAAGCTCATTGACACCCCGTCCGCGAGGGCATTTTGCATCCCCGAGAAGTCACGCAAGCAAGCCCGCGGCGGATATAGAAGTCGGGCGAGAGGCAGCCGCTCAAGATCAGCTCCACACGCCCAAAAGAAGCGAGAGCACCGATCGGGCAGGCGGAAAATATATTTTGGCAAATATTGAATTGTTTACATATTGTTAACAATTATAGTGTAAAATATATGCTGTATTACACGCAGTGCGTATCGCGCACGTTTTCTACTTAAAGGAAGGTTTTTACGATGAACAGAAATTCCGCAAGGCTATCCCTGTACCTCACCCTGCTCTCGGTCATCACGGTGGCGGCAGTGGTTCTGCGTACGCTCGCCTGCGTCCGAGACCTTGAGTCAAATATGATATACTACTCCTCTGGAGCGCTTATAACGGCGGCTAACGTCGTCATCACAGCGGGCGTCGTGCTGATGCTGACCTCGCTCGTCACACTGCGCAAGGAGCCCATCAGAGCAAGCTTCTCTTCCCCGCTGACCTACGTGCCGACGGGCGTTATAGCTACCGCACTGCTTCTGTTCCTCATAAGAGTGCTCAACAGCTTCGGCGAGGTCAACACTCTTATAAATGCCACACCCGGCAACGCCGGCGCACCTTTACAGTTCTCTAAATATCTGCTTCTCGCCTGCCTCCTGCTCGTGCCGATAGCGATCGCGCATTTCTTCTTCACGGCGTTTCTCACCGAGAGGCACGAGAGGCTGCGCGGCTGGTTTGCGCTGGGAACCATCCTTCTCTTTGCAGCCTACGCCGCATATCTCTACTTCAACACCGACGCACCCCTCAACTCACAGAACAAGGTCGTTGAGCAGATGTCGTTTTTATTTGCAGCACTCTTCTTCCTCTACGAGACGAGGATCTCGCTCGGAAGAGAGATGTGGCGCCCTTACGCCGCATTCGGGCTATCCGCAGCCGCCTTATGTGCGTATGCGTCCGTGCCTGCGCTGCTCGCGTATTTAATTAATGGAAGGATTGTTACCGAATCTATCGAATCCGCAGTTCTTCTCTTCGCCTTATTTATCTTCATCTTTGCGAGGCTTTGTATGTGCGCTGCTTCTGCACCCGACAGGGAGTGTGAGGAGATGGCGGCGCTCAGAGGCTTTGCCGAGAGGCGGAGTGCCGCACTTTCCACCGAGATCATCGAGGACGGAACGCAGATCAGTATTGAGGACCTTATGGACCTCGGCCCGACAGACGAGCCGCACGGCGATGACGGAGAAGCTACGGAAGAGGTGCTGCTCCCCGTTGAGACCCCTGAGATAGATGCAACGACCATAGACGGAGCGATAACCGAATGAAAAAGATACTCGTAATTGACGGAAACTCAATAATTAACCGGGCCTTCTACGGCATCAGACCTCTGACGACCAAGGCTGGAAAGCATACGAATGCGATCTACGGCATGGTGAATATGATATCAAAAGCGATTGATACCGTTAAGCCCGATTACGCAGCCGTAGCCTTCGACCTTAAGCATCCGACCTTCAGGCATAAAATGTTTGACGGCTATAAGGCAGGCAGGCGCCCGACGCCCGAGGAGCTGCTCTCGCAGTTTGCCGACGCCAAGGAGGTGCTCAGCCTCATGGGCATCAGGGTCATGGAGCTCCCCGGCTGGGAGGCTGACGATATCCAGGGAACGATAGCACGCCTTGCGCACACCGAGGATGACCTCGAGAGCTACGTATTTTCAGGCGATAGAGACCTCTTACAGCTTATAGACGAAAAAACGACCGTTCTGCTCGCAACGAACGCCGACACCCTCCGTATGCACGAGGAGGAGTTCAGAGCAAAGTACGGGATTTCCCCCTCTTCCTTCGTTGAGATGAAGGCGCTGATGGGAGATAGCTCGGACAACATCCCCGGAGTTGGCGGAATAGGAGAAAAGACCGCCGCAACGCTGATCCAGAATTTCGGAACGCTCGAAGAGATCTATACAAGCATCGAGGATAAGCGCATCACCAAGGGCGTAAGAGAAAAGCTCCTGCGCGACCGCGAAAACGCCTTTCTCTCAAGAGACCTCGCAAGGATAGACGTCAATGCTCCGATAGGAGTAGGTCTTGACGACTTGACATACCGAGGCTTTAACAAGAGCGGACTTTATAAGAAATTCACCGAGCTTGAGTTCCACGCATTTATCTCCAAGTTCCGCCTTGACGAGGCGGAGATGACCGACGAGGTAGCCTCCGAAGAGGAGGACCACGCCGTATATACCGAGGCGTCTTTGGAGGAGATCTTAGCCATTACACTAGAGCGGATCGCAGTCGATATTTCCGATGCGGGCATAGGCATTTGTGCCGGCGGAAGACTGCTCTCTTACTGTGGCACTCTTGCCGATATTGCGCCCCTTTTCGCCGGGAAGCACGTTATTTGTTATGACGGAAAATCTCTCTGGCATAAGCTGAAAGCGGCGGGCGTTGACCCGAATTTGACAACTTATATTGACATAATGATGTATGAATACGTCATTAACCCCGGCGGAGGAGCCGCAGGCATCGAATCACTTGCATCAATGTTCCTCGGCAGATCCTTAGTCAAGGGGAGCCCGAGAGCGCACGCTCTATCGGAGCTTGAGGTGGTTCTTTTAGCTAAGATCAAGGAGGACGGCCTTCTTAACGTTCTGACCGAGCTTGAGCTGCCACTGATACCCGTGCTGGCAAAATGCGAGGACACGGGCTTCAAGATAGACAAGGAGGGTATACTTGAATTTGGCGAGGCACTCGGCGAATTAGCCGATGAGCTATCCGAGAGGATATATTCTATTGCGGGAGTGCGCTTCAACCTTAATTCTCCGAAGCAGCTCGGCGAGGTGCTATACGACACGCTGGGGCTTTCCAACGGGCAGAAGGGCAAGGCGGCAAGAAGCACGGACGCTCAGACGCTTGAGGATATGCGCTATCAGTCGCCGATTATCGAGGATATCCTCGAATACAGGCAGGTCACGAAGCTCCGCGGAACCTACACCACCGCCCTGACCGACGTCGCAGACGAGGGATCGAGAATTCACACCGATTTCAAGCAGGCACTCACCGCAACGGGCAGGCTTTCATCCGCCGAGCCAAACCTCCAGAACATACCTATCAGAACGAAGATGGGCAGGCAGATGCGCCGCTTCTTTATCGCCGAGGAGGGCTATTCCCTCGTCGACGCCGACTACTCACAGATCGAGCTGAGGCTGCTGGCGCACATCTCCGACGACTACAATATGTGCGAGGCGTTCAGAACCGGCGAGGACATCCACAGAAAGACGGCGGCAGCCGTGTTTATGATCCCCGAGGAGGAGGTCACCGAGGATATGCGCAAGCGTGCGAAGGCGGTCAACTTCGGCATCGTTTACGGCATAGGCGGCTACTCTCTCGCAAAGGACATCGGCTCGACAGTTGCCGAGGCTACGAAGTATATCAAGAGCTATCTTCTGAACTACCCCTTCATCGACGCTTACCTTGAGGACGTTGTCAGAGAGGCGACCGAAAAGGGCTACACAAAAACGCCCATGGGCAGGAGAAGATATATTCCCGAGCTGAAATCCCCCAAGGCTCCTATGAGAGCATTTGGAAAGAGGGTTGCAATGAACGCACCCATCCAGGGCGCCGCCGCAGACATTATGAAGCTTGCGATGATAAGAGTTGACAACGCTATCAAGCGCGAGGGACTTGACGCAAGGCTTGTAATGCAGGTACACGACGAGCTTATCGTCGAGGCTAAGGACGAATGCGTTGAAGAGGTCAAGGAGCTTCTTCGCCGTGAGATGGAGGGAGCGGTAAAGCTCTCTGTACCTCTCACGGTAGACGTAACATCGGGCAAAAACTGGCTCGATCAGGAATAAAAACGAAAAGATCGCAGGAATGATCCTGCGATCTTTTTTTCAAACTAACATGTATACCGAATGACAATGAGTAAAACTGATACGCTGCATTACGTTCGGTAAAAAGCATAAAACGTTTCGTTAATATAACAAAGAAAAAGGGGAAAAGTCATACCTTAAAGGCACCCGAAGCGCCGTTCACCTGAAGAGAAGAAGATAATCGACTCCGCAAAGCGCCGCATCCGCACCCGAGCTAATAACCGACTCGGCAAGCTCGTTATCCGCGGCGAGCTTAGAGGGAGAAACGTGGAAGCGCTTTGCAACGTCGTAAAGACTCTCGCCGGGATCGGGGAAATAAGCGCTGACAATATTCCCTACGGGCGCATAGATCTCGTCGGTTGGATGAACGGCGGTGATGCAGGGCTCTCTGAGCTGAGTATACAAGGAGCAATATCCCACGAGATCTCCCTCAACTATCACGTTTTCTCCATCGATATATATGCGCACGGATTTTGCGCAAACCGAGGGCATTATCGAGCAGTTTGCAGGTATTTGTAAGTTGTAGTTTACATTTATCTCAAACGGAGCCTCGATCTTGATAGGAGAATAGGTCATATCACCGTTTTCATCGATCTCACAAGCGATGCCTGATGCATAGATCGAGCCTGCGAGCACAACCCCGCCCTCTCCTCTTGATGCCTCACGCAGCTTAACTCTTGCACACTCGTAGAGGACGTTTCTTACGTTCTCAGCACCGACGTCGGTGTTTTTAAACCCGTGCTGGTATTTCTCATTTATCACGGCGGTTGCAAGGTGAGAGGTGTAGCCGTATTCGCTCTCATCGAGGCGCACCCCGTGTGAAGTAGAATAAGCATCGTCGAGTAGCTCTATACGCTCGCTCCCTATCATAGAAGCACCGCCCTGCATAATAACGCTGAACACGACTGAAACCCCCTCATCAGACGGATTTAAGGACACGTTTTCGGACAATATGTCAACAAAAGGCGTCATTTCATAGTCGTATAAGCCGCATTCAAGGCTCATCTCCTCGCTAACGGGTATATCCTTTGTGTAAAGCCTTGGGGGCAGATCCTGCATCTTTACAAGAGCCTCGAGGTGCAGGACGCATTTAAACGTATAGCTTCCCTCTGCTCCGCTCAGCGTCATATCCCTCGCCTCAGCATCCGAGACGATTACCTCGACCTCGTCCTGTATTGCCCCCTCCAGCATGGCCAGCTCCTCGGCGAGCTCTCTTTCCTCGCATCTTACCGTCCGGAAGGCGGCAACGTCCACCGACTTCCGCTTCATCTCAAGCCCGCTCTCGCCGAGGTCGCCGTCGATATACTCCTCTGCTCTTTCGGATATATAGACCTCTCCCTCGATATTGGCCTTTGCCGATATCCTTCTCGGCCCCATTAGTCTTATAGCTACGCCCGATAGGAAAAGCTCGCTCCTCGAGTCTATATACTTCTCCTCGTCCGAGCCTACTCTCATCTCGTAGTCCGAGCTGAAGGTGACGGGCGTTATCCTCCCCTCGGAATCAAGATATACGAGCTTATATATCACAGAGCCTATGCAGTCTAAGCTATCCCCGTTCTGAAACCTTCCGCCGTCCATGAGCTCGGCGCTCTGCAAAAGGATCTTTTTAACGTCCCCCTGATAATCGGGCAGCGAGTATTCCTGTGCGCTCTGCCCCTCGACGTGCAGTCGCCTTTGCCTAGTATACTCTCTTTTCTGATCCATAAAAAACCTCCGAAGCTGGTATTTGTTAGATACTATGCTCCGGAGGCGCTTTTTATTCTGTTTTATATGTGATGAACGGTGAGGGCCGATCCGAAAGATCAAAAAGCCGCTTCCCGCTAAGGCTTTATGAGGCTATGCCGGCTCTCGAGTTATCTCGTCATAGAGTCGAGCAGGCGCTTGTTAAACTCCTCTGCGGTGTTGTAGCCCATTCTCTTCTGCCTGTTGTTCATAGCGGCGACCTCGATAACGACCGAGATGTTTCTACCGTGGCTGACAGGGATAACGATGCTGGGTACGTTGATGCCGAGGATGTCCGTCCTCTGCTCCTCAAGTCCGAGCCTGTCGTACATCTTGCCCTCCTGCCAGGGCTCAAGGTTGATGACGAGGTCTATCTTCTCAGACTCCTTGACGGCTCCCATACCGAAGAGCCTGCGGACGTCGACGATTCCTATTCCTCTTAGCTCAACGTAATGCCTGATGATCTCGGGCGCGCGTCCGACAAGCGTGGTTGCGGAAACTCTGGTGATCTCAACTGCATCGTCTGCTATAAGCCTGTGTCCCCTCTTTAAAAGCTCTATCGCCGTCTCGCTCTTACCGACTCCCGAGTCTCCAAGCAGGAGAACACCCTCGCCGTAGACCTCGACGAGAACGCCGTGCCTCGTGATGCGGGGGCCAAGCTGCACGTTTAAGAATGCGATAAGCGCAGCCATAAACTCAGAGGTCCTGACAGAGGTCCTCATAAGCGGGACGCCGTACTTGCACGCCATCTCCTCGGTGTATTCACCAAGCTGGATCGAGGATGTCACGATAACGCCGACGGGCTTCGAGCGGAAGAAATCGTCAAGGCGCTGACGCCTCTCCTCAAGACCAAGCGACTCAAGATAGAGATGCTCGACGATGCCTATTATCTGAAGCCTCGCCTGCTCGTAGTGATCGTAAAAGCCGACCATCTGAAGGCCGGGGCGGTTTACTCTCGAGCAACTGACGGGTATATTTTCGGGCAGATCGGGGAGATAAAGCGTCTCCAGATCAAACTCATCTATGATCTTTGATAGCGATATGCTATATGAATCTTCCATCTTTTTACCTCGCTTTTTTTGAGATTATTCTACCATATCGGCGGCGTTTTGTAAAGAGGGTTGATAAAATTGCAGATAAAAAACAAAGGGATGATATTTATACTTGATTTATTAACAGTTATTTGCTAAAATATGTTTACTACAAACAAAGAGGGATCGATATGAAAAAACTAATTGCGCTGCTTCTCATCCTTGCGGCGATCCTCACGCTTTCTTCCTGCAAGAAGAATTTCTACGAGCCCGTCGAAAGCACCGAGCTTGAGGCTACGACGGTTATGACGCTTAAATACGGAGGCCGCACCTACGAGGTAAAGTACGAGCTGTACCGTGCGTTTTTCCTCACCTATAAGTCGACGGTCGACGGCGGTGACGATAGCGTCTGGAGCGGAGAAGAAAAGGATAAATACGTAAGCGAGATACGCAACGTTATTTTAGACAAGATACTTGAGATCTATTCGACCATAGCGCTCGCCGAGTCGATAGGCATCGACCCTTATTCGATAGAGGTCGGCAAGAAGGTCAACGATTATATCAAGCTTTCGGTCGAGGGCGGCCCGCTTGACGGCGTGACTTACCCCGGCTACGGGAGCTACGAGGCGTATCTTGCGGCGCTCAAGGCTCTGCACCTAAACTACTCGGTGCAGACGCTCCTGTTCCGCTACGCTATCCTGTCGGATATGATCGAGGACTATTATATCGGTGAGCTTGACGAGACGGATATCGAAAGCGGCGTCATCAGCCTCGGCGAGCTTAAATACACGAGGGACGACGTTAAGGACTTCTACGACGGAGAGGGCTGCTTAAGAGTGCTTCGCACCTTTGTTTCCGAGGAGATGGACCTCGACAGCCTCGCAAGAGCCGAGCGCACCCGCCGTGAGATAGAGCTTGCGGCAGCAGTCGGCGAGTCGGCGGTCCGTGACGCTATGATAGATATGGGCAGCACGACCTCAGTGCCCGAGCTTGAAAACGGCTTCGTCATGGGAAGATATAATCTCAATTCCTTGCTCTACGGCGAGATGACTGACGTTGCTTTCGGCCTCGAGCTCGGAGGGGTCAGCCCTGTCATCACCGTCCACGACGGAACTCAGCTGAAGCACTATATCCTATACAGAGCGCAAAAGTCCGACAGTCATTTTGACGCTAATTACTCCGAGATAGCCTACGTCTATCTAAGAAACGAGATCGGCTCCTATTACACCGACGTTGCCGAGGATATGAGGGGAAGCGTTTCGTTTACCTCGTTTCTCGAGGGGCTTGACCATTCGGAGGTCAGAGATTGACTATAGATCAAATAATCGCGAAGCACTTCGATAAAAAGTTTCATGCGTATATCGATGACACGTACAGGATCTCTAACGAGGAGATAGCAAACGCCATTCAATCCTATGCGGATGCGCATTTCCCTGGCAAGGTAAAGGTATATAAAAAGTCGGGCTTTCTCGAGGGTCGCGCCTACGTAAAGCACGTAAGGATCGCCTTAGCGATCTACCATACGATCGAACTCCTAGCGACGAAGGGCGTGCTTAACGTCATCTGCGAAGCCAAGAACCGAGAGTTTTCCATCTCATTCGATTCACCCGACGTGCAGGACATTATGAAGGCGTCAAAGGTCTCCGAGCTATGGCGCAACGCAGGCTTTCACGTTCAGTCGTACGGCTTTTACCTCACCTTCGTTTCAAACTACTTCTACGACGAATATCTGCTTCTCCGCTCCGGACACTTCGACGTGCTGCTCGGCGATATCGAGAGCGTCAGATTGAGGATAAAAGGCTTATTTAACGTCGTCGAACCCTTGAACCTCGAGGATAAACAGGACGGGAAGGAGACCGCCGGCGCCGAGGAAGCGCAAGACCGACAAAAGATCCAAGACGGGCAATCAGAAAGCGGAGATAATCCTCGCCCCGAGGGAGAGGAGCTCACCGACTAGAGCCTCACGTCGTACCCCCCCCCGGCGGGACGTCGCATACTTTATCTAAAAGCTACATAATAAGGCTTCCGCCGTCGGAAGCCCCAGGCGGTATAATTTAAAGGACGAGACTCGCTCTCGTCCTTTTTTTCTTTTGTCAGTATATATATTTTTAGCACATCGTTAAGGCTATTATTCTTTTCGATAGTCAAACACACACGATATTTTAAAAGTATTATTTACATTCGTGTCGATTTATTCCAATCAATCCTTTAACTTCTCGTCATAACAGAAGCCATTCCCGAGCAAATTAATATCAGGCGATTTTTCAAAATCAGCGATATAATTATGGCGGAGGAAGCATACATGAATATAAAAGGAAGGATAACGGCTTCGGCGCTGGCTGCCGCACTCGGGCTTTTAAGGCTTGCGGCAGCTACAAGCCCCTTTACTGTCAGCGTCGGTACGCCCGAATATACAGGCTATGATGAATATACCGAATGCGGCGGCGTCAGCGAGGCGTTTATAAACGATATATGCGAGGCGTGCGCCGGGCTTGAGGACGGATGTAACGGACGAGACGTAGATAGCGAGCTGGCGGATGGATGCGAGCACTGCCTCGCCGAGGGAACGGTGGTCGGCTCCAGGATAATCGAGCTTTTCAGAGAGGATAAGCAAGGCTCAGCTAAAAAAGCGGATAATGCCGAGCGCCCCTCACTGCTCGTCGGCGGGATCATATTCGGCACGAGGATAAAGGAGACGCACGTTACGGTTACGACGCCCGACGAGGGCGGCACGCTCGCCGTTGGCGACAGGATCATCTCTATAAACGGAAAGGACATCCTCGGCATATCGGACGTTAAGAGAGCCGTATCGGGCTGCGGCGGCGAGGAGCTCTCTATAATCTGCGAGCGAGGCGGCAAGAGGGTCACCCTATCGCTAAAGCCAAGGGAGGTAGACGGCGACTATAAGCTCGGCGCCGTGATCAGAGAGGGTGCAGCCGGGATCGGAACCGTCACCTACGTTGACCCGGCGAGCGGTGCTTTCGGCGGACTCGGCCACGGCATCTGTGACCCCGAGAGTGGCGAGGTGGTTGAAATGACGAACGGTACGGCGACGAGCGTTATCCTCGGCGGCGTTGTAAAGGGCGAGGCGGGAAAGCCGGGAGAGCTGACCGGCATACTCACCGACAGGCGCATGGGCGTTATCGAGGCAAACACCGAGCTTGGCGTCTTCGGCAGGCTGGACTCTATCCCCGAAAGGTGCTCTACCCTGCTCCCGATAGCCTACAAAAGCGAGGTCACTGCAGGAGATGCGAAGATCCTCTCCACGCTCAAAAACGGCGCCACGCTTGAATACAGCGTAAAGCTCTCCGACGTCAAGCCCACCTCCGACGGGACGAAGTGCTTCAAGGTCACCGTCACCGACCCCGCCCTCCTCGCCATCTCCGGCGGCATCGTCAGAGGAATGTCGGGCAGCCCGATTATACAAGACGGCAAGCTCGTCGGTGCGGTCACGCACGTGATGGTAGCAAATCCAACAGAGGGGTACGGAATTTTTATTGAGAATATGCTGAATGCGAGCCATCTCGCTCGCAATGAATTGCCTGCGGCGTGAATTGAAGCAAGGCTTCATGAATTGGCTTCGCCATGAATTGCGCTGACGCGCATAATAGAACAGGCAATTCAATTCATGGAGAAGGCGGAACGCCAACGAGAAATCATGATGCCCTAAGCATCAATTCATGACACGGACTGTCAAATCATCATTAATTGCGGCGCAAGGCGAGGTACAGCCAAAGGCGGCGTAAATGCAAAATTGAACAAAAAGGTTGTCCCTTGCGTAACACACCATGCGTGAGTTATACAAGGGACAACAGTCTTTTGCCCGGGAAATATTCAATTTTGCGTGTTGTCTTTATTATAACACGCTACTTTGCATTTTGCGAATCCATTTATTTATATTTTTCCATCATTTTGGCATATTCTTCTTGATATGCTATCTTTGCTTTTTCTGAACGGAAAGTTCTCCCGCCCTTTCCCAAAGGTCGTATGTAATCATCACCGTTTTTGTAGATTCCGTATTCATCATAAATTTTGAATTTCAAGGCTTCAAATTTTGCGAACTGTTCGGTTTCAAATGTGTGAGGGGAAATCCAAAGCTTTTCAAGATTTGGTATATTGATACAATCCTTTAAATAAACATTATTTTCTCGTTTTCCATAAGTCAACGAGACGAACATACTTTGCATTTTTAAACAAATCAAGATATTTCGAGTTTTCCTTCTCCGTTAACGGATAACCCCTATTAGACATCAACTGTAAATACAGAAAATCATATTCCCTTGAAGTAATTTTTACTTTATCTGCGACCGAGAAATCTTTAAATTTTGCTACAAAATATACTACATCATATTCAAGCAGAAAAGAACCTAATACGTAGTACTCACTATCACTACATTCAATACAATCCACGCTCTCGTCTTCGGGAAGCATATGACGAGAAACGAGAGAAAAATCCCGCGTGTCGTAAACCGATATTGCAGAATGCAGATCGTCAATATGTCGCTCTATGTTAATAAAGTATTTGCCGTCAGGCGAGAAGCAAAATCCATCGTCCTGTGCATAGTTTACCTTTGAAAAACGGAATTTTTTGATAAGAGAAAGCGTTTTTAACGAGTATACGGCAAGTCTGCCCTCTGTGCTTTTAACTACAAGGAGATC
>JAFVXI010000008.1 GCA_017501245.1 Clostridia bacterium
CGCTTCGGGGAACCCCTATACAAGCAGAAAGAGCACACACGCAAGACGAAAAATCTTGTATGTATGCTCTTTTTCTGTTAGTGAAGTTTTTGCTGTCGCAAAAGTGAAGTTGTGTTATACACAGTGAAGTTGCTCGCAAAAGCTCGCAGTGAAGTTAAGTTTGCCCACTTTGCCGAAGGCAAAACTTCACTATCCGTAGGATAACTTCACTTACGCAGTAAACTTCACTTGCCCGTAAGGGCAAACTTAGTTTTAGCGTGCTATACCTTGGCGGATAGCACGCTAAGGCTTACTCGGAGAGAGCGCCTGCGTAGTGCATATTGTAGAAGATAGCGGAGCCCGCCTGAACCGTTCCGAGACCGGGAAGGGTTACCATAATGGGCATCCTTACGTACTGGTGGGTCGTGTTGAAGCTGCCGTCGGTGGGAAGATCGGTTATCTCAACGATGCCGCCCTCCTGGTATGCAGCGTAGTTGACCTGGCTGCCGTTGGGAGCCAGAGTATCGAGGTCGTTGAAGAGAAGCGACACGAAGATGAACTGCTTCTGCTCATTCTGAATGTGGCTGACCCAGATGTCGGGATAGTTGGAGGTGTTTCCTGTGATGATCTGAGGCACGGTGTAGCCCTGAATGGTGTAGTGACTGAAGTAGCTGGTGTCGCCCTTGTTAACGTTTGCGGATGCGTCGATAGTTCCGGCAAAGGTGATAGACTGAGGCTGATCGTTGTTTACGCCTGCCTTATCCCAGTACTTGGGAGTTACCTCTATACCGGTTGCACCGCACTTGCCAAACTTGATGTTCTCAAGCGTGAGGATGGAAGCCTGGGTGGTGATACCCGTGGAGTAGCAGTTGTAGGCGTAGACGTTAGTGATCTTGGAGCCCTCTGCCGCATTTGCGATGTTCATACCGAACTCAAAGCCGGAGGTAGTGAGATTTTCGGACTGGATATAGTAGTCGACGTAATCGGTCCTGTCGCTGAGGGTACCGAGGCTGAGACCGATGGAATAAGCACCTACGACGCCATGAGTCGTAGAGCCGTAGAGCTCGGGATTATAGTCGATAGGACAGTTGCCGACGACCTCGATATCCTTGAAGGTTGCGGAATAGGTCTTGTGGTTGTAGGGTGCGGGATCCTGGCCTGCGTTTACCCAGGGCTCGAAGCTGAGGAGCGAGCCGATCTTGGAATACTTATCGGTTACGCCGTACTCCTCACAGTATGCATCGTATTCAGCAGAAGTGAACACACGCATCTGAGAGGCGTCGATCTTATGCCTGTTACCGTTAAGATATACACTCTTGTTTACAGCCTGCGCACGGTTGCCGCCTCTTACGATGCTTGCGACGGTCTGCTCCTCGACAGGAAGAAGTGCTGTGGGAGGAACGAGATCGTAGCCGTACTCGTAGTCGGTTGCGCCGACGGGCTTCTCAAGAACTACGAAATTGATGATCTGACCGTTGTAGGCGGAGTTGTTAAGCACGCTGCGAAGCTCGGTGAAGGTGTGTACGTTGTAGCCCTCGTTGATGTTGAACTGATAGCTGCAGGTCGCCTCGTTGCGGCTGCCGGAGTCGGAGATGACGTTGACGGAGACCTTGCCCGTCATGTTGAAGGTGATCTCGCCGGTAGCGTAGTCGTAGACTGCAACCTCGTCGCCAGTCTTGCCCGACTCGTGGAGGAAGCTGACTACGTAGTCCTTGCACTCGAGGCCGTTGCCGACGATCTTGGGGAGGAAGGGCAGCTTGGTTGCCGTGCCGGTGAAGGGATCTACCTTAGAGAAGTTGTAGCTGAAGAGAGGTCTCTCCTTGAACACCTCGGGAACCTCGAGAGCCTCGGGAGGAACGATAACGTCGACCGTTGCCGTCTCGGAGATGTCCATTCCGACGATCTTGACGGTTACCGTCGCCTTGCCGTGGCCGAGAGCCTCAAAGGTGCACTCGGAGCCGTTCTGCCTGGTGGCGAGATATTCGCCGCCCTCGGTGATGAGGAACTCTACGTCAAGGTCGTCTATCTTCTGATAGATTCCGTTATATATGGTTGCGATAAGAGTGGTTGCCGTAGCGCCCTTCTTATCTACGGTAAGATTGCTTGCGGAGAGCCTGATAAAGAACTTGGATGCCTGGATCTCCTCCTGAGTTGCCATTACGGTGAACTCAACTGCGTTACTCTCAACTGTGCCGAACACTGCCTTGACGAGGATCTTCTCGCCGGTCTTGGCGTCGGATTTGACGATGAGGGTGGAGCCGTTAAGGGTTGCGTACTCGCCGCCCTCGACGATGACCCACTCTACGAGCGATGCGGATGCATTCGAGGGAGTGAGGGTAGCTGCGAGGCCGATAGCGTTGCCCTTGACTACGTTTGTGGAGCCGAGAGCCTCGATGACGATCCCGGTGATGGGAGTGCCGACGGTGACGCTCTTCTCCTCGCTCCTTACCTCGCCGATCTTAGCGTAGAAGCTGATCACTGCGCCGATGGGAGCATCCTCGTTGATGCTGATGACGTTGCCCGAGATGGAGCAATACTCTCTGCCCGAGACGATGACCCATTCAACGGTGGTGTCCGAGGCGTTAGCGGGGGTGAGAGTGACGTTAATTACTCTCGAGCCGTTGGGATCGATGTTGGACGAGCCGCTGACCGACACGTCGATAGACTCAAGCACTACGCCGACGGTGTAGGAGAGGACGTTGCTCTTTACGCTTCCGCTCTCTGCGTATACCTCAACGGCGGTGCCTGCGGGGGTCTGGGAGCTGATGAAGAGGATGCCGCCCGAAACCGACGCATACTCTGCGCCCTTCGAAACGACCCACTTGATAGCCTCAAGGCTTGCGCCCGAGGGCTCAGCATTAAGGGTGATGGGATAGCTCTGACCGCGGTCGAGAACTGCGGGAGCACTCGAGGATATCTCGATACCCGTGATCGGGACGCCGACTATGATGGTCACCTCGCCCGACTCGATATCGCCTGCAACTGCCTTTACCTTGATGGTAGAGCCGATGGGAGCGCTGTCGGAGACGGTGATGACGTTGCCGACTACGGTTGCGAGACCCTTGCCCTCAACGAACACCCACTCGTAGGCGCCGTTGGTAGCGTTTACGGGATCGAGAGTTACGCTGAGCTGAGCGGAGGAGCCGTTCTTAACGTTGGCGGAGCCGAGCAGAGCGGCGGAGAGACCCTTGAGGGGATAGCCTACGGTGAAGGAGAGGACATTAGACTCGATAGAGCCCGCAACTGCCTTGACCTTTACGGTAGCGCCGGTCGTAGCACCCTCTTTTACGGTGAGCATATTGCCCGTGACGCTTGCGACCTCGGAGCCCTCGACGATGACCCACTCAAAGGAGCCGTTAGTAGCGTTTTCGGGGTCGAGAGATGCGATGAGCTGGCAGGATGCGCCCGCAAGGAGGTTGGGAGAGCCGACGAAGGAGGCTACGATGCCCGTGAGGGGATAGCCTACGGTGAAGGACAGCTCGTTAGACTCGACCTCGCCTGCGACAGCCTTGACCTTTACGGCAGCGCCCGTGGGAGCGGTAGCCGAGATGACGAGGACGTCGCCTGCTACGGTTGCGTGCTCACTGCCCTCGGTGACTACCCACTCGATAGCGGTAGCCGAGCCCTGGGGGAGTAAGAACTTATTAAGCACGGTGCTCTGGCCTGCGAGGAGGTTGGTCACTCCCGAGGCGGAGATGACGATAGACTCGATCGGGACCGAAACCTTGATGGTCACGGTGTTAGAGTCGGTTGCGCCCTCGCGAGCACGCACTACGATGGAGGCGCCGTCGGGAGCGCCCTCTGATACGGTGAGAATGTTGCCTGCTACGGTTGCGTAGTCGGCGCCCTCAACGATGCTGTATGTAGCATCCTCGGAGGGGATGTCCTCCTCGCCCTCTGCCTTAAGTGCGGAGGAGAGGGTGACGACGTCGCCTCTTACTACTGCGGTCTTATCCGCAGAGAGCACGAGCGACCAGATGGCGGGCTTGTCGCCGTCGCCGGGATCGTCGGGATCGTCGGGGTTGTCAGGGGTGTCGGGGGTCTCTTCTCCGGGGAAAAGATCCTTGATCTGATCACAACCGGTAAAGCTGCCGACCGCGAGCGTGAGCGCAAGGATGAGAAGTAGAACCTTCATAATAAGATTTTTCATTTTTCGATCTCCGTTTCAAGTGTATTTGCGTTTTTTTGATGCACGGGCATTCTTCATGCCCGAGCGTCGGCGCACCCCTTAGGTGCGCATATTGACTCGGCGTGCGCCGCTATCAATAATATGGGGATAAAGAGTAAGACCGGGTCGGTCCTTACGGGTCGTAGACGAAGATAACCTCGTCAATAAGCTCGGAATACTCGGGGTTGTCAATATATGCGCGGACGGTTATCATACCCACAGAGGTGAAGCTGATGACTCCGTTCTCGATAGTTGCGCCCGAGCCCGAGGTGATGATGAGGCGAAGCTCGTCGGGGTTGATGCCCTCCTCGAGATGGACGAGAGCCTTGAGGTCAAGCTCAGAGACGCCGACAAGCCAGATCTGATCCTTTTCATTGACGAGGGTCAGGCCGTCAACACCCTCAAGCTCGAAGGCTACGGGAGGCTTGCCCTCCTCTACTCTGACGGTGCAGGCGTCGGTCAGACCGCCCGAGCGTGTGGTGACGGTGACTATCGCCTCGCCCTCGCCGACGGCAGTTATCATAACTCCGCCCGTGACGGGTGTGACGGTGACGACCGAGGTGTCGGAGGAGGTGAAGGAGACGGTCTTGTCGATCGCCACGGGGGCGTCAACCACGCAGTCGAGCGTCAGCTTCTGCCCGACCTTGAGCGCCGCCTCCTCACGGGATAGCTCGACCGAATAAGGTATATCCGCCGTGACCTGCACGGAGAGCATTGCCGTGCGGCTTCCATCATCGGTTTTGACAACTATTGTTGCCATTCCGTAGTGTTTTCCGTGTATTACTCCGTTTTCATCGACGGTGCAGATGTTCTCGTCCGATGAGGTGTAGCTGACCCTTTTGTTGCTTGCCAGCTCGGGGTAGATGCGTATTTTCGTTTCCTTTTCGCCACCCTGAGGCACCTTGAAGAGGATGTCCTCGGTGTACGCCGATCCTATCCTGTCGACAAACTCGACCTTTTCGACGGGTATATTCTGATAGATCGAGAGGATCTGACCCGCAAAGGCGATTACGACGAGCAGGACGATGGGGAGGATGGCGAGGATGAGTATTACTGTTTTTTTCATGCTTAACTCACATTTCTATTTTATCGTAGGCAAGGTTTATGCGTAAGACGAGGGTATAGACGCGGTAAACCATAAATACGAAGGAGAGTGCGATGATGATAAGGTAAGGGATTATCGCCGCCTCGAGAGAGGACATCAGAATGACGATGATGCCGAGGATAAAGCCGACTATAAGACCGTAGACGATGCACTTAGGCGTGCATTTCGAGACGGTGGAGGCGCCCTCGTTGCCCTCGAGGTTTACCGTGGGATCCTTGATGTCGCTGTCGATGGAGTAGGCGATATGGCCGATGGCAGCCATAGCCACCGCAACCGTGCCGAGCAGCACCTGCCATACGGGATAAATAAACGAGGAAACTATCGCCGTGAGGATGAGTGCGCCGACGGTAAAGACGGCGTTGAAGAAGAACTTGACCGCCATCTGCGTGTAGTAGCTGACGGGGATGGTCTTTGACTGGTGGAAGTTTGCTCCGTCACGGGAGATGGCGGAGGCGGAGGCGATGTTTGAGAGCATCGCAAGGATCGCAACGACCATAACGTGTGCGCCCGCGATCATATTTTCGCCCGCCTGATTTACCGTGATGGACATAAGAAGCTTATCGTAGGTGAACACGATAAAGGGCATAAGGAGCGTAAAGAGGAAGTACTCAAACACCTCGCTCGGCGAGCGGAAGATGCAGTAAAGCTCCTTTAAGAAGAGCGAGGCGAAGGTGGACTTGCCCTTGAAGCTCTTCGAAACCCTGAGCTTATCCTTGACGGTGTTCTCAAGCGACTGCATCGCTATCCTGAAGAAGAAATGCCTCGTGAAGGCGATGGTTCCGAGCGAGATGAGGACGCAGATGAGGATGAAGATGAGATAGAAATACCACAGCCCGAAGTCGAGCATTGCCTGACCGAGCTGGTAGTAGACGGGGATGAGGCAGCCGAGAGCTGCAACGGCCTTATTTATCTCTCTTACCGTTTCATACTGCTCGGATGCGATGTTGAACTCACCCGCAATACTGCCGATGACCGAAACGTAAGCCCACATAACGACAGAGACGCCGACGAGCAGTCCGACGATGGCAAGCACGGTGTGCCTCTTCAAGAAGCGGAGCAGCCACATGATCGGTATGCTGACGAACGCCGCAACCACTATCGGGAAGACGGGCAGGACGAGGAGCAGGATCGGTATGGAAAGATAATATACCGCGCCGAAGCGTGCGAAGGTTCCGAGCGTGATAAAGAGCGGGAGGGATATCGCCGAGCTTACGAAAAGCTCGTTAAGGTAGATCATAAGGAGCTTCGAGATAAAGAGCTGGTTCGGCGTGACGGGCAGGCAGACGAGCATCTCGTTGTCCTTAGAGAGATAGAGCGTGTTTATGACCGTGCCGATCGCAAAGAAAAGCGAGATCAGCTGCGTTATGACGAGGACGATCGCCATCAGCTCGGCGTTTATGATAAAGCCGAGATTAAAGATGCGGGAGAGCGCAAAGCCTATGCCCACCACGGCGAGCGCCAGCAGCACGACGATGCGCAACACGGCGGGGATCATCGTCTTTGGCGATGCGGTCTTTAATAGGTCGGTCTTATTGTCTATCTGCAGCTTCAGAAGTGACAGGACCGTTCTCATTCGGCCACCTCTTCTATCTCGCCGATGACGCTCATAAAGATCTCCTCGAGCGACTCGCCGCGGCTCTTAAGCTCCTTGAGGTCGTAGACGCCCTCGAGCCTGCCGCTCTTTATGATACAGCATCTCGTGCAGAGATTCTCGACGACGTCGAGGATGTGAGAGGAGAAGAACACGGTGTTGCCCTCGGCGGCGTGCTGCTTCATTACCTGCTTGAGCTGATATGCGCTCTGAGGGTCAAGACCCGTGAGCGGCTCGTCAAGCACCCAGAGCTTAGGGTTATGCACGAGGGCGCCGATGACCGACACCTTCTGCTTCATACCGTGGGAATAGCTCTTGATCGGTCTGTCGAAGGCTGCCCTGAGCTTGAAGATGTCGAGCAGGCGCTCGGTGCGCTCCTCTGCCTCCTCGGGCTTGACGTGATAGAGATTTGCGATATGATCGACGTATTCCCTGCCCGTCAGACGCTCAAAGACTGCGTGGTTGTCGGATACGTAGCCGACGTTCATCTTAGCGCCGAGCGGATCGCTCTTGATGGACACTCCGTCGATGAGAATGTCGCCCTCGGCGAAGGGATAGATGCCGACGAGGCACTTGATCGTCGTGCTCTTGCCCGCTCCGTTCGGACCGAGGAAGCCGTAGATCTCGCCCGCATTCAGCGATATCGAGAGATCGTCTACGGCCTTTACGGTGGAGTCGCCGTAGCTTTTTGTCAGATTCTTTATTTCAAGCATATATTTTCTGTCCTTATAATTTCGTTTCGGTGGGTGCGCCCCGTCAGTCGGTGAAGTGCTTAGGCCTCAGCGCCTTCCTGCCCGTCACACGCTCGTAAAGCTCGATCGAGCTTAGCCTTAAGGCGAGGTGATCGTCGTCAAGCTTGTATAAATACCTGACGAGCAGATAATAGAGGAAGGATAGGAGGGCAAAGCCGAAGTAGAGTATCAGAACGACGAGGGGATATACGATAAACCGCCCGAAGGTGAAATAGTAGTTTTCGGTAAAGGTGAGGAAGGGGAAATAGTCAAAGGCTATATCGTGGTCGAACATATAGAAGTAGTTGACCGTCTCACCCGTGAGGTCGGAATAGCCGTTCAGGATAGTTCCGAGGATGAAGACGAAGAGGAAGTAAGCCGTGTAGCCGACGAAGCAGTATTTCAAGCTGACCGGCTTGAGCCTCGGAACGAGCCTCAGACCCATTCCCATCGCTCCGACGAGGAGGACGAGGGTATGCTCGAAGAGGAAATGCACGTTCCAGAAGCCGCTCGAGCCGACGCCGAGATCCGGGAAGAGGATGGCAAACACCGTTCCCACCGTGTTGATGATAAAGCAGAACTGGAACATCTTATCGAGCTTGAACACGACGGCGACAATATAGAAGTAAGCCGCAATGTTACAGAGCTGGAAGGGCAGACGCGAGATCGTGACGCCCATCATATAAAGCGAATCGTAATGGAAGAAGAGTAAGAGTGCGAGGAAGACGACGAGGTTTCGCCTCGAGGTGTAGTCCTTAAAGCGGAAGGCGAGATAGAGCGCCACCGTTATCACGAGCGTAACGGCGATCCACGTGAGATGGTAGCCGCCGAACATCGGAGGAGTCTTGACGTCGCAGCCGAATATGGCCTGAGGCACGTAGACGGGCATCATAGCGAGGACGACCAAGGGCATGCCGATAAGGAAGTTAGCCCACTCCCTACCGCTCCTCACGGCAAAGACGTGCTTCTCTCCTATCATAAGTATAAGGGGGATGGCGATCGCAAGCACAAGCTCAAGGGTGAAGAAGCCGTAGCGGAACCACTCGGGCGGATGATAGCCGAGCCCTGCGGGATCGAGGTAATACGCCATAAAATTCTCGAAGAAGAAGGTGACCGCAACCGAGAAGGGCAGCGACACGTAGGAGGCGATATTACGGAAGAGCCTGCCCGCACAAAAGACAGCCATCGGGAGGCAGACGTAGCTCGTGTAGTAGCCCCATCTGAGGACCAGCCCGAGGTAGTCGGTGGCATCGTAATGCACGCCGTAAAACCATCCGTCGTTTATGACGAAGATAAAGGCGTCCGAGAGCAGAAAATGCACGAAGCAGACCGCAAAATATGCAACTGTCAGCCCCTTGAGGATAAGGCGTCTATGCCCTTCCCTTTTTCTTAAGGGGATCAGCACCGCAAGACAAATGAGCAGCGCCGAGACGAAAACGATAGCCTGATACATAAAACCTCGCAAAAAATGTTTGAAGCCCGTGTGGCATAAAGTGCCAAAACCCCGGGCTGAAAAATGATCAAATATTATAATATAGCATCGACACCATAATACTAACACCGAGGTCGATTTAAGTCAATAAATGCTTCTTATAATTAATTTTAATTAAGATGTCATTTAATAAATTTTAATAAATTGGTTATGCCACCCAGATTTATCAACAAATTTTTACTTTTTTGTGGTAAAAACGCAGCGTTTTGCTAAGAATACTTTACAAAGAAATTATTAAAAAATCGACAATATTTTAAGAAAAACGGCACAAAATCCCCCCTCTGAGCCACTATTTTTCCTCTTTATGGAAAAGGCTTTTCCAAGAGATGGAAGCCTCGTTTCCACTTATTTACAAAGCTTTATATATACTATGCGCAAGGAAGGACGGAAAGCCACACGGAATATGGTAGAAAGAGGAAAATAGGGGCAGATCGGGCAGCTTTTTTTCACGCTTCCCCGCCCTGTTTTATCCATTTTATGTAAAAAGAAGCGCAAATTGCCACATTTTGCCTATTATAATTTACATTTTTTGTCTCGGAGCATACAAAAAGCGGCGAGCAGAACTGCTCGCCGCCATAGGCTTGATTTAATTGCTTGCGCCCATTTGCGCCTGTCTTAAATGCGTGTTATCCTTAACGGAGAACACGCAGTCAAATCCGTCTTCGACGGGTGAAATCCACTTACGGTGGATGAAATCGCTGCCGCGATGAAATCCTGCTTCGCAGGGCTTTGTAAGACGGATTTGATTTCATCCAAGGCTCGACCTTGGATTTCATCTGAGCAAAGCGAAGATTTCATCGTGGTGTAACCACGATTTCATTAAGTAAACAGAAAGAGAGAACAAAACGGTGTAATCCGTAATGTCCCCTCTTTTCTGTTGGTGAAGTTTTTGCTATCGCAAAAGTGAAGTTGCACCGCGAACCCCCAAAGCTCATTCTTCGCTTCGGGGAACCCCGTTTCAGTGAAGTTTGTGCTACGCACAAGTGAAGTTAAGTTTGCCCACTTTGCCGAAGGCAAAACTTCACTATCCGTAGGATAACTTCACTTACGCAGTAAACTTCA
>JAFVXI010000009.1 GCA_017501245.1 Clostridia bacterium
GTCGCTTCGCTCCTTACGGTCAGGCCAAAAACGAGGAACTTGTTTCCTCGTTTTTTTACTTTAATTAACTTTAATTAACAATAACCTACCCTTCATATACATCTCCCCGCACACTTCGCAAGTCCCCCGAATCCTTGGACGCTCGCAGGCTCGCTATTCCGTCGCTTCGCTCCTTACGGGTAGGCCAATAATCGACAAGTTTCGAAAGAAGCTTGTCGATTTTATTTTTTCACTCTTACCTCTTCACTTTTCACTCTTCTCTTACGAAACTTGTCGATTAGGTAATAGGTAAAAGTGAATAGTAAAAAGGTGCTGATGTAGCTTTTCGCCCGATGATCGAAAAGTATTTATTGTATGTGAAGGTTCAAATCCATCGACTAAAAAGGTAAAATATCTTTTTTATCGCCCCTTCGCAAAAACGAGGAACTTATTTCCTCGTTTTTCCTTTTTCACGAAAACACTTGACAAGGGGGGGCTGCTTGAGTATAATAACTGTATAATTATTTTTTATGCGTGTTAACAGTGTTAACAGATAAAGCTGAGCTAAACTCCGCTCCTAGGTGGAGATGAGAGCGATACGGGCGGGCGCTTGTGCGCCATAGTATGCACGTTAATTATCTTAGCTCGAGCTTGTGCTAAGCGTCGACGCATTCGATACATTAGCAAGTTAACAGCGTTAACAGAACCTAAGTCCGTCAAGCGCATAGCGAAAATTCAGCGAGGTTAACACCGTTAACATCTACGCTCCCGGGAGGATAAGGATCATGGACAACAGACTTAAAGAGGCAAGAGAGGTCATCGACAGGGTCGACCGAGAGATGGCTAAGCTCTTCGTAGAGAGGATGGGCGCAGCCAAGCTCGTTGCCGAATATAAGATGGATCACGGAGTTGAGATCCTTGACCACGTAAGAGAGGCGCAGGTCATCGAGAGGGGCTCCGCGAGAGTCGCAGACCCTGCGATAAGAGAATATTACGTCAACTTCCTCAAGGACGTTATGGCGACCTCACGCAGCTATCAGTCGAGGCTTGTGGAGGGGATGAGGGTCGCATACTGCGGCACAGAGGGCGCCTTCGCCCACATAGCGACGACTAAGCTCTTCCCCACTGCGAGAAAGGTTGCCTTCAGCACCTTTGACGAGGCCTATGCCTCGGTTGAGGACGGCAGATGCGAGGTTGCGGTGCTGCCGGTCGAAAACAGCTACAACGGCGAGGTCGGACAGGTCACCGACCTTATGTTCCAAGGCTCTTTATATCTTGTGGGAATGACCGAGCTTGCCGTCACACAGGACCTCTTAGCTCCAAAGGGCGCAAGGCTCTCGGAGATCAAGGAGGTCATAAGCCACACGCAGGCGCTTGGACAGTGTGCAGAATACATAAAGGAGCACGGCTTCATTGCGAGCGAGTATTCCAACACGGCGCTCGCCGCAAAGTACGTTGCCGAGCGTGGCGACCCGACGGTTGCCGCTATTGCATCTGCCGAGGCGGCTGAGATCTTCGGCCTTGAGGTTATAGAAAAAAACATCAACTCCGCAAGAAACAACACGACGAGATTTGCCGTTTTTGCGAGAGCTCCGAGAGACGGTCTGCCTAAGCACGGCGTGCATTCGGTCATCCTCTTTACGGTTAGAAACGAAGCGGGGGCGCTCGCTAAGGCGATAGACGTCATCGGTAAGCACGGCTTCAACATGCAGTCTCTGCGCTCACGCCCGATGAAGGAGCTTTTGTTTGAATACTACTTCTACGTAGAGGCAGAGGGCGACGTCGAAGGCGAGGAAGGAAGGAAAATGATGGAGGAGCTGTCGGAGTATTGCGACAGGCTGCGTGCGGTCGGCTCCTTCGTTAAGAAATGATATGAAGACGATAAGAATGAATCTCCCAGGCAGGGAGTACGACATAACCGTCGGCAGAGGGCTGAGGCAGAAGGCAGGCGAGATCTTCAGGCTTGATCGCAAGGTGATGATCCTGACCGACGACGGCGTGCCCGCCGAGTATGCCGAGGCGGTTTTAAAATGCTCTAAGGAGGCTAAGATCCTCACCCTCCCTATGGGCGAGGACACGAAGAGCTTCGCCTCGCTTGAGCTGATCCTCACCGAGATGCTCTCGATGAATATGACGAGGCAGGACTGCCTTGTGGCGGTTGGCGGCGGCGTTATCGGAGATCTAGGCGGCTTTGCCGCAGCCTGCTATATGAGGGGTATAGATTTTTACAATATGCCGACCACCCTGCTCTCTATGGTGGACTCCTCCATAGGAGGAAAGACGGCGATAAACCTCGGCGGCGCAAAGAACACCGTCGGCGCCTTCCATCAGCCAAAGGCCGTTCTGATAGATGCGGACTGCCTTGCCACGCTTGACGACAGACAAAAGAGGTGCGGCATCGCCGAGATCATCAAAATGGCGGCGACCTCCAACGAAAAGCTCTTCGAGAAGCTGGAAAAGTCTACTTTTATTGACATTTTAGCCGATATCGAGGATATTATCCTCTCCGCACTTGAGATAAAGCGTGCGGTGGTCGAAGAGGATGAGCATGAGGGCGGCCTTAGACGCATACTCAACTTCGGACATACGATCGGCCACTGCATAGAGGCAAGCTCATCCTTCTACCACGGTGAGAGCGTTGCGCTCGGTATGCTGCCTATGTGCAGAGACTCGGTAAAGGAGAGGCTGCTCGGTATATACGAAAGGATCGGACTCCCGACGGAGTACGATGCGGATATCGACGAGGCTATGAAGCTCGTTTCCCACGATAAAAAGAGCGTCGAGGGCGGCGTATGGGCAGTTTTATGCCCCGAGGTCGGCAGTTTCGAGATAAAAAAGATGAAGGTCCCGGAGCTTTGCCTCTTGGCTAAGCGCACCTTCGCATAGATACACGGAGGAAGGCATGAAAAACAGCTTTGGAAATTCCATTTCGGTGACGCTCTTCGGCGAGAGTCACGGCGAGGCGATTGGTGCCGTCATCGACGGTATTGCGCCGGGTATTGAAATCGATCACGAATACATAAGGGCGAGGCTCATCGAGCGAGCGCCCGTCGGCAGGATCTCCACGGGCAGATGCGAGGCAGATGACTACGAGATCCTGAGCGGCGTTTTTATGGGCTTCACGACCGGAACGCCCATCGCCATCGTAATAAGAAACACGAACACCAAGAGCCGCGACTACGAGGCTCTGCGCAACACTCCCCGCCCCTCTCACGCCGACCTCACAGCTGAGGAAAAGTATCACGGATATCAGGACTACCGAGGCGGCGGCCACTTTTCGGGCAGGATAACCGCAGCGCTCGTTGCGGCGGGCTCGATCATCAGACTGGCGCTCCTCAAAAAGGGCATCGCCATCGGAACGCATATCAGCTCCCTGCACGGGGTGTCCGACAGAGCGTTTTGTAAGCTTGACGATGACGTCAAGGCGCTCTCCGCTCTTCCCTTCCCCGTTCTCGACGGCGAGCGTGCCGAGGAGATGAGGGCTGAGATCCTCAAGGCGAGAGAGATGGGCGACAGCGTAGGCGGAGTCCTTGAAACCGCAGTCATCGGTATGCCCGCCGGAGTCGGAGAGCCTTGGTTTGACACGCTTGAGGGTGTGATATCGCACGCCGTATTCTCGGTGCCGGGAGTCAAGGGCGTTGAGTTTGGCGCAGGCTTCGGAATTACCGAGCTTTACGGCAGTGAGGCAAACGACCCCTTCGTCACCGACGGCAAAACGGTCAAAACGTCTACGAACAACAGCGGCGGAATTCAGGGCGGAATTTCAAACGGAATGCCCATCATCCTCCGCACGGCGATAAAGCCCACCCCCTCCATCTTCAAGCCGCAGGGCAGCGTAAGTCTTAAGGATATGGAAAACCTGACACTTAATATAGAGGGCAGGCACGACCCCGCCATCATCCACAGGGCGAGAGCGGTCATCGACGCCGTCGTGGCAATTGCGGTAGCGGATATGCTCGCTATGCGCTTCGGCACCGACTGGCTGGCGGAAAAATAAAAGCGGCGGATGCCGCATAAGAAATGGCGGCGCTGATATAAAGCGCTGAAACGAAGGCTGGTAAAAGGAAATGAAATACGGTCTTATTGGCGGGAGGCTGGGACACAGCTTCTCGAAGATCATACACGAGAGGCTCGAGCCCGACGAATACGTCTTGAAGGAGCTAACTCCCGAGGAGGTCGCAGGCTTCATCAGGGAGAGAGGCTTTGAGGCAATAAACGTGACTATCCCGTATAAGGAAACGGTAATGCCCCACCTCGACGAGATAGACGGGGCGGCGATGGCGATCGGCTCGGTAAACACCGTCGTTAACCGTGGAGGAAGGCTCTCGGGATATAACACCGATCTCTTCGGCTTCACCGCTCTGCTTGGCAAGCTGGGGATCGACGTAAATGGCAAAAAGGCGGTAATACTCGGCACGGGTGGCACCTCGAAGACGGCTTACGCCGCACTGAGGCAGCTTGGCGCAAGCGAGATACACAAGGTCTCGCGCACCCCCGGCGAGGGCGTCATCGACTACGCCGAGCTATACGAAAGGCACCTTGACGCACAGATCATAATCAACACGACACCCGTAGGAATGTATCCCGACTGCGACGGTATGCCGATATCGCTCGAGGGCTTTAAGAGCCTATCGGGAGTCGTTGACGTTATCTACAATCCCCTCCGGACAAGGCTCGTTCTCGAGGCGATGGAAAGAGGGATCCCCGCAGGCGGTGGGCTATATATGCTCGTTGCACAGGCGGTGAGAGCCTCCGAGATATTCAGAGATAAGGTCTACCCCGAGGGGGTGACCGACGAAATATACGATGCACTCGTCAGGGATAAGGAAAGCATCGTTCTTATAGGTATGCCCTCGTCGGGCAAAAGCACGGTTGGCGCAAGGCTTGCAGAGCTGCTCGGAAGAGAAATACTCGACACGGATAGCGTCGTCGTAGAGGACGAGGGCTGCACCATCCCCGAGATCTTCAAGGAGAAGGGCGAGGGCTACTTCCGTGATGCGGAGACGCTGGCGGTCAAAAAATGCGCAGCACGAGGCGGCGTAATAGTTGCTACGGGCGGAGGCGCCGTCCTCAGACGCGAAAACCTCACAGCCCTCAGGCAAAACGGAAGGCTATACTACCTTGACAGACCCCTCGAGCTGCTTATACCGACCTCCGATAGGCCCCTCTCGAGCGACAGCTCCGCACTAAGGAAGAGATACACGGAAAGATATCCCGTCTACACGGCGGCCGCCGACGTAAGAGTTGACGGCTCGGGCAGCGTAGAGGAGGTCGCAAACAGTATTTTAGGAGATTTTTGCAAATGAAGCTTTACATTTTGAACGGTCCTAACCTCAATATGCTCGGTATAAGAGAGCCCGACCACTACGGAACGACGACCTATGAGGATCTATGCGAGATGATCCGAGAGCATTGTGAGGACCTCGTGGTCGAGTGCGTGCTGAGGCAGACGAACCACGAGGGCGAGCTTGTCGATTATATACAAGAGGCATACTTCGAGGATGCCGACGGCATAGTTATCAACCCCGGCGCATATACGCACACGTCGATAGCCATTCTCGACGCCGCAAAGGCAACGAGGCTGCCGCTCGTCGAGGTCCACATCTCGAAGGTTGAGGAGCGCGAGGCTTACAGGCAGGTCAGCTATATAAGAGAGGCAGCCATAGCCACGATAACCGGCAAGGGCACGGCGGGCTACCTTGAGGCGATAGACCTCCTATGCGTCAAAAAGCGATAAATCACGGCACCCGTGTCAAATAAAGCGATTATAACCATTAAGGAAGAAGCTATGAGAGTTAAGATAATTCCGGGGGTTGCGTCGGGCGAGGTTACAGCGCCTCCATCAAAGTCTATGGCGCATCGCCTGCTCATCTCTGCCGCTATGGCAGAGGGGGTCAGCATAGTTGACGGCGTTTCCGACTGCGAGGACGTCAGAGCCACGCTCGGCTGCCTCCGCTCGCTCGGCATAGAGTGCAAGCAGGAGGGCGACAGAGTTACCGTTTTCGGCAAGGATCCTACGCTGACGACGGCGACGGCACCGCTCTATGCAAACGAATCGGGCAGCACGCTGAGATTTATGCTGCCTATTGCGCTGCTCAGCGGAGCGACCACGATGTTCGGCGGCACGGAAAAGCTGATGTCAAGGCCGATGAGCGTTTACGAGGATATCTGCAAGGAGCGCGGGCTCGTTTATATTCAGGATGGAAGGACGATAACCGTAAAGGGTCCGCTCAAGGGCGGCGTCTTTAACGTCGTCGGCAATATCAGCAGCCAGTTTATCTCGGGTCTGTTATTTGCCCTGCCCGTCCTGCCCGATGACTCGAGGATAAAAATTGCTCCGCCCATCGAGAGCCGCTCGTATATTGATCTGACCGTTTCCGCTCTTATGAGATTTGGCGTCAGGGCGATATGGGAGGACGAATACACGCTCTATATCAAGGGCGGGCAGAAATATCAGCCCACGGACACAACCGTTGAGGGCGACTACTCCGGTGCGGCGTTTATCGATGCGCTAAGCGTACTCGGCTCGTCCGTCAAGGTCCTGGGGCTCGACCCCGATAGCCTTCAGGGCGACAGAGTATACAAGAAGTACTTCGAGCAGCTGAAGCGGGGCACGCCCACGATACATATCGGCGACTGCCCCGACCTCGGACCGATACTCTTTGCGGTTGCGGCGGCTAAGTGCGGAGGCATTTTCTCGGGCACGAAGCGCCTGAGGATAAAGGAATCCGACAGGGCGGCGGCTATGGCTGAGGAGCTATCGAAGTTCGGAACAAAAATAAACGTCTACGAGGATAAGGTCATCGTCTATCCCGCAGACTTCCATAAGCCGACGGAGCCCATCAATGGACACAACGACCACAGGATAGTTATGGCGACGGCGATACTTCTTACGCTCGTCGGCGGCGAGATCGATGGAGCCGAGGCTGTGAAAAAGAGCTATCCCGAATTCTTCGGACATTTAAGAAAGCTTGGCATCGAGGTGATCGAATATGATGATTGATAAGGACACGAGAATACTGATCGTGGGTCTCGGCGTTATCGGCGGAAGCTACGCCATCGCACTCTCAAGGGAGGGCTACCACGTCAGCTGTATAACAAAGGAGCCCGAGGACGTCCGCTACGCCCTCGCAAGAGGGATGATCGAGGAGGGCTCAACGGACCCCGACCCCACTCTGATAGCAAATGCCGATATTATAGTTTTTGCGCTCTACCCCGCCACCTTTGTGGAGTGGGTCAGAGAAAACGGGCATCTGATCAAGGAAACCACGCTCGTTACCGACGTTTCGGGCGTTAAGTCGGGCGTCGTTTACACCGTTCAGGAGCTGCTCGGCGACAGAGTTGAGTTCATATCGGCGCACCCGATGGCAGGTCGTGAGCGCAGCGGCGTTGAATTTGCCGACCCCGAGGTGTTCAGAGGGGCAAACTACATCGTAACGCCCACGGAAAGAAACACCCCCGAAGCGATACAGACCTGCAAGGAGCTCGGCCGCATCCTCGGCTTTGCAAAGATCAGCGAGCTGAGCGTCGAGGAGCATGACAGAATGATAGGCTTCCTCTCTCAGCTGACGCACGTTATAGCCGTTACGCTCATGACGTCAAACGACACCCCCGGCCTTGAAAAATACACCGGAGACTCCTTCAGAGATCTGACAAGGATAGCAAAGATCAACGATGCGATGTGGTCGGAGCTGTTTATCTCAAACAAGGCGGCACTCCTTGCCGAGATGGATCGCTTTATCGGGGAGTTTTCAGCCTTCAGAGATATGCTTCGGGCATCCGACAGAGAAGGCATGCGAGAGAAGATGAGAGAATCCACAGCGAGAAGAACTCTCTTCGATAAGCCGAAGATCGGCTGAAAAAGCAGATCAGACACCAAATAAGCAAACAATAATTTACACAAGGATAAGCAAATGAACAAGAATTTAACCTTCTTCAGAAAACTACCCATCCCTATGGAGATCAAGGAGCAGTACCCCGTTCCTGCCGAGTGCGCTAAGGCGCGCGAGGAGCAGCTCGCAGAGATGGAGAAAATATTTACAGGAAAGTCGGACAGATTTCTTATCGTCATCGGCCCCTGCTCTGCCGACAGCGAGGCACCCGTGCTTGACTATATCTCGAGGCTGCGCCGCCTTCAGGAAAGGGTGGCAGACAAGATCATGCTCGTGCCGAGAGTATATACGGGAAAGCCAAGGACGACGGGCGAGGGCTATAAGGGAATGCTGCACCAGCCGGTTTCATATGAAAAAGCGGATCTGCTTAAGGGCCTTTTATCCGTCAGAAGTCTCTTTATCAAGACTATGACCGAGACGGGCTTTGCCCCCGCTGACGAGATGCTCTACCCCGAAAACTACCGCTACCTCTCCGACTGCCTCGGCTACGTTTCGGTCGGAGCGAGATCCACAGAGGATCAGCACCACAGGCTGACCGCCAGCGGCATCGACTGCCCCGTAGGAATGAAAAACCCGACGAGCGGCGACATCTCGGTCATGATGAACTCCATCAAGGCGGCGCAAAGCTCGCATATGTTCCTCTACCGAGGCTGGGAGGTACAGAGCCACGGCAACCCCCTCGCCCACGCCATCCTCAGAGGCTACGTCGATAAGCAGGGCAAGTCGCACCCCAACTACCACTACGAGGATCTCTACTCGCTCTATGAAACCTATGCGGCATCTGGGCTGAAAAACCCCGCCGTCATCATCGACACAAACCACGCAAACTCGGCAAAGAAGCCCCTCGAGCAGCCGAGGATCGCAAAGGAGATCCTTTACTCCACACGCTACTCCCCGGATATCCGCTCCATCGTTAAGGGCCTTATGATCGAGAGCTACATCGAGGATGGCTCCCAGGCAATCTCCGAATGCGAGACCTACGGAAAGTCGATAACCGACCCCTGCCTCGGCTGGGAAAAGACCGAAAGGCTCGTCCTCGACCTTGCGGATAAGCTTTGATATCAGCTCCTGCGGATAACTGCGACGTGTTTATTCCTATAATAGCAAAAGGCGAAGAACATCTGTGTTCTCCGCCTTTTTGTGTGCGTTTTGTAAACTATTGTTTTAATTTTCCTTCTTTTTAACGAAGAAGGTGATCTCCTTTGACTCTACCCACTCGGGTGTGATATGCACGTCGACCTTAAGGGTATGCTGTCCGTCGGAGAGCGTGCTTACGGGCAGAGAGCCCTGTGCGCCGCCGAAGTAGGTGACACCCCTCTGACAGTTTGATAGCTCGGATATCGGAACCCACTCGTCAGAGCTGTATGCGAGGCTGCCATCGATATAGAACTCCATTATCCTCGGCTGAGCCATAACGCCGTTCACACGGACGGCAAAGAGGATATCCTCGCTGACGGTCATCCCGTCGTTAAGGGTAAATCTGATGACGGGCTTTCCCCTGCCGCCTCCGACGCCCATAACCTTTTTTCTGATCTCGGCGTAGGCGTGGACCTGCTCGTTCATACCGAGGCGAACGCAGTCCTCAGCAGTGCACCAGGAATAATCGTATCTGTCGCTGTCGGCGAGCGAATAGTACTTATAGGTATTTACCTCGACTGCCGACACGTAGCGTTTTTTAAGCGCCTCGATCCTGCCCTCGTAGGGGAACCTCGGGCTGACGTCCGCCTTTACCTCCTCGGGCTGTCTATCCATTATGGAGTGATCGCGGCATAGCTCGATCAGCGAGGCGAGCCTTCCGTCCTCAAGGAGGAAATACATTCCGCAGCGGGGGTCAACGTAGCCCCACTTGCCGTCAGCGTAGACCTCCGTCGTTACGTGGCCTCCGATGGTGTGAGTTATGATCCTGGCGGGGATGCCGAGCACCTCGAGCAGCGCCACCTCAAGGCGTGCAACGCACTCGCAAAGCTGCTCTCCCTTTTCAAGCAGGACCTCCTCCGTGCCGCCCCAGAAGAGCTGCATTCCCTTGCGGGGATTGTAGTGGTCACGCATGTAGCGCATTATCATTATCGCACAGTCCTGCTCGTTTCTTGCGCCCTCGGTTATCTCCTTCGCCTTTGCCTCGAGGATGGGCCTCGAGCCCTTGACGTATCTGACGGGGTCGGGCTTTTCATAAAGAACAGCCTCGGTCGCATCGCAGAGCAGGATCTGCTCGGAGAGGAGCTGTGCGTCAACGCCACTGCCATAGTTTGCAGCCATATGCCGCCAGTTTATTATAAAGCCGAGGCGCCTGTCCTCGTCCTCAATACGGTCGGGAATGTCAGCGCCTATATAGCCGTTAAGTCTGCTTTTATCCATATTATTTTCTCCTTCGCGGGGTAGTTTTCGATTAATACAGCAAAATGATATCACACCCCGAAACCAAAGTCAACAAGCAAAATAAACAAGATATATCGCACATATGCAAATTTTTCTCAAAAATCTGTTGACTTTTACGCTTTAGCGTGCTACAATGGTAGAGTAATAGAGTGCAGCTGAGCGCTCAAATATGAAAGAAGGAGGCAATTATGGAGAGATTCAGCATAGAAAACTACGACAATATATTCGAGGCGGTGCTGAAGCTTGAGAGCATCGAGGACGCCCGAGACTTTTTCGAGGACGTCTGCACGATCAAGGAGCTTGAGGCGATTTCGCAGAGGCTCGATGTTGCCTCTATGCTCGGCGAGGGCAAAAATTATCAGGAGATATCGAGAGAGACGGGCGCAAGCACGGCGACCATCAGCAGAGTTAACAAGTGCCTGACCTACGGCAAGGGCGGCTACGCCAAGGTGCTTGACACCATCAAGGAGTGAGCGATGGGATACACCGACCTGCACACTCACACCACCTTTTGCGACGGGCGGGCGACGCCCGAGGAGATGGTTCTCTCTGCGATCGACAAGGGGATAACGACGCTCGGGCTGTTAGCTCATTCCTACGTGGATTTTGACGTAAGATATGCGATAGACCCCACCCGTGTTGAGGAATTCCGCTCCGAGGTCAAAAGACTTAAGGAAAAGTATAAGGATAAGATCGAGATCCTCCTCGGCATAGAGGCAGACGCCTATGCGACCGAGATCTACGGCGGCTGTGACTATATTATCGGCTCGGTCCACTACTTCAAGACCCCGGACGGCTACCGCAACGTGGATATGTCAAGGGAGGTGCTTGAGAAGGTAATAGACGAGGTGTTTGGCGGTGACCCATACCTTATGGCGGAGGAATACTACCGCACGGTAGAGAGGGTGGGCGAGCTATGCGGCGCCAATATCGTCGGTCACTTTGACCTCGTTATGAAATTCAACGAGGACGGCACGCTGTTTGATAAAGCTAACGAAAGATACAGAGCGGCGTGGCAGAGGGCGGCAGACCGCCTCCTTGGCGAGGGGCTGATCTTCGAGATAAACACCGGAGCGATAGCAAGAGGCAGGCGCACTGAGCCCTACCCCGACAGGGAGATCCTCGACTACATTAAGGCGAGGGGTGCGAGGCTGATACTCTCAAGCGACGCACACTTCAAGGAGAAGCTGGCTTACGACTTCGATAAATACGAATATCTGCTTAACTAAAACCGAAAGGATATAAATATGGAAAAGATCTATACCGACAAGGCGCCTGCCGCAATAGGCCCCTACTCCCAGGCGATAAAAGCAGGAAACCTCCTCTTCACCTCGGGTCAGATCCCGATCGACCCAAAAACCGGCGAGGTCAGCGGAGAGGATATCACGGCTCAGACCGAGCAGGTGATGAAGAACCTCGGAGCCGTTCTCGCCGAGGCGGGAGCATCCTTTACGAAGGTCGTTAAGACCACCTGCTTCCTCTCGGATATGGCGAGCTTTGCCGCCTTTAACGAGGTATATGCAAAATACTTCACCGAGAAGCCTGCGAGAAGCTGCGTAGCCGTCAAGGCTCTGCCCAAGGGCGTGCTCGTCGAGGTCGAGGCGATAGCCGAGCTGTAATAGGCAAGATCCCCTGAAAAACAAAATAAAAAAGCAAAAAGCATCGGCGCCAAAAACAGCGGCAGCCGATGCTTTTTTTGATAAAAATGACAACTATAATTGTCAAAACAAGTCATCCCGAGGAGATCCCTCTGCCGTTTACGCTCGCAAATGGCAGGGCATCTCAAAGGGATAAACGGTCTCGGAGGGGGATCAGAGATTGTTCTTTAAGAAATTAACGACATTTAAGCCTGCGAGCTTTTCTACGACGGAGGAGGAATAATGCTTTGATAACAGCTCGATCACGCTGTCGTGGATGCTGCATTCCTCGCCGAGACCCTTAGGATACTTGCCGTCGGTGCCATCGATGTCGAAGCCGAAGCCGAGCGAATCCTCGCCGTAGTTTTCAAGAGCGAAGTCAACGTGGCGTAAAAGGTCGGTCATATCGGGCTTACAGTCGTCGGTTACGAAATCCGGGCAGAGGTTAAGGCCGATGACGCCGCCTCTGGCGACTATCTTCGAGGCGAGGGACCTCGGCAGATTTCTCGGATGGGAGCAGATCTCCCTGAAGTTTGAGTGAGTTGCTATAACGGGATAGGGCGTGATGTCGAGCAGCTCGGCAGTGCTTCTATCCGAAAGATGAGAGACGTCCAGTATGATGCCCATCTCGCTCGCCCTGGTGACAAGCTCTCTGCCTGCGGGGCTTAGCCCGTTGTCGACCGTGTCGAAGGATGAGGAGGCAAGCTCGTTCGTGTCCCAGGCGATGCCAAGCACACGGAGGCCGGCTCTGTAAAGGTTTATAAGCTCCTCGGAGTCGGCAAACAGACCGCCGCCGCCCTCGATGGCGAAGATGGATGCATCCTTTTCGCACTCTATCGCAAAATTGAGGTCCACGGCACTCTCAACGGCGACTAGCCCGAGGCGTGAGCGCTCGGCAAGATAGACGTCGAGCAGGCGCATCAAGCGCTTTCTGCGTGCGGGGGCTGACTCGCCCTTGCAGGCTACCCAGGAGGCGAAGAACTGAAGATGGGGATGCTCGCCCGACATATTGTATTTTGATCTGAGTCCACGCTGCGAGTTTACCTCAAGGATGCTGTCGCAGTGCATATCCGCAATAAACATAGGAGCTCCTTAGCATTTATTTACTATAATTATATTATATTGTTTCGTATTTGTCAATCCGTCGGGCAGGGGTGTTTTTTTATGAAAGATAATAACCCCTCGCTTGACAAGACATACTAAATGTAGTATAATAGTCGCAAAATCAATAAAAGGAAATACTGATGATAGATTATTCCAAGGTAGTCTCGGGGGTCGCAAAGGAGATCAAGCCCTCGGGCATACGCAAGTTTTTTGATCTGACCAGCACTATGAAGGACGTCATCTCGCTCGGAATCGGCGAGCCCGACTTCCCTACGCCCGACTTCATACGTGAGGAGGGCATACGCTCCATCGAGGCGGGCAGAACCAAATATACGATGAATATCGGTATGATCGAGCTGCGCGAGGAGATCGCAAGGTACGTCAAGCGCAAGTATAACGCAAGCTACGACGCCGAGAAGAATATCCTCGTTACCGTCGGAGGCAGCGAGGCTGTTGATATGTCCTTAAGGGCTATACTCTCCCCCGGCGACGAGGTTATTATCCCGACCCCCGGCTACGTCTGCTACGAGCCTCTGACGAGGATGGCGGGCGGAACGCCCGTCTTTATCGAGACGAAGGCGGAGGAGGGCTTCAAGCTCAAGCCCGAGGCGCTTAAAGCGGCAATCACCGAGAGGACGAAGGCTGTGCTTTTTGCATACCCGACGAACCCGACGGGAGCTATAATGGAGCGCGAGGACTACGAGGCTCTCGTGCCCGTCTTAAAGGACACGAATATCATCCTCATCTCGGACGAGATCTATGCAGAGCTGACCTTCTCGGGCAGGCGCCACGTTTCGCCCGCAGACGTCGATGGGCTCTACGAGAGGACGATACTGATAAACGGATTTTCAAAGGCGTTTTCGATGACGGGCTGGCGCCTTGGCTACGCCTGCGCACCCGAGCCTATCATGGCGCTGATGAAAAAGATACATCAGTTTGCCGTTATGAGTGCCTCCACCACCTCGCAGATAGCGGGCATCGCAGCCCTCCGAGACGGTGACGAGGAGACCGAGCGCATGCGCCTCGAATACGACAAGCGCAGACGCTTACTCCTCGAGGGCTTCAAGAGGCTAGGGCTTGAATGCGCTGAGCCGCTCGGAGCATTTTATTCCTTCCCCTCGATCAAGTCTACGGGGCTATCCTCGGATGAGTTCTGTGAGAGGCTTCTGCGCTCGAAGAGAGTCGCCGTTATCCCCGGCAACGCATTTGGTGCGGCGGGCGAGGGCTTCGTGCGAGTTTCTTACTGCTATTCCGTCGAGCATATCGAGGAGGCGCTGAGACGAATCGGCGAATTTATCGAGGAGATAAAGGCTGAAAAGCAGGCTAAATAATACGATTTTTGCTAATATTTGTTAGCATATCTCGGCATAAATACAGAAAAAGCGACCGAAAAGGTCGCTTTTTCTTATTCTTTTTTTGCGGGTTTCGTCTTTCTCCCGTCCGGGGCGTAGGTGGCTACGTCGGGCTTTTTTAGAAAGTGCGGGGATAGACGGAAAGCGCATTAATCTCGATTAATAGGGATTTTTCAGGCTGGTTTCGTCTTTCTCACGACCGAAGGCGTAGGTGGCTACGTCGAGCTTTTTTAGAAAGTGCGGGAATAGACGAAAAGCACATTAATCTCGATTAATAGGGATTTTTCAGGCTAGTTTCGTGTTCTTCCGACCGAAGGCGTAGATGGCTACGTCGAGCTTGTCGGAAAACGCGGGGATAGACGAAAAGCGCATTAATCGATAGAGACATCCAATTTGAAGCGCATAATCTTGCGCAGAGTATTCTTGGGGAAGTCCTCGGTTCTGACCTTGAGGACGCCTATTTTCTTATAGGGGACGCAGGTTGAGTTATGCTCGTCTACGAACTTCTGGAAGTAGGACTGTGCGTCGGTTATGCCGTTCTTTTCAAGGTAGTCGTAGTCGGGGTAGATCTCGGCGACGATGGCGTCATAGTCGGAGCCGCGCTTGGACTTTCCTTCATATACGATGATGTCGAGCAGGCCGGGGATAGCCACGAACTCAGACTCGATCTCCTCGGGATAAACGTTTTTGCCGTTGGAGAGGATGATGAGGTTCTTCTTTCTGCCGGTGATGTAGAGGGCGCCGTTTTTGCCGATTTTGCCGTAGTCGCCGGTGCGGAAGTAGCCGTCCTCGGTCATAGCCTCGGCGGTCGCCTCCTCGTCCTTATAGTAGCCGAGCATAACGTTTACGCCCTTTACGAGGATCTCGCCCTCGCCGTTTTCGTTAGGCTCGTTGATCTTGACGTCGTTGATGCTGAGAGGGAAGCCGACCGAGCCTTTGACGGTGCGCTTAGAATGGTTGACCGTAACGATGGGCGCACACTCGGTGATGCCATAGCCGTTGAGAACTCTGACACCGATAGCCTCGAAGAAATCGAGCATTGTGGTGTTGATGGGGGCGCCGCCGCAAATAATGAGCTTGAGATCGCCGCCGAACGCCTCGAGGATCTGACCGAAGAACTTGCGGCGAAGGTCAATGCCGATCTTGCGTAAAGCGTTCGAGACCTTGATCATAGTGTTAACGAGCTTGGTCTTGCCCTGCTTTTTGATGTTGTCCTGGATGCGGCGATAGAAGGTTTCAAGATAGAGGGGAACAAGGATAAGGTGGCCGGGCTTTTCAGCCTTCAGCTCGTTTAAAATGTACCTGATGCCCGAGGAGATATAGATCTCGATGCCGAGCGAGGCATGGCCGAGGAGGGTTACGGACGAGCCGTAGGTGTGATGAGGGGGGAGGACGTTAACCGTCTTGTTGCCGAAGTCGATGAAGGGTATAATGTCGGAGAGGTCCTTGAGGATCGCCGTCTGGGTGAGCATAACGCCCTTGCCCTTGCCGGTGGTGCCGGAGGTGAATACAAGGAGTGAGAGCTTGTCGGGGTCTACCTCAACCTCGTGGAAGGAATCGTCGCCGGAGGCGATAAGACCCTCGCCAACGGCGATAAGGCCCTTCATAGTGCCGTCTGCCTCGCCGTCAACGTCGAGGACGAAGGGAGCGGGAGCGCCGCAAGCCTCGCAGATGAGGTCTGCCTTAGAGAGGATGTCCTTGTCGATAAGCACGAAGGCTATCTCAGCCTTTGCCGCAGTGGTGGCGAGATCCTCTGCCGCCCAATCCCTGTCAAGAGGGACGAGGACGGAGCCGATAGAAAGGATAGCGAAGTAGGACACTACCCAAGGGTAGGAGTGCTTGCCGATAACGGCGATATGCTTGCCGCCGAGGCCACGTGCGAGAAGCTCGGTGCCGAGAGCACGGATGTCGCTCCTGAGCTTCGTGTAGCTGACCTTCTTAGGCTCGGGGTCTCTCGGGTTTACTCTATAACAGAAGGAGGGCTTGTCGGTATATTTGTCGCCGATGGTCTCGACGAGGTCTCTCATAGTTTTATATTCGACCTTCTCGTGTATCTGATCTCTTAACATATATTTATTTCTCCATTTTCTGCACCGTGACGGTGCGAATTCTTTGTTTTGTTATATTTTTCGATATTTACCGATGGTATTTATCAGTCCGCTCCCTCGCACACTTCCCTTTGCGTGCGCCTCGGGGCTCTTTTTCTCTTCTTTTCGCTGATCGTCTTGAAGTTGTCGTGTAGGCGCTCAAGCGTCTGATAAAAGGAGATAAGCTCCTCCTCGGGTATGCCTGCTCCGACCTTCTTTTGCACGTCGACGATCATCGCATCTATCTCCCCGGCGAGTGCTCTGCCCTCTTCTGTGAGGACGAGGTGCCGCTCATCCTTGCCCGAGGTGATATATCCGCCGCACAGCAGAGGCTCTATCTCTCTTGAAACGAGCGAGCGATCTATTTTGCTCGCCTCAGCAAGCCCTGCCGCCGAGATGCCCTCGGGATGCTCGGCAAGATGCCTGAGCCAGAATATATGAACGCTTTTAATGCCAAGACTCGGCGCGCGATCGAGCTTCATCCTTCTGATGCTCTTCTCTATACCCTCGATGAGCAGTATAAATTTCTCGTATCTGGGTCTTTGCAATTTATTAAGCCTTCCTCCTTTCGGTTAGTCGGTTGTTGACTTGTCAACACCAAATCTCATTATAGCACATATTATCTCTTCTGTCAACCGCTTTGATTATTTTTGTTGACCTGTCAACATTATGCGCAAAAAAGAATACGGAGCAACGCTCTGCTCCGTATTCTTAAAGCTGATTTTACATCCGTTTTATTGAGCCGCCCTATCAGATGACCTCGATGCCGAGGATCTGGCAAAGATCCTTGATTTGGGCGCTGTTATCTCCGTAGGAGATGATATAGTGCTGGCACATAACGTTCTGACAGAACTTCTCGGTGTCGGGAAGAAGGATCTCGAGGCCGGGGAGCTGGGGTGCGGGCTGAGTCCAGCCTGCCTCCTCCCACTTGCGGGGAGAGATGCCCTCGCCGACGACGAGATGCATATAGTATTTGCCATCCTTATAGAAGAGACGGCTCATAGTGAGCTTGCCGGGCTTGACCTTGGACACGTTGAGCAGACCCTCGTTAAGCTCGCCGAAGGCAGCGGGCATAATGGTAGTGGGTCCGTCGGTGATCTCAGCGGGGACGTAGTCGGGCACGCCTGCGAGAACTCTGTCCTCAAAGAACTCGTAGAACTCAAGATAAGCGCCGCACTGGCCCGTGAGCTTTTTGATCATTATCTGTGTGACGTTGCCGAGAGCGTCGTTCTCGGGTATTGTGGAAACGCCCTCAAGATCGCCGAGCAGCATAAAGATGGGAGCGGGGGGGAAGCCGAGAAGCTTCTTCATTCCGTCAACGTCCTTTAAGCTGATGGCATCGTAGCCGCGCTCGTCGATGAGCTGCTTGACCGCAAGATAGTAGCCCGCAGCCATACGCTGGCTATCGGGATTAGGCGCCTTGAGATAGGTCCACTTCGACATAACGCCGTTTACGACCTCGTCGATAGCCGCAGGATCGAGGGCATCGTATCTCTGCTTCATCTCGAGCATCTCAAAGGTCTCGATCTCGGTGCCGACAACTCTCTTGAGCGAGGAGCCGTCGTAGAGCGTGCCGTAGAGGTTCATATCTCTGTAGCCCGCCATACCGACCTTAGCCGAGCGGAGCGCACGTGCAGCCGAAGCGGCGTTGCAGAACCTGGCAACCACGTCGCTCTTGGACTTGATGCCGATGATATCGTAAACGTACTTGAAGTTATAGCCGAGGTCGGCAAAGGTGTTTCTGAGGGCGGAGGTGCCTGCCTGATCGGCGGTTGTGACGAGCCTGCCGTCATCCTCTATCCAGCCGCAAAGGCCCCAGAGGACCATCGGCAGATGCCTGTACTGCTCGGTAACCTTAACGACTGCGTGGGTGGGGATCCAGCCTGCGATGCAGACGACCATAGCGTCAAGCTCCTCGCCCCTCAGCGCATCGAGAGCCTTTGCAATTCCCTTCTCCTCATAGTCGTCGGTTACGGGATAAACGCTGACCAGCTCGAGCCCCTCGGAGAGCAGAGCCGCCTCAGCAGCCTTACATTTTCTGACAATAATATCGATAGGTGTGTTGACCTCGCCGAAGCCGACGAATGCTATCTTTCCCATACTTTCCTCCATTAATTAGATCTTGCGGTTTGGTTTTCATTTTCTTTCGGTTAAATTATAGCTTATTTTCGCTTGATTGTCAATACGGCTTTTTTTCATATTTAAAATTTATATGATTGTGCTTGACAGCGTGGGTGAATGATGCTATAATGGGGGCGAAAAATTCAGGGCGCAAGCCTAAGGAGGAGCTATGTCAAAATTAATTATCGGCTGGGCGGAGAGGAGCATCACGCCCGAGGACAAAAGGGTCAGCCTTGTCGGCCAGTTCTACGAGAGGATCTCCGAATACGTCGAGGAGCCCCTTACCGTCACCGCACTTGCGATCGAGACCGAGGATGACCACGCCGTTATCGTTTCCGGTGACCTGACGACCGCAAGCCGCAACCTTCTGGACGAGGTCAGGGAGGGGCTTGGTGATATCCCCGGGCTTGACCCGATGAAGATCACCCTCGGTGCGACGCACACTCACACGTCCATCAACTATAAGGGTAGAACCGACAAGGCAAGCTTGGATATTTTCAGAGCATATCTCCCTGAGGGAGTTGAATATAAGCAGGTTGTCAACACCACCGCAGAGGGCGTTCAGACCCCTGAAGAGGGACGTGCGATGCTCGTCGAGCGCGTGCGTGAGGTCGTCCGTATGGCGTGGGCTGACAGAAAGCCCGGCTATATCGCAAACGGCTTTGGCAGAGCGGCAGTCGGTATGAACCGCCGCGTTTGCTACGACGACGGCTCGGCAAAGATGTGGGGCGACACGAACAACGCCTGCTTTACCACCCTCGAGGCGGGAAACGACAGCGGCATCGAGATCCTCTTCACCTACGGTGAGGACAAGAAGCTGCGCGGAGCTATGATAAACGTATCCTGCCCCAGCCAGGTGCTTGAGCATAGGAGCTTTATCTCCTCCGACTATTGGGGCAAGGTAAAGAGATACTTAAGAGAGGCTGTCGGCGAGGAGCTTTACGTGCTTGGTATGTGCGGCGCTGCGGGCGACATCTGCCCCCGTGACCTCATCCGCTGGGTAGAGCCCCACACACCCATCCTCGACCCTAACATCGAGAGACTCAATGTCCTGCCGAGAAAGGCAGACCCCTCCATGTTCGAGATCGACGGAGCGAAGAAGATAGGCAGAAGGATCGCAAGAGAGGTGCTTGACGCTCTCGAGGACGTGACCGAGCTTACCGAGGATGCTCCTCTCGTGCATAAGAGCTTTACTATGGAGCTTCCCTTCCGCCGCGTTACCATGGGTGAATACAACGAGGCTAAGGAGAGCTTTGCACGCTATATCGAGGGCAAGACCGAGGTCAACTACGCCGACAAGGCAAACACCCTCTTCCAGTGCGGCATCATTGAGCGCTATCACCAGCAGCAGACCAAGGATCTCATTGACGTCGAGGTCCACGTAATAAGGCTTGGCAATATAGCGATCGCAACCAACCCCTTCGAGCTTTTCGTTGACTTCGGAAGTCAGATCAGAGCACGCTCTAAGGCTCATCAGACCTTCCTCTCCCAGCTCACCTGCGGCACCTATGGCTATCTGCCCACAAAGCACGCAGAGGACGGCGGACACTACTCCGCCTTCGTAGGCAGCGGAACGGTCGGCCACGCGGGCGGCGAAATGTACGTCAGAAAGGTGCTGACCGTCATCGACGAGCTGTTTGGCGACGAGGCTTGATTGACTTTTATATAATATAAATGTAAATAAAAGAATACAAAAAAGAACGGATGCGGGCTTTTGTGCCTGCGTCCGTTCTTTTTTATTTCGGTATAGTGAAGGTTAGAAATCGCCTAGAGATGCCGATGGCGGTAGAGTCAATGCCCTGATGAGCCACCGGTCATAATAGCGCCTCCACGACACGTCTTACCAATACATCTCCCACTCGGGGTCGAGCATTCTGTGCAGAGCCTCAATGTAGAAATAGTCGCTGAAGGGGGTCATTTCCTCGACGCCCTTTTCGGTCTTTCTGTTCTGGGTCGCACCGGTGAGAAGCCCGTTAGCATCGGGAGAGACGCTGGTGGTTGCATAGTTGTCGATAAGCGAGTTCATCATCCTGTGTGCAAAGTTCAAAAACTTAGCCTTGTCGGGATCGCTGTCCTCAAGATACTTACAGCCCTCGAGGATGGCGCAAACTGCGATAGCACCCGCAGAGCTGTCCCTCGGCTCGCCCGAGGATGCGCCGTAGATAAGATCCCAATAAGGAACCATATCTGCGGGGAGCTTTGAGATGAAGTAGTTAGTCGCCTTCTTGAAATACTCAAGAGCTACCTCGCTGCCCGTGTAGGCGTAGGCAAAGACGGGGCCGTACATAGCCCAGGACTGACCCCTCGCCCAGGAGGAGTCGTCGGATGCGCCCTGCTTGGTTGCGCCGTGTGAGGGCTCTTTAGTTTCAGGATCGAAGAAATAGGTGTGGAAGGTCGAGCCGTTTTCACGGTAGCAGGTCTTAAGAGTTGATTCAAAATGAGTAGTGGCTACGTTGGCGTATTTGGCATCGCCGGTCACCTCGCTTGCCCAATAAAGCAAAGAAAGGTTTACAAGACAGTCGATTATAAGCCTGTATTCCGCCTCGTCACCGAAGGTGCCCCACGCCTGGATGAAGCCTGCATCCTCGTGATATCTGGTGAGGAGCTGGTCCGCCGCCATGATTGCCGCCTCCTTTGCTCTCTCGTCGCCCGTAAGCTCGTAGGCGGAGACGCAGGAGGGGACGAAGAGGAAGCCCATATCGTGGTTATCAACTCCGAGCTTCTCGTCTATCCTCGTATAGAAGGAGTCAACGTAGCCCGATGCCGCATCGAGATACTTAACGTCGCCGGAGAGCTCGTAAGCATGCCAGAGAACACCCGGCCAGAAGCCCTGGACCCAGCCCGACTGGTTCTTCTTGGATATACTGTAAACGTCGTTTGAGCTGTAAGCGCCGGGGAAGCCGCCGTCGTAATTCTCTATACAAAAATCGACCTTTGCGAGTGTCAGAGCGAGGGTCGCCTCAAGCTTCTCGCGGGATATGCGATAGGCGCCGGTGGTAACTCCGTCAAACCAATCCTTGCCCGGTTCCTTGTCATCCTCGGGATCCTTTCCGGGATCTTCGGTAGGATCATCGGTTGGATCGTCCGTAGGATCGCCCGTTCCGGGGTCATCGGTTATGGGTTCGTCGGTGGGTTCGTCGGGTGTGTCGGGGAACAAAACGCTGCAGCCCGTAAAGAGCAGGCAGTTAAATAAAAGAACGAGTGTGAGAAAAAGCGCTAAAAGCCTTGTCTTTTTCATATTAATCCTCCCAATGTACGTCTATTAATCCGTCGGGTGCTGCTGTGAGAGTTATGCCGTAGGGGCGTGACATTTCGCCAAGATAATCGACCACCTGCCCGGGGTCGCAGATGCGGGGCAGGCCTATGTCGGACTTTTTGCCGTCCATAGCGCCCATAAGAGGTAAGAGCCTGAGGCTCTTAAGCTTCGTGCCCTCGGTCTCCCAAAGGGGAACGACGTTTAAGAACATTCTCGGGTCGGTCATAAGACCTCTCGTGAAGTCTGCACTTCTGGTCTTAAGCAGCTCGTGGACGGTTGCGCCGCCGTCAACTCCCACCTTATCGTAGAACTCCTTGGGCGCAAGCTCGATGTTGTAGAGTTCGAGAATAAAGTCGCCGAGCGAATAGAAGATGGGGCAATCCTTATACACCTCGATGGGGCGGAGGAGGTGGGGACCGTGGCCGACGATGGCGTGGGCGCCAGCATCGATGCACTCGTGAGCAAAGTCAACGAGGAACTTCGAGGGGTTTTCCTTCCTGTCGCCCGAGAGCTGATGAGAGTGGATAGAAACGATTATGTAGTCCGCCTGAAGCTCCGCCTCGTATATTGCCCTCTTGACACGCTCGACGTCCTCACGCACGAGCTCCATAACGTACTCGCACTTATCTCCCTCGACGAAGCGAAGCTCGCCGAGCGCCGCCTCGCCCTCCTTGATGCCTGCGTTGTAGCCCTCCTTGGCGGTGATGAGCTGCGAGACGTTTATACCCGTTTTGTCAGCGAGCTCCCTGACGAGCTTGAGCTCCTCGGGGGTCACTCTGACGTATTTCTTGACACGGAGTCCGTTTATTCCGGGTCTGCCCGGCACACGCGCATTCTGCTCGCCCGCTATCATATCGGGGGAGAAGGTGGTGTTTACCGCAATGAGCGCCACTCTGCCCGAAGAGGTGTCAAGATAGGCGGGGGCTGCCGCATCTCCAAGATTTCTGCCCACTCCTGCGTGGACGAAATCCGTCTCCTCAAGCGCCTCGAGGGTCGAGAGCAGACCTCCGTAGGAGAAATCGAGCGCATGGTTGTTATTAAAGCTCGTCATATTGAAGCCGAAACGGCGAAGCCCGGGGAGAACGCGCTTGCTCGTTCTGATATACGTACCGCCCGAGAGTGCGCCGGCACAGCATTCGCCCGGCTCGTTGAGCGTTGTTTCAAGATTAAAGAAGGAGGCGTCCGCCGCCATAATATGAGGGCAGATCTCCTCATAGCCCGCAAAGTCGGGCTGGATCACTCTGCCGATTATCGCATCTCCTGCTGCTGCAAATTTCATCGTAATTCTCCTATACCTGCCGGTTTGTCAACATTTGTTTATAAATTGCGGCGCCTTAGCCTCTTGTGAGGGCGTCAGACGAGCTCTGCGAGGTTCAGCGCCGTTCTGAGTCCTATCTTAAGCCCGGGCTCCATAGACGCCTTGTCCACCCATTCCTCTCTCGTGTGGGTGCCTCCGCCCGTATACACTCCGGCGGACACGGCGGGGATGCCGAGCGAATGAGGGATGTTGCAGTCGGTGGAGCCGGAATGAGGCTTGCCGACGATGCCGAGGAACTCCGAAAGAGCGTCGTTATGCACCGCCTCAAGCCGTGCAAGAGCCTCGGGGTCAACGTCGCCCATGCAGGGCCTGTCGCCGACCTTGGTGACCTTGAGGGTGACGCCGTCGACCTTGCTTGCCGCATCGAACAGCTCGTTGAAGCGAGCCTCCATAAAGGCGAGAAGCTCACGGTCATCAGAGCGGTATTCGCAAAGCATCGAGGCGCTTTGCGCTATGGTGTTGACCGAGGTGCCGCCCTCGATGGTGCCGACGTTGTAGGTGACCTTTGCGCCCTCCTTTTCGGGAAGGACGGTGTCGTATATTGCCGCTGCTATTCTCGAAAGCTCGGCTATCGCATTTCTGTTGCCGAAGGCGCCCCAGGAATGACCGCCGACGGTGGAAAGCTCGACGAGATACCTGTGCGAGCCTACCGACTTGTTGGTGTAGCCGCCTATCTTTGCGTCAAATGAGATGAGGCGACCTATCCTGCCCGAGTAGTCCGAAAAGATCCTGCGGATGCCCTTGAGATTTCCAAGCCCCTCCTCGCAGGAGTTTGCAACGAAGAGGATGCCTGCGGGCGCCTCGACCTTATGCTCCTTGAAGAACCTTGCACACAGCATCAGCTGTGCAAGGCTTGCCGTGTCGTCGCCAACGCCGGGGCACATAAGACGCTCGCCGTCGTCGATGAAGGGCATCGGCTCAAGATCGGGAAAGACCGTGTCGGTGTGTGCGCAAAGGACCGAGAGCGAAGCCTTGCCCTCTGCCATATAGGGGTAAACGACGTTGAGTGCCTCGTCGATATATGCGCCCTCGCCTAAGTTCTTATCAAACCACGCCTTGCAGAATTCCGCACGCTTGTCCTCCTTATGAGAGGGTGCGGGGATGACGCAAAGCTCCTTATGTAAGCTGAGAAGCTCCTCGAGATGCTCGGCTGCCCAAGCCTCGATATATTCCTTCGTAAACACGGTCTGCCTCCTGTGCGTAAAGTTTTTTATTATATATTTCTATTATACTATTCTGCTCCTGCGTTTGTCAAGCACGGATAAATAAAAGGGAGTGCGTCAAGGCGACAGAAAGGCATACCCATCGGGATATCTGGATCAAGCATAGTGTCGAGCCGAGCGCAGATTAAAGCCAAGCCTTAGCAGGTGCAGAGCAAAGCCCGGCGCATTAAGAAAACCAAGCCTTAGCAGGCGCAGAGCAAAGCCCGGCGCATTAAGAAAGCAAAGAAGCAAAAGGCAGCCGAGAGGGGATGATCCCCGCTCGGCTGCTCTGCCCGAATGCCCGAAGGCATATTCCGGCATTACGCCCTGTCCTCAGGCTGCCGTCTTAGAGATGTAAAGATTGCCCTCATCGTCAGTAAGGATGACGGATCTGTCGTCGTTAACGTTGCTGTATATCAAATTCATATCATCGACGAAATAATCGATCTCGAGGACCTTTTCGATCTCCTGATTGTATACGGTGTAGGTGTAGGTGGTCACGGGAGTGCCTTCGACAAGAGTGGTGCTTGAAGTCTCTACCACGAACAAGACACCTGAGTGCATGATCGGCCTCTGGACCAGGATCGGATCCGGGAGCTCGGGCGTGTCGATGCCGTCCGAGGAGGGTACGTTGGTGTAGTCCATGACGGGAACGAGCTCGTTGCCGGGCTTGCAGTAATATTGGCCTTCATCATCCGCGACGAGGAGCGCACCGTCAAGCATACCGGCATATGAATAGGGATGCTCGGGATCGGCGTTAAGATCGAACAGCTTGTCAAGCTTCATATCGTAATATTTGTCCTCGACCACGATGACGCCGTTTGATAGGATGGCTTTTTCGGGAAGGGTTGCGAGCCTGTTGCCCTCAGCATCAAAGAGAGCCGTGACAAGCGAGCCGTCGCCGTAAACTATGTCGCCCATAAATACGCCGTCAGCCACGAGAATGACCGACTCAACGAGCTCGGGCAGCACAGCGTCTATCTCTGCGATAATGCCGAGCGAGGAGTCGCAAGCGAGGTCTACTTTCTTGCCGAGGTTCTTGTTCTCGATGATGCTTACGTTCAGGATATTCTTTACGCTATCGACGAAGCCGTAGTCATCGACGTATACGTCCGAGTAGTTTACGTAATAGCCAAACTCTATCTCGGTCTCGGTCTTGGCGATGGGGTCGATGAGCGTGTATACGAGATCGTACTTGGTGCCGTCGGTGTAATCGTAGTTCTTTGCGGAATCGGGAAGGATCACCACCCTCTGGATGAGGATATTGCCGTCAGCGAGATAGAAGTAGGATGCGCCGTCAGGCAGCTCGTAGGAATATACGCACTCGATCCACTTCGAGAGATCGTAAACGAGGAGCTTGCCACCCGAGTAAAGGTAGCCGTGAGTGTCGGTTACGTAATCGAAATCGGGGCGGAATACGAAGGAGTCCATGTCTTCCTTATGGATTATCTTATCCTCATCAAAGCTGATAGCGTACATATTTCCGCTGATCTCGTAATATTCGATGCCGTTGCGATCACCGTACCAACTGAAGCTCAGATCGGAGTCAACTCCCGTCTCCTCACTCGAGATGATCAGATCGCCGTTAAAGAAGCGATAGGTGTCTATCTCCTTTTGTGACCAATAGCCGTTTTCGTCCTTTGTCCATCTATACTCTCGCATGTTTAAGAATTCGCCCATGGATTCGGTGCAGGACACGTCGTCGACGTGGCCATCCCAGAGCTCCTGTATCGTGTATTCTCTGCCGGCGAGGCTAAAGCAGGTCTCGCCCCCGAGCACGTCGTAGATGCACCAATGATCGATATACTTGTCGTCATCGAGGTAGCCCGTAGGATAGCTCGTGTCGGTCCAGTTCTCGAGGGTGGTTTCGGTTCCTGCGGTCTGCTCGGTGTAGCCATAGAAGATATATCTGTCATTGTCAAACCTGTTGATAACGTCACCCAAGGTGAAGTCCTCGATCAGGGTGAAGTCACCGACCTTGGGATTTTCTTCATAGTCGGTCTTATATAAGTCGCCGAGCTTCTTGTCGGTGGGGATGGGGGTGACGACCATCTCGACAGCCGCCTCATCGGTGGGAACCCTTTCGACAACGGTATAGACGGGAATTCCGCAGTTGTCACACGCCCGGTTTTTATCCTCGTCGGCGTGAGCCTCGCAGGCGGGGGTGCCGCAGGAGGCGAGAAGGGAGATAACCGAGGCTATGCATATTAAAAGGCAAATGATCTTGCTTTTCATTATTTCTCTCCTTTTCATCATTTAATAACGAGGATCTTGAATTCCTCGAACGTGTCCTCAAGTCCCGAGCCCTCGGGGTTGGTTCCGTTTACGGTGTATGAGACCGTCTTTACTAAGAGCGTTACGTCTCCTGTGTAGATAGGATAGAAGCTCGTCTCACGCTCGTAGCTGACGTTGATGCCGAGCGCCTCGCTGGGCACGCCGACCTGCTCGACGCTCTCTTGAACGAGGATCTCGCCCTCGATGTTTCTGAGCGCTACGTAGCCGTCACTGTCCTCGGTGAGGATGAGCGAATCGCTGAAGAATATCGCTCTGTCGGCAACGTCGGTTTCGGTGAGCTCGTTACGGTAGGTGGGAACGTCGTTTTCGTAGTCGTAGCCGTCCTCGATGCGGGTTACGCCGAGCTTGACGATGGTAAACCTATCGGGAACAATACTCTCGTCAGCAACAGCCGAATACTCGTAGAAATAAAGCTCTCCGTTAATGAGGCGGAAGTCCATGCGCCTCGTCGTGTCGTTCTCGTTTTTGGTGTAGTCCTTGAGGAGCTTGAAGCTCTCGTCGTAGATCTTGCAGGCGGTGCGGGATGCATTCCACCATACGTAGCCGCCCGAGAAGCTCTCGATATTTACGAGGCTCGTGAGCGAAGGAAGAAGCGATGCCTTGCCCGTTTCGGTGTTTACGGAATAGTAGACGAGCTTGGTGCCGACCGCCCTTGCGGTTACCACCATTGCGGTTTCGCTGATGAAGGCGGGATAGGTGAACTGATCCGCAAGAATAGTGGGCAGCTCTCCGACTATCTCGAGGCTCTCGTTAAGGACCGCATAGACAGTCTTGGGATCGAGCCTGCCGCCCTCGTGCTTCTGGATCTCGGCGAGCATAAAGCCGTCCTTGACCCTGACGCTCGAGAGAAGTGCGGAGGCGGGGTTTGTGGGGTCGGTCGCCTCAAGAGTCGTGAGGTTAATGAAGCTCTTGATAGACTTCGTGGTGTTGTTAAGGAGCTTAGACGCACGGAAGGCCAGGTCAAGCTCGGTGACGCTGCCGTCCTTTGCGCTGATGCGCTTGTGAATCAGGTTGAGCTTTTCCTCACCCGAGAGAACGTCGTAGCTCTCGGCATCGGCGTTAAGACGCTCGATCTCACAGACGTAGATATCTCCGTTTGCGAGAACTGCGTAGCCCGAGATTCCGTAGCACTCGGAGGAGTAATGCGCCGTGACCTCCCCGCCCTCGCCTATGATCAGAATATCAATGCCGGGCACGAGGTAGAAGTAGAGGTCGCCGACGGGCATATACTGCGGAGCAGCCTCCGTGATAACGTACTCGTAGTCGCCCGCCTCGAAGTAGGCGTAGCCGGTGCCGTCAACGTTTATGCTCTCCTCGTCGTAAACGGGGATCTGGTAGTCCATCAGATAACCAAACTCACGGATAACTCTTCCCTCTCCGTCAAGAAGGAGGGTCTTGTTTTTCTCCTTTGAGTCAAGGAGAAATCTGCCTGCCGCAAGAGCCGAACCGTTGCCCACCTCGCGTAGTTCGGGGTAATCCTTGAGATCCTCAAGGACCGGGCTGCCGTGGATACTTAAGTAGGTGTAGCTTTCGACCAGGTCGTAGCTGTCCATAGCCCACGCATCGAGCGGAGTGTCGGGGTCGGTCGCTTCCTTAAGCCTGAAGGTCTCGGTTTTGATCTCGATGAGCGGGTAATCAGGCACGAGGCTGAGATCCGAATAGCTCTTTCCGTCGAGGGTTATGCTCTCGTCCACACGGCTGACCCCCTCTTCAACGAAGAACGCAGGATAGAAGGATTCGATGCTTCTTAAAAGCTCGCCGGTTTCAATATCATAGAATTTGTAGGTTTCAACGTCGCTGATATGGACACTTACGTCCTCCTCATCGGGGTTTGCCGCAGGCACGGTCTTAAAGATCTCCTCATCGTCAAAGGTGACCACAAGGAAGGGGCTGGCGGGCTCCGCATTCTCATATTCAAATGCGAGCTCTGCCTTAGGAGCTGCCTCGGGTGCGTCGTAGGATACGTACTCTACCCACTTATCTATCTTGCTTTTATGGTTGTTTTCGGTGTACATGGCGCCGGGGGTGTAATTCGAGCGCGACGAATCTCCGTCACCGCAGGATGCGAGGAGGAGCGATCCGACGAGCAGAAGCGCCACTAACGCAATAATTCTGTTTTTACTCATAGTATTCTCCTCCCTCCGTAGTTACGGCTGAAATGAGGTATGACACACGCTCTCCGTCGATATCCGCAGTGATATATATGCGACCGTCAAATACGTCGTAGGATACGTAGCTTGTATCAACGAGGGTAAGCACGTCGTCGCCTGCGCCGTTAAACACGGTGACGACCGACCTGCCCGACTGCTCCGACTCAAGGATGAAGAAGTCGTCTAGAGTTGCAGCCCCGTAGAAACCGTAATAGGGTCCGAACATGAGCGTGTGATCACTGTAGACCTCGTATTCGCCACTCTCGGCGTTATAGACGATGATGCATTCGTGAAGGATGGGGGTGTCGGTCTCGTAATCGGTTTCGATATATGTCGCCGAATAGATCACGCAGTTTCCTGCCGTTGCTCGGATTCCGATCGAATCTGCCTCGTAGCCGCTCGTCCAGTCAAGCACTCCGTCACGCACCTCGTTCATTTTATGGTCGTAGACCTTGTCGCCTGCGACGATGTAGTCGGCGAGAACGTAGCCTTCGTCGGGAACGTAGGCGATGACCTCACCTCCCTCGCTCATTATCGCAGAGTAGGCGGAGCTTTTGTTTTCGATGGAAACGAGGAGGGTGCCGTCCGAGAGTATGGACAGAATGTCGTAATCCTCGTGTCCGAGCGAATACTTGAAGGTGTAGTTGACGTTTCCGCAGTTGTCAAAGAAGATGACGTATCTCTCCTCCGTGTCGATGTTGGTCGCAGAGGCGACGTTGCGGACGTTCTCTTCAACGAATTCGGCTCCCTTGCCGCCGAGCTTCTCTGCATCGTAGATAAACTTATCGACCAGATAATTGAAGCTCTCAAGCTTGGTGAGCTTAGCCGTTTCAACGTCGAGGATGAAGCTGTCAAATCTTGCGCTGCTGCCGTCCTCGGCGGCAAGGTCGTAGTCGATGCCGTCGGTCAGAGTCATCTGCTGGATGAGGATGTCGCCGCTGTCAAGCACGTGGGTGTAGGTGGCGGTCGCCTGCTCGCCGAGGGGATAGTCGAGGACGAGCCTTCCTTCCTTGTCAAACACCTTGATGATCAGGCGGGTCCTCGCCTGGCTTGCGTCGACGACTCCGTAGGGGACCGCCAGCATATAGTCGTAATACTCGTTTGAGTAGTCGAAGATGGGAGCCTCGGGCTCGACGTCGCCGTTGTAGCTGTCGACGAGAATGCCATCCTCGTCTATGATTGCGACGGTCCTGCCGAAGGAAACGATCGTATTATCGCCCGACGTATCTATGTATTCACCGCTGTCGACGATGCCGGAGGAGGCGATAAGAGTTCCTGCCAGATCATAAAAATCATACTTGAACCTGGTGATATAGCTGTAAGGAAGCTCCTCTTCCTCAACGATCTCCTCGTCGATGGGCTCTGCCTCGCACCAGCTGACGGTGAAGTAAAGGACGTCGTACACCTGATCGATGGAAACGTCTAGGATCTCCCTCTCGGGCAGAACGTCGTGGCCGAAGTCGTTTTGCCAGTAGTATTCATCGGGGTAGCTGTTCGTTACAGTCCTGATCACCTCGTCCTCCTCCAGATTGTAGAGGGTGTAGGTGTGGGTGAGATTGTTGAGCTTGTCAATGCTCTCCTTATAGAAGATAGCAAACTCCTCGAGCCTGTCGATCTCTTCGCCGTATTCCGCCGTGAGATCCTTAACGGTGCCGACAAGCGCCGCCTCGGGCTTCTTGAAGTTTAGGAAATTAGTTACGGTAGCCTCTGCGTTGACGGGCTCGCTCCTTTTGGGGTCGGGGCCCTTTGCCGCAGGCTGGCAGGCGCCGAGCGAAAGCACGGCAATAAGAAGGAGCGAGATGATGCTGATGATTATTCTGTTTTTCATATCCGTTCCTCCTTTAGTCAATATAAAAATCGAAGGGGCCATTGATGGTGAATACCTTCATTTTTCCGTCGACCTCTGCGCTTACTATCAGTGCGCCGTCGATGGAGATGAGTTCGCCGTCAGCCGCATTATCCCTCACGCGGAGGATGAGCTCGCCCTCGGCGTTAAAGAAGGACGTGACCTCGGTGTCATAGTTGACGTAGACGCGCACTCCGTCCTCGGATAAGATCATGCTCATACCCTCCTTGCCGTCGTCGATGAGCTCGAGCTTTCCGCTCTTCTTATCAAGCTTGTAGATCTCGTGTACGGGCATATCGCCTAGCATAGCAAGAGGATTTTCCTTCGCGAGGTAGATATCGTTGCCAATCGCTACGGCCTGAGCCATTCCACTCTGATACTCCTCGCTCTCAAGGTCGATGACCAGCTTGTTATCCTTCTTGGTATATACTCCCGTATGGGTGACGTAGTGGGTGTCGGTCTCGCCCTCGAAGTTGGTGGGATAGACGAAGGTTATCTCGCCTGCCCAGTTAAAGTGGCATATACGGGAGGAGCCGTCGATAAGTACGTAGCCCTTGTAGCCGTTTTCGTCCGCATCAAAGATGGAATTGAAGCTCGAGGACTCGATGAGATGCCTGTTAGGAAGGGTGTAGACCCTATCAAGGTCGTTCGAGAGAATGACGTACTCCATCGTTCTGCCAAGTCGGCCGTCCTCGATGGGGACGAGGAACGCCTGGTTGTCGTATCCCTCGGCAAGCCTGAAGGCGAAATCGCCGTCCTCGTCGTGAGAGTAGCCCGCCTCAAAGCCTCTGATGAGGTAGTCGAAGTCAAGCTCGTTTACCGTGCCGTCTATGTAGGACATGATCTTGGTTCTCAGATCGAGCTTGTAGATCTCCTCACCCTGCACGTACTCGAAGTCATACTCCTCGCCGTCCTCTACGTGGACGCACTCCTGGATGAGGACGTTGCCGTCGTTAAGCACGTGGATGTGAGGCGAGATGATCGACTCGGTGCCTGCTGACACGGTGCCCTCGGGGAAGCTGTACTTAGCGGAGGCGATGCCGTGATGATCGTAGACCAGAATGACCTGACTCATAGCCTCGAGATCGAACTCCCATGTGTAGAGATAGCCGAAATACTCCGCCTCAAATTCGAAGTAGCTCTCGTAGTTGCCGTCACGGTAGGTCTTTGCAACGTCGAGCGGTATCTCTCTTAACACCTTGAGCTCGCCGCTGACCCAGATGAGCCTGCCGTCAGCCTCGATGAGAAACAGGTTTCCGACCTCCTCTACCTCGAGGTCGTCCTCCTCAAGATAGCTGGCGATGAGCGATGCATGATAGTCGCCGTTTATAAGATAGTAATAGTAGCGAGGCTCGTATTCCGTGATGCCGTACTCATCCTCGCCCTTGTTGATATACTCGGTGGTCTTTATCATGGGATAGCTCGAGATATCGTATTCTATCTCTCTGTAAGCGTTCTTTGCATTATAGTACTTCGTCTGCTCAAAGACCACTCGGTTTTCATCGTAAACGTCGTAGATCTTAACGACCGACTCGAGGTCGCCGTCGGATCTGGTCTTTTCGGTTTTCAGAGCTAAAATACCGTAATCCCTGTTGACGCCGATGATCTCGCCATCAAGCTCGCTGAAATCCTCAGCGGTTGCCTCGGGCTCGAACACGAAGCATTCAGGAACGCTCTGTCCGGCGCCGCACGAGCTGATGGCAAGAGCCATAACGAGCACGAGCAGCAGCAAGAAGATTCTCTGTTTTTTCATGTTGTTCTCCTTTTCAGAATTAGGGGTCAATTCGATTATAGTATACGTGCGGTTTTCTGTCAATAGGTATCTTCCTAGAAATAATATTTTTTCATAATTTGCCGTTTACAGGATATATTGTTTTTTTATGGAAAATGCTCCTCTTTCGGCATCTCTCTTTGCCGGCGGGGGTAGTGCGGACTCTGCCATTTTTTCATATACCGTACGGCGGACGAGTGAGTGCGCAGCTTCTACCATGCCTTGTATACCGTAAGGCGGAGAGTGTGAATGAGGTTTCTACCATGCCTTGTGTACCGTAGGGCGGAGTGTGTGAGTGAGCTTTCTACCATGCCTTGTGTACCGTAAGGCGGAGTGTGTGAGTGAGGTTTCTACCATATTAATAGAAGATAGCGCAAAAACACCGCTGATATGAAAAAAAGTTCACGCCGAGAGCGTTTTTTTACGAATAAAACCTTTACAAACCGACATTATTGTGATATACTAAAGTGTAATTTTGTTTTTGGACTGAAAGCGGAGGTAATAGCTATGAGTCGTATGGTTGGTACGGTTTCACGCGGCGTGCGTGCACCCATTATTCGTCAGGGTGATAACATCGTTGATATAGTTACCGAGTCCGTGCTTGCTGCCGCAGAGGCAGAGGGCTACGGGATCAGGGACAGAGATATCGTCGCTATGACAGAGGCGATCGTTGCCAGAGCGCAGGGAAACTACGCTTCGGTTGACGATATTGCGGCGGACGTTTACGACAGATTTGGCGGCGAGACAGTCGGCGTTATCCATCCCATCCTCTCGAGAAATCGCTTTGCCATCTGCTTAAGGGGCATCGCAAAGGGTGCGAAAAAGATCGTGCTTATGCTCTCCTACCCCTCCGACGAGGTTGGAAACCACCTCATCTCGCTCGACGAGCTTGACGAAAAGGGCATTGACCCCTACCGCGACGTGCTTTCGCTCGAGAGATACCGTGAGCTTTTCGGCTATGGCAAGCACCGCTTCACAGGCGTAGATTACGTTGAATATTACGAGAGCCTCATCCGTGAGGCAGGCGCGGAGGCGGAGATAATCTTTGCTAACGACCCGAGGGCGATCCTCCCCTACACCGCAAGGGTGCTCAACTGCGATATACACACCAGAAGAAGGACCAAAAGGCTGCTCCTTAAGGCGGGCGCCGAGATAGTCTGCGGACTTGACGAGATCCTCTCCTCTCCTAAGGGCGGCTCGGGCTACAACGAGCACTACGGCCTGCTCGGCTCCAACAAGGCGACCGAGGACACCGTTAAGCTCTTCCCCCGTGATTGCCAGCCCGTGGTTGACGCCATCCAGGCTAAGATCAAGGCGGCAACGGGCAAGACCGTTGAGGTCATGGTCTACGGCGACGGAGCCTTCAAGGACCCCGTAGGAAAGATCTGGGAGCTTGCAGACCCCGTGGTTTCCCCCGCTTACACCAAGGGTCTTGAGGGAACGCCCAACGAGCTTAAGCTCAAGTACCTTGCGGACAACGAGTTTGCCGAGCTTTCGGGCGAGGAGCTTAAGGACGCCATCAAGGCGAAGATCCACGAGAAGGACGGAAGCCTCGTCGGAAACATGGCATCCGAGGGAACGACGCCGAGACAGCTGACCGACCTTATCGGCTCGCTCTGCGACCTGACCTCCGGCTCGGGCGATAAGGGAACCCCCATCATCCATATCCAGGGCTATTTTGATAACTACACGACCGAGTAATATAGATAGATCGGCATAAATAAAGAGAGCAAACCTGTGCGTTTTGCTCTCTTATTTTTTTGCTGCGAGGGGCGGCGAGGCCGGGTCATCAGCCTAAGATCCGATCTTGCCGCTTCGATCATTGATGCTGCTTTATAGGTTCTTTAAACTCGATTTTTGTCAATGTATGCGTACTTTTATTTGCATTTATGCGCTTTTTTAGTGGGAAATAGAGGGAAAAGCATCTCTTCTCTCTCACCGAAGCTCGATCAGCCTCCCCCTTATCCCTTAGCGTATTCCTTCGGGGTCTTGCCCGTGTGCGCCTTGAAGGTTTTGATAAAGTGCGGCACGTCGGTGAAGCCGACGGCAGAGGCAAGCTCCGTTGTCGAAAGCTCGCCGCCCGAGATGAGGTCTATTGCGGCGTTTATGCGATATTCGATCAGAAAGGCTCTGACGGTCATGCCCGTGTGCGCCTTGAAGAGCCTGTTCATATACGAGGGATTGAAGTGGAGGGCGGCGGCTATGTCGGTGTTTTTGATGGGCTTGGTGTAGTTTCGGCCTACGTAGGCTATTATCTCACGGACGCCCGCACGGCTGCCCGGCTCTACGCCCTGCTGATCCTGGCAGCGCCTGGCTATGGCAATTATCACGGCCTTTAAAAGTGCGCCGAGATATTCTACGGCGTAGGGGCGTCTTAAGGAAAACTCGCTGACGATGCTCATTATCCTGCCCTCGAGCGACGCCGCATCGTAAAGCACGACGGGCCGGCTGAGCGCCTCCGCATCCGAAAAGCAGATATCGGGCTCGAGCACGTAGCTGACCAGCTCCGCCCTCTCTACGTGGAAGGATCGGGTTATATTTTCGTGCGCTCTGTGATAGTCAAAGTTGATGGCGAGATAGCGCATATCGCCGACCTGCCATATGTATTCCGTGCCCGAGCGCAGGAGCACCACCATGCCGGGACGGATAGGATAAGGCACGCCCTCAACGACGATCTGCCCCGTGCCTCCCATGATATAAAAGAGGCGGTGATCCCTCGTGCGCAGTCTGTACGAAACGTACTTTCCGAGCGACATCCTCGACATTATCGCCTGTCTGACAAAGGGCTTTATATCATCAAGCCTCATCGACATTACCTCACTTTCGCTTTTCTTCCTTTAAATATATAATACCACAGCGGCGATATGATTTCAAGCCAAAAGTACAAAAAACACAATTTTCGGTAGTATTTTTCCATTGTCATGAGCGAGGGCGTCTGCTAGAATAGAGATGAAAAAACAACAAACGGAGGAGTTCACTTATGAACAAAAAACTGACACTTGCGATCATCGGCTGCGGCAAATTTGCAAAGCACTTTGCCAAGCTCTTTATGGCGCATCCTTACGTTGAGAAGGTTTACGCCTGTGATCTTATCAGAGAAAAGGCTGAGGAATTCCGCGACAACTACGGCACAGAGATCATCGACACCTACGAGGAGGCTCTCGCATCTCCCGAGATCAACGGCATTCTCAATTTCACCGAGCGTCATATCCACGGCGACATCGTTATCAGAGCCCTCAAGGCGGGCAAGCACGTTTATTCCGCTGTTCCCATGGCGTCCAAGGTCGACGAGTGCGGTGAGATCGTCAGGCTCGTAAAGGAGACCGGCCTCATCTACTTCATGGCTGAAACCTGCTATTACTATCCCTGCGCTATGTACTGCCGCGAGGAATATAAAAAGGGCACCTTCGGCGACTTCTGCTACGCAGCGTCGCAGTATTATCACAATATCGACAACATAGGCTACGGCAAGACCGCAGAGCGCGGAATGCCTCCCCTCCTCTACCCCACTCATTCGACTGCAATGGTGCTTTCGGCTATGGACACCTACGCCACCGAGGTCTCATGCTTCGGCTATGCTGACAAGAAGGGCGACCCCGCCTTCAAGAAGGACGGCAACGCCTGGGAGAACGAGTTTGTCAGCCAGTACGTAATGATGAGACTTGCGAACGGCGGCGTCGCAAGAGTTACCGAGGCACGCTCCTTCGGCTGGAACAAGCCCTCCTCCTACATCTCGGGCTTCTACGGCACTAAGGCAGGCTATGAGTTCTCGAACGCACAGCACCTCCTCGTAGAGAAGGACTTTACCACCGAGAAGGAGCACGTTACCGTTCGTGACGTCTCCGACTACGTTAACCCCGAGGATATGGTCGCCGCAAAGGGCGAGCCCGACTTCAAAGAGAACGTTGCTAACGGAATGTGGCAGTGGTCGAGCCCTGCGGCGATCCAGGCAAACGACGTCGCAAGACTTCCGAAGGAGTTCGACGGCCTCGTTTCGGGTCATATGTACAGCCATAAGCTCCTCGTCGACGACTTCTGCCGTGCGGTATACGAGGGCAAGCAGCCCTACCTCAACGCTTGGCGTGCGGCTCGCTACACCGTGCCCGGTCTCGTAGCGATCGAGTCCTGCAAGATGGGCGGAAAGGTCCTGCCCGTGCCCGATTTCGGCATGCCCGAGGACTGCTGATTTCTATAAACGAAAAAGACCGCAAGCGATTTTTGCCACACGGCACCCTGCGGTCTTTTACCTACGTGCGTGCGCACGTGAATTATTATGCGTGTGCGAAACCGGCACACGCCTCGTAAGCAAGAACACTTTTTGAGGAGATGAGCATTTTGAACGCTTGTATCGTTGGCTACGGAGCGGTCGGCCCCGTTCACGCCGCCGCAGTTGACGCAATAGACGGCGCAAAGGTCTACGCCGTTTGCGATATTGACCGTGGGCGTGCCGAGCTTTGCAAAGAAAAATACGGCTCTTTCATCTATTCCGACTTCGACGAGATTCTTAAGGACGAAAATATAGACGTCGTGCATATCTGCACTCCGCACTATCTGCACGGCAGGATGGCAAAGGCCGCCCTCCTTGCGGGAAAGCACGTTGCGCTGGAAAAGCCCGTGGTGCTGACGATGGCTGAGCTTGAGGAACTTCGTGAGATAGCGAGAAGCTCTGCCGGCAGGCTGGCAATCATGCTGCAAAACCGCCGCAACGCTTCTATAACCGAGCTGAAGCGCATCACCGAGAGCGGCGAATACGGCGAGCTGAAGGGCCTTATCGGCGGAGTTTACTGGAAGCGCGACGACGCCTACTACGCTCAGGGCGAATGGCGAGGCAGGTGGCAGACCGAGGGCGGCGGAGCTATCATCAATCAGTCGATACATATGCTGGATATGATGATCCACCTTTCGGGTAGGATCCGCAATATGCGCTCTTCTATCAACCGCTGGAAGGTTGAGAGCATTGAGGTCGAGGACACGGCGAGCGCACTCATAGAGTTTGAGAGCGGAGTGACGGGTATCTTCAACGCCACTAACTGCTTCTTTACCGACGAGCCGTATATGCTCGAGGCAAGATTTGAAAGGGGCAAATTCAGATACGCTGACGGAAGGCTCTACCGCATCGACGAATGCGGAGCCGAGGTCATAGCGAAAGACACGGGCGTCATGGTAGGAAAGTCCTATTGGGGCTCCGGCCACTTCTCACTTCTTCACGATTTCTACTCCTCTATTGGGGGCAAGGATGCTCCCTACACCACCGTCGAGGACGCCTATCTGACGATGAAGGCGGTATTTGATATCTACGGTGAGGCAGGCGTGCCCTGCCCTAATAATCTTCATTAATTACGCATGGAGTACATAAAATGACAACTTTAGTTACCGATATACAGCGTTTTTCCCTGAGTGACGGCGACGGCATCCGCACGACGGTGTTCCTTAAGGGATGCAATATGAGATGCACCTGGTGCCACAACCCCGAGACCATCTCGAGGACGCCCGAGCTGATGTTCTATCGCTCTAAGTGCATAGGCTGCGGCAAGTGCTTTGAGGTCTGCCCCGTGGGAGCGCACAAGCTCATAGACGGCGAGCACATCATCGACAGAGAGCTTTGCAAGAGGTGCGGCAAATGCGCCGAGGCATGCTACGCCGAGGCTCTCGCCACCTGCGGCAAGGAGATGAGCGTCGATGAGGTCATGGCCGAGGTCAGACAGGACAAGGCGTATTACGACAACTCGAACGGCGGCGTTACGATCTCGGGCGGCGAGGTGCTCTGCAACCTTGAGTTTGCCACCGAGCTTGCCCAGAGATGCAAGGCGGAGGGCATTTCCTGCGCAATAGAAACCAACCTCTCCTTCCCCTTCGAGACGATAGAGCCTCTCATCCGTGAGCTTGACCAGGTTATGTTCGACATCAAGCTCTTCGACGGCGAGGCACACAAGAAGCACACCGGCATCCCGAACAAGACCCTGCTCGAGAACGCATACAAGCTCGATAAGCTCGGAATTCCCCTGACCGTCAGAACTCCCCTAATCCCCGGGGTCACCGACACGGAGGAAAATATTTCTGCTATTGCGGAATACATCAGCGGCATGAAGAACCTCGTGCGCTACGAGCTCTTGAATTTCAACCCCCTCGGAGAGAGCAAATATCGCGGGCTCGACAAGGAAAACCTTCACGAGAGCGCAAGGCCGCTCGCTGAGGATAGACTCGCAGGCCTCAAGGCGTGCGCTGAGGCCAAGGGCATCACGGTGAAGATCGTTTAAGGAGGAAAAGCACGGTGAGTAAGATAAAATTTATAAACGAATTTGACAAGAATAAGACCTTTACCTACGACGAGCGTATTGCCCTCCTCAGAAGGAGAAAGGTCGCCCAGACCGAGGAAAAGGCGAGGGCAGGAGGCGCCAACGAGGACGACTACGGCCTGATCGTTCAGGACGAATTCCACTACAAGCTGAAGCCGAACCACGAAAACGGCTCGATCTACGGCTACTCCGCCTGGCGTGAGAACTACTGCGCCATACTGAAGGAGCATCCGCTCTACTGCGATCCGCTCGACGCCTTCGTGGGCAAGGGCTTCCTCTTCCTTGAGAGGCTGAGACCCGCAGACAAGAAATGGAACCCCGCTTATCCCTTTGACGAATTACAGGCGCTCTTTACTAAATACAACGTTATTTCCGGCATCGACAACTGCCATCACTTCACCCCCGATCTGCAGATCGGCTTCGACCTCGGATGGGGCGGAATATTAAGGAAGCTCCGTGAGCAAAGAGAGCTCCACGACGAGAGCCACCACGAGTTCTACGACGCTGAGATAGCCGTCGTTGAGGCGATCATCGCCTTCTTGAAGAGGATCTCGGGTGAGCTTGCCGAGCTTGCCGAGATCGAGGAAAACCCCACCTTGAAGGAAAACCTCAAACAGATGGCTAAGGTAAACCTCAGGGTTGCCGACAATCCCCCCGAGACCTTCAGAGAGGCTGTGCAGTGGATGTGCTGGTTCTCGATGCTCTCGAGGACCTACAACCGAGGCAGTGCGGGCGGCCAGCTCGACGAGATGCTGAGGCCCTACTACGAAAGAGATATCGAGAGGGGCATCCTGACCGACGACGAGGCGGTGTTCTATCTCGCCTGCCTCTTCCTTCAGGACAGCCGCTACTTCCAGCTTGCGGGCCCCGATGAAAACGGCAAGGATATGACCTCCAAGATCTCCTATCTCTGCCTCGATGCGGCGGATAAGATCAACATCGCCTGCAACCTCACGATCAGAGTTCACGAGGGGCTTGACGAGGAGTTCTTCAAGAAGTCCGTCGCCTACCTCTTCAAGAACAAGCAGGGCTGGCCCAGATATTCCTCCGACTCCGCTCTTGCAGAGGGCTTTATGAAGTGCGGCTACTCGCTTGAGCTTGCGAGAAAGAGGGTTGCCGCAGGCTGCCACTGGATGTGCATCCCGGGTATGGAATACACGATGAACGACACCGTCAAGATCAACCTCGCAAGAGTTTTCGAGGTGGCGTTCTACGAGATGATGGAGGACGAGAGCTGCAAGCCCTCTATGGAGGAGCTTTGGGCAAGATACGAGAAGCACCTTAAGATCGCCGTTGACGCAACCGGAAACGGCATTATGCATCACCTTAAGTATCAGTCCAAGACGCAGCCCGAGCTCATCCTCAACCTCTTCCAGCACGGGCTGATCGAAAAGGGCGTTAACATCACCGACGGCGGCGCAAACTACTACAATATGTGCGTTGACGGAAGCGGAATCGCCGTGGTTGCGGACAGCTTTGCGGCGCTGGCACAGCGCATAGAGCGCGAGGGCAAGCTCTCCTTCGGAGAGATCACCGCTCATATGAAGGAAAACTTCGAGGGCAAGGACGGCGAATATATAAGACAGCTGCTCCAGCACAGCGAGAGATACTGCGGCGGTGACACGCTCGGCGACCTCTACGCAAAGCGAGTCAGCGACCTCTACACCGCCCTCGTGCGTGACTTGAACGTCCAGCACCCCGGCATAAACTTTATCCCCGGCTTCTTCTCCTGGTCTAACACCATAGGCCTCGGAGAGACCGTCGGCGCAACGCCGAACGGCAGGCGCTACGGCGAGCCGATCAACCACGGAGCAAACCCGAACGGCGGATTCAGACGCGACGGCGCCGTGTCCTCTATGTGCAACTCCATCGGCATGATCCAACCCGGCTACGGAAACTGCGCTCCGGTCCAGCTTGAGTTCGACCCCGGCATCGCAAACGATGAGGAGGGCGTCGAAAAGATGGCGGCGATGATCAAGACCATCATGCAGACGGGAAACACCCTCTTAAACATCAACATCATCGACGCAAACAAGATCCTCGAGGCGCATAAGGACCCCTTCAAGTATCCTGACCTCGTCGTCAGAGTTACCGGCTTTACAGCCTTCTTTGCTATGCTCTCCCCTGAGTTCAGGCAGCTGGTAGTTGACAGAGTTACCTCGGTCAACGGAAGCAAAATCGAGTGTGAATAATTAAAAAATGTAAATAAAGGAGTACATATCATGTCAGAAGTTAAGATCGAATACGTAGACGTCGCCAAGAGCGGCACATGGTGTGAGGAGCTTTGCCGCGGTGAGATCAACGGCGCAAGACCCGTGCATCACAAGATCGCAGCAGGCGACAGCGTGCTTTTCGCTAAGGGCGTCGGCTACTATCATATCCTCATCCTCATCGACGGCTCCGCCGTCTACACCACCGACGGCAAGGACTACGCCTTCGACGGAAGGACGACCTTCGTTTCTGCCCCCGACAAGGACCTCACCGTTAAGGCGAGCACCGACGTCCGCATCCTTGAGATCCAGTGGGACGAGGAGGAGGGCGACGCCGCTGACCTCGTAGAATACAAGACCGTATTCCCCGTTGTCGTTCCCTATCAGGATTCCATTCAGTACATCGACCCCAACAAGAGCGAAAAGACCATAAGCAGAATGATGATCCCCCACGAGATCATCCCGAGATTTACCATCGGCTCGGTCGAGTCCTACGGCTACGACCTCGTCAGACCTCACGCTCATCCTATGCTTGATCAGTTCTTCTACAGCTTCCCCGAGAACGATATGGAGGTCATCATCGACGGCGAGAAGTACAATATGAAGGGCGACGGCATCATGCACATTCCGCTCGGCTCCAACCACGGCGTTGAGGTTACCGGCGACAGACATATGCACTATATGTGGGTAGACTTTATGCCCGACAAGGAGGCAGGTCTCAAGAGACTAAACTTCAGCCACCGTCCCACCGGCACCGTGCGTGACTTCGCAAACGAGGATAAGACGAGATGAGCATCTCGCTCAATCACCCGATAAAGCTCCGTATGGCGACCGCCTGGAGGACCTACACGGGCGGCAGCAAGATAAGAGAGCTTCACGGCGAGGGTGGCACCGAGGATAACAACTTCCCCGAGGAGTGGATCATGTCCACCGTCAGAGCCAGAAACAGCGGCAGAGAGGATATCGTCGAGGGCATCAATATGCTCGAGGACGAGGATATCTCTCTCGCCGAGCTGATAGAGCGAGACCCCGTGTCGGCGCTCGGCAGAGAGCACAGCGAAAAATACGGCACGAGCCTCGGTGTCCTGGTCAAGATCATCGACTCAGCAGAGAGACTGACCGTCCAGGTGCATCCCACGAGGGAAAAGGCGATGTCGCTCTTTAATTCAAGGTTCGGAAAGACCGAATGCTGGCATATCATCGGCGGCAGAGAGATCGACGGTGAGGCGCCCTGCATTTACTTTGGCTTTAAGGAGGGCGTCACGAGAGAGAGGTGGAAGGAATGCTTTGATAAGCAGGATATCCCCGCTATGCTCGACTGCCTGCATAAATTCAACGTTGAGGCGGGCGAGACCTACCTCATCGAGGGGGGCATCCCCCACGCCATCGGCCCCGGCTGCCTCTTGATAGAGATCCAGGAGCCGACCGACTACACCATCCGCACCGAGCGCACGACCCCAAAGGGGCTTGCCGTCGCAGACTTTATGTGCCATCAGGGCTTAGGCTTTGACCGTATGTTCGACTGCTTTGAATATAACGGCTACTCTGCCGAGGTAGTAAAGGAGAGATGGGGCATCAAGCGCCGCGGCGACGTCATCATCGACGGGGACAGCACGGATATGTTCGGGCTTTCAATGACCGACGTTGACGGCGAGGTCGAGATCCTAGGCTCGGGCAGATTCAGCGGCGTATATATCCTCGAGGGCGAGGGCAGGCTCGACGGCAGAGCCGTGTCGCGCGGCGACCAGTTCTTTATCCCTGCCTCCTGCGAGAGCTTCCGCCTTGAAGGAAAAATGAAGCTGATCCGGTATTCCGGCCCGACGAGGTGACCACCTCGCTCCTCACCGCACCGTGATATCACGGACGACCTGCCCACGGGCAAACCAGCTCCGCCACCAAGCCACAGACGGCGCACACCGATGGAGCATTCCCAAACACAAAAAACAGAACGGAGAACAAAATGAGATACGGTTTTTGCAAGGAATTTTCCACCCCTCTTAAGACCGAGGTGGACTACGAATTAATAAAGATGATCAAGGAGGCGGGCTTTGACTACGTTGAGATGCGTGCGATGCTCGTTGCGTCGCTCTCCGACGAGGAGTTCGAGAAGCTTTACTCGACCCTTAAGGAGCTGGAGCTTGACTGCGACTGCTGCTGCGCTCTCTTCCCGAGGACTATCAGGGTCACGGGCTCCGAGATCAACTACGACGAGATCGAGGCGTATATCGAAAAGACCTTCTCGAGATGCGCAAGGCTCGGCGCAAGGAAGATCGTTTTCGGCTCCGCACCCGCAAGAGCCCTCGACGAGAACACCGACGAGGACACCGGCTATAAGCAGATATGCGAGGTCATCACGAGGGTCATCGTCCCTGCCTGCGAGAAGTACGGCATCACGGTGGTTATGGAGCCTCTTCGTGCCGACGCCTGCAACTTCATCAACACTCTCGCAGACGGCGCAAGAGTCGTAGAGACGGTAGACTCGCCCTCTATCCAGCTGCTCGCCGACACCATCCATATGAACTCCAATGGCGACAACACCGACGATATCGTTAAGTATAAGGATATCCTCAAGCATATCCACATCTCCGAGCTTGCGAGAGTATTGCCCGAGGACGGATACAGCGACTACGTTGCCACCGTGCTTGACAACCTCGCTAAGATCGGCTACGAGGGAACGGTTTCCTTCGAGACCAAGAATGGCGAGGGCCTCTCGTCTATGAAGAAGGCGCTCGCATTACTTAAGACGAAAATATAATAAAATAAAGAAAAAGGAAGGAATTATCATGTCATTCAAAACCGCCATTATCGGCTGTGGAAGAACCGCTAACGAGCTTCACGGCCCCGTGCTTGAAAAGCACCCCGAATTTGAGGTTACCGCCATCTGCGACATCAACCCCGAGGCACTTGAGAAGTATTCTGCTCGCTTCCCCTCCGCTAAGAAGTACGTTGACTATCACACGATGTTAAACTCCGATGAGTTTGATTTTGCCGTCATTCTCACCTACAGCTACACGCACACCGCTATCGCACTTGACTTCATCCGTGCGGGCAAGAACGTCCTCATCACTAAGCCCTGGGCTATCACCACCGACGAGGCTGACTCCATCATCAGCGCATCGAAGGAATACGGCGTGACCGTTATGCCCTTCATCCCCTGCCACGACGGCGCTGACGTCGTTAAGCTCAAGGAGCTTGTCAAGGAGGGTAAGATCGGTAAGGTGTTCAGAGTTTACCGTGCGCAGATGACCTTCGGCAAGCGCTCTGACTGGCAGACCCTCAAGGCTTATGCAGGCGGATATCTCAACAACTGGGGCCCTCACCTCGTTGAGCAGGCTATGTGCTTCGTTGACGAGCCTATCAAGACCGTTTACGCACACAAGAGACAGGTCATCAACCCCGGCGACGCTGACGATATGTTCTGCTCCACTCTCACGACCGAGAGCGGCGTCATCGTTCAGGTAGATCACAACATCATCTCCGACTACCTCCCCAACTGGGTAGTTCAGGGCGATAAGGGAACCATCTACGTCAAGGGCAACGAGATGGAGATCCACGAGATCTCTTACCCCGAGTCGAACGATCCTAACTGCTACAGAAGCGTCACCCACACCGAAAAGACTCACATCACCCTCGAGGGCAAGATCTTCGGCAACCACTACGAGATCTACACCATGATCGCAAACACCCTCAAGGGCAACCCCTACATCGTTTCTCTCGACTACGCAAGACACCTCACCGAGATCATGCAGTCTATCCATAAGTCTGCTGACGAGGGCGTTCTTGTAAAGCTTTAATTACATTTTTGCGTCTTTGCTTGATCATCTTGCCATCAGACAGGGCTTTTAGCAAACTGAGCTTAAAGCGAGACGTATCGCCCCGGCATAGCAAAAGATGCTCAAAGCGAGACGTATCGTCCCGGCATAGTAAAAGGTCTGCACCACAAAGGCTGCCCGTCTTAACGGAGAAATAACCAAAAACCGAATAGGACGAGAATAATCCATCATGGACGAGAGTCTGTGATGGATTTTTCTTTATGCCTTCGCTCATCAATATTTGCATCGCAGAAGTCAAAGAAAACGCCCCGTGAAAAAAGCCCGGCTTTATTTTCGGAAAAGTGCCGGACTTCCGCTCTCTTCTGTGGTATGTTGCCCGGCTAACAGGAGGTACAACACATGAAAAGTATGATAGCTTACCTTGCGCGTTCGCTCTTTTAAGGAGCGAACCGGTGGCTACGCCTTAAGAAATCAATGATTTCTTTGCAAGGACGCTGACAAACACAGGTCGCATAGTGATGCGACAGAAAAGACTGTGCATTTTCACAAGCCGTTTCGGCTTGTGTTCTGTAGGATACATGGGAACAAAATATAGTTATAGGTTCACAGCCCTCGTTCCGAAATGGAGCGAGGGCTATCTTTATACAATCTTAATACCGTGCGGTAGAGTGCTAACGTCGTCTTTATCTGTTTTTTGGTAAAATGTATATAGTAGAAACTGTATAAGGAGAGGTATATGCGACCTTTACATAGATTTAAGCTGTCGTCATTCCAAGTTATTTTACTTGGCTTTGCGGCAGTAATACTGGTCGGAGCGTTTCTGCTTATGCTCCCTATATCAAGCAAGGACGGTGTTGTAACACCGTTTTCGGATGCCTTGTTCACATCGACCTCAGCAGTATGCGTAACGGGACTAATCGTGCAGGATACGGCAACCTATTGGTCGTACTTTGGGCAAGCGATTATACTTATACTCATTCAGATAGGCGGTTTGGGTGTCGTTACGGTTGCAGCTTCGGTATCTATTCTCGCAGGCAGAAAGATCGGGCTTGGACAGCGAAGCACGATGCAGGAGGCAATGTCAGCCCCAAGCGTTGGCGGCATCGTCCGTCTGACTTGGTTTATTCTCAAAGGCGTGCTTATCGTCGAAGCCATTGGAATGCTCGCTATGCTTCCCGTATTCTGTATCGACCACGGAGCAAAAGGCATATGGATGGCGGTATTTCATTCTATATCAGCATTCTGTAACGCAGGATTTGACGTGATGGGAGAGGTCAGCGGACAGTATTCGTCGCTTACCGCCTATGCCTCGCATCCCGTAATCAGCATTGTTATTATGCTACTCATTATAATAGGCGGTATCGGCTTCTTGACTTGGGAAGATATATACAGACATAAATGGCGTGTCAAAAAATACCGCACGCAAAGCAAGATCATTCTTGCAATTACGGGTGCGCTGATATTCATTCCCACGCTGTATTTCTTCTTCTGTGAGTTTGAAGAATATACTATCGGTGAACGAATACTGCTATCTCTATTTCAAGCAGTAACACCGAGAACGGCAGGCTTCAATACGGCAAATCTTGGACTTATCAGTGAGGTTGGACTCTTGCTTATGATCTTCCTGATGCTTGTGGGAGGCTCTCCCGGATCAACCGCAGGCGGTATGAAAACCACAACTCTTGCCGTTTTGTTTGCTTCCGCAACATCGGTATTCCGTAAGAAAGAAAACGCGCAGATGTTTAAGCGCCGAATTGCAGATGATACAGTCAAGCACGCCTCTGCTATCTGCCTTCTGTATATCATGCTGTTTTTGCTCGGCGGTGCAGTCATAAGCGCGGTAGAGGGATTACCTCTGATGACCTGTCTTTATGAAACGGCATCGGCAATCGGTACGGTCGGTCTTTCACTTGGCATAACCCCGTCGCTCGGTACTGTATCACGAATTATTTTAATTGCGCTGATGTTCTTCGGACGTGTCGGAGGACTTACCTTGATTTACGCCACCTTCGGCGGTACAAAGAAAAATATATCGAAGCTACCGATTGATAAGGTAACGGTAGGATAAGGAGATAATACTATGAAACA